>NZ_JBBBDM010000001.1:0-834311 GCF_037120395.1 Sphingomonas kyungheensis
TTCCGTTTCATTCCGTCCGTCCCTCCAAGGGCCGGTCTCTAGTTCCAGGTGGATGAAGAAACGGGGGGCACGTCAGGGGTTATGCGGGTATCATCCCGACCGCTGCCTCGGATTTAGCAAAGGGAAGGACTGCGAAAATTCCACATGTGGCTGAGAAGTTACCCGCTTATACCCGCTTATACCCGCAAACGGAGTTCTCGCGCTTATGCCATGCGCATCGTCAGTTGATTGGGGATCGGTTGCAGATTGGGTCAGTGGTCTGCTCACAGGGTGCGGTATCATCGCAGCCGTGGTCCTGGCCGGGCGACCGGAGAGGGATCGGCTGGCGCATGAGCGAGGTGCAAAAGTCGCCGCGACTCATTTCCTCGCTCTTAAACTGCGGGGCATGCTCGCTAGCGTAGATCAGATGGTAACAGCGTTTAACGCTCCGCGCCCCGAAGACTGGCCTACCGATGCGAGGATTGAGAGCTGGCGCTGGATACGGCATCCGATAGGCATAAAGGCTGATGGCGAGGTCGTCGTCACGCCCGCTGAAGTGTCGATTTATATCGATGGGGGCGAAGGGAGCTATGCCGCGCAACTCGCGCTTTACTCTCGCCGCTATGCAAGCTTGTTTGAGTTGGTCCAAGAGTATCGCAACATGCGGCGGGAAATGGAGGCTCTCCCTGTCGAGCAATCATCGAACCAAGGACCGCTGCTTAGGGGCGCAGTCGCGTGGGTGGCCAGCCCGCGGGCGGAGGCATTGTCAGCGGCGATAGAAGGGGCGGCCGTCCTAGTCGCGACGCAAGCCACTGCTCTGGCCAAGGAAGGCGAAACACTTGCCTCAACATTCGTCGCGTCGTCTCGCCGCGCGCTTAAGGAGCCAACATTTGAGGTTGTGGAGTAGCCGAGTTAGGCACGAACGACCCGCCAGTTCTTCTGTTTGGCATGCGCATCTTCGCCAGCCAGAACCTTGAGGCCTTCCACGATTCTGCCCTGATACCGTGACAGGAAGCGCCCAAGTCGCTTGGCGTCAATGCCTCCGCGCTTGTCATCGGCTACCTCAGCCAGTGCCTCACGAAGGATACCATTGATGTTGCCGTTGTACGTGTCGCGCAGCTCGGCAGCTTCTTTGATCTCGCCGGTAGTTCGCGGTGACGATCCGACCGCACCATGCCACGCGGTAAGCACGCCCGAAAGCGTAGCGATAACCGGATCCTCTGCCCGAGCCTTGTCCATCGTTTCAACGGGATCAGCCCGACCCAACCAAACGAGAGGCGAGCGGACGAACCGGCTCCAATCCTCGAACGACGCAAGGGAAGGAAGCAGACCCGGAAATCCTGCCGCCACGTAAGCACGTGCGATCGTCAACGCCGCTGCGACGTATTTCCCTCGGTTGCGAAGCACCTCATCAAAAGGGCTCGCTTGGAACGTCCTCAGCTCCGGCCGCTCCATGTTCGGATCCAAGGAGCAAAGCAGTGTGCGGCGCGTCATATCACCGACCAATTGAATGTTATTGCCAGTCGCAAACGTTGTCGCGCGACTTTCGATTTTGACCAGCTTCGAGACTCCAAGCGGGCGGACCGAAACCACTGGGCGCTCGATCATCTGGCATAGGGCGTCCCCGCCAAGCTCACCGTTGACGTTGTCGATTGAGACAATGGCTTGACCGTTCAGCAGAGCTGCACCGAGCCGTTTTTCTGTCTCCTCCTCGTTACGTCCCGCGGCGATCACGGGCGCTCGCTCGCCAGTGCTGATCGCGGAGGCAAGGTCGATGATGTAGCTCTTGCCCGAGCCCGCGACCGGAGCGGTGGTGGCATGGAGGGGCGCCACGGGCATCGCTCCACGAACCACCGGAGTAATAAGCCCGGAGAGTGCCGCGGACCGGCTAGCAGCATCCACAAAGGGAAATTCATCGAGCAGCTGATCTAGGAAAGCCAATGCTGAAAGCGCCTGACCCCGAGTTGGCGCCTCGCTAATTGCAGGCATCGAAGGTGGGTTCAACAGCAGCAACTGCGTGGCCTCATCATAGCCAGGCTCGGAAAGGATTGTGCCGTCTGGCCGCAACGTCGGAGTCGTGATCACACCCGCGAGGCGGGGCAAACGCCATTCTCCATCGCGGGACAAAATCGTCAGAGCTACGTCGCGCGGCGGGTCAGTGGCGACCAGACCTTTCTTGCGCTCATTCCATTTCGTCCAGTCTGCGACGCGGGAGAGGTGGTCGACCAACATGTTGCCGTCGACTTGGCATAGCCGCGCCACCTTCGTCCGGCGGCCATGCGAAGCAGGCATGTCGTCTACAGCCGGGCGAACAATGCCGCCGCGGACGTATAGCGGAGCGCCGGCCCTGATAAGAGCGCTTTCTGCGAGAGTGGCAGTGACATGCAGCTCGCCGGCTCGGAGTTGGATCATCGGCTTTGCAGATACGGGCCGGTTCGTCTCAGCTGCGGAGGAAACGTCATCGAGTTCATCTGCTAGGGCCGGCGACTTATCGACGCTGTTGCTCGCGTCATACTGCATCGGGGAAGCCTTTCCTGCGCGGCTCAGCAAACCGATCACGGTAAGGGTTCTTCGGATGATGATCCCAAATGGTCGTGCTGTGCTCGCGGAGCGCTTCAAGCAACTCCGCGGCTTCCTTATCCGCCCAGGCGGCGGGACGCAGAACGTCACCCATTGATCGCCTCCATCAGCTGAGCGTTGAAGTCTTTGTGTGGCGCGCGGGGGCGGGTGATCCGCGCATGCAAACCCCCGGCGATGAACACCGCCTGCGCTTTCTGCGCTGCTGCCTCGCCGGCCGCGTCGCCATCAGCTCCGATTACGATCGCGCGCGTCACGTCGGCAAATGCCATCTGTGGTAGCATCGACGTGCCCGCCGCGACCCAGACAGACCGACCCAGCATCTGCGCTAGTGTCAGGCCGTCTTCCAAGCCTTCCGTCACCAGCATGCTAGGGGCGGGCGGCCCCAACTGGATCGATCCGCCGGCAACGTGCCCGAGGCTGTATTTGACCTTCGGCTTGCGGTCCGTTTCGGTCGGTCGGGTGACAGCCTTTTGGCCGTCTTCCGTCAGGTAGGTTCGTTGCAGCCCAAGCAACTCGCCTGCCGCATCCGTGACGATCGCGACCAACGCGGGCAGCGGGGCAGGGCCATTCGCCGCCAGGAGCCCGTTACCCTCAATCTGGGGCGGCGTGAGGCGCGCGAACCGCAGCGTGTGCGGCAGATCCATCGTGATGCCGCGAGACCGCAGGTAGGCCTCCGCAGGCGTTCCCTTGATCGGCGCGGACTCGTTGATGATCCGCTGCGCCACCGGCCGCAGGTCCGCCTTCGGCTTGGCCGGCGCACGCTGCTGTTCGAGCTGGCGAAGCGCGCCACCGTCGAGCATGTCGATCGCGCCGCGCAGTTTTACGCCATAGGCCTGCTGCACGAAGTCGAGCACGTCGCCCGACCAGGCGCAGCCGAAGCAATGCGCCCGGCGATCATCTGCGTAGATCGTGAACGATGGTGTGTTGTCGCTATGGAACGGGCAGCAGCCTTTCAACTCGTTGCCCGCCCGGTGCAGCTTTACGCCAGCCTTGGTCGCCACACCCGACACGGGGTAGCGGTCGCGGATGCTGGTGACGATGCGCGCCAAGTCGGCGCTGTCGAGGCGGCTCATAGCTCCACCACCAGCATGTTCAGCCCGGTCTTGAGCGCGACCCGGCGCAGGAACTCCTGACGCGCGCGCCGGTAGGCAGGCAGAAGCCGGCTCGCCCAAGGCCCATGCGGGATACGGGGCTTCCATTCCGCCTCAAGTTGACCATCGATCAGCCGGAAGATGACAGCACGGCCGTGGCCCAACGGCATCGGCTCGCTTTCCATGGTGATAGTGCGCAACTCAGTCATACCGCACCCGTCGAGAAAGCGCGGTCAAGCTCGCTCTTGCGGTAGAACAGCCGCCTTCCCTTCCGGGTGACTGGCAGATGCCCGCCCTCGGTCAGGTGATAGACGGCGCTCCGACCGATGCCGAGGTAAGCCGCTGCGGCACTGGCGCCGCTCAGCAGATCATCCGCGAGGACAGGATTGCGGTCACGGCTCGTTCCCGTTTGCGGCACGATTTGTTCATCGGCGGGGCTCATAACTTAGCCCACGCTTCTGCGGTCAGGCGCTCGAGGTAGACGCCGACGTAGCTGCGCATGTCAGACGACGGATCGCCGGCGGCTAGCTGCCACTCGCCTTCTGCGTCGCGGTAGAACGACAGGGCAGAGTAGTAGCTTTCATCAACCTGATCCGGGGACGGTTGGTCTATGGACATTATTGCAGTCCAGTAGGACCGCGCCTTGAAGTAGGACGCCACATCGATACGAAGCAGCCGTTCGACCTCGCTATCGTAAACGTCGTATGCAAGGTCAGGCTCGCGACCATAAACAAGGTGGCCAAGCTTCTTGAGCTCAAGCGCCTCGTCCAAGGAAACTACGGCATCGGTATATTTATAATGGCGCTGACCCCGCTCAAATTGCTTGGTGCGAAGCCACGGGAAGACGGTTAGGTGCTTCTCGAAATAGTCATCGAAGATACTGAACGTTTCATGCCCCTGCGATGCAACACGCTGCCTCAGCAGCATAATGTCAAAGGCAAGGTCATTGTTCTGACGAGTTAAGCCAGACGCATCAAAGAACGCGACCGCATCATGAAACCGCTCAGCTAAGCGCTTAATCGCCGGCAGCGACACACCGAACCCGCGGAGCTGATCGAGTAGCAGGGCAAGGTTGACCTGATGATACGCAAAACGGCGATGTTGCCCGCGGCCGGTGCCGCCCTCGGCTGGCAGGAGCACGCCTTCGCGCATCCAATAGTTGAGGGTCGAGTCGTCTATCCCGGTAAGCCGCGCCACTTGCTGGCGGGAATAGAGCGCCGTCGCGATGGAGGTTTTGTCGGTCATGCCATCATATACGCAGAAGTTGCGTATTGATACAAGCAAAAGTTGCGTATGGCGCTCAACCGTGTTGTAGCGGGCGCGGTTTTCCCGCAGGAGTCGTGCATGTCCGTCAGGAAAAGAGAGTGGGTGACGCCGGCCGGGAAGGCAAAAACGGCTTGGCAAGTCGACTATCGCGACAGCCAGGGTAAGCGACGCGCAAAGCAGTTCGCCCGCAAGAAAGAGGCTGACGAGTTCGAGCTGACCGCTGGCCATGAGGTGCGGCACGGCACGCATACCGCTGACAGCCAAAGCATCACCATTGCGGAGGCTGCGAAGCTGTGGCTGGCGCGTGCCGAGCGCGAGGATCTGGAGCGCTCTACGATCGCGGCCTACGGCCAGCACGTGCGGCTTCACATCAATCCGTACCTTGGCGCCAGACGGCTGAACCAGCTGACCAAGCCTATGGTCGAGGCTTACCGCGACGGCCTGCTGGAGCAGGGCCGTTCTAGGCCGATGGTCGCGCGCGTTCTCAGATCGCTCACATCGATCGTCAGCGAGGCGGAGCGCACTGGCTTTACCGCGAAGAACCCGTGCCGAGGCGTCACCATGCGCCGAGCGCGCCGGGAGCAGGCCAAGGTGCTGCCGCCGACAAAGGCCGACATGAGGCTGATGATCGAAGCGGCGCGCAACGCCCGGCCGATGGATTATCCGCTGCTGCTGGTGCTGCTGTTCGCCGGCTTGCGCGCATCCGAGGTGCGGGCCTTGCCTTGGCGCAATGTCGATCTGGCGCGCGGGACTATTACTGTCGACCAACGCTCCGACTTCCAGAACGTCATCGGGCCACCGAAAACGGCGGCCGGCTGGCGCACGATTCCTGTGCCGAAGACTGTCGTTGCCGCGTTGACGGAATGGAAGGCGATCTGCCCGAGCTCCGATCTGGGGCTGGTATTCCCCTCGCGTGAAGGGACGCCGATCTTCCACCCCAACCTCGTCGTTGGCTTCCAGGAGCCTATCCAGCTCGCGGCCGGCGTGACTACGCCACGGATGAAGAATGGCGAGGCGGTAGTCGGGAAGGATGGAGCGATCGTGCGGGAGGGGCGATACACGCTGCACAGCTTCCGCCATGCTGCCGCGTCCTTGTGGATCGAGCAGCGCGTCGCTCCGAAGCGCGTGCAAACTTGGATGGGGCATTCGTCTATCCAGGTGACATTCGATACCTACGGGCATCTGTTCGCCGCCGTCGAGGATGACGCGGCGGTGATGGCGCAGCTCGAAATTGGTGTGATGGGAGGGTCGGCGGGTCTTGCGACACAGTCGGCGCTAATCAGTGCAGACGAGGCCGATGCAACACAGATGCAACATGCCGCCGAATAGAGACGCATTCCGTAGCGTAACTACAAGGTCTCTGACTCCGTCAATCAAGGTTCGAATCCTTGTCGGGCATCCAGTTTTCGCCGTTCCGGCGGTTTCCCATCTCCTTTGATCATGGATGTCGTGCTCGGCATCGACGCGGCGTGGACGGAGACGCGGCCGAGCGGCGTCGCGCTCGCCGTGCGGCAGGCGGGGCGGTGGACGTTGCGGGCGGTGGCGCCGTCCTATGCGCATTTCCTGGCGCTGGCGCATGGCGAGACGCTGGACGGCGCCCCGACCGGGGCGGTGCCCGACGTGCCCGCGCTGCTCGATGCGGCGCAGCGGCTGGCGGGAGCGCCGGTCGGACTGGTCGCGATCGACATGCCGCTGGCGCTGACGCCGATCACCGCGCGAAGGCCGTCGGATAACGCGATCGCGCGGGCGTTCGGCGCCTGGCATTGCGCGACCCATTCGCCGAGCGCGGAACGGCCGGGCGCGTTGAGCGACAGGCTGCGGGCCGGCTTCGCTGCGGCGGGATATCCGCTGCGGATGCAGGATGCGCCGGCGGGCGGCCTGATCGAGGTCTATCCGCATCCGGCGCTCGTGCGGCTCGCCGGTGGCGCGCGGCGCCTGCCGTACAAGGCGGGCAACAGCGCCAAATACTGGCCGGGCGAACCGCTCGCGGTGCGGCGCGGGTTGCTCCACGCCGAATGGCGGCGGATCGCGGCGCTGCTCGCGACGCGGTTCGACGGGCTTGCCGACCGCCTGCCGCCGCTTGCCGACCGCCCTTCGGGCATCGACGCCAAGGCGCATGAGGACATGCTCGACGCGATCGTCTGCGCCTGGGTCGGCGTCACCGCGCTCGACGGGCAGGCGGAGGCCTATGGCGACGACGATTCGGCGATCTGGGTGCCGCGCGCCCTCTCGCCCTGCGACTCTCCGGGAACCGCGGCGGGCGCGGCCGGTTGAGCGCGACATGCCGACCTTCGACCCCCGCTCCACCGCCCTGATCCTCATCGACCTGCAAGACGGCATCGTTGCCGGCGACAAGGGGCCGCACAGCGCCGACGCCGTCGTCGCCGCGGGCAAGACGCTCGCGGCGCGGTTCCGCGAGGCGGGCGCGCCGGTGGTGCTCGTCCACGTCGGCGTCACGCCCGAGACGATGCCGAGCCTCAATGTCGACCAGCCCCGCCTGCCGGCCGAGGGGACGCCGCCGGCGTTCAGCGCCTTGGTCGACGGGCTGCGGCAGGACGGCGACCTCGTCGTGCTCAAGCATCATTGGGGTGCCTTTACCGGCACCGACCTTGATCTGCTGCTGCGCCGCCGCGGCGTGAAGACGGTGGTGATCGCCGGCATCGCGACGAATTTCGGCGTCGAGTCGACGGCGCGCGTCGCGTGGGAATTGTCCTATGACGTGGTCGTCGTCGAGGATGCGAGCACGTCGCGCTCGGCCGAGCTGCACGACTTTGCGGTGCGGGAGATCCTGCCGCAGATCGCGCGGGTGGTGAAACTGGAGGCGGTCACCCTCAGCTGATCGCGTTGGAAGCGCATATCGGGTCGCCGAGTGGGTCCCTCGCAAGTCAACCTGCGGAACCCCGCCCTTCGACGAGCTCAGGGCTAACGGCGGGGGGATGGCCGATCCCGATGTAATTGCCGTTCGCGCTGAGCGTGGCGAAGCGCACCCCTCCCCAAGGGAGACATCACCTGCAGAGCCCCGCCTTTCCAGCCCGGACGTGATGGCGGGCAGCGAGCCTCAACCTTCCCCGGCCGGACCGCATTCGAGGGCACGCTTGCCTGCCCACGCAATCACCATCCCGCGAATCAGGCTCACCCCGCCTCGGCGATCAGCTTGGCCGCCGCAGCGCTGTTCCAGTCGTTGCCGCCGTTCCAGCGCCACACCTCCTTGCCCGCAGCGTCGAACAGCACCGTCGTCGGCAGCGTCGCGCCCCAGCCCGTCGCCAGCGCCATCGCCTTGTCGTGATAGGGGACGAGCGTCGGCGCGCCATGCGCCTTGAGGAAGGCGGGGACGTCGGCGCCGGCGCCGCTGTCCTGGCTGATCGCGGCGATGCGGATATGGCCGCTCTTCGCCAGCGCCTCGAGCGTCGGCAGCTCGGCGACGCAGGGGCCGCACCAGGTCGCCCACAGATTGACCAGCACCGGCTGGCCGCGGAAGGCGGCGAGCGTCACCGGCTTGCCCGCGGCATCGGTGAAGGGGGTGGTCGGCGCCGCGGTGCCCTTGTGGCTGCGATCGAGGCCGATTGCCGCGCCGGAACTGGTGCCGGTCGCCTCGTCGGGCGATACGGTGGTCGCATCGGCTTGCGCGTTCGCTTGCCCGGAGGACGTGCTTTGCCTATCGCAGCCCGCGGCGGTGAGCGCCAGGAGACAGACGATCGCGACGCGCGTGGAAGAGGCCGGGAGCATGAGCGGTTCCAATTCGATGTGGGGCGGCAGGTTCGCCGAAGGGCCCGCCGCGGTGATGCGGGAGATTAACGCGTCAATCCCGTTCGACAAGCGGATGTGGCGACAGGATATCGCCGGATCGAAGGCGCATGTCGCGATGCTCGCGAAACAGGGCATCGTCGCGGCCGAGGATGCCGCGGCGATCGATGCCGGGCTGGACGCGGTCGCCGCGGATTACGAGGCGAACGGCGTTGCCGAGGATCTCGCGCTCGAAGACATCCATATGCAGACCGAGGCGAAGCTCGCCGCGCTGATCGGCCCGGTCGCCGGGCGGCTGCACACCGCACGCTCGCGCAACGATCAGGTCGCGACCGATTTCCGCCTGTGGGTGCGCGACGCGATCGATCAGGTGCTCGGCGCGCTCGCCGCGCTGACCGACGCCTTGCTGACCCGCGCCGAGGCGCATGCCGATGCGGTGATGCCGGGCTTCACCCATCTGCAATCCGCGCAGCCGGTGACGCTGGGCCATCATCTGATGGCCTATGTCGAGATGATCGCGCGCGACGTGTCGCGCTTCCGCGATGCCCGCGCGCGGATGAACCTCTGCCCGCTCGGCTCCGCGGCGCTCGCGGGGACGAGCTTTCCGCTCGACCGCGCGATGACCGCCGCCGCGCTCGGCTTCGACGGGCCGACGCGCAACAGCCTCGATGCGGTGAGCGACCGCGACTTCGCGCTCGACTATCTCACCGCGGCGACACAGACCGCGCTGCATCTGTCGCGGCTCGCCGAGGAATTCGTGCTGTGGGCGTCGCAGCCGTTCGGCTTCGTCGCCCTCTCGGATCAATGGTCGACGGGCAGCTCGATCATGCCGCAGAAGCGCAATCCCGATGCCGCCGAGCTGGTGCGCGGCCATGCCGGGCGGATCATGGGCTGCATGACCAGCCTGATGGTGACGATGAAGGGCCTGCCGCTCGCCTATTCGAAGGACATGCAGGACGACAAGCCGCCGGTGTTCGAATGCCATGACCTGCTCGGCCTGTCGATCGCGGCGATGACCGGGATGATCGCCAGCGCGACCTTCCGCACCGACCGGATGCGCGGCCTCGCCGAGAGCGGCTTCGCGACCGCGACCGATTTCGCCGACTGGCTGGTGCGCGAGGCGGGGCTGCCGTTCCGCGAGGCGCATCACGTCACCGGCCGCGCGGTCAAGCGCGCCGAGGAGCTGGGCGTGCGGCTCGACGAACTGCCCTATGCCGAGTTCGAGGCGATCGATCCCCGCGTCAACCAGAGCCTGTACGACGTGCTGTCGGTCGATGCCTCGGTCGCCAGCCGGACGAGCTTCGGCGGCACCGCGCCCGCCAATGTGCGCGCCGCGATCGCCGCGGCGCGGGAGAGTCTGCGATGAAACGTCCGATCGCCTTCGTCCCCGTCGTCTCGCTGCTGCTGGTGCTCGCCGGCTGCGGCGCCGCCAAGGAATTGCAGCCCGCGCCGGGCCGGCCGCTGCCGGTCGCGCCTTACGGCGCCAAGGCGACGCCGACGCCGGCGCAGCTGATCACGCCGACGACGCAGCAGCGACCGCAGCGCAGCGACGAGCTGCTGCGCAATTCCGAACAGCGGCGCGCCGACGATTTCGATCTGCCGCCCAACTAACATTCGAATCGATCCACGCCCGATGAACCATTTCGACCACCGCGACGGCATCCTGCACTGCGAGGACGTGCCGCTGACCCGTATCGCCGATGAGGTGGGGACGCCGGTCTATGTCTATTCCACCGCGACCTTCCGCCGCCACGCGCAGGTGTTTCGCGAGGGGCTGAAGCCGCTCGGCCGCATCCACCTGGCGTATGCGATCAAGGCCAATCCCAATGTCGCGGTGCTGCGCCTGCTCGCCGAGGAAGGCTATGGCGCCGACGTCGTGTCGGGCGGCGAGATGGCGCGCGCGCTGGCCGCCGGCATACCGGCGGCGGACATCGTCTTCTCGGGCGTCGGCAAGACCCGGGCCGAGCTGTCGCGCGGGCTCGACGAGGGCATCGGCCAGTTCAACCTCGAGCTGGAGGAGGAAGGTGTCGTCCTCGCGCGGCTCGCCCATGCCAAGGGCAAGCGCGCGCCGGCGGTGCTGCGCGTCAATCCCGATGTCGACGCCGGCACGCATGCCAAGATCTCGACCGGGCGCGCCGAGAACAAGTTCGGCGTGCCGATCGACCAGGCGGCGGCGATGTTCGCACGGCTCGCGCCGCTCGACGGGCTCGATCTGCGCGGTGTCGCCTGCCACATCGGCAGCCAGCTCGCCGATCTGTCGCGGCTCGAGGAAGCCTATCGCCGCATCGGCGTGCTCGTCGCCGAGCTGCGCGCGGCGGGGCATCGCATCACCCATGTCGATCTCGGCGGCGGGCTCGGCGTGCCGTACAAGGCCGGCGACACGCTGCCGAGCCCGGCCGATTACGGCGCGATGGTCGCGCGGGTGACGGAAGGCTGGGACGTCGAGCTGATGTTCGAGCCCGGCCGGGTCATCGCCGGCAATGCCGGCGTGCTGCTCACCGAGGTGATCTGGGTCAAGCCGGGCGTCACCAATCCCTATGTCATCGTCGATGCGGCGATGAACGACCTCGCCCGCCCCGCGCTTTACGATGCCTGGCACGATTTCGACGCGGTCGCGCCGAGCGGCGAGCGGATGACGGCCAATATCGCCGGGCCGGTCTGCGAGAGCGGCGATACCTTCGCGATGGGGCGCGACATCGATGCGGTGGTGAGCGGCGACCTCGCGGTGTTCCGCACAGCGGGCGCCTATGGCGCGACGATGGCGTCGACCTACAACAGCCGCGCGCTGGTGCCCGAGGTGCTCGTCGACGGCGACCGGTTCGCGGTGGTCGCCGACCGGATCGCCGCGGAGACGATCCTCGCCGCCGAGCGCGTCCCCGACTGGCTGATGCCGGGACGCGATCCGGCGTGACGCTGCACAGCCTGCCGCTGTTCGTGCGGCTGGCGGGCCGCCCGGTGATCCTGCTCGGCACCGGCGAGCCGGCCGAGGCCAAGCGGCGGCTGCTCGACCGCGCTGGCGCGGTGATCGTCGGCGAGGAGGTCGATGCGGCGCTGGCGGTGGTCGCGATCGAGGAGGAGGATGCGGCGGTGGCGGCGGTCGGGCGGCTCAGGGCGCGCGGCATCCTCGTCAACGCGGTCGACCGGCCCGAGCTGTGCGATTTCACCACGCCGGCGATCGTCGATCGCGATCCGGTTCTCGTCGCGATCGGCACCGGCGGCGTGTCGGCGGGGCTGGCGGCGGCGCTGCGCCAGCGGCTCGAGGCATGGCTGCCCGCCGGGCTCGGCGCGCTCGCCACCCGGCTGCATGCGGCGCGGCCGGCGTTGCGCGCGCGCTACCCCGATGGCGGCGAGCGGCGACGCGCGCTCGGCGCGGCGATGGCGGCGGGTGGCCCGCTCGATCCGCTCGGCGCTGTCGCGGACGTCGATGTCGACGGCTGGCTCGCCGCGGACCAGCCGCGCGGCCGCGGCCATGTCCGCATCACGCTCGGCTCGCCCGATCCCGACGATCTGACGTTGCGGCAGGCGCGTGCGCTCGCCAATGCCGATCGCGTCATCCACCATCCCGGCGTGCCCGCCGCGATCCTCGACCGCGCCCGTGCCGATGCGGCGCGCGAGGCCTGGCCCGCGGCGGCGGCGGGCGAGGGGCTGACCGTCGAATTGGTGATGGCATGAGCGGATTCGGCTATCGCGTGACCGACGGCGCGGTCGAGCGCGTCGCGGTCAAGGAGGCGCTCGCCTGCACCGCCGATTTCGTCTGGGTGCATCTCACCAGCAACGAGGCGGAGGCGCAGGCCTGGCTGCGCGATGCCGCCAAACTCGATGATTACGTCGTCGACGCGCTCACCGCTTCGGAGACGCGGCCGCGTTGCGAAGCCTTTGCCGACGGCGCGCTGCTCAACCTGCGCGGCCGGTCGTCGGAGGAGATGGCGAGCGGCGATCCGCTCGCCTCCGTGCGGATCTGGGCGATCAAGGGGCGCGTCTATTCGGTGACGCGGCGGCCGCTGATCGGCATCGCCGACGTCGAGACGCAGATTGCGGCTGGCACGATCGTCGACCCCGGCGACTTCATCGCCGCGGTGGCGACCGCGATCACCACCGACCTCGATCCGCATGTCGCCGACCTCGGCGACGAGCTCGACGATTGCGAGGAGCGGCTCGACGCCAATCGCGTCTTCGACCTGCGCCGGGTGGTGACGCGGGTGCGCGTCACCGCGATCGGCTACCGCCGCTTCCTCAGTCCGCAGCGCGCCGCGCTCGAAAAGCTGGCGGCGCTGCCCGGCGCGTGGCTCGCCGAGGACGATCGTCGCCACCTCGCCGCCGCCGCCGATCGCGCGGCGCGGATGACCGAGGAGGTGGAATCGATCCGCGAGCGCGCCTCGCTGATGCACGAGGCGCTCACCGACCTGCGCAGCGAACAGATCGACAGCCGCTCGCTGATCATCTCGATCATCGCGATGATCTTCCTGCCGCTGACCTTCATCACCGGCGTCTACGGCATGAACGTCGCCGACCTGCCCTATGCGCAGGAGCCTTGGGCGTTCGATGCGATCATGGGGCTTTGCGCCGCGATCGCCGCGACGGTGCTCGGCTATTTCGCGCACCGCCACTGGTTCCAGAAATAGGGGCGTGCCGTCCGGATCGCCGCAGACAGGCGCAAGGCCAAGGCGAGACACAGCGCCGCGGCGAAGGGTAGGTAAAAGCCATCGTGGAGGGCGCGGGGGACATAGGATTTGGCGAAGGCGAATCAGATGTAATAGCCGCCGACCCAGTGCAGCCACCGCCACGCAGTCGTCCCGATCATGCGCGCCGGCGCGCGGAACGACGTAGCCGCCATGGCGAGGATGAAGGCATAGCCGATGCCGTTGAGCATATAGCCCGACGGCTGCTGCGAAGCGTAGAACGCATCGGCATCGGCCCGGATAGAGGCCCCGATCGCCAGCGCATGGACGAGGTGCGATCCGGCGAAGGCAACGCCCAGGTAGCGACGGTTCCGCATCAGCCAGCGCGATAGCGGCATGGGCCGAAGGCGATGGAGCGCCGATGCGGTGAAGGCGCTGAGGAACAGGACGAGCGAGGCACGCGCGGTCATGCGGAGGGCGGAGCGCGCCCCCATGCTGCCGCCGATCCCGACGATCAGGACCAAGGCTGACGCGAGGACGACTGCTGTGACGATGCCGGTCAATCGCCATCCCCCTGATCGGATGACGGGGGCGTGGGCGGCGTTGGCGGGAGCGGGCATGCTGCACCTCATTCGGTATCGGAATGCCGGACGCTATGCATGGCCGGCATTCAGCAAACAAACGACGATTGCTAGCGCCATTCAGTGCGGTTAATGATCGATTGATGCTCGATCCGGTCCTCCTCCGAAGCTTCCTCACCGTCACCGATACCGGCAGCTTCACGCAGGCCGCTGCGACATTGCACCTGACCCAATCCGCGGTGAGTGCCCATTTGCGGAGACTGGAAGCGGATGTCGGCCATCGCCTGTTCGACCGGACGACGCGGACGGTGGTGCCGACGGCGGCGGGACGGCAGCTGGCTGGCTATGCGCGCAGTATCCTGGCGCTGACTGCCGAGGCGCGCCTCAGTCTCGACGCCCGCCGCCACCTGCGCGGCCGAATCCGCGTCGGAGCGAGCGAAGGGATGGCGAAGGGGCCGCTGATCGAATGCCTGCGGCGTTTCGGCACGTCGCACGACGGGGTCGAAGTCGCGTTGCAGATCGGCCTGATGGGGGATCTGCTCGACCTGGTCGATCAGGGCGGACTCGATGTCGTGCTCGGCAGCCGCTGCGGCAGCGACCCGCGCGGCGAGGCGTTATGGTCGGAACCGCTCGTCTGGGCGGCGGCGGCGCACGTCGACGCGACGCAACCCATCCTGTCGCTGGCGGTCTATCCCGACGCCTGCCCCTATCGTGCCGCGGCGATCGAGGCGCTGGCGCGGGCCGACCGACGCTGGCGGATCGCCTGCCAGAGTCCGAGCGGGGAGGGCCTGTTGATGGCGGTCGCCGCCGGGCTGGGGATCATGCCGATGACGCGATCGGCCTGCCGGGCAGCCGATCTGCGCGAGGTCGACGGTCTGCCGGCACTGCCCCCTGCGCAATTCGTGCTGGTCAACCGCGGCGCGACCCCGGCGGCGACGGCGATTGCCGACGACATCCGGCGTTGCATGACCAATCACGTCGTATCGAACCGTTGACCAACCGCGTCCTCACGCCGCGCGCGCGGTGCGCCACGCTTCGGCGATCTCGCTGAGGCTGTTGGCGGCGGCGCGGAACGGCGCGGGATCGTAGCCGACCGAGGCGGCGATCACCGTCTGGCGGATACCGGCATAGAGCCGCGCCAGCGTCGTCGACACCTCGCCGCCGCGCTCGAAGTCGAGGCCGGATTCAAGCGCGAATAGGATGGCGGTGGCGCGCGTCACGCGCTCGCTCTTGGTGCGCAGCTGATTGTGCTCGACCGCCCAGGCCGCCGCGCGCAGCGCCGACACCAGTTCCTCGTACAGGAGCTGGACGAGGCCGGGCCCCTGCGCCTCGGCAGTGCGGCCGACGACGTCGATCTGGCGATAGGTGGCGTAGGGATCGCCGCGAAGAGCCGTTGCGTACGCCATCTTACTTGTCCGAATTCCAAGCCTTGATCTGGTTTTCGAGGAACGTCTGGGTCGATTTGTAGGCGGCGACCTTGCTGTTCATTGTCGAGAATTGCTGGGTCAGCCGGGTCGACATCGCATCCGACAGCGTCGTGATCTTCGCCTGTTCGTCGGTGAGATCGGTCTGCGCCTTGGTATAGCGGGTGGTCGAGGCGCCGAGCCCGGTGACGCTGCTCGCCGCGGCGAGCGAGATGCCGTTGAGCGTGCTCGACAGGCCGATGGCATTGCCGGTCGTCGGCGCGAACATCGCCTCGACCTCGTCCGGATAGGCGGCCATCATCTTGTTGAGCGTCGCCGTATCGACCGACAGCGATCCGTCGCGATTGGTCGAGACGCCGATCTGCGCCAGCGTCGTCGGTGCGTTGGTGCCCGGGTTGGACACCAGTGTCTTGGTGGTCAGCGACTGGAGCGAGCGCACCATCGTCTTGGCGGCGGTGTCGCTCTTGAGGTCGCCGGTGCTCGCATCGGTCAGCCCCTTGGCGCTGGCATAGACCTGATTGTAGGTGTCGACGAAATCCGCCACCGCCTGGGCGACCGCGCTCGTCGGCCGCGTGCTCGACAGCGCGACCGGGCCGCCGGTCACCGCGTTGAGCTGAAGCTTCACGCCGCTGACCAGGTCGGAGATGGTGTTGCTGCTGCGCTGCACCGCGACGCCGTCGACCGTCAGCTGCGCATTGGCGGCGGTGCCGGTCAGCGTCATGCCGCTGTTCGGGCCGACGTTGAACTGGCTGAGCGCGCTGGACGAATCGTCTGCGGTGAGGGTGAAGGCCTGATCGGTGCCGGTGGTGCCCTTGAGCGACAGCACCGCCTTGCCGTCGGCATCGGTGATGATGCTGGCGGTGACGCCGGCCTTGGCGGCGTTGATCGCGCTGGCGATGCCGTTGAGGCTGCCGTCGGTGACGTCGATCGAGACCGCCGCGCTGCTGCCCGCGGTGAAGCCGGTCATCGCGGTGCCGGCGCTGTTGTAGGTGGCGCTGCCGAGCTGGAGCGTCAGCTTGCCGGTGGCGATCGTCGCGGTGCGATCGGCGACCGCCGCGGACCGCGCGCCCTGCGCCGAGGCGAGCGCGCTGACGGTGACGCTGGTGCTGAGGTCACCGACCTTGGCGCCGCTGATCGCCGAGACGCCGAGCGCGGTCGCATTGGAGCTGACCGGCTGCGTCTGCAACGTGCCGCCGGTGCTGAGCGTGCCGAGCGCGGTGGCGAAATTGCTGATCGTGCTCTTGAGCGTGCCCGCGGCCGAGATCTGCGCGGTCAGCGCGGTGTTGCGGCTGGTGATCGAGGCGTTCTTGGCGGCGAACTGCGCCTGGACCAGCGCGGTGACGAGCGAGGCGGTGTCGACGCCCGATCCGGTGTCGAGCGAGGTGAGCACCTGCTGCGCGGCGGTCTTGGTGACGCTGGCGCTGCTCGTCGCGGTGGTGGTGGCGGTGCTGGTCGACGTCGTGGTGGCAGTGGTGGTGGTCATCGTCGCACTCCGCGCTTCATCTCTGATAACGGCCGCCGCCGCCGGACGTTTAGGCTTTGTTGCCGGTTATCTTGATGCCGTGTTCGTCGAAGCGGGCGCCTTCCGGCACGTCGATCGGCGGCTGGACGATGCCGCGCGCCGCGGCGTTGACGTTGAAGACGAAGGCGAGGACGGTGGCGATCGCGACATAGAGGTCGTCGCGCACCTCCTGGCCTTCGCGGCTGGTGTAATAGACCGCGCGGGCGAGCATCGGATATTCGAGCACCGGCACGCGCATCTCACCCGCCGCCTCGCGGATCGCCAGTGCGATCGCGCCGCGGCCCTTGGCGACGACCACCGGCACCTGGTCCTGACCGCGATCATAGCGCAGCGCGACCGCGAAATGCGTCGGGTTGGTCAGCACGACATGCGCCTCCGCCACCGCCTTGCGCACGCCGCCGCTCGCCAGCGCGCGCTGCATCGCCCGCTGATGGCCCTTGGCCTCGGGCGAGCCTTCGGTTTCCTTGTGCTCGTCGCGCACCTCCTGCTTGGTCATGCGCAGCTTGCTGAGCAATTGCAGGATCTGGACCGGCACGTCGAACAGCGCGATCGCGAACAGGCCGCCGGCCATCGCGATCATGATGCCGGTGAAGGTGCCGCCGAGCTCCGCCACCGCATCGCCGAGGCTCGACGAGGTGAGGCCGAGCGTCGCGCGGCTCGACGACCACAGCATATAGGCGCCGATCGCGCCGAGCAGCACGACCTTGAGCAGCGACTTGCCGAGCTCGATCCATCCTTGCGGGCCGATGATCCGCTTGAGGCCGGAGGCGGGATTGATGCGATTGCCCTTGAAGGCGATCAGCTTGTTGTTCCAGGTCAGCGAACCGAGCCCGGCCGAGCTGAGGATCGTCGCGACCATGCTGACCGCGAACAAGGTGATCAGCGACGGCAGCAGCTTCCATCCCGCCTGCTGCAACGGCCGCCACGGCGAGAAATCCTCGACGTCGGTCCGGTCGAACTGGAAGCTCGCCGCCATCACCGCCTTGCACGCCGCGATCAGCGACGGGCCGGCGAAGATCAGCCAGGCGACGCCGGCCATGACCACCAATGCGGTGGCGAAATCCTTCGACTTGAGGATGTTGCCGTCTTCGGCGGCCTTTTGCTTGCGCTTGGCCGTCGGGGCTTCCGTCTTGTCGCCACCCTCCGACATCAGCCGATCACCAGACCTTGGGTCGCGGCGAGTCCTTCGCGGACGATGACGAGCATGTAATCGCCCATCGCCGGGAAGGCGACGGCGAGCGCGACGACGCCGACGGCGAGGCTGGCGGGCAGGCCGACCGAGAAGAGGTTGAGCGCGGGTGCGGCGCGGCTGACCATGCCGACGATCAGGTTGAGGCAGAGCAGCAGGAAGCCGACCGGCAACGCGAGCAGCAGTCCGGCGAGAAAGGCATAGCCGCCGAAGAAGGCGATCTGCCGCAGCCGTTCGGGCGCGATCCAGCTGCCCGGCGGCATCGTCTCATAGCTTTTCACCAGCAGCTCGACGAGGACGAGATGACCGTCCGCCGACAGGAACAGCAGCGTCAGCATCACCGTGAAGAACTGGCCGAGCGCGGGCGTCGAGCGGCCGTTCTGCGGATCGATCGACGAGGCGAAGCCGATGCCCATCGACCCGCCGATGATCTCCGACGCGATCATCGGCGCGGCGAAGGCGATCTGCAGGATGAAGCCGATCGCGGTGCCGACCAGCGCCTCGGCGAAGATCGCGAGGAAGGTCGCCGCCGCGAAGATTTGCGCCGGCGGCACCACCGGATGGACCTTGAGCACGAAGATGCCGATCGCGCCCGACAGGCCGACGCGCACCGGCAGCGGCACCGCCACCGCGCCGAACACCGGCGCGACGATGAACGCCGCGCCGATCCGCACCATGACGAAGATCAGCGCCCAGATCTGCGGTTCGATGGCGAGGCCGAAGCCGAGCATCGACTACTTCACCAGATCCGGGATGCGTTCGAACATGCCGACGGTGAAATCGGTGAGCAGGCCGAGGATCAGGCTGCCGAAGATCATGATCGAGAAGGCGACGACCAGCAATTTGGGGACGAAGCTCAGCGTCTGTTCGTTGATCGAGGTCGCCGCCTGGATCATGCCGAGGATCAACCCGGCGAGCAGCGCCGGGATCAGGATCGGCGCGCTGGCGAGCGCGAGCACCCACATCGTCTGATTGGCGACGGTGAGGAAATAATCGGCGTCCATGATTGGCTCCTCAGGTCGCGAACGAATTGGCGAGGCTGCCCATCGTCAGCGCCCAGCCGTCGACCAGCACGAACAGCAGCAGCTTGAACGGCAGCGAGATGATCGTCGGCGACAGCATCGCCATGCCGAGCGCCATCAGCACCGAGGCGACGACGAGATCGATGACGATGAACGGCAGGAACATCAGGAACCCGATCTGGAAGGCGGTCTTGAGTTCGGAGGTGACGAAGGCGGGGAGCAGCACCGCGAAGGGGATGTCGGCGGACGAGCTATAGGGGCCGGACTTCGCCATGTCGGCGAACATCGTCACGTCCTTGATCCGCGTCTGCTTGACCATGAAGGCATGGAGCGGCGCACCGGCGCGCTCGATCATCTGCGTGCCGGCGAGCTGGCCGGCGGCATAGGGCTGGATCGCCTGCGTGTTCATCTGGCTGATCGTCGGTGCCATGATGAACAGCGACAGGAACAGCGCGAGGCCGATCAGCACCTGATTGGGCGGCGTCTGTTGCAGGCCGAGCGCCTGGCGCAGCACCGCGAGGACGATGACGATGCGGGTGAAGCTGGTCATCATCAGCAGGATGCCCGGCAGGATCGTCAGCAGGCCCATGATGATGAGGACCTGGAGCGACAGCGACAGCGGCGCGCTCTGCGTGCCGCCCGAGGCGGCGCCCGAACTCAGCTGGCCGAGCGCGCGGTCGACCGCATCGCCGACGCCGGGCGCCGGCGCGGCGGGCTGGCCCTGCGCGAAGGCGGGCATCGCGATCAGCAGCGCGAGCGCGATCGCGAGCATCGCCCAGATCCAGCGGCGCGCGGCGGGGCGGGCGGCGCGCGGGCGGGCGCTGCGGATCAGCGCCGGGCCATGGCCGCTGCGGGTGACGGTGACGCTCACAGGTCGGCCTTGTCGATCAGGGTGACGCCGCCGCGACCGACCGAGACGAGCAGCCGCCTGCCTTCGAAATCGAGCACCGCGAGCCGCAGGCCGGGCGAGATCATCATGGTTTCCTTGATGCCGATCAGCCGGTTGGGTGCCTTGCCGGGCATCCGCGTCTCGAGCTTGCGCCACGCGTACAGGCAACCGATCATCAGGCCGCAGACCAGCGGCAGCAGGATGACGAGCTTGAGGATATAGGACCAGAGCATCGGGTGTCTTCAGCCGCGCGAGGGGGTGGATTTGTCCGGCGTGACCAGCTCGGTCATCCGCACGCCGAAACGGTCGCCGACGGTGACCACCTCGCCGCGGCCGATCAGCGTGCCGTTGACGAAGACGTCGAGCAGCTCGTTCGCCTGCCGGTCGAGCTCGATCACGCTCGACTCGCCGAGCGCGAGCAGTTCACGCAAGGTCAGCTGGGTCGAGCCGATCTCGACGGTCAGCTTGACGTCGACGTCCTGAAGCAGCCGGAAATTGGCGGCCACCCCGGCATCGAGCGGGAAGCCGCCGGTCATATCGTTCATGCGTCAGGTCCTTCGTCGTCGAATCGGGCAATGGAGGTGAGGCGGACGGCGGCATGGCCGTTCGAGGTGCCGACGGTGCCGCGGCCGAGGCAGTCGCTGCCGACCATCACCGGCACTTCCGGGCCGAAGCTGATCGGGATGACGTCGCCCGGCTTGAGGTTCATCAGCATCGACAGCGGCACCACGGGTTCGGCGAGCACCGAGCGGATCGGGAAGCGCACGTTCATCGCGGCGCGGGTCAGCGAGGTGCGCCACGCCGGGTCCGCCTCCTGCTTGTCGAGCACCTTGCCGGTCAGCGTCGGCGCATGCGGCTTGAGCGCGGTCACCGGGTAGAGCAGGTCGATGAACACCGGTCGGGCGTCGCCCGCGGCGATGCCGAAGCGGGTGACGATCATCGCGTCGTCGGCGTCGGTGGCGAGCATCGCCGCGCTGATCTCGACCCGCGTCGGCGTGAAGTCCATCTTGGCGAGCGGTTCCCAGGCGGCGCGCAGCGGCCCGGCGATCGCCGCGCCGATCTTGCCGACGATCGCCTCGGCGGCGGGCGAGAATTCGGTCGGGATCACCGCCGGCGCAGCGCCGGTGCCGCCGAAGAACAGGTCGAGCATCTCGAGCACGAACACGCCGTCGAGCACGCACAGGCCGGTCGCGCCCTGCGGCGCCATGATCAGCGGCAGCCAGGCGGTCAGTCCGTCGGCGCGCTCGGCCCGATAGTCGCCGAAGCGCTGGACGACGAGCGGCTCCGCCCAGGCGCGCACCTCGCGCCGCAGCAACGGCTCGAACACGCCGCGCAACGCCCGCGCGAGGCGCGCGGAGAGGTGCTGCAACGTGTGAAGATCACCGAACGGATTGAGCTTGGCTTCGCCCAGCCCCGCCGCATGGGCGGCAGGGCGGCGTTCGCGCGCGCGTCGTTCCGTGGTTGATCCGGCGTTAACCATGGGCTCACTGAACAACGAAATTGGTAAAGTAGACGTTACTGACGCCGCCGAATCCCTCTTTTTGTTCGAGAACCGCGTTGATCGCCTTGGCCAGCCGCTGCTGCATCTGCTGCTTGCCGGCAGAGGTGAAGACCTGCTCCTCGGGCGTGTCGCCGAGCGCGAGCAGCACCGCCGAGCGGATCGCGATATCGTTGGTCTTCAGATTCTCGATGACGGTGTCGTCATAGGGGGTCGAGATGGCGATGCCGACCTGGATGACGTGCACCGAATCCTGCAGGTTGGACGTGAACTGCGGGTCCATCGTGTAGTAATTGGACGCATATTTGTCGCCGTCGCCGCCCGAGGGGACGTGCTTGCCGCCGCTCGCCGCCGCGTCGCCGCCATGCCCCTCACCGCCTTCGCCGCCCGCGGCGGGACGCTTCTGTTCGGACTTCGGGACGAGCTTGGGGCCGTGGTCCTCCGGCGCGGCGGCATGGCCGCCGATCAGCCCGCTGCTTGCCGCATAGACGCCGGCGCCGACGCCGCCGCCGACCAGCGCGATCAGCGCGACCGCCATGATCACGATCTTCATCTTGCCCCCTTTCTTCTTGGGGGCCTCTGCGGGTTTGTCGCTCATCGTTTCGGATCCTCGGTCAGGGTTCAGGCGACGCGGCCGTCGTCGGCGGCGTCACGATCGGGGGAGGGGGCGCGGGCCGGGGCGGCCGGCTGACGTGTGGCCTGCGGCTGGCGCTGCTGCTGTTGCTGCTGGTTGGTTTGCGCCTGCTGGGCGGTCGATGGATTATTCTGTTGCGCGGACGTGCCGTTGCCCTGGCCCTGCGGCTGGTTCTGCGCGCCGGTCTGGGGCGAGGTGGCGGCGGGCGGCGTCACCGGCGCCGCCTCGACCACCGACTGGCCGATATGCAGGCCGCGCTCACCGGCGATCGCGGCGAGGCGCGGCTGCGCCTCCTCGATCAGGCTGCGTGTCGTCGCGTCGCTGGCGGCGAAGCGGACGTGGATCGCATCGCCGACCGTCTTGACCGCGATATCGACGACGCCGAGCGCATCGGGGACGAGGCGGATACGCGTGTCCTGCGCGTTGGCGGCATCGCGCAGTGTCTCGATATGGTCGATCATCGCGGTCGGCCAGCCGGTCTGGCGCATGTCGAGCGTCGGCTGCACGTCGGTGATGAGCGGTGCGGCGGTGGTGACGGCAGCGGTGCCGGTGGCGGTGAGCGCCGGGGTCAGCTCTGCCGGATCGGCGGCGCGGCGCTCCTCGCGTCCGGCCGCCTGGATCGCCGCGCCGAACACCTGCGCCGCCGGGGCGGTGGTGCCCGCGGCGGGCTGCGGCAGCGCGGCCTGCGGGCGGAGCGTCACGTTCTGGCGCCGGCCGTCGACCTCGCGGACGAAGGCACGGGGGGAAACGGCGGTCGCCGCGACGGCTGAAGCGGTCGACGCAGGCGCGGCGGGCGGCGTCGCGACGGGGGCGGGCGTCGCGGGCGCGGCGATCACCGGTGCGCCGGCGACCGCGACCGGCGCGGCGGCGGCGATCAACGGGGCGGAGGCTGGCGCGACCGGGGCGGGCGGCGGCGCGGATGCGGGCGCTGATACGGTCCTGGGCGCCGGCATCGGCACGATCGCTGCCGCTGACGTCGGTGCGACCGGCGCGGCGTCCGTCACGAATGCGCCGGGCGTCGCCAGCGGCGCTGGCGTCGGTGCGGCGGCGGGGGTGGCTTGCGGCATGACGGCGGTCGCGGCGGCGGGGGCCGGCACAGTCGGCATCGGCGCCGCGACCGGGACGGCCAGGCGAGCGTCTTCGCCCGTGACCGTGCGCGCGATGGCTGGCCGTGCTGCGGCAAAGGATGTGGGCGGGCGCGTAGGATCGGAGCGCTGTTCGGTGGAGGATGTCGACGCGGTCGCCCGGACCGACGCGGACTGCGTCGGAACGGAAGCGGCGACCGGCGGCTGTGCGGCCATGTCCGCAGCCGGTGCGGCGGCAGGCTGCGTGGCGCGCGTCGGGCGTTGCTCGGGCGCGGCCAAGGGCCGCCCGACGGTGTCGGCCTGCGCGTCCGGTAGCGCGCTCTGCGGCGTGGCGCTGGCGACCGTGGAGGTCGGTTGCGGTTGCGCGGCGAGAGGCGCGCCTTGCACCGCCGTCGATCGCGTCGCCGGTGCGGCGGTGCGCGCCGCGACTGCGGGCGCTGTCGACGGGGCCGGCGGGGGCGGGGCCGGCGTTTCTGCAGGCGGTGGCGCGGCGATCATCGCCGGTTGCGGCGGGGCCGGCAGGACCGCGGCGGTGTCGGCTGCGGGGGTGTCCGCATCCTCCGTCTCGGCGGGCTCGTCCTCGTCCAGCGGTGCGGAGAGATCGACATCCGCCGGCATCGGGCCGGCCATGGCGGTCGACGGATCTGCGACCGCAGCGAGTCTGGGCGCGGTCTGTCGTCCACCCGGCAGCGGAGTCGCCGGGGCCGCCGTCGTCCGGAGCGGAGACGCGGCCGGTTTCGCGGGAGCCGCATCGGAATCCACGTGAGCGGTCGCAGGCGGCTCCGTCGGTGCGATCGGTTCGGCCGGCGCGGCATCGCCGGTGGGCTGGAGCGACGGCGTCGGTGCGTCCGGCGCGCTCGGCTGCGCCGGTACCGGCGCGGCGACAGCGGCAGCAGGCGCCGCCGGCTGGCGACGTGCCGGCGGCGCGGCCACAATGATCGTCGGGGCGGCAGTATCCGGCATGGGCTGGACCGGCAGCGCCGCTGCGGTCGCGCCATTCGGCGTCGTCGGCGGTGCGGTGGGGACGTCGAGCGGTGCGGGCACCGGCATATCGACCGCGGCCAGCCACGCGAGCGCCGGA
This sequence comes from Sphingomonas kyungheensis, assembly GCF_037120395.1. Lineage (NCBI taxonomy): Bacteria > Pseudomonadati > Pseudomonadota > Alphaproteobacteria > Sphingomonadales > Sphingomonadaceae > Sphingomonas > Sphingomonas kyungheensis. The sequence goes on from NZ_JBBBDM010000001.1 coordinate 24,205, forward strand.
TCGACGGCAGGCGTCGGCGGCGCGACGGTTGCGACGGGGGCGGTCGGCAGCACCATGCCGGGGGCGGCAAGCTCTTGCCGGATCGGCGTCACCCCCACGGACGTGGGCGGCAGCATCGGCGCGGTGGCATCCGCCGCATCGCCGCCCGCCGCGAGCATCGACAGCGCGAACAGGTCGCCATCCGCGGTGGATACGCCCTTGCCCGGCTGGCCGGGGGCGATCGTGAGCAGCGCGGAGGCGGGGGTGATCATCGGGGCAATCTCGTCAGCAACACGGGTGTCCCGCGTCACTTAGCAAGGATCGTGCCGTTTTGCCTTGAGCGGCGACACAGGCGGCGTATCCTCCAGCGCGCGCATCTCCTTCGCCACCGCGGCGCGGCGGGCGCGGTCGATCAGCTTCTCGATCGCGCTCTGATCGCGCTTGGCGGAGCGCGTCGCCTCGACCGCGCGATTGACGAACATCTCGGCGGACTGGACGCGCGCCTGCGCCGCGGCGGAGGATTGATGCAGCCGCTCGCGGAAATGCGCCTGCGCGCCGAGCGCGGCGGCGCTGTCATGCGACGCCGGCGTCGGCGACACCGCATCGGCGAGCGCCTGGATGCGGCGGGCGAGATGCGCCTCGCTCGCGAATTTCTCGTGCGCGCGCATTTCGTCCGCGCGGCTCAGCCCGAGCTGGAGCGTGCGGACGCGATAAATGCGTGCGAGCTTCTTGGCGTCAGGCACCGAAGACGCCGGTCAGTTCGGCGATCGCATCGCCGAGCCCGACGACCTCGTCGGAGCCCTGGCGGATATATTCCATCACCGCCGGATGCGCGGCGATCGCCGCATCGATCGCGGGATCGGCGCCGGGGCGATAGGCGCCCATCAGCACCAGGTCGCGATTCTCTTCATAGGTGGCGAGGTGGCGGCGCAGCACGCGCGCGGCGTGGACGTGATCGGCATGGGCGATGTCGGTCATCACGCGGCTGACCGACGGGCCGATGTCGATCGCCGGATAGACGCCGCGCTCGGCGAGATGGCGGTTGAGCACGATATGGCCGTCGAGGATCGAACGCGCCGAATCGACGACGGGATCGTTGCCGTCGTCGCCGTCGGCGAGCACCGTGTAGATGGCGGTGATCGATCCGCCGGTCCGCACGTCGGTGCCGGCACGCTCGATCAGATTGGGCAGCATCGCGATGGCGGAGGGCGGATAGCCGCGCGCGCTCGCCGGTTCGCCGAGCGCCAGCCCGATCTCGCGGCCGGCGTGGGCGACGCGGGTGAGGCTGTCCATGATCAGCAGCACCTTCTTGCCTTCGTTGCGGAAGGCTTCGGCGATGGCGGTGGCGCGCAGCGCGCCGCGGATGCGCAACACCGGCGAATGGTTGGCGGGTACGGCGACGACCACCGACCGCTGGCGCGCGGCACCGGCGACCTTGGTTTCGAGGAAGTCGGCGACCTCGCGGCTGCGTTCGCCGATCAGGCCGATGACGATCACGTCCGCCTGCGCGGCGCGCACCATCATGCCGAGCAGCACCGACTTGCCGACGCCCGATCCCGCCATGATGCCGACGCGCTGGCCCTGGCCGATCGTCAGCAGGCCGTTGATCGCGCGGACGCCGACGTCCATCGGTTCGAGCACGCGGCCGCGGTCGAGCGGCGATTGCAGCTTGCCGGCGAGCGGCCAGCTGCCCGCGCCGCGGATCGGGCCGAGCCCGTCGATCGGCCGGCCGGCGCCGTCGACGACGCGGCCGAGCAGCGCCGCGCCGACCTCCGCCTCGCCGGGCGGGCCGACGGGGCGGACCGGCGCACGCGGCAGCAGCGCGGCGGGACCGCCGAGGTTCATCAGCAAGGTGCGGCCGTTGCGGAAGCCGATCACCTCCGCCTCGACCTTGGCGCCGGTTTCGCCGATCTCGCAGATCGTGCCGACCGGCAGCGACAGGCCGACCGCTTCCATCAGCAGGCCGTCATAGGAGGCGAGCCGCCCCGACACCTTGGGCGCCGGGCGGAAATCGGCGACGGCGAGCGTTTCGAGATAGTCGCTGGTGAAGCGGTTCAACACGCGCGCGCCTCCAGCGGCGGCACGGGGATCCGGTCGATCGCCTCGGCGAGCTGGCCGAGCCACAGCGCCGGGCCGTCCTCGATCAGCGTCGAGGCGCTTTCGAGCACGAAGCTGCCGCGTGCCAGCGCCGCATCGCCCGCGGCGAAGATCGATTTGGGCAGCGCGCCGTCGACCAGCGGCAGGTCGTCGGGATGCAGCCGCAGCAGCGCCGATTCGCCCGCCTCGGCGAGCAGTTCGGCCGCCGCCTCGATCCGCGCGGTCAGCACCGCCGGCGCGACGCCGCATTCGCCGACCAGCTTGTTGACGAGCAGCAGCACCGTCTGGCGCAGCTGTCCGGCGATACGGTCGCGGTCGAGCTGATGGCCGTTGGCGAGCGCGGCGGTGAGCTGGGTGAGCAGCGTACGGTCGCGGTCGCCGCTTTCCCGCGCAGCGGCGGCGGCGGCGGCGAGGCCCTCGGCATAGCCGGCGGCATGCGCGGTCTCGATCGGATCGATGAAGTCGGTCGGCTCCGCCTCGCTGTCGAGCGGGTCCCAGCCGCGCGTCGGCTTGTCGCCGCCGGGATCGGCCGGGCTGAAGTGGCGCGGGCCGGAGCGCGGTTCGGGATCGGGCGCGGCGCCCATCGTCCGTTCCAGCGTCGCCCACATGTCGCGCGGCGAGAAGCCCGCCTGCGGCGCGAAGGCGGCCTGCAACAGATGCGCGGCGGTGTCGTGACGGGCGGCGAAGCCGGCGACGAACTCAGACATAATCGTCGTCGCCCGCGCCCATCATGATCGTGCCGTCCTTGGCGAGGTTGCGCGCGATACCGATCATCGCCTTCTGCGCCTCCAGCACCTCGGCGAGCTTCATCGGCCCGCGCGCCTCCATCTCGTCGCGGATGCCGTCGGCGGCCCGAGCCGACATGCAGCCGAGGAAGCGGTTGCGCGCATTCTCGTCGACGCCCTTGAGCGCGCGCGACAGGATGTCGCCGTCGACGTTGCGGATGAGGGTGCCGAGATTCTTGTCGTCCATGTCGAGCAGATTGTCGAAGACGAACATCGCCTCTTCGATCGCCTTGGCGACATCCTTGTCGATCTTGAACAATTTGGGCAGCACGCGCTGTTCGGTGGCCTTGCGCGCGCCCTGCAGGATCTTCGCCGCCTCGCGCGTGCCGCCGAGCGACAGGCCGCTCGCCGAGCCGCCGCCGCTGCCGCCGCGCCGGTTGGCGAGCACCGTCTTCAGCGTGTCGATCGCATCGGCGTTGATCGGCCCCAGCCGGGCGATGCGGTGGAGGATGTCGGGCTGTACCGCATCGGGGAGCAGTTCGAGCACCTGGCCGCCGACCGCGGGGTCGAGGTTGGCGATCATCACCGCGGCGATCTGCGGATGCTCCTTCTCGATCATCTGCGCGATCTCGCTGGCGTCGAGCCAGTCGAGCAATTCGAGTTCGCACGCCGCTTCGGGCGGGGTGATGCGGGCGAGCACGCTCTCCGCCTTCTCGGCGCCGAGCGCGCGGTTCATCACCGCCTCGATGCGCGGGCGCGGTTCGAAGGTGACGCCGGTGCGCTCGCGCGCCTTGCCGACGAAATCGTCGAGCACGTCCTCCATCTCCTGTTCGGAGACGTCGGCGACCGCGAACATCGCCGAGCCGAGCTGGCGTACCTCCTCGGGGTCGAGCTTCTGGAGGATGGCCGCGGCCTCGTCCTCGCCGACCAGCATCATCAGCACCGCGGCGCGTTCGACGCCGGTATAGGTGCGCGCGGGGGCAGGGGCGGCGGTCACTTGGCGTCGGCCTTGATCATGTCGCGGATCGCCAGCGCGGCGCGTGCCGGATTGTCACGGGTGAAGCCGCGCACCGCACCGATCCGGTCGTCGACCGTCTGCGTCGCCTCGAGCCGGTCGAGGCTGACCGCCTCGTGCACCGTGATGCCGTCGCTCTCGCCGCCGGCGATCGTGCCGCCGGGGCCGGCGAGCGCCGGGGTGGCATCCTCGCGCTTCTTCATCAGACCCTTGGCGAGCGGACGTACGCCGAGCAGCAGGACGAGCAGCGCGATCAGGATCGCGGTGGCGTTGCGGGCGAGCACCGGCAGCCAGGCATTGTCATACCAGGCGGGACCACTCGTATCCGCCGAGGTGTCGGCGAACTTGCGGCTGATCACCGTCACCTGATCCTGACGCGCCTGATCGAAGCCGACCGCGCTCTTCACCAGATCGGTGATCTGCGTGATCTCCGCCGCGGTGCGCCGCGACTTGTCGGGATCGCGCAGCAGCACCGCCACCGACAGCCGCTTGACCGAGCCGGGCGCCTGCCGCGTCACCGACACTTCCTTGCCGAGGTCATAGGCGCGCTGGAAGCTGTCGCTCTGCTTGTTGGGATTGGGGGCGGGGCCGCCGGCGGTCGGCGTCGGCGCGGCGGCGGGATTGCCGCTCGCCCCGACCGCGGGCTGCGGCGTCTGGAGCTGGCTGGCGGGCGGCGGCGTGTTGGACAGCGCACCGGGGATGCCGCCCGGCGTCGCCGGCGCATTCGCCTGATTGCCGACCCAATTGCCCGTCTCGGCGCGCAGCGCGCCGGCCTTGTCATAGGTTTCGCGCGTCGCCTGCGTCTGGTCGAGGTTGATGTCGGCCTGCACCTCGGCGGTGAAATTGCCGGCACCGACCAGCGGCGTGAGCAACTGGACGAGCTGCTGGCGGACCTTGTCCTCGGTCTTGCGCTGCATCTCGAGCCGCGCGTCGCTGTCGGCATCGGCGCCGCCGGCACCCGGCTTGGACAGCAAGGCGCCCATCTGGTCGACGATCGTGACGCTTTCGGGCTTCATTCCCGGCACCGACGAGGCGACGAGATTGACGATCGACTGGACCTGCGCCTGGCTGAGCGCACGGCCGCCCTGCAGCTTGACCACCACCGAGGCGGAGGGCGAGGCATTGTCGCGCACGAACACGCTGGCTTCGGGCATGGCGAGGTGGACGCGCGCCTCGGCGACCGCGTCGATATCCTCGATCGAGCGGGCGAGTTCGGTCTCGCGCGCCTGGCGCAGCCGCTCGCCCTCGACGGCGCGGCTGACGCCCATCGGCAGCTGGTCGAGGATCGCATAGCCGCCCGGCGCCTGTTTCGGCAGGCCCTGGCCGGCGAGCAGCATCCGCGCCTTGCTGTACTGATCCTCGTTGACGGTCAGTGCGCCGGTGCCCTCGTCGATCTTGCTGGCGATGTTCGCCTGCGTCAGCGCGCTGGTCACCGCCTGTTTGTCGGCGTCGGTGAGGCCGGTGAACAGCGTCTTCTGCGTCGGCGTCGAAAAGGTCATCCAGGCGAGCGCGGCGGCGCCGATCAGCGCGACGAGCATCGCCATCGGCAGGCTGCGGCGGACCGCGGGCTGCGCCAGCACGCCCTTGATCTGCAACAGCGGGTTGGCGAATTTCTCGGGCAGCGCCGAGGTCGAAACGGGGGCGAGGGCAGTGCTCATCGATTACACCGGCATGCTCATGATGTCCTTGTAGGCGGACAGCAATTTGTTGCGGACCTGCAGCGTCGCCTCGAACCCGACCGAGGCTTGCTGGCGGGCCAGCATGACCTTGGCGATATCGACCGTCTCACCGCGTTCGTAGCTTTCCGACAGCGCCGAAGCCTTGTTCTGGCCGGCGTTGACGTCCTTCAGCGCATCCTGGAGCGTATCGGCGAAGCTGGTCGGCTTGGCCGCCGCCGGTGCGCCGTCGGTCGCGCTGGCGCGGCTCAGCGCCTGATTGCGTTCGAGGATCTGCGCGCGCAGCTGCATCACCCGGTCGACGCTCATCGCGCCGCCGACATTGGCGACGCCGGTCATGCCGATGCCGCCATGCTGAGCGGCCGGGCGAGATCGTCACCCTGTTCGCGCGCCTTGGCGAGGCGGTAGCGCAGCGTGCGCTCCGAGATGCCAAGCCGGCGCGCGGTCTCGACCCGGCTGCCGCCGCACGCCGCGAGCGTTTCGCGGATCGCCTGGAATTCGCTCATCTGCACGACGTTGCCGAGGGTCGCCGGTTCGGCCGGCGCGGGCGCGGGCGCCGGGGCCGCGAACAGCTGCGTCACCGGCGCAGGATCGCGGTGGAAGGTGAAGCTGACCGGCCGGTCGAAGACGATATGGCTCGCCTCGATCGTGTCGCCGCCGGCGAACAGCAGCGCGCGCTGGATCACGTTCTCGAGCTCGCGGACGTTACCCGGCCAGTCGTGGCCCATCAACGTCTCGATCGCCGCGGCGGTCGGCCAGGGCACCACCGCGCGTGATCCGGCATGGCGCAGAATCATCGTCGCGGCGAGCGCCGGAATGTCCTGCGGGCGCTCGGCGAGCGGCTTGGTCGACAGCGGGAAGACCGACAGGCGGTAGTAGAGATCGGCGCGGAAGCGGCCGGCGGCGACCTCCGCCTGAAGATCGCGGTTGGCGCACGCGACGACGCGCACGTCGATGCTCTGCGGCACCGAGGCGCCGATCGGCACGACCTCGCGCTCCTGCAGCACGCGCAGCAGCTTGGCCTGCAATTGCAGCGGCATCTCGGCGATCTCGTCGAGCAGGATGGTGCCGCCGTCGGCGGCGCGGAAGAAGCCTTCGCCACCCGACGAGGCGCCGGTGAACGCGCCCTTCTGATGGCCGAACAGCAAGGCTTCCAGCATCGTTTCCGGCAAAGCGGCGCAGTTGATCGCGATGAACGGGCCGTCGCGACGCGGTGACTGGTTGTGGATCGCGCGGGCGAGCACTTCCTTGCCGGTGCCGGTCGGGCCGTTGATCAGCACGGTGATGTCCGCCTGCGCGACGCGCTCGGCGAGCGCCAGCAGCGCGAGGCTTTCGGGATCGGCGGCGGTCGGCATCTCGGCCCCGGCGACGAGCGCACGGGCGAAGCCGTGGCCGACCGCGGCATCCTCGGCATCGAAGGCGATCCGCGCCGGATTGCCGTTGCGCGACGGCAGCACCTGGCGCTGCTCGCCGCCGATGATGACGGTGCGCGCCGGCGCCGGCGGTGCCTCGCCCTCGGCGATCAGGAACAGGTCGCCCGGACCCGGCTGCGCCGTCTCGAACGAGCCAAGCCCGAAGCCCTGCGCACGCAGGCTCGAGACGAGCGGATAGTGACGCTGCAACACCGCAGCGGAAGGAAAAATCGAACGCATTGCTATCCCCCAAGGACAAGGCTGCAATGCGGGCCGGCTAGTAAATGCGGGATTAAAATCCGTTTCAGGCCGGCAAAATTTTTCCGGGCGCGACACGCGCGTGCCGCCCGCGTGTCTACGCGCGCGTAGACGCGTGCGTGAGGCCGGCAAAATCGCGGCGCCGGATTTTTTCGCTAAATCGCCCGGGGGCTTGGCCGTTTCCCCATTTGGCGGCTCGGCCCTCCGCTCTGGGGGCGGCGGGGAGCGCCGCAGCTTTTGGAGACATCACATGACCGTTATCGGCACCAACATCGCGTCGCTGCGTGCGGCGAACGCTTCGACCACCGCCAACATGCAGCTGTCGACCGCCATGGAGCGTCTGTCGACCGGCAAGCGCATCAACTCGGCGAAGGACGATGCCGCCGGCCTCGCGATCTCGACCTCGATGAACGCGCAGGTCCGCGGCATGAACCAGGCGGTGCGCAACGCCAATGACGGTATCGCGCTCGCCCAGACCGCCGATGGCGCGCTCGGCGAAGCCAGCAACATCCTGCAGCGGATGCGCGAACTCGCCGTCCAGTCGGCGTCGGGCACCTATCAGGACTCGGACCGCACCAACATGGGCACGGAAATCGCCGAGCTGCAGAAGCAGCTGGTGACGATCTCGCAGACCAAGTTCAACGGCGTGTCGCTGTTCAGCGCCTCGGCCGACCAGAGCATCGCGATCCAGGCGGGCGCCAATTCGAGCGACCAGATGAAGCTGACGATCAACAAGCTCAACCTGGTTCCGGTCAGCGGCACCGTCACCGCCGGTTCGGTGACCGCCGGCCTGACCACCGCGCTCGGCGCGAGCGATCCGCTCGTCGGCACCAAGCGCACCGTCACCGCGGAAGACGTGGCCTATGGCGGCAAGCTCGGCGGCGCGACCGTCACTTCGGCTGACATCGGCACCGAGAAGACGCTCGCCACCGGCGATCAGATGTATCAGCCGGCCGGTTCCGACGGCATCACCGGTGGTATCTCGGTCAGCAACGCGACGAACGCGCAGAACGCCCTCGCCACGCTCGACACCGCGCTGAGCGCCGTCAACACGACCCGCGCCTCGATCGGTGCCGGCCAGAGCCGTCTGCAGTCGGTGGTCAACAACCTGACCACCAACGTCACCAACCTGACCGACGCGAAGAGCCGCATCGAGGACGCCGACTTCTCGGCCGAGACGACCGCGCTCGCCAAGGCGCAGATCCTCAGCCAGGCGTCGACCGCGATGCTCTCGCAGGCGAACCAGAGCCAGCAGGGCGTGCTCAAGCTGCTCCAGTAATCCTCAGATCGGCGCTGGCGCCGCCCCCCAAGGGCAAAGGCGCCGACCGAGCTTGTTCCCCAAGGACAGGCGAAGCCAGAATCCCGGTGGCCCTCGCGCCGCCGGGATTTTCGGCGTCTGGTAGGCTTTGGCAGGCTATCCGTGCTCGGCGGTAGATGCGCCCTCCCAATCCCTGTCATCCCCGCGCAGGCGGGGATCCATAGCCGCTGACGTGGTGGCTCAAGCTAGGCCAGCGCGTCTGGATCCCCGCCTGCGCGGGGATGACGAGGGAAGTGAGGATGACAAAGGCCGCGGGGAGACGATGGGCAAGGCCTCCGACTACCGATGCGCGGCGCGCGCGAGCCGGTCGTTGATCGCGACGCCCAGTCCTTCGGCGGGCACCGGCGCCACCGCGATCGCCTCGCGGTCACTCGCGTCGGCGCGGTGGAGCGCGTCGAACAGCCGCGCCGCCGCCTCGCGCAGGTCGCCCGTTGCCGACAGCATATCCTCCCCGCCGACCGCGCCGAACCCGATCAGCCACTCGTCCGGCCGCGCCTCGGTCGCATCGAGCCGCAGCGGCTTGCGCGGCGCATAATGGGTGGCGAGCTGCCCCGGCGCGGTGATCGCAGACTCCTTTATATAGGGGAGGGCGGGAAACGGCAGGTCGGCGGCGGTGATCGGGCCGGGGCGCAGGATCGTCCGCCCGGCGATGATCGTCGATTCGAGCCCCGCCTCGGTCGCCCCGTCGTCGAGGATCAAGGGCACGCGGGTGCCGAGGCTCTGCGCGACATGCGCGGCGCGGGTCGGGCTCAGCTGGTTGCTCGCATTGGCGGAGGGCGCGGCGAGCGGTCGGCCGGTCGCGGCGAGCAGCGCCTGCATCGCGCGGTGGCGCGGCACCCGGATCGCCAGCGTCGCCAGCCCTGCCGTCACCAAAGAGGCGATCGGCGCGCCGTCGCGCAGCGGCAGCACCAGCGTCAGCGGCCCCGGCCAGAACCGCGCGGCGAGCGCGCGCGCATCGGCGTCGAACATCACCAGCCGCTCGGCGGCGGCATGATCGGGAACGTGGACGATCAGCGGGTTGAAGCTCGGCCGGCCCTTGGCGGCATAGATGCCCGCCACCGCATCGGCGTTGCCGGCGTCGGCGGCGAGGCCATAGACCGTCTCGGTCGGCACCGCGACGCATTCGCCGGCGGTGATTCGCGCCGCCGCCTCGGCGAGCGCGGCCATGCCGTAGGGTAAGATGCGCGGGTTTGGATCGGCCATCCGTCGGGGCTATATCGTCTCCCTCACCAGGAGAGAATGATGTCCTTTACCGCAGCCGTGGCCGATCAGCGTTTCGTGCTGGAGCATGTCGTCCGCATCGACGAACTCGCCGCCACCAATCGCTTCGCCGCCGCGAGCGCCGACGTGGTCGACGCGGTGCTCGAAGGCGTCGGCCAGTTCGCCGCCGGCGAATGGGCGCCGCTCAATCGCGAGGGCGATACGGTGGGTGCCAAATGGTCGCCCGACGGCGTGCATATGCCGGCAAGCTTCATCAAGGCGTATCACGATTACGTCGAGGGTGGCTGGGGCACCATCGGCGTGCCGGAGGATTTCGGCGGGCAGGGCCTGCCGTTCGCGATCCAGACCGCGGTGCTCGATACGCTGGGCAGCGCCAACATGAGCTTCGCGCTCTGCCCGACGCTGACCGTCGGCGCGATCGAGGCGCTGATCCACCATGGCAGCGATGCGCAGCAGGCGCAGTATCTGCCGCATCTCGCCACCGGCGAATGGACCGGCACGATGAACCTGACCGAGCCGCAGGCGGGCAGCGACGTCGGCGCCTTGCGCGCCACCGCCAAGCCGCTCGGTGACGGGCGCTGGTCGATCAAGGGCACCAAGATCTACATTTCGTTCGGCGACCACGACATGGCGGACAATATCGTCCACCTCGTCCTCGCCCGCACGCCCGATGCACCGGCGGGGACGCGCGGCATCAGCCTGTTCCTCGTCCCCAAATTCCGCCTCGATGCCGAGGGCCGGCCGGGCGACTTCAACGACGTCCGCGTCGTGTCGATCGAGCACAAGATGGGCCTGCACGCTTCGCCGACCTGCGTGCTGAGCTTCGGCGATCACGACGATTGCATCGGCGAGCTGATCGGCGCGGAACATGGCGGGATGCGCGCGATGTTCACGATGATGAACAATGCCCGGCTCAACGTCGGCTTGCAGGGCGTGCAGATCGCCGAGGGCGCGACGCAGAAGGCGGTCGGCTATGCGCTCGAACGCGTCCAGTCGGCGCGGGCCGGTGCGGCGAGCAAGGAGGCGGTGCGCATCGTCGATCATCCCGACGTGCGCCGCATGCTGTTGCGGATGAAGGCGCAGACGCAGGCGGCGCGCGCGCTCGTCTATTATGCCGCGGGGCAGGTCGATCGCGCCGCGCTCGGCGACGCGGCGGCGCGCAACCGGCTGGAGGTGGTGACGCCGCTCGCCAAGGCGCATGGCACCGACATCGGCAACGAGGTCGCCAGCCTCGGCATCCAGGTGCACGGCGGCATGGGCTATGTCGAGGAGACCGGCGCGGCGCAATATTTCCGCGATGCGCGGATCACGCCGATCTACGAAGGCACCAACGGCATCCAGGCCGCCGATCTGGTCGGGCGCAAGCTGGCGCTCGACAATGGCGGCGCCTTCGCGGCGCTGGTCGCCGACATGCGCGGCGAGGCGGCGCATCCGCAGCTCGTCGCGCTGATCGACGCGGTCGAGCGGATCGCGCGCCGGCTGGCCACCGCGGATGCAGACGACAGGCTCGCCGCGAGCTATCCGTTCCTGACGATGACCTCGGTCGCGGTCTGTGGCTGGCTGATGGAGCGCTCCGGCCGGCTGGTCGCGGGCGACGACGGCTTCGCCACCGTCAAGCGTACGGCGTCACGCTTCTACCTCGACCAGATCGTGCCCGAGGCATTGGGGCTCGAGGCGGCGGCGACGGCCAGCGCCGAGGTGCTGTACGCGGTGCCGGCCGAGGCGTTCGCCGCCTGACCTAATCCTCCCCGATACGGGGAGGTGGCAGCGCGCAAGCGCTGACGGAGGGGGGCTTCCGCCGGCGCTGCGTGTGCGGCAGCCCCCCTCCACCAGCCTGCGGCTGGTCCCCCTCCCCGCGAGCGGGGAGGATTTTAAGGAAACCCCATGTTCGATCTCGACGCCTATCTCGCCCGCATCGGCCTGCCCGCGCGCGTCACCCCGGATGCCGAGGGGCTCGGCCGGTTGCAGCGCGAGCATCGCCTGTCGATCCCGTTCGAGAATCTCGATGTGCGGCTCGGCCGCGGCATCGCGATCGACGGCGCGTCGGTGTTCGCCAAGCTCGTCACCGGCAAGCGTGGCGGCTATTGCTTCGAGCAGAACCGGCTGTTCATGGATGCGCTGACCGCGCTCGGCTTCACCGTCCGCCCGCTGCTCGCCCGCGTCTGGCTCGGCGCCGAGCAGGCGCCGCCGCTGACGCACACGTTCAGCCTGGTGACGATCGACGGCCGCGACTGGATCGCCGACCCCGGCTTCGGCGGCAGCTACGCGCCGGTGATGGCCCTGGCCGATGGCTGGCAGGCGGAGGCCCCCGACGGCGCCGCGTTCAAACTCGAACGTGACGCGGAGCATGGCTGGATGCTCAGCCGCCGCGGCGACCCCGGCTCGACCGACGGGCGCGGCACCGGCGAGGGCTGGCAGCGGCAATATAGCTTCCACGAGGCCGAGGTGTTCGACGCCGATCTCGCGCTGTCCAACCACTGGACCGCGACCGCGCCGGAGAGCCGCTTCACCCAGCGGACCATCGCCAGCATCGTCCTGCCGCACGGCCTCGCCGGGCTGACCGACCGCCGCTATCACCGCCGCGCCGGCGACAACAGCAGCGTCGCCGAGATCACCGACCCCCGCATTTATCGCATGCGGATGTCGCTGATGTTCGGGATCGATTTGACGCCGGACGAGGTGGCGGCGCTGGAGTTGTTCTGAACCGGGGGCGGAGGGCTCCCCGCTGTTCGGATTGAGCCTGTCGAAGCCCACCCCCTCCCACACGTTGGCTCACCCGGGCAAGCCGCCCTTCGACGGGCTCGGGGCTGACGGATGAGGGTATGAGGCTCGAAACACCTGCGCCGGGCTTGCTGCCCGCGGGGCTACGCCCGTTCGCAGGCGAGCAGGTCGGCGGCGTCGAGGCCGAGCAGGTCGATATAGCTGCGGATGCGCGGCCATTGCGTCTCGACGAAAGCGGCGCGTTCGGCGGCGCGCAGATTCTCCGCCGCGCCGGGCAGCACGAACATGCCGACGCCGCGGCGCACCTCGACATAGCCGTCGTCCTGGAAGCTCTGATAGGCCTTGGCGACGGTGAGCGGGTTGGCGCCATGTTCGGCGGCGAAGGCGCGCACCGAGGGAAGCTGGTCGCCGGCGCGATAGTCGCCGCGCAGGATGCCTGCCGCGATGGTGCCGCGTAGCCGGATATAGACCGGGCTGTCCTCGTTGCTGAGCGCTGTCATGCTGACTTAATACACTATTCCCGACAAAGGTCCATCGCGCACCGACGCGGCGTCATCCCGCCTTGGGCCAGTGCGAGACGATGCGTGCGAGATCCGGGCGGGGCCGTTCGTCGAGCGGCCGTCCCGGCGTGCCGATGAAGACGAAGCCGGCGATCCGCTCCGGCGCGGCGCCGAATGCGTCGCGCACCCGATCGGAAAAGGTCGGCCAGCCGGTCAGCCAGCCCGCGGCGAAGCCCATCGCATGCGCGGCATGCAGCAGGTTCATCGTCGCTGCACCCGTGGACAATTCCTGCTCCCACAGCGGGATGTGACTGGTCGTCACCGGCGCGGACAGCACCACGACCAGCGCCGGCGCCTGCCGCGCGAACTGGTCGAGCGCATCGGTGTCGCCGCGCGGCGCCTGCGGGCGTTCGGCGCGATAGGCGTCGGCCAGCAGCTGCGACAAGGCATCGCGATCGTCGATCACCACGAACCGCCACGGCGACAGCTTGCCGTGATCGGGGGTGCGCGCGGCGATGGCGAGCATCTGGTCGAGCTGCGCCGCATCGGGGCCGGGGGCGACGAGATCGCGCGGCTTGCCGGAGCGGCGGGTGGTGAGCAGCGAGAGCGGCGTGGCGGTGTCGTTGAACATGATGCCCGCCCATAGCCGCTGGCGGCGATGTTTACAGCAGGGGATCAGCCGTTAGGTTGACGCGATCCGCCGCCCGATCGGGCAGGCTCCATGTTTGTGTCGGAGTTGTCAGACCTTATGGCCATCACATCGGCGAGCGGGGGCGGCGTACCGGCCCACGCGCGCACCCTCCTCGGACACCCGCTCGGGCTGTTCATGCTGTTCTTCGCGGAGATGTGGGAACGCTTTTCCTATTACGGCATGCGCGCCATTCTGGTCTTCTACCTGACCAAGCACTTCCTGTTCGGCGAACAGCCCGCCTTTGCGGTCTATGGCGCCTATACCGCGCTGATCTACGTCACGCCGATCATCGGCGGCTATATCGCCGACCGCTATCTCGGGCCGCGCAAGGCGGTGCTGGCGGGCGGCGTGCTGATCACCATCGGCCATCTGATGATCGCTGCGTTCGAGGCGCCCGCCGGTGTGCAGGGCAGCGCACTCAACGGCTTCTACCTCGCGCTCGCCTTCATCATCGTCGGCACCGGCTTCCTCAAGGCCAATATCTCGGTGCTGGTCGGCAAACTCTATCCGCGCGACGACAGCCGCCGCGATGGTGCGTTTTCGATCTTCTACATGGGGATCAACACCGGCGCCTTCATCGGCCCGCTGCTGATCGGCTATCTCGGCGAGCGGATGGGCTGGGGCTGGGGCTTCGGCGCGGCGGGGATCGGCATGGCGCTCGGCCTGGTCGTTTTCGTGCTGCTGCGCCGCGAATTGTACGACGTGGGCGAGCCGCCGGTCGTCGGCGGGCTCAGCGCCAAGTCGCCGATCGGCCTGTCGGTCGAATGGACGATCTATGCGGGCGCGCTGGTCGGCGTCGCGCTGTCGTGGTGGCTGGTGCGCAGCCAGGGTGCGGTCGGGCTGGTGCTGATCGTCGGCTCGGCGCTGACCGTCGGCTATATCCTGCTCACCGCCTTCCGCGCGCTGCCGCGGGTCGAGCGGCATCGCATCTTCGCCGCGCTGTTCCTCGTCGCGCTGTCGCCGCTGTTCTGGGCGCTGTTCGAACAGGCGGGATCGTCGCTCAATCTCTACACCGATCAGTCGGTGGACCGCACGGTGTTCGGCTGGGAGATGCCGGCCTCGTGGTTCCAGTCGGTCAATTCCTTCTTCATCATCACGCTCGCACCGCTGTTCGGCCTGCTGTGGACGGCACTCGGCAAGCGCGGGCTGGAGCCGTCGGCGCCGTTCAAGTTCGGCATCGGCCTCGTCCTCGTCGGCGCGGGATTTTTCGCGCTGATCCTCGGCGCGCCGGCGAGCGGCCTCACCCCGGCGATCTTCGTCATCCTGCTCTACATGCTGCATTCGATGGGGGAGCTGTGCTTCTCGCCGATCGGCCTGTCGTCGATGACCCGGCTGTCGGTGGCGAGCATGACCGGGCTGATGATGGGCACCTGGTTCCTCGCCACCGCGGCGGGCAATTTCATCGCCGGGCTGATCGCGCAGGCGACCGGCGGCGAGGGCGCCGGACCCGCACAGGTGCTGGTCGTCTATGGACGGATCGGCTGGTTCTCGATGGGCGTGGGGCTCGTCGTGCTGGTGCTGGCGCCGTTCGTAACGCGGCTGATGCACCTCGACACGATCGGCGAGGATGCCGAGCATGCGCTCGCCGGCGAGGCGGCGATCGGCGAACCCGCCGCGGCGGGCGTGGATACGCGGGACGAGCAGCGGCCACGCCGCTGATCAGAGGCCTGTCCTCACCCTTCCCACTGCTGCGGCAGCGGGCCCCTTCCTCTCCCGCCGGGAGAGGGAGAGATGGCGCAGCCATCGACGGGTGAGGGCAGGGCGGAACGCCGGCCTCAATCCCGCCGCTGCACCACGCTGGTCACGGCGACGTCCATCGTGACGTTGCCGACGGTGCGGAACAGGTCGGGCACCGTCTCGACCGCGACGAGCAGGCCGAGCGCCTCGATCGGCACCCCCATCGCGAAGGCGACGGGGGCGACGCTGGCGAAATAGCTGATCGTGCCCGGCAACGACACCGATCCCATCGTCGTGATCGCCGCGGTCGCCACCCCGGCGGCGAGCTGGCCCGTGCCGATCGGCACGCCGAGCCAGCGCGCGACGTAGAGCGCCACCGCGAGGTTCATCGCCGGGCTGGTCGCGCGGAAGATGGCGACCGCGACCGGCAGCACGATCCCCGCGGTCGCCGGCGCGACGCCGACCTCGCCCGCGCCCTTGAGCATCGCCGGCAGCGAGGCGAGCGACGATTGCGTGCTGATCGCCACCGCCTGCGCCGGTGCGACCGCGCGGGCGAAGCGGCCGATCGGCACGCCGCCGGCAAAGCGCGCGACCAGATAGGCGGCGAGCAGCACGATCACCCCGATCGTCGAGACCATGGCGATATAATGGATCAGCGCGCCGAACGCCGCCGCGCCGGTCCGCGCGCCGACGCCGAAGGCGAGCGCGAAGATGCCGATCGGCGCGAGCTTGAGCACCCAGCCGATGATCACCAGCATCGCGTCGGTGATCGCACGGAACAGCTCGGTCAGGCGATGCCGCGCCGCATCCTCCAGCCGGGTGATCGCAAAGGCGAAGGCGAGCGTGAAGACGGTGAGCGGCAGGAAGGCATCGCCCGCCGCCGCCGCGACGACGTTGGTCGGCACGATCGTATCGAAGAAATCGGTGAGCGTCGGCACCGTGCCGACCGCCGGTGCCGCGGTGAGCGCCTGGCGCAGCGCCGCCGACCAGGCGGCGGGCAGCGGCCACAGGTCGAGCAGCAGCGGCATCACCGCCGCCGCCATCAGCGTCGTCCCCCACAAGACGATCACGAACAACAGCACCGCGCGCCCGGCGATCCGCCCGGCCTTGGCCGCCTCGGCGGTGGCGGCGATGCCGGTGACGAGCAGCCCGACGATCAGCGGTACGATCACCATCTGCAACCCGTGCAGCCACGCCTCGCCGATCGGCCGGGTGACGCTGGCGATGGCGAGCGCGATGGGTTCGTCGATCGTCACGGCAAGGATGCCGAGCGCGATGCCGGCGATCAGCGCCAGCAGGATACGGGTGGCTTGCGACATCGGGTTCCTTGGCGCATCGGGAAGCTGGTCAGACGGCATAGCGGAGCGGATGTCACGCGATGGCAAGGAAATATTTCGGTACCGACGGGATTCGCGGCCTCACCAACAGCGGCGCGATGACCGCCAGCATGGCGATGAAGGTCGGGATGGCGGCGGGCGCCTACTTCCAGCGCGGCGATCACAAGCATCGCGTGCTGATCGGCAAAGACACGCGGCTGTCGGGCTATATGCTGGAATCGGCGCTGGTCGCCGGCTTCACCAGCGTCGGCATGGACGTCATCATGGTCGGCCCGCTGCCGACCCCTGCGGTGGCGATGCTGACCCAGTCGATGCGCGCCGACATCGGCGTGATGATCTCCGCCAGCCACAATCCCTTCGCCGACAACGGCATCAAATTGTTCGGGCCCGACGGCTACAAATTGTCCGACGAGGCGGAGGCGACGATCGAGCAATTGATCGACAGCGCCAAGGACGGCGAGGTGCCGCTGTCGCAGCCCGCGCAGATCGGGCGCGCGCGCCGTATCGACGACGCGCAGGGCCGCTATATCCACTTCGCCAAATCGACCTTCCCGCGCGACCTGCGGCTCGACGGCCTGCGCATCGTCATCGATTGCGCCAATGGCGCCGCCTATAAGGTCGCGCCGATGGCGCTGTGGGAGCTGGGCGCCGACGTCGTGTCGATCGGCATCACCCCCAACGGCACCAACATCAACGACGGCGTCGGCTCGACCGCGCCGCAGACGCTGTCGGAGACGGTGGTCGCGGCGGGGGCGGATATCGGCATCGCGCTCGATGGCGACGCCGACCGGCTGATCGTCGTCGACGAGACCGGCACGGTGGTCGACGGCGACCAGCTGATGGCGACGATCGCCGCGGGCTGGGCGCGCGCCGGGCGGCTCGCCGGGGGCGGGCTGGTCGCGACGGTGATGTCCAATCTCGGCCTCGAACGCCACCTCAAGGCGCAGGGGCTCGGCCTCGTCCGCACCAAGGTGGGCGACCGCTACGTGCTCGAGAAGATGCGCGCTTCGGGCTATAACGTCGGCGGCGAACAGTCGGGGCATATCATCCTGTCCGACTATGGCACCACCGGCGACGGCCTCGTCGCGGCGTTGCAGGTGCTCGCCGAGATCAAGCGCGCCGGTGCGCCGGCGAGCGAGGTGCTGCACCGGTTCGCGCCGCTGCCGCAACTGCTCAAGAACGTCCGCTTCGCCGGCGGCAAGCCGCTCGACGACGAGGCGGTGAAGGCGGTGATCGCCGACGCCGAGGCGGAACTCGCCGGCACCGGCCGCCTCGTCATCCGCCCGTCGGGCACCGAGCCGGTGATCCGCGTCATGGCCGAGGGCGACGACGCGCGGCAGGTCGAGACCGTGGTCGATCGCATCTGCGACGCCGTGCGGCAGGCGGCCGCCTGATGCTGGCGATGCACCCCGATTGCGCGCGCTGCGGCGCCGATCTGCCCGCCGACGCGCCGGGCGCGTTCATCTGCTCGCTCGAGACGACCTTCTGCGCGGAATGCGCGGACGAACTCGACGAGCGTTGCCCGGAATGCGGCGGCGAACTGCTCGACCGGCCGACGCGCTCCGGCAAGGTGCTGAAAGCGCATCCCGCGGCGGGGGAGCGCCGCTTTCAGAGCTAGCGCTGGCGACGCTGCGCGTCCGAGGCATCGGACGTTCCGGTGTGTTGGCGGAGCGTCGGCGAGGAGGGCGGCCGCAACCTTCCCCTGTTTCGGCGGGTGAAGCTGTGGCAAGGGCGCGGCATGGCATCGACGATCCGCCAGCCCCGCCACCACCGCCACGCCGGCCGCGCAGGATGATCCCGCGCGTGCTGATCGTCGCCGGCTCCGATTCGGGTGGCGGCGCGGGAATCCAGGCGGATATCAAGACCGTGACGATGCTCGGCGGCCATGCGATGACCGCGATTACCGCGGTGACCGCGCAGAATACGCTCGGCGTGCAGGCGATCCACCCGATCCCCGCCGATGTCGTCGGCGCGCAGATGCGCTCGGTGATCGAGGATATCGGCGTCGATGCGGTCAAGATCGGCATGATCGGCTCGGCGAGCGTCGCGCATGCCGTCGCCGACCTGCTCGAACAGCTCGACGTGCCGATCGTCTTCGATCCGGTGATGATCTCGACCAGCGGCGCGGTGCTCGCCGATGCCGCGACGATGGGTGCGTTCGGGCGGCTGATGCACGTCGCCTCGGTGGTGACGCCCAACGTCCCCGAAATGGCGGCGCTGGGCGGCGAGGCGGCGGTGCTCGCGCATGGCTGTCACGTCGTCGCCAAGGGCGGGCATGGCGACGGCGAGGAGATCGTCGACCGGCTGCTGTCGCCGCAGGGGGAGATCGCGCGCGCGGTCGGACGGCGCTTCAACACCGTCGACACGCACGGCACCGGCTGCACGCTGGCGAGCGCGCTCGCCGCCGGGCTGGCGGGCGGCATGGGGATCGAGGCGGCGTTCCGCCGCGCGGTGCGCTTCGTCCGCATCGCGATCGTCAACGCGCCCGCGCTCGGCGGCGGCCATGGGCCGATCGGCCATACGCTCGGCGTGGTGCCGTTCGATGCGATGGAGAGCTGACGTGCCGGGCTGGAAGCACGAGAAGGCGTGCCTGCCGCCGGTCGCCGGGGTCGACGAGGCGGGGCGCGGGCCGCTCGCCGGGCCGGTGGTCGCCGCGGCGGTGGTGCTGCCCGCCAAGGGTACGCCGCGCGGCATCGACGATTCGAAGAAGCTCGCCGCGGCCGAGCGCGAGCGCCTGTACGGGCTGATCACGACCCGCGGCGTCCATGGCGTCGGCATCGTCGAGCCGGCCGAGATCGACACGCTCAACATCTATTGGGCGACGATGAAGGCGATGACACTGGCGGTCGATGCGCTGGTCGCGCGGCTCGGCTGCGATCCCGGCCATGTGCTGGTCGACGGCAACCGTCTGCCGCGCTGGTCGTACCAGGCCACCGCGATCGTCTCGGGCGATGCGCACAGCCTGTCGATCGCGGCGGCGTCGATCGTCGCCAAGCACGTCCGCGACGGCATCATGCGCGACCATGCTTTGGTCCATCCCGAATATCACTGGCATTCGAACAAGGGCTATGGCTGCAAGCACCATCTCGCCGCGTTGCGCGCGCATGGCCCGACGCCGCTCCACCGCCGCAGCTTCGCGCCGGTCGCCGCCGCCGTCGCCCGAATCACCGCCGGGCGCGTCGAGACCCCCGCCGGCGTCGAAATTGGCGCTGCGCCGGTCACCAATTTGGCCGATGAGTCTTTTGAGTCACACACGCTAGCCTTGGGGGCAGGGCGCGCCGCCGATTCCCCATATCTGGGTTGAGGCCGCTTCCGCCCGCCGCGGCAGAGCCGCGTGGCGGCGATGAATTAACCAATGATCGCTTGACGCGAGTCCCCGGTTTCGCGCGAATGGGCCGGCAAGGGGGACCTCATGGCGGTTATCGACAAGCTCAGGCAGGTGCAGGTGGCGACGCGCGTCGCGGCGCCGATGGCGGCACCGGCGTTGCCGCTCGACACGATCGTCCGTGGCGATTGCATCGCGGCGATGCGTGCGCTGCCCGACAAGTCGGTCGACATGGTGTTCGCCGATCCGCCCTATAACCTGCAACTCGGCGGCGAGCTGTTCCGCCCCGACGGCAGCCATGTCGATGCGGTCACCGACGATTGGGACAAGTTCGACACCTTCGCCGCCTATGACGCCTTTACCCGCGCCTGGCTGGCCGAGGCGCGACGGATTCTCAAGGACGACGGCACCATCTGGGTGATCGGCAGCTATCACAACATCTTCCGCGTCGGCGCGGCGGTGCAGGACCTCGGCTACTGGATCCTCAACGACATCGTCTGGCGCAAGGCCAATCCGATGCCCAACTTCCGCGGCACGCGCTTCACCAATGCGCATGAGACGCTGATCTGGGCGGCGAAGGGCGAGGGCGCCAAATATACCTTCAACTACCGGTCGATGAAGACGCTCAACGACGAGCTGCAGATGCGCTCCGACTGGGAATTCCCGATCTGCGGCGGCGGCGAGCGGCTGAAGAAGGACGGCGTCAAGGTCCATCCGACGCAGAAGCCCGAGGCGTTGCTGTACCGCATCCTGCTCGCCTGCACCAAGCCGGGTGACGTGGTGGTCGATCCCTTCTTCGGCACCGGCACCACCGGCGCGGTGGCGAAGCGGCTCGGCCGGCGCTGGATCGGCATCGAGCGCGAAGGCGATTACATCGCCGCCGCGGAAGAGCGGATCGCGGCGGCGCTGCCGCTCGACGAATCGGCGCTGGCGACGATGCAGAGCCCGCGCCAGCAGCCCAAGGTGGCGTTCGGCATATTGGTCGAGAACGGCTATCTCCACCCCGGCGCGACGCTGACCGACGCCAAGCGCCGCTTCCGCGTGACGGTGCGCGCCGACGGCAGCCTCGTCTCCGATTGCGGCGCGGCGGGGTCGATCCACAAGCTCGGCGCGACCTTGCAGGGCGCGCCGGCGTGCAACGGCTGGACCTTCTGGCACCACGACGGCGCCGGCAAGCTCCAGCCGATCGATACGCTGCGGCAGACCTACCTGCTGGCGACGCAACCATAAAAATCCTCCCCGGCACGGGGAGGGGGACCAGCCGCAGGCTGGTGGAGGGGGGCTTCCCCAGGCGGTGTCGTTCGTGGAAGCCCCCCTCCACCACCGCTTCGCGGCGGTCCCCCTCCCCGTGCCGGGGAGGATTGGCGCTTGCGTCGATGGCGTCCGCATCGGATGGATCGGCGATGCGCTTCCATCTCCGCCCCGTCCAGTTCGTCGACAGCCCGGTCACGCAGGCCGACGGCGCGGTGGCCCGGCTGGCGGGCGGGCTGCAATGGTTCGCCGGCTATGAGGTGATCGAAGCCGGTAAACGCCGGACGATCCCCGTTACGGAGGTCGCCACGCTCGGCGAGCATGCCGTCCGCCTCCATGCCGCGATCACCGCGCCCCGCCCGCCGCTGCACCTCGGCGAGCGGACGCTGCGGCTCGACCAGCCGCTCGTCGCCGGCATCCTCAACGTCACGCCTGACAGTTTCTCCGACGGCGGCGGCTATGGCGACGATCCCGCCGCGGCGGCGGCGGCGGGGGTCGATATGGCGGCGGCGGGGGCGGCGCTGATCGACCTCGGCGGCGAATCGACCCGGCCCGGCGCGGCGGCGGTGTGGGAAGGCGATGAGATCGCGCGCATCCTGCCGGTGGTCGAACGGCTCGCGCGCAGCGGTACGCCGGTTTCGATCGACACGCGCAAGGCGGCGGTAATGCGCGCCGCCCTCGCCGCGGGGGCGCATATCGTCAACGACGTATCGGCCTTGCTGTGGGATGACGAGGCGCTCGGCGTGGTCGCGGCGGCGGCCTGCCCGGTGGTGCTGATGCACTCGCCCGATCCCAAACAGGGCGGGCACGCCCGCACCGGCTATCGCGACGTGCTGACCGAGGTGTTCGACTGGCTCGAGGCGCGGATCGCGGCGGTGGTTGCGGCGGGGGTCGATCGCGCGCGGATCGTCGTCGATCCCGGCATCGGCTTCGGCAAGACGCTCGCCGAGAATCTGGCGCTGATCAACGGCCTCGCCATCTTCCACGGGCTCGGCTGCGCGATCATGCTCGGCGCGAGCCGCAAGCGGATGATCGGCGCGCTCGATCATGAGGCGCCGGTGGCGGAGCGGCTCGGCGGCAGCCTGACGCTGGCGCTCAAGGGGGCGGAGGCGGGCGTGCAGATCCTCCGCGTCCACGACGTCAAGGCGAGCGTGCAGGCGCTGCGCGTCTGGCGCGGGCTGCGCGACCAGGCGCTGGTCGGTGGCTGAATTGTGATTTTGCGTTGCAGCGAAGCGAATGTTGATGCGTTCGGGCCGCTTCGATCCCATCTGGACGCACTATGATCGTTGCAACCACGCCCCGCTTCACCCGCGTCGTCGCCGAGGTCTGGAAACCTCTGGTGATCCTGTTTATCTGGGACGTCATCGTCACCGTCAGTTACTATGCGCTCGAGTTCAAGGCGCCGTCGCTGCCGCTGACGCTGTTCGGCACCGTGCTCGCGCTGCTGATCGGCTTCCGCGACAATTCGGCCTATCAGCGCTGGTGGGAAGGGCGCGTCCTGTGGGGCGCGATGATCAACGCCTCGCGCAGCCTCAGCCGTGAGGCGCGCAACTTCCTGCCGGCGGACGAGGCGCACGACCTGCGCCGGACGATCGTCATCCGCCAGATCGCTTATGTGAACGCGCTGCGCTGTCAGTTGCGACGCCAGCCGGTCGACGAGCAGGTGCTCAAGTTCCTGTCGCGCGGCGAGGCCGAACCGGCGCTGACCCGCACCAACATCGCCAACGGCCTGCTCGACGGCACCGGCCGCCGCGTCGACGATGCCCGCCGCCGCGGCTGGATCGACACCATCCAGCAGACGCGGATGGAAGCGACGATGGTCGATATCGCCAACGCGCAGGGCGGCATGGAGCGGATCAAGAACACGCCGCTGCCCAATCAATATCGCTTCTTCCCGACGCTGTTCACCCACATCTTCTGCATCCTGCTGCCGATCGGGCTGGTCGAGACCCTGGGCTATGCGACGCCGCTCGGCTCGACGCTCGCCGGGCTGATGTTCCTCGCGGTGCTGCAGATCGGCGACGATCTGGTCGATCCCTTCGCCAACACCGTCCACGACGTGCCGCTGACCGCGATGTGCCGGACGATCGAGATCGACCTGCTCCAGTCGATCGGCGATCCGGCGCCCGAGCCGCTGAAGCCGGTCAAGGGCGTCTTGTGGTGATTACAGCGTATAGCCGCCGTCGCTGACCAGGCAGGCACCGGTGATCAGCGCCGCCGCATCCGACAGCAGGAAGGCGATCTGCGCGGCGATCTCCGCGGGCTTGGCATAGCGGCCGAGCGGGGTCGCGAGCGCGGCCAGTTCGGCGAACGCCGCGTCGCGGCCGATCGCCGCGGCACGGTCGGCGAACATCGGCACCGCATCCCACACCGGCGTCTCGACGCCCGCGGGCGCGATCGCGTTGACGCGGATGCCGCGCGCCGCGCCTTCCTTGGCGGCGACCTTGACGAGGTGGATGAGCCCCGCCTTCGACGCGCCATAGGCGGCGACGCCGGCTTCGGGCTTGATCCCCGCCGCCGAGGCGGTCGCGACGATCGCACCGCCGCCGGTCATCGCGCGCATCGCCGCGCGCAGCGTCAGGAACGCGCCGTCGAGATTGACGCCGAGGATGCGCCGCCATTCGGCGAAGGCGAGATCGGTGATCGCACCCGCCCCGGCGACGCCGGCATTCACCACTGCCGCATCGATCCCGGCGAGCCGCGATGCGGCCTCCTCCCAGAAGCGCTCGTCGGCGACGTCGCCGGCCAGCGTCTCGACCGCGCCGGGCAGCGCGACACGCGCCAGGGCCGCGGCATCGCGATCGACCAGCACCAGCCGCGTGTCCCCGGTAGCGAGCTGCGTCGCGGTGGCGAGGCCGATGCCGGAGGCGGCACCGGTGACGAGGATGTGACGCGCCGGCATGATTCTCTTCATAGAGGGGCGGGCGCATTGCGGAAAGTCAGGCGGCGTTGTCGATGCCGAGTTCGCCGAGCTTGCGGTAGAGCGTCGAGCGGCCGATGCCGAGCCGGCGCGCCACCTCGGTCATCCGGCCGCGATAATGGCCGATGGCGAGGCGGATGACATCGGCCTCGATATCCTCGAGCGGGCGCAGATTGCCGTCGGGCCGGAACAGGGTGATGCCGCCCGCCGAGCCATTGGCCGATCCGGTCGCGGCGCCGCGCCGGTTGCCGAGCGCGGCGATCTGCGGAAAGTCGGAGCGGGTCAGCGCCGCGCCCTCGCACAGCACCGCGGCGCGGAACAGCGCGTTCTGCAGCTGCCGGACGTTGCCCGGCCAGTCGTACTGGACGAGCAGCGCGAGCGCATCGTCGGTGATGCCAAGCGGCCGCAGCCCCGGTTGCTGCGCGATCCGCGCGAGCAGATGGCGGGCGAGCGCCGGCACGTCGGCAAGCCGTTCGCGCAGCGGCGGGATCGTCACCTGGACGACGTTGAGCCGGTAATAGAGATCCTCGCGGAACCGCCCCGCCTCGACCTCCTCGAGCAGTTTCTTGTTGGTCGCGGCGATGACGCGGACGTCGACCTCGCGCGCATGCCGCGCGCCGATCGGCTGGATCTCGCCCGATTGCAGCACGCGCAACAGCTTGACCTGCGTTTCCAGCGGCATCTCGCCGATCTCGTCGAGCAGGATGGTGCCGCCGTCGGCATCGGCGAACTTGCCGATCTTGCGTTCGAACGCGCCGGTGAAGGCGCCGCGCTCATGGCCGAACAATTCCGATTCGACCAGATTGGCGGGGATCGCGCCGCAATTGACGGTGACGATCGGTTTCTTGGCGCGCGGGCTGGCGGCGTGGATCGCGTCGGCGACCACCTCCTTGCCGACGCCGCTCTCGCCCTCGACCAGCACCGGCACGCGGGCGCGCGCCGCCTTGGCGGCGATCGCCAGCGCGGCGCGGAAGTCGGGCGAGGAGCCGACGATCTCGTCGAAGGCGAGCAGCGCCGGGATCTTTTCGGTCAGCGGCCGCAATTCGCCCGCGGCGGTGCCGGCGACCGCCGATTCGAGCGCAGCGAGCAGCCGTTCGGGCGCGAGCGGCTTGACCAGGAAGTCGGTCGCCCCGGCACGCATCGCGGCGACCGCATGCGCGACCGATCCGTTGGCGGTGAGCATCAGCAGCGGCAGCGCCGGACGCCGCTCGCGGAGCTCGGCGATCAGCGGCGCGGCATCGGCGTCTGGCGCCCAGTGATCGAGCAGGATCGCATCGAGCTGCATCCCGTCCTGCGTGCCGAGCTGTGCGAGCGCCATCTCGCCATCGTCGGCGAAGATCGATCGCCAGCCGGCGCGCGCGGCGAGCGCCGAGACGAGGCGGCGTTGCGCCGGCTCGTCGTCGATCAGCAAAAGCAGGCGCTGTCCATTGCGCGTCATGATTCTTTCCCGTCCCGGTTCGGGGCATCTGATACAAGTCACGGGTAAAGGCCGACTTAAACCCGAATTGAGGGCATCGTCTTGACGGCCGCGCGGCTTTGCGGGCAGGTATCGTCGACAATGGCGGACAGGCCATGACAGATGAGGGATGGATGATGGCCGGCAATGGCGACCTCAAGGCGCATGAATCGACCTATATCAGCGTCACCAAGATGCTGTTCTGGGGTGCGATCGCCTGTGCGGTGATCGTCGCGCTGGTGATCTGGCTGATCGCATAGCCGCCGCCATGAAGATCGCCGTCCTCAAGGAAGCAGCAGACGGCGAACGGCGGGTCGCGGCGACCCCCGAAACCGTCAGGAAATTCATCGCCCTCGGCGCGCAGGTGGCGGTCGAGCGCGGCGCGGGGGATGCCGCGGCCTGTCCCGACGCGGCCTATGCCGCCGCGGGGGCGCGCGTCGCCGAGCGCTCGGCGGTGGTCGCGGATGCGCAGATCGTGCTGGGCGTGCAGGGGCCGGAGCCGGCCGCCCTGCAGGGCGCGGCGCCGGGGGCGTGGATCGTCGCCGCGCTCGACCCGTTCGGCCACCGCGACCGCGTCGATGCCTATGCCGCGGCCGGCGTCGAGGCGCTGGCGATGGAGCTGATGCCGCGCATCACCCGCGCTCAGGCGATGGACATCCTGTCGTCGCAGTCCAACCTCTCCGGCTACAAGGCGGTGCTCGACGCCGCCGCCGAATATGACCGCGCGCTGCCGATGATGATGACCGCGGCGGGGACGATCTCGGCGGCGCGGGTGTTCGTGATGGGCGTCGGCGTCGCCGGCCTGCAGGCGATCGCCACCGCGCGGCGGCTCGGTGCGCAGGTCTCCGCCACCGACGTACGCGCCGCGACGCGCGAGCAGATCCAGTCGCTCGGCGCCAAGCCGATCTTCGTCGACGCGGTCGAGGGGATCGCGGGCGAGGGCAGCGGCGGCTATGCCGGCGAGATGAGCGACGCCTATAAGGCGGCGCAGGCCGAACTGGTCTCCGCGCATATCGCCAAGCAGGACATCGTCATCACCACCGCGCTGATCCCCGGCCGACCGGCGCCGCGGCTGATCAGCGACGTGCAGATCGCAACGATGCGCGCCGGCAGCGTCATCGTCGACCTGGCGGTCGAACAGGGCGGCAACGTCGAGGGCGCGGTGGCGGGGCAGGTGGTCGACCGGCACGGCGTCCGCCTCGTCGGCCACCGCAACGTCCCCTCGCGCCTCGCCGCCGACGCTTCGGCGCTGTTCGCGCGCAACCTCTACAATTTCCTGTCGACCTTCTGGGACAAGGACGCCGGCCGCCCGGTGCTCGACGCGGAGATCGGCGACGCGATCCGGCTGACGCAGGGCGGGCGGGTAGTGCATCCGCGGTTGCTGTCGTGACCATTCCTCCCCGGCACGGGGAGGGGGGCCGCCCGGCGCAGCCGGGTGGTGGAGGGGGCGTGCCGCAGACACCGCGGTTTGAGGTGGCGCGAGCCCGTCGCCTGCGGCGGGAAATGAGCCTGCCCGAAGTGCTGCTGTGGCAACAGCTTCGGCGGCAGCAACGCCAGCTCCGGTTTCGTCGGCAGCATCCGATCGGCCCTTACGCTGCCGACTTCTTCTGTGCGGAGCGGAAATTGGTCATCGAGGTCGATGGTGAAGCGCACGGCCGCGGCGATCGGCCGGGTCGCGACGCCGTTCGCGACAGGTTCATGGAAGAGAACGGGTACAGGGTGCTGCGGATCGGTGCCGTCGCCATATTGCGGGACATGGATGCGGTTACCACCGCGATCCGCGCGTATGCGGCGACGCCCCTCCACCACTCGCCTGCGGCGAGCGGTCCCCCTCCCCGTTCCGGGGAGGAATAGATGGATTTCGTTGCGATCCTGTCGATCTTCGTGATGGCCTGCTTCGTCGGCTATTATGTCGTCTGGTCGGTGACGCCGGCGCTGCATACGCCGCTGATGGCGGTGACCAACGCCATCTCCAGCGTGATCATCGTCGGGGCGCTGATCGCCGGGGCGGCGGCGGGAAGCGCCGGGTCGAAATGGCTGGGGCTGCTCGCCGTGGTGCTGGCCAGCGTCAACATCTTCGGCGGCTTCGCGGTGACGCAGCGGATGCTCGCGATGTACAAGAAGAAGGATCGGCCGGCGGCGGCCTCGAAACACTGATTTCGTCGCCCCGGCCAAGGTCGGGGTCCATTCATCCACCAGCGCTCGCGGCGTGGTGGATCCCGGCCTTCGCCGGGATGACGGTTGGGGGGTACATGGAGCAGGTAGCGGGCAATCCTTGGGCGGCACTCGCCTATCTGATCGCGGGAATGTGCTTCATCCTCGCGCTGCGCGGCCTGTCGTCGCCGGTGTCGAGCCAGCGCGGCAACCGCTTCGGCATGATCGGCATGACGATCGCGGTGGTGACGACGCTGGTGACGCACGTGCCAGCGGCAGACGGCGGAGGCCTGAACAGCGCGACGATCGCCGAATTGCTCGCCGCGATCGGTATCGGCGCCGCCATCGGCATCGTCACCGCGCGCCGCATCGCGATGACGGCGATGCCGCAGCTCGTCGCGGCGTTCCACAGCCTCGTCGGGCTTGCCGCCGTCCTCGTCGCCGCCGCCGCCTTCCTCAACCCGCTCGCCTTCGGCATCGCGGATCGGGTGATCCCGATGATCGGCCAGCCGTTCGCGGTGATCCACACCGTCAGCCGGATCGAAATGGGCCTCGGCGTCGCGATCGGCGCGATCACCTTCTCGGGCAGCGTCATCGCCTTCCTCAAGCTCAACGGCAACATGGGTGGCAAGCCGATCCTGCTGCCCGGTCGCCATCTCATCAACCTCGGCGTGCTCGCCGCGATCCTGGTGCTGATCGTCGCCTTCACCCAGGATCAGAGCGCGTGGATCTTCTGGACGATCACCATCCTGTCCTTCGCGATCGGCTTCCTGCTGATCGTGCCGATCGGCGGGGCCGACATGCCGGTGGTGGTCAGCATGCTCAACAGCTATTCGGGCTGGGCGGCGGCGGCGATGGGCTTCACGCTGCACAATAGCGCGATGATCATCACCGGCGCGCTGGTCGGATCGTCGGGCGCGATCCTCAGCTACATCATGTGCCGGGCGATGAACCGCAGCTTCGTCAGCGTCATCGCCGGCGGGTTCGGCGCGGAGAGCGGCGGCGGCGGTGACGGCGCCAAGGTCGACCGGCCGTGGAAGCGCGGCAGCGCCGAGGATGCCGCCTTCCTGATGAGCCAGGCCGAACAGGTCATCATCGTGCCCGGCTATGGCATGGCGGTGGCGCAGGCGCAGCACGTGCTGCGCGAGATGGCCGACAAGCTCAAGGCGCACGGCGTCCGCGTCAAATATGCCATCCACCCGGTCGCCGGGCGGATGCCGGGGCATATGAACGTGCTGCTCGCCGAGGCGAACGTTCCCTATGACGAGGTGTTCGAGCTGGAGGACATCAACTCCGAATTCGCGCAAACCGACGTCGCCTTCGTCATCGGCGCCAACGACGTCACCAACCCGGCCGCGAAAACCGACCGCAGCTCGCCGATCTACGGCATGCCGGTGCTCGACGTCGAGAAGGCCAAGACCGTCCTGTTCATCAAACGGTCGATGGGCGGGGTCGGCTATGCCGGCGTCGACAACGATGTTTTCTACAGAGACAATACCATGATGCTGCTCGCCGACGCTAAAAAGATGGTGGAGGAAATCGTTAAATCACTCGACTGACTCTGCGGTATATCCATTCTGGAGATGATAAGGTCGGAACCAATGTTTTCAGGTCCATGAGTGGGCCGGAAATGGAGGTGAATAGACGCGATCCGTTTGCCGTGCCGCTTATCCTACGAACATGGGGACCGCGACGTTTACCACAATCGATGAGACCGAAGAGCGAACGCGATCCTATGTCGATCGAGGGCGCCCGGTGCTGCTGATCGCCGAACCCCCGGTTTCGGTCCCGTTCGAGACGGCCGTCGCGCAGGCGGGCGGCCGGCTGTTGCGGCGGATCGGCTGGGCGCAGGTGGCCGCGACGCTGCCGCTGCTCGCCGGCCGGCACGTCATCGTCGTCGAGGCGAGCGGCCTCGCCGCGCCGGTGCTCGACGAGACGCTGCCGCTGATCGCCGCGCATCTGGCCGAGCATGACGTCGCCGCGGTGATCGCCTTCGACGGCGTGCAGATCGACGTCATCGCGCGGCACCTGCTCGGCGCCGCCGCCGACCTGCTCTGCGATCCCGATCCGCAGCAGCGCGTCACCAGCCTTGTCGCGGCGATGCGTCCGGCACGGCCGCGGCTGCGCGACCGGCTGCGCGACGCGGTGCAGACCGAGCGCGAGCCGTACCAGCCCAATATCCGCGAGACCGACGAGGAGCGGTTGCGCCGGCTGACCGACGGCATGGCGCGCATCTCGCGCTTCGCCGCCGAGGTGATGCGGATGAGCGGCACCCCCGCCGACCTCGGCGATCGCCGCGCCAGTTACGGCAGCGAGCCGGCGGTCGGCGCCGCGGTGCGCGCGCAGGAGGTGCGCCGGCTGATCCAGTGCCGCCAGCTGCGCAGCAAGTTCTTCGGCCAGTTCGGCGGCGAGGCGCTGTTCGAGGACCCGGCCTGGGACATGCTGCTCGACCTGTTCGCCGCCGAATTGGAGGGCGCACAGGTCAGCGTGTCGAGCCTGTGCATCGCCGCCGGCGTCGCGCCGACCACCGCCTTGCGCTGGATCGCCAAGATGACCGAACTCGGCCTGTTCATCCGCCATCCCGATCCGACCGATCGCCGCCGCGCCTTCATGACGCTCTCGCCGCGCGCGAGCGAGGCGATGCGCGCCTATATGCTGGCGATGCGCAAGATCGAGGCGATGGGATGAGGGGCGGCCGCAGGCCGCAAATGTTGACCAATCGGTAAGTTTTGATGCGTAGCCGCCCTTCCCTGACGAGGGAGCGTTATGGGCATCAAAGGGACTTTGGCGGGCTTCATCGACAATGTCGGTCTGGCGGATGCCTTCAACAATCAGGTCGAGGATCCCGGCAAGATCCGCAAGCCGGTGCTCGACGGCATCCGCCGCGCGCGCGAGCAATTCGCCAGCCGCGGTGACGATCAGACGCGCGTCGCCAGCCGCTGGTGGCAGATCAAGAACAACGTCGTCGCCTTCACCGTCAAGGTCGGCGGCGAGGTGCTGGAGATCAACGGCGCCGCGACCAATCACCTGCCGGTCGATCGCTTCGCCGAATTCCTCACCATGTTCGAACAGGCGGTGGGCGAGGGAGAGTTCGACGACGAGCTGAAGGACAAGGGCATCGGCCGCCCCAGGCCGCGGCCGGCGCCGGCGAAGGCCGGGGCGACCGACCGGGTGGCGGTCGGCCAGCGCCACCCCAGCAACGATCGCGCCGACTGGGACGAACTCACCTGGGCCCAGCGCCAGAAGGTCAGCGCCTTCTACCGCGCCGGCAAGAACCCCGACGGCACCGCGATCAGCAAGGTCGGTTATCTGCCGGATGCGCCGCTGGCGGATTGATCGGGCGGGAGGCGATCCGCCGCTTGCCCGTCCCGAAAATGACGGTATGACGCGGGTTCTCCCCAGAGGGGGCGATTAGCTCAGTTGGTAGAGCGTCTCGTTTACACCGAGAATGTCGGCGGTTCGAGCCCGTCATCGCCCACCATCACCCCGCGCCATGCCCCTCGTCGCGGTATTTGATCTCCAGATAGCGGCCGCGGGTCGACAGGCTGTCGAGGTCACTCTGCGCGAGCCGCGCGGTCATGTCGGCGATCTCGCGCTCGATCAGTTGCAGGCCGGCGATCAGCTCGGCGTCCGGCGTGCGGCCGTTGCGCTCGACGCGGCGGAGCGGTTCGGGGACGCGGGCATAATCGTTGACGAAGGCGGGGAGCTGCTCGCCGATCAGCCGGCGCACCTCATAGGCGGCCTCCTCCTTGCCGTCGAGCCGGCCGAGCTGCGGCGACAGCGTCTCGAGCCGCACGCCGATCTGGTCGACCAGCCCGCGCGCCGGGGCGGGCAGAGCGGGGCGCTGTGCTTCCAGCCAGCGTTCGGTCTTGGCGGGCAGCGCCTTGATGTCCGCCTCGCGCAGCACCTTCTCGCTGGGGGCGCGGGCGACGGGCGCGAGCGCGATGCCGATCGTCACCGCCGCCATCAGCAGCAGCACGGCGAGCGCGCCGAACAGGCCGAGCGGGACGATCATGCCGATCACCGCGGCGGCGATCAGGATCAGCGCATCGACCGCGCAGATCAGCGCCAGCCGCCGACCGACGCTGGTCGCGCGGCGCTTGATCCGCTTGCCGTGCGCGCGATAGGCGGCGCCGGCCTGACCGCGATAATCCTCGCTGATCCGCGCCATCACCGCGCGGGCGCGCTCGATCTGCTGGTCGACCTCGGTCATCGCTTACACCGCCTCGAGCCGAAAGGTATCGGTCGCGCCCGGCCCCTTGAGCGCGGCCTGGTTCGCGCCCTCGGCACGGGCGATATAGCCTTTCGACTTCTCGACCTCGTTGCCGAGCGTGGTGACGGTGGTCTTCATCGAATCGAGTGCCTTGAGCTTGAACGTGTCGATCGCATCCATCGTGTCGTAGATGTTCTGGAAGGCGCGCTGCAGCGTTTCCAGCGGGATGGTCGATGCGGCGGCCTGTTCGTGGATCGCTGCGGTGTTCGAGCGCAGCAGCTTGCCGGTCGAATCGATGATGTTGGCGGTGGTGGTGTTGAGCTGGGTGATGCTCTCCAGCACCAGCTTCTGGTTGGTCAGCGCCTGCGCGACCGTCACCGCGGTGCGCAGCGCCGACACGGTGGTGGTCGAGGCGCGGTCGACGCCCTTGACCAGCTCGACGTTGTTCTTCTTGACCAGATCGAGCGCGAGATAGCCCTGCACCGTCACCGCCATCTGGGTGAGCAGGTCCTGCGTGCGCTGGCGGGTGTAGAAGAGCGCGGTTTCGCGGATCGCCTTGGCCTTGGCGGGATCGGTCGCGTCGAGCTCGTTCGCCTTGTCCTCAAGCCTGGCGTCCATCGCCTTGCTGAGGTGGATCATCTGTTCGAGCCGGCCCATCGCACTCCACAGATTGGCGCGCTCGGTATCGATCGCGGCATTGTCCATCAGCAGCTCGTCCTTGCCGGCGGCGAGGTTCTTGAGGATCGCGCTGATATGCGTCTGCGACGATTGGTAGCTTTCGAAATAATCACGCATCTTCGACCCGAAGGGGATGATGCCGAAGATCTTCTTGGGGCCGGACAGCGCGCCCTTGCGGCCGGGATCGAGCTCTTCGATGACGCGGCGCAATTGGGCGAGATCGGCGCCGACGCCGCTGTCCTTATCCATCGCGCGGATCGGCCGGTCGAGGAAGCGGTTGGACTGGCCGGCCGCCTCGCGGATCTCCTTGGCGCCCATCGCGGTGATCGCATCGACGCGCTTGCCGAATTCGGGGCTGTTGACGTCCTCGGCAACGAGATCGGCGACGAAGGCGTCGACGCGCTGTTCGAGCTGCGTCTTCTTGGCATCGTCGATCGGCACCAGCCCGGCGGCGCGCTCGGCGGCGACGGTCGGCACCGGATCGGGCGGCGTCAGCACCAGGTCGCGTTCGGGCGTGTCCAGATTTGTCGCCATGCCATTCGTCTCCCAACCAGCTTTGCGCAAAATGGTCGCGTTCGCGCGCGACGGCAAGTGTGTTGGAGCTGTAATACGCGCAGGCGGTGCTGCGCAATGGCCGGGCGGGGAGGGGCCCCGAACGCCTCCCCTTCCCGCGGCGCAACATTTCGTCTATGGGGGCGCGCAATCCAAGCTCCATTGATTCAGGAATTCCCATGAGCCTCCGCAACGTGGCGATCATCGCGCACGTCGATCACGGCAAGACGACGCTGGTCGACCAGCTCTTCCGCCAGTCCGGCACCTTCCGCGACAACCAGCGTGTCGAAGAGCGCGCCATGGATTCGAACGACCTCGAAAAGGAGCGTGGGATCACCATTCTCGCCAAGCCGACCTCGGTCGACTGGGCGCCTCCGGGCGGCGGCGAGACGGTGCGGATCAATATCGTCGACACGCCCGGCCACGCCGATTTCGGCGGCGAGGTGGAGCGCATCCTCAGCATGGTCGACGGTGTCGTCCTGCTGGTCGATTCGTCGGAAGGCGCGATGCCGCAGACCAAGTTCGTCACCGGCAAGGCGCTGGCGCTCGGCCTCAAGCCGATCGTCGTCGTCAACAAGGTCGACCGTCCCGACGCGCGCATCCAGGAAGTGCTCGACGAGGTGTTCGACCTGTTCGTGTCGCTCGACGCCAATGACGAGCAGCTCGACTTCCCGGTGCTCTACGCCTCGGGCCGCAACGGCTATGCCTCGACCGACATGGACGCGCGCGAAGGCACGCTGATCCCGATGTTCGAGACGATCGTCAATCACGTCCCCGCCCCCAAGGTGGAAGTGGAGGACGTGCCGTTCACCTTCCTGGTGACGCTGCTCGACCGCGACAATTTCCTCGGCCGCATCCTCACCGGGCGCGTGAATTCGGGCACGGTGAAGCTCAACCAGCCGATCCACGCGCTCGACAACGACGGCAACATCATCGAGACGGGCCGCGCGTCGAAGATCCTGTCGTTCCGCGGCCTCGACCGCGTGCCGGTCGAGGAAGCCAAGGCGGGTGACATCATCAGCCTCGCCGGCCTCGCCGTCGCCACCGTCGCCAATACGATCGCCGACACGACCGTTACCGAGCCGCTGCACGCGCAGCCGATCGATCCGCCGACGCTGTCGATGCGCTTCGCGGTCAACGATTCGCCGATGGCGGGTCGCGAGGGCACCAAGGTGACCAGCCGCATGATCCGCGATCGCCTGCTGCGCGAAGCCGAATCGAACGTCGCGATCAAGGTGACCGAAGCCGCCGACCGCGACAGCTTCGAAGTCGCCGGCCGTGGCGAGCTTCAGCTCGGCGTGCTGATCGAGACGATGCGCCGCGAGGGCTTCGAGCTCGGCATCAGCCGCCCGCGCGTGCTGTTCGGCGAGGACGAGAACGGCAAGAAGACCGAGCCGTATGAGACCGTCATCATCGACGTCGACGAGGAGCATTCGGGCACCGTCGTCGAGAAGATGAACCTGCGGAAGGCGGAGCTGACCGACATGCGTCCGTCGACCGGCGGCAAGACGCGCATCACCTTCTCGGCGCCGTCGCGCGGCATGATTGGCTATCACGGCGAGTTCCTGTCGGACACGCGCGGCACTGGCATCATGAACCGGCTGTTCGAGAAATACGGTCCGCACAAGGGCACGATCGAAGGCCGCAAGAACGGCGTGCTGATCTCCAACGGGGCCGGCGAGGCGCAGGGCTATGCGCTCGGCCCGCTCGAGGATCGCGGCGTGCTGTTCGTCGGCCATGGCGAGGCGCTCTACGAGGGCATGATCATCGGCGAGAACGCCAAGACGGATGACCTCGAGGTCAATCCGATGAAGGCGAAGCAGCTGACCAACTTCCGCGCCAGCGGCGGCAAGGACGATGCGATCCGCCTCACCCCGCCGAAGAAGATGACGCTGGAACAGGCGATCGCCTATATCGACGACGACGAGATGGTCGAAGTCACGCCGAAGACGATCCGCCTGCGCAAGCGCTTCCTCGACCCGAACGAGCGCAAGCGCGCCAGCCGGGCGAAGCAGGCGGCGTAACCCAGTCGCTGCAATGAAGACAGGCCGGTGGAGCGATCCACCGGCCTTTTTTGTCTCTGCTTTGTTCGGGAAGCGTGCGGTGTCTGGTGCTCCCGCGCTGGAGGCCGCCCAGAGACAGGGAGCAGTGCACTTCTGTTCTGCGCAGCTGCTATACTCCCGGCGGCGTAAGGCGTCAGCGGTTTTCACGGACCGCCC
This sequence comes from Sphingomonas kyungheensis, assembly GCF_037120395.1. Classification (NCBI taxonomy): domain Bacteria; kingdom Pseudomonadati; phylum Pseudomonadota; class Alphaproteobacteria; order Sphingomonadales; family Sphingomonadaceae; genus Sphingomonas; species Sphingomonas kyungheensis. Next base: position 59,600 of record NZ_JBBBDM010000001.1, read on the forward strand.
CGGCGGAGGCGTGGCCCAGTTGGGAAAACGCCATTGGATAATGCCTACCGTCACCCATCTGGACCCCGGCCTTCGCCGGGGTGGCGCGTCAGGGGGGTGAGGTGGTGCTTTTCGCGGGAAGATCGCTCTTGCGGAATATCGCCGAAAGCGATCCGTCACGTCTGACGCGTGCCGGTGTCTCCGGAAAAGACCGACAGGTGCGCCCCGGCAGACCGAAGCGCACCCCCCGGATTACCGGAACCGGCCGCTCAGCGAGACGCCGATCACGCGCGGTTCGTTGAACACCGCCGCCATGTAATTCTCGATCACGCCCTTGAGGTTCTTCTCGTTGGTGATGTTGCGCGCAAACGCCGCGATCTCGTAATTGTTGTCGGGCGAGGTGTAGCCGACCTTCACGCCGCCTTCGAAGTTACCGTCGGCGTAGAACTCCTTGGTCTTGTAGAGGACGAAGTTGGTATAGCCCTGGATGTTCCAGTCGGTGGCGACGAACAGCTTGCCGTCGTTCGACAGCGGCAGGTCGTAGCGGGCGGTGGCGTCGAGGTTCCAGCGCGGCGCATTGGGCAGCGGATTGCCGTCGATCTGCGCGAAGGTGTTGGCACCGACCTTGATCGTCGGATCCTGCACCGTGCAGACCACCACGCCGTTGAGGATGCAGACCTGCGCATAGACGCGCTTGTCCTCGATCTTCGACTTGAGCGCGCTGGCGCCGAGCGTCAGCGTGAGGTTGCGGACCGGGCGGAACTCGCTGTCGATCTCAACACCCCAGGCGCGCGCCTTGTCGGCGTTGAACAGCACGCCATTGCCGTTGACGTCGTTGCCGTTGAGCTGGATGTCGTGGACCGTATAGGTGAACAGCGACGAATTGAGCCGCAGCCGGCCGTCGAGGAAGATGCCCTTGGCGCCGACCTCATAGGAGGTGATCGTCTCGCTCGACGCGGTGGTGAAGGGCGAGTTGAACACCGCCGAGCGGCCCTGGATCGTCGGGCCGCGGAAGCCGCGCGCGACGCGGGCGTAGACGCTGCTCGACGGATCGATCGTGTAGAGCGCCGACACGTCCCAGCTCGGCTCCTTGCCTTCCAGCCGCACCGACGTCGGCGCGGTCGGGTTGATCAGGCGGAACTGGTTGACCGTGCCGGCGACGTTGAACACCGGCTTGACCAGCGTGGTGCGCTTGATGTCCTGCGTATAGCGTGCGCCGCCGGTGATCGTGAACGCGTCGGTCACCTTGAAGCTCGCCTGACCGAAGGCCGCCCAGCTGGTGTTGATGTCGCGCAGGCGCACCCAATTGTTGGGATTGCGCGCCGCCGTGGTGAGGAAATAGCTGCGCTGGTAGAAGTCGGTCGTGTCGTTCTGGCGGAAGTAGAAGCCGCCGACCTGCCAGGTGAAGCGCTGGCCGGCCTGCGAGGCGAGCCGCACCTCCTGCGTATATTGGCCGAGCGCGCGGATGTTGCCCTGGCTCTGGCCGAAGCCGTTGGCGACGCCGTTGACCGGGAAGTTGGCGCCGGCGCCGCCATCGGTATCGCCGCGGCTGTAGCCGGAGGTGGTCTCATAGGCGCTGATCGAGGTCAGCGTGACCGGGCCGAAGTCATAGGCCGCGTTCACCGAGGTGCCGTAGGTGTCGTAATCCTGCGGGTTGTTGTTGCCCTCGTCGAGCGCGATGCGGTCGCGCGGCTCGGCCGAGACCGAGTTCGAGCCCTTGCGCAGCGCGGCGCGGTGGAAGATCGTCGAGGTGCCGTGATAGCCGCGGGCGTGCCCCGAGACGTTGACCGAGAAGGCGTCGCTCGGGGTCAGCAGCACCTGCAAGCGCACGTCGCGCTCGTCGAAGCCGCCCATGGCGTTCTTCTGCGGCGTGCGCGTACCGTCCTGGCTGGTGCCGGCGAAGCTGTTGTCGACCCAGTCGTTGCGGTGCTGGAGCAGGCCCGACAGGCGGATCGCCACCTTGTCCTGCACGAGCGGGCCGCCGACGCCGGCGTCATAGGTGAAGGTGCCGAGGCTGCCCGCCGAGGCGGCGACGCGGCCCTGCCACGTCTGGCTCGGGCGGATCGTGTCGAACTTGATGATGCCCGCGGTCGTGTTGCGGCCGAACAGCGAGCCCTGCGGGCCGCGCAGCACCTCGACCTGATTGACGTCGAACACCGGGTTGGACTTGAGCGCGACATGTTCGAGGACGACATCGTCCTGGATGATCGACACCGGCTGGCTCGCGCCGAGGTAGAAATCGATATTGCCGAGGCCACGGATGTAGAAGCGCGGGAAGATGCGGCCGGTGGTCGTCTCGATATAGAGGCCGGGCACGCGGCCCGACAGCGCGAGGATGTCCTCGCCGCCCGCCTGGAAGGCGCGCAGATCGCTGCCGCCGACGACCGCGACCGACAGCGGCACGCGCTGCAGATTCTCCGAGCGGCGTTCGGCGGTGACGACGATGTCGCCGAGATCGGCGGCGGCGTCGGGCGTGGCGGTGGTGTCGGTGGCGGCAGCATCGGTCGCGGGCGTCGCGGTCTGGGCGAGCGCGGGCGCGGCGAGGCCGGCGGCGCCGAGCAGCAGCAAGGTCTTGAACGTCTTGGTCACGAATGGTCCCCCTGAAGAAGAGGGGGGCGGCCCGCCCGACCGGCGCCGGAATTGATCCGTGCAGCCGGCCGGTGATAGTGGTGCCCGCCCCCCGACGGAGGTTCGCGCTAAGACCCGATTGTGTCGGCTTCGTGAATGTACGTGTCTGGAAAGCCACACCTTCCCCGTATTCGACGGGGAAGGTGGCACGGCCTATTTGGCGGCGACGACGCGGACCAGTCCGCCCACGTCCTGGCCGGTCGGCAGCCGGCCCGAGGCGCTGAGCTTGCCGCTCGCCTCGCTCCAGCGCAGCGTCGCGGTCTTGCCGCCGGTCTTGCGATAGGCGTTGGTCACGCCGTCGTCGTCGTACAGCGTGAAGCTGGCGTCGCGGCCGGGATAGACGCGGATGCTCTCCAGCGGCTGGGCGGTCGCGGTGCTCGGCACCTGCACGCCCATCGGTACGATCGATCCGGCGCGGACGAACAGCGGGATCTTGTCGATCGGCGCGGCGGCATCGACCGTCTGGCCGCCGGTGTAGCGTTTGTCGGTCCAATAGTCATACCAGTCCGCGCCGGCGGGCAGATAAACCTTGCGGCTGGTCACGCCCTGATCGGTCACCGGCGCGACGAGGAAGGCGGGGCCGAACATATATTCGTCGCCGATCGTCGCCACCGCGGGATCGTTGGGGAAGTCCATGAACAGCGCGCGCATGAACGGCGCACCGGTCTCCGCGGTCCGATGACCGAGCGCGTAGAGATAGGGGATCAGCGCGTAGCGCAGCCGCAGGAAGTTGGCGAGCACCGGCTCGGCCGCGGTGCCATAGTCCCATAGCGCGGTCGCCGGCCGCTGGCCGTGGATGCGCAGCGTCGGGGTGAAGCTGTTATAGGCGAACCAGCGCGTGAACAACTCGGGATAGTCGGCATAGCTCGGCGCCATCGCGGTCGCCCCGGCGGGATCGAGCAGCGGCGGTCGTTCCGCCTTCGGCCCGGCGGGATATTGCCAGCCGCCGGTATCGCTGCTCCAATAGGCCATGCCCGTCGCGGTGAAGCCGAGCCCGGCGGGCACCTGGCGGCGCAGCGCCTCCCACGTCGACTGGACGTCCGACGACCAGAACAATGCGCCGTTGCGCTGCGTGCCGAGATAGGCGGCGCGCGCGAGGATCAGGTTGCGCATGTCGGGCCGGTCCTTCGCCGAGCCCTCCGCGACGCTGCTGGTATGCACCAGCGGATAGAGATTGTGGTAGCGGTCACCCGAGCCGATCGAGAATTGATGGCCATCGGGCACCAGATCGGGCTCGGTCTCGTCGAGCCAGAACCAGTCGAAGCCCTGGCTGGCGATATTGTCGCGGATCTTGCCCCAGAACCACTGGCGCGCCTCCGGATTGGTCGAATCGATCAGCGCGCCGGCGCGATCGGCACGGATCGGCAGGCCGTCGACGACGCTGCCGTCCCTGTCATGGAGCAGCCAGCCCTTGGCGCCGAGGAAGTCGTAATAGCGCGACTCCCGCTCGAACCGCGGCCAGACGCTGATGATCGAATGCATGCCGAGACGGTGCAGCGTGTCGTTCATGCCCTTGGGATCGGGGAAATAGGTCCGATCGATGTCGAGCTGCCCCATCCGCGTCCAGTAGAACCAGTCGAGCACCATCACGTCGAGCGGCAGGTTGCGCTGGCGATAGCCCTGCGCGACGTCGAGCAATTCCTTCTGCGTCTCGTAGCGCGCCTTCGACTGGATCAGCCCGAACGCCGCCTTGGGCGGCAGCGGCGTCGCGCCGGTCAGCCTGGCATAGCCGGCGTAGAGCTGGTCGGTGGTGTCGCCGGTGATGACGAAGAAGGAGACGCGCTCGCCGACGTTGGACTGCCAGTGGGTGGCATTGTTGAGGCCGGGCGAGACGATGGTCGCCGACGGATTGTCCCAGACGATGCCATAGCCCTTGTTGGTGACCATGAAGGGTACGCAGACGCTCTCGCCCGCCGGCGCATCGTAATTGTGGCGGCAGTCGATCGTCCGGCCCTTGAGGTCGAGCACGCCCTCCTGATTCTGGCCGAGCCCGTAATAATGTTCGCCCGGCTGCACCGCGAAGCTGGCGCCGACGCGGAAGGTCTTCTCGTCGTTGACGGTATGCGGCGCCATTTCCCAGCCGGTCATGTCGAGTAGGGTGCGGCCGTCGGCACCGCGCACCGAGATGGCCACCGGCGGCAGCGACGGCGCGAAATAGCGCTGCATCTGCGTCGGCGCGCCGGGCCAGGGCTGCGCCGCGACGGTGAGCGTCAGCGCGGGCGAGGCGAAGACGTCGCCGCTCGCGTCGGTGCGGTGGGTCCAGCCGCTCGCGTCGGGCTTGGCGTTGGGGCCTTCGCCCGGTGGTGCGACGGCCAGCGCCTTGTCGAGCGCGATCGTCACGCGGACGATATTGGGCGCATAGGGTTCGATGGAGACGATGCCGCCGTTGCGATCGACGATCGCGAGCGGGTCGGCGGCGGCGGGCAGCGCGGCAAGCGCGGCAAGCGACGCGCCGGCGGCGAGCAGGCGCTTGGTGATCGCGATGCTGCGCATCACCCCGGTCGGCTTGATCATATCTCTCTCCCCCGGACCAACTCTCTGTCCGCTCAAGCTTTCATGTATGAGGACTTGCTTCACCCGTGCAAGCGGGGATCGGGCAACTACGACTAAAATGCCCTACAAATTGAAATTTTCGGCATGGCTTGCCGCGGTCGTCGGAAGGCGCGACGATCCGGGGTCATATCGTTGGGAAGGTTCACACAATTGGCGAAGCGCGAGCGGATCAGGCCGGCCCATGTCACCATCGCCCGGACATTGGGTGTCGCCATCGTCACCGGCGACTATCACCCCGGGCAGACCATTCCCGGCGAGTTCGACCTCGCCGATCGATTCGGTGTCGCACGCAACGTCATCCGCGAGGCGCTGCGCATGCTCACCGCCAAGGGGTTGATCGAAAGTCGTCGCAAGACGGGGACGCGGGTGCGCGAACGGGCCGACTGGAACCTGCTCGACACCGAGATGCTCGGCTGGATGTTCGAAGGCGCGCCGCCGGTCAATTTCGTGCGCAGCCTGTTCGAGCTGCGGCTGATCGTCGAGCCGGCCGCGGCGGCGCTCGCCGCGACCAACCGGACGGCGCGGCAATTGGCGCGGCTCGGCCATGCGCTCGAACTGATGACGCAGCACGGGCTGGAGAGCGTCGCGGGACAGGCGGCGGACGAGCAGTTCCATCAGGTCCTGCTCGAGGCGACCGCCAATGAATTGCTCGCCAGCCTGTCGAGCAGCATCTCGTCGGCGGTGCGCTGGACGACCTTCTTCAAATATCGCGTCGTCGCCGAATATGTCGATTCGATCCCGCAGCATCAGCTGCTGTTCGAGACGGTCGCCCGCGGCGATCCGGCGGCGGCGCATGCGGCCACCACCGCGCTGATCGACCAGGCGCGCAAGGATACCGAACAGGCGATGCGCGGCGGTTGAGGCACTCTCGCCGCCGCTTTTCGCTCCGGTGTTGTCCTACATATGCCTTCGTGTGTCGCCCAATGTGCACCGCGCGCTACGCACAGGTGGTGCGCGCGCCGCCGCGGGTGAGGATCAGCGTCGTTACGGACTGCGGCGGCGCGATCAGCCCGGCGACGCAGCGCGCGTCATGCGTCGCATCGGTGCGCACCGCCTGCACGCGCCAGCCGGCGGGCACAGCGAGCCGGCGCGGCGCGATGCCGCCGTTGACATGGACCAGCACCAGCGTCGCACCATCGGGCGACAGCGCCGCGGCACTGTCCATGTCGTCGACCGCGACCAGTCGGTAGCCGGGACGGATGTAGCGGCTGAACTGCGCCATCGCCCAATATTTGCGGGTGACGTGGATCGCATGCGGCCCGGCGGCCGGCGCGGCGAGATCGGCCTTGATCAGCCCCCAGTTGGAGGTCGGCTTGCCGTTGCCGCCGGACAGGTTCTCGACCGCCTGCCAGAATATCCAGGCGGCGGGCTCGAGCCGCTTGAGATCGGCGACGACATGATCGGCGAAGGCGAGCGCCGAGGGCATGCTGTCGAAATTCTCGCGGTCGCCGTCGAGCGGCGTGTCATTCTCGCTCATCCACAGCCGGATGCCGGCGGCGCGCGCCGCATCGCGCACCCCCGTCTGATACAGCGTGCCGTAACTGTGCACGTTGAGCTGGCCGATCCGCGCCAGCGTCTCCGGCGGATAGGCGGCGAGGTCGGCGAGGAACAGCCGCGCATTGGTCTCGTCGGGCGCGGCGATCACGGTGGTCAGCCGCTCGGCCTTGAGCGCGGTGTCGGCGGCGTCGATCATCGCCGCCTGTCGCGCCGGGCTCCAGTGCGCGCCTTCCTGCGTATTGGCGGCATACCAATAATCGGTGTTGGGCTCGTTGATCGGCGACAGCGTGCGGAAGCGGATATGGTGGCGGCGCTGCAATTCGGCGACGCTGCGCGCGAGATAGGCGGCGAACAGCGGCTCGCGGCCGGGCAGCAGATTGTCGTCGGTGCGCCGCTCGGCACCCGAGACGCGGCCCGAGACGGTCATGAACCATGGCGGCGAGTTGGAGAAAGCCTCGAAGATCGCACCCGGCACGCGATCCCGCACGGCATCGAGCCACCAGCGCTGGTTGGCGTCCTGCGTCCAGTCCCACATCAACGGATCGTCGGCGCGCCAGTCCGTGCCGGCGACGCCCGGCGGGAGCCGCCAGAAGCCGGGCACCGCCGCGCCGGTGCGCAGATAGGGCTTGGCATCCGCCGCGCCGCCGCCGCCGATATTGTAGCGCGCGATCGTCCAGCCCAGCCCCTTCGCGCCGTAGAAGAGGTCGGCAAGGCGGCTGCGGTCCGCCTCCGGCCAGCCGCCGGTGACGTTGGCGAACCAGGCCAGCGCGGTGCCCCAGCCCTCGAACCGCGTCGACGGGCGATCGATCGCCGGCCGCAGCGTCACGGTGACGGTCCGCAAGGCGATCGGCGCGGGGGTCGCGGCGGTGGTCGCACCGACTACGGCAAGGCCTGCGATGACCCGCCGACTCGCACCGCGGACGATCGGAACGCGATCGGCCAGCATCGCGACGATTCGCTTCAAGGACAGCGGGAACTCGGCAGATGTCACTGATATTCCATTCGTCGTTGCTGTAACAATATCAACGCATCGCAAGCTTACTAGAGTGCCGGTCAGCTGCCAATCTTCCTCAAGGCATTTGTCCGATAGGCGCGGGGGTTTTGTGACAGTTACTGTGCTGCCGTCCTATAGTGACCTGCAAAAGCCGTTCTTTATCAAAAGGTTCGATTGGCTTCACGGCAGTGTCACTGCCCGGCTCATGGCGCCGTTGGTCGGGGCGATCGCGCTCCTATGGGTCTTGGCGCTGGTGACGCTTCATGCCGCCCATAACGTCAACGCAGCCACGGCCGCGGTGGTCACGGCGCAGGATCGGGTGTGGGCGTTGAGCGAGATACGCTCGCTCAGTCGGTCGCTGCAGCGTGACGCGCTCAATCTGATCACGGAGGACGATCCGGCAGAGCGTGAGACGGTGACGGGCAAAATCCGCACACGATCCCGCGCGATGCGCAGCGAGCTCGGCAAGCTCGAGCATCTGGCCAACCGAGGCGACTTGCCGGGCGCTTATTTCACGGACTCCTACCGCGTGGTCAGAGCCTTGCTCACGGTCGCCGCGCACGCCAGCGGCGGCGACCGCGCCGGGGCGTTGCATCATTTCCAGCATGTGGTCCGTCCCGCTGAACGGTTCGCCTCCAAGGTCGCCGATCATCAGATCGATCTGCTGCGCGCACGTGTCGCCGCGTTGGAGAGCATCAAGACGGCGACAGAATCGGCCGCGTTGTTCACCTTCCTGTGCGCGGTGATCATCCTGACGGCGGGCGGGCTTGTGGCCGGCTTGCTGATCACGCGGCAGAGCGTCATCCTGCCGCTGCAGGTGCTGCGCGCCAGTATGTACGGCCTTGCCGCCGGTGCCGACCGACTCGTCATTCCGCATCTTAATCGCGCGGACGAAATCGGTCAGATGGCGCATTCGCTGGCCGAGTTGCGCGACCAACTCCGCATCGCCGACGAATCGAAGCGTCAACAGGCCCAGCAGATCGTCGATGGCATCGGCCGGTCGCTCGACGCCCTGGCGCATGGCGATCTCACGACCCGCGTCGAGGGCGACGTCGCCGGGGAATTCGCCAAACTCAAGGTCGATTGCAACAACGCGCTGGTCGCGCTCGCCGCTACCCTGTCGCTCCTGCACGGGAGCGCGCGCGAGATCGTGGGTCAGGCGGGCGCGATCCTCGACGCCTCGCACGACCTCGCCGGCCGTACCGAGCAGCAGAATGCTGCGCTCAAGCATACGGCGGCGGCGATGCACCAAATTACCCAGACGGTGCGCGATACCGCGCACAGCGCCAAGCTCGCCGATGCGATGGTGACGCAAGCCCATGACGATGCGACACAGCTCGACCTGACGGTACGCCAGATGATCGCCGCCATGGACGCGATCGATCGCTCCTCCGCCGAAATCACCGAGATCATCAGCGTGATCGACGGCTTCGCGTTCCAGACCAGCCTCCTCGCGCTCAATGCCGGTATCGAGGCCGCCCGCGCCGGCGAGGCGGGCAGGGGCTTTGCCGTCGTCGCCAGCGAAGTGCGCGCGCTTGCGCAGCGATCGGCAGAGGCCGCGCAGGACGTCAAGGGCAGGATCACCGTGTCGATCGGGCAGGTCGATTCGGGCATGGCGCTCGTCGGCGAGGCGGGGCGGGGGCTCGACCGGATCCGGACGACTATGGTCCGCGCCGTCGACCTCGTCGCGGCGATCACCCGCGCCAATGGCGAGCAGGCGGTCGGCCTCGGCGAGGTCAATGACGCGGTCGGCCAGATGGACGCGATGACGCAAAGCAATGCTGCCATGGTGGCCGAGGTCACCAGCGCCACCACCTCGCTTCATGTCGTCACCCGCCAGATGACCGATCAAATCGCCCGATTCCGGCTGGATGATCAGGTCTGCCCCGCCGCCAGAGCCTATATCTCTTGATCCGATGACGAGGTTGCGGCCGCGTGCGGACGCCGGCGATCAGGTCAACGACGGGGACTCCGCCTCCACCGCGCTCATCATGCGCACCTCGTACAGGTCGATCTCGCCCGTCTCGCCAGCGAATTGCACGACCGCCGCGCTCTTGCCCTGTTCACCCGCGGCGCGGAGCGGATAGTCGATCGCGACGAACCCCTCCTGCGCCGGCCCCTCGCGGCGTTCGGTCGCGACCGGGGTGCCGTCGACGCGGATCGTCAGCGCGCGGTCCTTCACCTGATCGCCCCAATAGACGACGCGCAGCACCGCCGCGCCGGGGCGGCGGCGCAGCGTCAGCGTGATCGTCTCGCCGGCGCGCAGCTTGCGGGCGGAGCGGCCGTGCAGCTGCACCGTCTCGGGCTTGCTCGCGGTGAACAGGTGATCGCGCTCGGGCTGCATCTCGCCGAGATAGGCGACGTCGACGGTGCGGCGGGCGAGCGCCTGCCGCTCGGCCTGCGCGCGCAGATAGCCGGGCTTGGCCATGACCCAGGCGGCGGTGGTGAAGGTCGGGAAATAGACCGCGGTGCGCCGGTCATATTGCGCGTAGAAGGGGCTGAGCGTCAGCGGTTCGCCGAGCGCACCCCGCGCGGTGAAGCGATGGACGTCCGCCGCATCGTCCGCGCGCAGCGCCGCCACCGCCGGTCCGTCGACGGCGAGCGCCGGACCCATGCCGTCATAGGCCGCCGACGCCGGGCCGCAATCGGCGGCGAGCACCAGCGGCCCGTGCGCGAAGGCGACCAGCGACGGATCGTCGGCGACCGGCTCGGCGCGCAACCGCATCGGCAGCACGACGCGCAACCGGTCGCCCGCGCGCCAGCGCCGCTCGATCACGGCGTAACCGTCGCGCATCGTCGCCGCGGCGGGCCGGCCGTTGAGCGCGACGGTCGCGCCCGCCGCCCAGCCCGGCATGCGCAGCGCGATCCGCTGCACGGCGCGCGGCGCGCGGCGGATGGTGAGCGTCGCCTCGCCCTCCGCCGGCATCCGCGTGTCGAGATCGAGCGCGAGGCCGCGGTCCCGCCAGTCGAGGCGGCTGGCGATGTAGAGATTGACGTAGAGCGCACCGGCCGGGGCGACATCGTGCCAGAAGATCGAATCGGCATGTTTGGCGTGGCTCTCCATCCCCGAGCCGACGCAGCACCAGAAGCTTTCCTCCGCGGTCGAATAGCTGCGCCGGGCGCCGGGCGCGAGCGGCATGAAATAGACGAATTGGCCGGTATCCGGGCGCTGGTGCGCGAGGATATGGTTGAGCTGGATCCGTTCATAGGTGTCGAACCAGTCGGCGCACGGCTGCCACGCATAGAGGTGCCGGGTCAGTTTCAGCATATTGTAGCTGTTGCACGCCTCGCACGTCGCCTCGGTGATCCGCTTCGACAATTGGTCGGGCTGACCGAAATGTTCGCGTTCGGAATTGCCGCCGATGACATAGCTGTGATGGCGGACGACGCGATCGTGGAAGAAGCGCGCCGCCGCGGCATGCTGCGGCGTTTCGGTCAGCTCGTACAGCCGGGCGAGGCCGATCAGCTTGGGGATCTGCGTATTGGCGTGCAGCCCGGCGAGCTGGTCGCGCCCCGCGGTGAGCGGGTCGAGCACCGCGCGGTGGCGGATCTTCTCCGCCATGCGCAGCCAGCGCGGATCGCCGGTCAGCGCATAGGTATCGGCATAAGCCTCGTTAAGACCGCCATGTTCGGCGCGCAGCACCTGCTGCATCTGCGCCTCGCTCAACGGCTCGAGCACGCCGGCGAGATAGCCGGCGAGGCCGAGCGTGATCGGCAGCGCGCGGCGATTGCCGGCGAGGCGATGCGCGTCGAGCAATCCGGCATGGACCTTGTGCCAGGTGTAGAGCGGCACCCAGCCGCCGTTGAGATCGAAGCCGCCGGTGCGGATGTCGCCGCGCCGCACCTCCTCGAAGACGATCTTGCCGTCGACCGTCTTGCCGTCGCGATCGACGGTGGTGCCGCCGCAATAGCCGTCGCCATGCGCAGCCTGGATGCGCGCCATCTCGGCGAGCGCATGGTCGAGCCGCGCGGCGACCGCGGCATCGCCGGTATTGGCGACGACGAGGGAGCAGGCGGACAGCCAGTGGCCGAGCGAATGGCCGGCGATCCCCTGCGCCTCCCAGCCGGCATAGACCGGCCGGGGCGCGGGCAGCCCGGCGGAGACGTAGAAATTGTGCAGCAGCCGTTCCGGATCGAGCGACAGCAGATAGCGGCGGTTGGCAGCGAAGGCGTCGGCGAAGGGCGACGGCTTGAGCGTCACGTCGCGCATCGGCACCGGCGCGACCTTGGTGATCCGATCGGCGGGCAGGGCGGCGCTTGCCCGCCCGGCGACGACCAGCGCGCTGGCGCCGGCGAGCAGCGTCCGGCGCGTGACGCCCCTGCGGCTGACATGGCTCATCCTGCTTCCTCTCGCTTCAAGTCCTTATGTCGGAGTAGAATTGCAGCGGCCGACGGAGGGCGCAAGCACCGTCTCCGCCCGGGCCGGGAACACTGGCGATCAAGATGGCTTGCACGACGCTTCGTATACGATATGTCTGACATGATAACGTGGGGGAGCGGCAACATGCGGGCGTCATGGCTTTGGGCGGGGATCATCGGCAGCGTGGTGGCGAGCGCCGCCTGGGCGCAGGACGGCGCGCCGCAGGTGCAGCCGGTGCAGATCGACCCCACCCGCCCCGATTGGGAAAACCCCGCGGTGTTCGCGCGCGGCAAGCTGCCGGCGAGCGCCACCGGCTTTCCGTTCGAATCGCGCGCCAAGGCGCTCGCCGGCGACGAGGCGGCGTCGGCGCGCTTCGTGCCGCTCGACGGGCTGTGGCATTTCGCCTTCTCCCCCGATGCCGACCGTCTGCCGGCGGGGTTCGAGAAGCCCGACTATGACGTATCGGGCTGGAAGCAGATCCCGGTGCCGGCCGACTGGCAGACGCAGGGCTATGACCAGCCGCGCTACAACAACATCACCTATCCGTTTCCCGCCAACCGCCCGCTGATTCCGCACGCCACCGATCCGGTCGGATCGTATCGCCGCGACGTCACCGTGCCGGCGGCGTGGAGCGGGCAGGACGTCATCCTCCATATCGGCGCGGCGGGCTCCGCCTATACGGTCTGGGTCAATGGCGAGAAGGTCGGCTATTCGGAAGACAGCAAGCTGCCGAGCGACTTCGACGTCACCCGCTGGATCCGGCCCGGCAAGAATGTCGTGGCGATCCAGGTGATCCGCTGGTCGGACGGCAGCTATCTGGAGGATCAGGACTTCTGGCGAGTCTCGGGGATCGAGCGCTCGGTCTATCTGGTCGCGGCGCTCAAGCTGCGCGCGCGCGACGTCTTCGTCCATGCCGGGCTCGACGCGGCCTATCGCGACGGCCTGCTCGCCGTCGAGGTCGCGGTGACGCCGGGGAACGCGGCGAGTGTGCGGATGGTGCTGCTCGACGGGGAGCGGCCGGTGCTGACGCAGACGCAGCCGCTGGCGGCCTCGACCCGCGAGCGCCCGGTGACGCTGCGCGGCACGGTGCCGGCGGTGCGGCCGTGGACCGCGGAGACGCCCCAACTCTACACGCTGGTCACCGAGGTGCTCGACGCGCGCGGCGCGCTGCTGCAATCGACCGCGCGCGCGATCGGTTTCCGCACCGTCGCGATGCTCGGCGGCCAGGTCACCGTCAACGGCAAGCCGATCACGATTCGCGGCGTCAATCGCCACGAACATGATCCCGAAACCTTCCACGTCGTCAGCCGCGCGTCGATGGAGCGCGATATCCAGCTGATGAAGCAGAACAACATCAATGCGATCCGCACCTCGCATTATCCCAACGATCCGTATCTCTACGAACTCGCCGATCGTTATGGCCTGTATGTGATGGACGAGGCGAATATCGAGAGCCACGCCTATATGGATTATGCCAACCGGCGGCCGCGCGAGCGCGCGAAATATCAGGTCGGCTTCGATCCGGCGTGGCAGAAGGCGCACGTCAGCCGCGTCGTCAACATGGTCGAGCGCGATAAGAACCATCCCTCGGTGATCTTCTGGTCGCTCGGCAACGAGGCGGGGATCGGCCCTAATTTCGCGGCAGCCGCCGCGGCGGCGCGGGCGCGCGATCCCGGCCGGCTGATCAGCTATCTCGGCTGGGGAACGTGGGATGGGATCGGCGATCATCGCCCCAATGATTATGCCGACATCTACGCGCCGATGTACGATCCCGCGGTCAAGCTCGCGGATTACGCCATCAACTGGAACTACAAACAGCCGGTCATCCAGTGCGAATATGCCCATATGATGGGCAATTCGGGCGGTGACCTGAAGGAATATTGGGATACGATCTACGCCCATCCCGACAAATTGCAGGGCGGCTTCGCCTGGGACTGGGTCGACCAGTCGATGTACCGCTATACCAAGGATGGGCGGCGCTATTGGGGGGACGGCGGCGAATATGGCCCCAATCCGGGCGGCGACATCGAATTCGGCGACGGGTTGCTGCAGTCCGACCGGACGCCCAATCCGCAACTGTTCGAGCTGAAAAAGGTCTATGCGCCGGTGCAGTTCGACGGCTTCGATCCCGCCAGCGGGCGGGTGACGGTGCGCAACCGGCACGACTTCCGCGATCTTTCGGGCTTCGCCTTCGACTGGACGCTGCTCGAGGATGGCGTCGCGGTCGCGCACGGCGATCTGCCGACCCCGGCGGTCGGCCCGCGCGCCGCGACGGCGATCACGCTGCCGGTGACACATTATGCCCGCCGGCCCGATACCGAATATTATGTGACGGTCCGCGTCCGCGCCAGGGCGGGGGCGGTGCCCGCGGTGGCGGAGGGCGCAACGGTCGGCTTCGAGCAATTCGCGCTCGGCGGCGCGCCGGCGCTGCCCGCCGCGCCGGCAGGGGCTGTCGATCTGCGCCAGTCTGACGGCGCGATCACGCTGTCGGCCGGCACGGCGCGGCTCGAGATCGATCGCACCACCGGGCTGGTACGCCGGTACACCGCCGACGGCCGCGACCTCGCCACCGGCGGCACGCCGCATTTCTGGCGAGCGGTCACCGACAACGACCTCGGCATCGGCACCGCCGAACAGCTCAAGATGTGGAAGACGATGAGCGACACCCGCCGCGTCACCGCGGTGCGCAGCCGCCGCACCGACGACGGCGCGAGCGTCACCGTCGATTATGCGCTCGGCGACGACGCCGCGACCTTCACCACCAGTTATGCGATGGCGGGTGACGGATCGGTCGCGGTGACGGGAATGCTGACGCCGGTCAGGACCGATCTGCCGCCGCCGTTCCGTGTCGGGCTTGCCTTCGCGATGCCGACCGACGTGACGACGGTCGAATGGTATGGCCGCGGTCCGCACGAAAGCTATGTCGATCGCAAGACCTCGGCGCCGATCGGCCTGTGGCGCGGCGCGATCGCCGAGCAGAACCACGATTACATCCGCCCGCAGGAGACCGGCAACAAGGTCGACGTGCGCTGGATGGAGCTGTCGGGCGCGGGCCGCGGCGTGCGCGTACAGGGCGCGACGCCGCTGATGATGAACGCGCTCGCTTTCCCTTATGCCGACCTCGACCGCCATGCGCCGGGAACGTGGAAATCGACCGATGTCGTGCCGCACGATCAGGTGACGCTGCTGATCGATTCGGCGCAATGGGGCGTCGGCGGCGACACGCAATGGAGTTCGGTCGGCAAGCCGCTGCCGCAATATCGCGTATCGCTCGCTCCCACGCGTGTCGCCTTCCGCCTGACGCCCTTCACCGGCGCGGGAACGACACCCGACAAGGCGAGCAAGGCGACCGCGACGGGGAGCGAGTGAGCGCAGGGTTGGAGGACGGCATCGCGCGGCTGGGATTAGCGATAGTGTGATGGGTTCGCGCGGAGGCGCGGAGGACGCAGAGGGGGTGCGCTCGGCGTATGCGTGGCGGCCTGCGCCGGTGCCGGGATTAAGGAGACGACGTCCCCCGATCCGGAACACCTCCGCGCCCTCCGCGCCTCCGCGCGAACCTCTTCAAATGGCCTGAGTTCGTGGCGCTCGACGCCGGTCGCCGCAGCGGCGTCCGCTCAGAAGCGGACGCGCACCGTGCCGCCATAGGTACGCGGATTGCCGGTATAGCCCTGCACGATGCCTGTCGACTTGGTGTAGCCGAGCAGGTTGATGTAATAGGCCTTGTCGAACACATTCTCGACCCACAGCTGGAACTCCAGCCGCTCGTGGTCGAGCAGCAGTCCGGCGCGCGCGCTCGCCAGCGCATAGGCGGGGATCTGCGCCGAGGGATCGAGCGTGATCGTCGTATTCTGTGTCGAGCGCCAATTGACGTCGACCAGACCGTAGGCCTTGGTCGTCGCGTCGAGCCGCTGCGTGTAATCGACGGTGAGATCGCTGGTCCACACCGGCGCCCAGGCGACCTGTCGCCCAGTCAGGTTGCAGGTGAGCGCGCTGATCTGTCCCGGGCAGACCGAATTGGCGAAGGACGAATAGGTCGCGCGATTATAGGCGATGAAGCCCTTGCTGTGCAGGCCGGGCAGCAGCCACGTCTCATTCTCCAGCTCGATCCCGCGCGAGGTCAGCGAACCGACGTTGGCGAGGAATTTGATCGCGGTATTGCCGACACCGACCGACTGGTTCGCCTGATAGTTGCGGACCACGGTGTGGAAGGCGGTGAGATTGAACAGGATGCGATGGTCGAGGACGGTCGATTTGATCCCCGCCTCGATATTGTCGGCGGTCTCGCCCTTCACCGTCTGGCCGGTGCCCGGCGGCAGCGCCGCGCCGGCGTCGAACGGCAGCAGGTTGAAGCCGGCCGATTTGTTGCCGCGCGCATATTTGGCGTAGAGGAAGATGTCGGGCGTGACGCGATAATTGACGCCAAGCTCGCCGGACAGCGCGCTGTCCTTCAGCGCCGCATCGACATGGCCGAGCTGCGCATTGGCGCCCGCGGCAGACAAAGCGTTGATCTGCGCCGTGTTGAGCGCGCCGACATTGCTCGCGACGGTTCCGTCGTAGCGTTGGTCGCGCCGCTCCCACGTCTGGCGCAGGCCGAGGTCGAAGGCGATGCGGCGATCTGCGTCGGGATGCCAGGTGAGGTTGCCGAACAGCGCATCGGTGTCGGTATGGAATACCGCCTGGCTGCGGATGCCGAAGCCGGCGACGCGCGCCGCATAAGCGCCCTGCGCCCAGCTGCGCCCACCGGTGCTGGGGAAGGCGCTCGCCGACGGATTGGCCGCCCAGATATAATATTGCCGCCCGAAGCGGACGCGTGAATCGACCTGCAGCCGCTGACGGCTGAGGAAGCCGCCGACGGTCGCCGCGATCGGCCGGTCGCGCGCGCTCGCCCAGCGCAGCTCCTGCGACACCTGTCGCTCGACGTTGCACGAGCCGTAATCGCTGATCGCGTCGAGCTGCGTATAGTCATTGTCGTTGTTGGTGAAGCAGCTCCATCGCTGCCAGCCGGTGATTGCGGTGAACGTGCCGTAATCCGCGGGCGACCAGTCGATCTGGCCGCTTGCGCTATCGAGCTGGGTGCGCGCATCGAGCCGGCCGTCGATATTGACGTAGCGGTCGCGCGCGTTGCTGGTCAGCAGCCGGTAGCCCGCGGCGGTCATCCGCGCCTGCAACGCCGCCGGATTGTAGACCGACAGGATCACCGGCGAGATGGTCGGGAAATATTGCCGGGCATGCGTGCCGATCAGCCGGATCGAGAGATCGTCGGTCGGCGTTGCGAGCAATTGGCCGCGCACCCCGATGCCCTGGCGCGCATTCTGATATTGGTTGTTGTAGAGGTTCTTATAAGTGCCGCCACGATCGCTGTAGAAGCTCGACAGGCGGACGGCGAGGCGGTCGGCGATCAGCGGGCCGGAGACGCTGCTCTTGACCTCGGTCAGCCCGAAATTGCCGGTGCTCGCCTCGGCGGTGCCGGTCGGCGTGAAGCTCGGCTTGAGCGTGTTGATCAGCACCGCGCCGGCGGTGGTGTTCTTGCCGAACAGCGTACCCTGCGGTCCGCGCAGCACCTCGACATCGGCGAGGTCGTTGAAGTCGTTCGACACCATCCCCTGCCGCCCGGTGTAGACGCCATCGACGAACACGCCGACCGATCCGTCGATCCCGTCGGTGTTGAAGCCGTTGTTGCCGATGCCGCGGATGCCGAGGTTGAGCTGTTTGGGATTGGTCAGATAGACCGAGAAGGCGGGCAGCTTGGTCTGGAAATTGGTGAAGTTGGTGAGGTTCTGCCGGACCAGCGTCGCCGACGGGATGACCGTGATCGGGATCGGCACGCGCTGCGCATTTTCGCTGGTCTTGCGCGCGACGACGGTGATCTCATGATCCTCGCCGTCGATTTGCGCGGAGGCGGTGCCGGGGTCGACCGGATCGGCGGTCTGCGCGTGCACCGGTGCGGCGATCAGCAGCGCGGTCGTCGTCAGCCAGGCGCGCGCCATCCCGCGACGGCGCAGGTCGAAAATCCCGGTCATGTCAGCAATCCCCCGATCGTGTCGGTCGACGCTAGGGACGGTCGGTTACACCGGCGCTACAGGTCGGTGACGGATTGCTGATCGCGGATGCCCGGCCGGTCGGGTTCGAGGGTGAAGCGGACGAGGTCGCGGATGCCGGACTGCGGGTCGCGCGCATCGCGCAGCCCGCGGAAGGCGATCCTGCCGCCCTGCGGCGTCAGGTCCACCAGCCCGTAGCCGCGCACCTCATTCTCGGCGAAGACGAGGCCGTTCGCCGCCGCCTGCTGCTTGAAGCTCGCGTCGTGGAACAGCGAGGTGATCGATCCGCCGACGAATTCGGCGGCGATCGGCGCGGCGTCGGGGCGGTCGGGATCGTGGATGTCGGCGGCGGCAAAGGCATGGATGTCGCCGCCGAGCGCGATCGGGTTGGAGGTGCGGGCGGCGAGCCAGCGGCGGTAGATGGCGTCGCGGGCGGCGGGATAGCCCGACCAATTGTCCGCCGAATATTGCACGCCGCGCTCGGGATGCTCGGCGTCGATCCGCCCCTGCTGGTGCATCAGCGTCTGTTGCGCGAGCAGATTCCATTGCGCCCGGCTGTCGCCGAGCGCCTGCGACAGCCAGCGTTCCTGCGCCGCGCCGAGCATCGTCCGTGGCGCGGAGAGATCGGGGCAGGGCTGGATCAGCGTCCGATAGCGCTGGTGCGCGGCGACGAGGCCGGCGGGCTGGCAGGCGCGGGGGCCGCGATACTGCCGGTCATCGACGATCTGGAATTGCGCGAGCCGCCCCCAGTCGAGCAGATGATAGATGCGCATCGCCGGCCCGAGCGGCGGCGCGGCGCGCACCGGCTGGTGCTCGTACCACGCCTGATAGGCGGCGGCGCGGCGGCGCAGGAAGACGGCGGGGTCGGTGTTGTTCTGGTCGAGCGCGTCGGCATAATCATTGGCGACCTCGTGATCGTCCCAGGTCAGCACCCAGGGCGCCGCCTGATGCGCCGCCCGCAACAGCGGATCGCTCTTGTAGGTGGCGTAGCGGACGCGATAGCCGGCGAGATCGACCGGCTCGGGATTCTGGTGCAGCCGCACCGCATCCTTGGCGGTGGGTGCGCCCTCATAGATATAGTCGCCGAGGAACAGGACGATATCGGGATCGTCGGCGACGAGATGGCGATAGGCTGCGTAGAAGCCCGATTCATATTTCTGGCACGAGCCATAGGCGATGCGCAGCCGCTCCACCGCGGCGCCCGCCGCCGGCGCGGTGCGGGTGCGACCGGTGGCGCTGGTCTCCCCCGCGGCGAGGAAGCGGTAGAAATAGCGCGACGCGGGGCGCAGGCCGCGCACGTCGACATGCACCGCATGGCCCCAGCGCGGTTCGGCGCGCGCCTCGCCCTCGCGGACGATCCGGGTGAAGCCTTCGTCGCTCGCCACCTGCCAGCGCACCGGTACGGCGACCGGCGGCATGCCGCCCGCGGCATCGAGCGGCACCGGCGCGAGCCGCGTCCACAGGATCACCGAATCGGGCAGCGGATCGCCCGAGGCGACGCCGAGCGAAAACAGGCCGGCGGGCAGCGGCACGGCACCGCGTGCGCCGACCGACAGCAGCGCCGCCGATCCGCCGATCATCGCGCGCCGGGTCAGCGCCGGTCCTGTCGTCGTCACCATCGCCTCGATCCTGCGCCTGCCAAGCTGTTGCGATGCGCGGTATCGGTGACCGCTTGATGACAGCGGCGGGTCAGCCGACCGGCTTGAGCTGCGCCGAATCGAGGTGCCAGCGCAATTGCCCCGGCGTCGCGCCATCGACGTCATTGACGCGGCGCACGACATAGCGGCCGGCGAAACGCTGGCGACGGCCATCGGCAAGCGTCGCGGCGACCGTCACCGGTACGGTCTGGTAGAGGGATCCCGCCGCGCCCTCCGCCGGCGGCAGCGTGCCGATCGTCACCTGTGTCGCGCGGGTCTGCGCGAAGCCGCGTGTGAAGGCGGCGAACGTCTGGCCGGCCTTGCCGCCGTCGCCCCATTGCTGCCAGGCGGTGTCATAGTCACCCGCGTTGAGCGCGGCATAATAGAGCCGCACCACCGCGGCGGCGGCGGCCGGACTCTTCGGCGCGGGCGTGCAGCCGGCGATCGGCGCGCCCTTGCCGTCGAACAGCGCGCAGCTGCGTGCGATCTCGTCGTCGATCATCGCACAGCTGTTGACGGCGTTGCACGGCGGGTGCGTGGCGGGCGAGACGTTGCGGCAGATGGCGACGCGCTTCGCCGCCGCGGCGGTGCCGATCTCGGCGGCGCAGGCGAGCGGGGATGCGCGCGGTGCCGCCGGTCGCGACACGGTTTCGGCAGCAGCGGCAGGGGCGGCGGCAGGCGCGGTCGCGGCGGGGCTGGCCGCGGCGGGGCTGGGTCCGGCGGGGCGGGGGGCAGGGGCCGCGGCGGCGGCAGTCTCGCCGGCATCGTCGCGGGCGCCCCCGCTGCCGCATCCGGCGAGCAGCAGGGCGATCATGCTGAAGGCGGCGGTCATTCGAAGCGACATCATCCTCTCTCCTCTTCCACCACCATGGCGTCGCGCGGCGGCGCGGTCGAGCCGCGGACGACGAGTCCGGCGGGAACCACGGTGGGTCCGTCGGGCGTCGCGCGCCCGGCGCGTTCGGCGATGATCAGTTCGACCGCCCGGGCCGCGACCTCGGCGATCGGCTGGACGATCGCGGTCAGCGCCGGATGGGTGAAGCGGACGATCGGCGTATCGTCGAAGCTGACCAGCGACACATCGCGCGGCACGTCGAGGCCGCGCGTACGCAGCAGCGCGAGCGTTGCCAGCGCCATCTGGTCGTTGCTGGCGATGATCGCGCTCGGCGGCGCGGGCGAGTCGAGCAGCCGCTGCGCCGCGTCGCGGCCCGAGGCGAAGCTGAAGTCACCCTCGGCGAGCAGGTCGTCGGTGGCAAGGCCTGCCGCCGCCATCGCCCGCCGCCAGCCGGTGACGCGCCAGCCGCTCAGCTCATAGTCGGACGGCCCGGCGATGAATCCGATCCGCCGGTGGCCGAGCGCGACGAGATGCTCGGTGGCGAGCCGTGCGGCATTGTCGTCGTCCATGGTCAGCGCGAAGCCGCCCGGCGCCAGCGAGCCGATCCGCGCATAGCTGATGCCGTGCCGGTCGAGTAGTCCGGTGATCAGCGCGTTCTCCGAATGCGGCGGGGTGAGGATGACGCCGTCCGGCTGCAAGGCGGCGATCGCGCCCGCCAATTCGCGCTCGATATGGTCGCTGTGCGTGTCGACCAGCTCGATGATCAATCGATAGCCGTGCTCGGCGCAGGTCAGCATGCCGCCGAGCAGCATCTGGTCGACCCAGTCGGCGCCCTGACGGCTGCGCCAGTCGGCGATGGTCCGCTCGCGATCGTTGAGCGCGAGGATCAGATAGGAGCGCGATCCGCTCATCCGCTGCGCCGCGATCGAGGGCACGTAGCCGAGCCGGGCGATCGACTCCTGCACGCGCTGCATCATCTCGGGCCGGACGTTGGGTTCCTTGTTGATGACGCGGCTCACCGTCTGCAACGATACGCCGGCATCGGCGGCGACGTGGCGGATGGTGACGGCCTGGCGACGGCGGGCCATCGGTCAGCCGGCGTCGCGGGCGATGCCGCCATGATGCGCGACATAGCTGGCATGGTCGGGCAGGCCGCGCACCGCCGCGGCTACGGTGCGGCGCAGCGTGTCGAGCAGCCGGGCGAGGTCGGCGTCGCTCGAATTGGCCGCGATCGGATGGTGGCTGCGCGGCATGATCCCCTGACCCATCATCACCTGTACCCAGCTCTTCTCCGCGAACAACTCCTCATTGCGGCGGAAGGCGCGGCGGGTCTCGCGGAACAGCTCGATCTTCTGCGCGCGACTGTCGGGGATCGGCATTGCCGCGCCGTATCGCCAGCAGCCGTCGCGCCGTTCGGTGACCTTGTAGGGAAGGATCAGGACGTCGCGGGTCTGCACCCTATCGAGCTGTTGCTGGTCGATTCGAGCAGCTCCATGAAGTCGCCGGCAAGGCCCGGGCGATGCGGTTGCGATGCCATGGCCGCCGCCGCGTGCCGGTAACGAAGCGCAGCCGGTTGGGCGCGCTGCGCAACTCGCAATCGACGTCGCCGAGCAGGCGGGCGAGCGCGGCATCATGGTCGAGATGGCGGCTGCACGAGACGATGGTGTCGGCGACGCGATGCCGGAGCGGTATGCGCCACTGCCAGCCGGCGTCATGTGCCATCGCGCGGGTACAGGGCATCGGCGGGCGGACGCTGTCGATACGCCGACGGTGCCGGTCCCCGGCGACGACGATACGGCGTGGCAGGCTCGTCGGCTAAGCGGGCGCAGGCAAGACGCTGGAGAGCTTTCCGGTCGATCATGTCGAGGACGCCGATGACGGCTATCGCTGGTATGAGAAACAGGGGCTGACGCTGCTGTTCCGCTTCGGCCACGGGCTGAGCTACACCGCCTTCGCCCATCGCAACCCGGTGGTGACCGGCGGGTGCCGCCTGCGCGTCAGCTTCGACGTGACCGACACCGGCGGGCGCGCCGGCGCCGACGTGCCTCGCCGGCCTCACCCGCGTGACGGTGCATTCCGGCGAGACGCGGCGCGTGACGCTGGCCGCGGAGCCGCGCGTCGTCGCCGATCACGATAGTGCGCTGCCCGGCGGGCGGATCGCCGCAAGGCGCCATCGCGTCGCGCTCGCGCATGATGCGGGCGATCGTTCGACGGTGGCGAGCGCGACGCTGCGGGGGGCGACGATGAAGCCGTAAGTCGCGCGACGGACGCGCTTATCCGGGGGCGCCCCGCATTGCCTGCCGGCCGGATCGCGGGCAGGATCGGGCCGACGATGATCCAGTCCGCCAATCCCCGTCCGCGCCTGTTCCTGGCGATCGTCGCGCTCGCCTATGTCGGCGGGGTGATCGCCTATCTGCCGCTGCTCACCTTGCTGCTGCCGCTCAAGATTGAGGCGCTGAGCGGGGCGGGGCGGATCGGCCTGTCCGCCGCTTGCGTCACCGCCGGGGCGGTGGCGGCGAGCCTGTCCAACGTCGTCTTCGGCTGGCTGAGCGACCGGTCGCGACAGCGCGGCGGCGGGCGGCGGCGATGGATCGCGGGCGGCGGCGTCGCCACCGCAGCGAGCTATGCGGCGGTGGCGCTGGCGACGACGCCGGCGGCGCTGATCGCGGCGATCGCCTTCTTCCAGGTCGTGGTCAATGCGATGCTCGCGCCGCTGATGGCGATCATGGCGGAAGAGATCGCCGACGGCGACAAGGGCGTCGCCGGCGGGCTGCTTTCGCTCGGGCCGCCGACCGCCTCGGCCTTTTCGGCATGGCTGGTCGGCGAGGCGTTGCTGCCCGCCGAGATGCGGCTGGCGCTGGTGCCGGCGGTGGTACTGGTCTGCATCGTGCCGCTGCTGCTCGTCCACGGCCGCGCCGCGCCGGTCGCCGCGGATCAGGCGGCGCTCGCGCTGCCGCCGCGCCGCGACCTGATCGTCGCCGGCGTGTCGCGCCTGTTGTTCCAGATCGCGAGCGTGGTGACGCAGGGCTATCTGCTCTTCTATTTCGAAAGCATCGTCGCGCCGGCGGGGCATGGCCTGTTGCCGGCGCGGGTCGGGCATCTGATGACGCTGGCCTTCGTCGTGCCGCTGCCGATCGCGCTGCTGCTCGGCCGGCTGTCGGACCGGGCGCGGCGGCGCAAGCCGTTCCTGCTGCTCGCCAGCGCGGTCGCGGCGGCGGGGCTGGTCGGCATGGCGGGGGCGAGCGGCTGGACGGCGGGCGCGATCGCCTTCATCGTCTACACCACCGGTGCGTCGGTGTTCGTCGCGCTGCAGGCGGCGTTCGCGATGCAATTGCTGCCGAACCCCGACCATCGCGGGCGCGACCTCGGGCTGCTCAACCTCGCCAACACTGTGCCGTCGCTGCTCGGCCCGCCGCTCGCCTGGTGGCTGGCGACGCCGCAGGATTTCGGCGCGGTGATGCTGCTGCTCGCCGGGCTGACCGTCGCCGGCGGGCTCGCCATGCTCGGCGTGCGCAGCTGGCGCTGACGTCTATGGCCGCTGCCAGAAGCGGACATAGTCGACCGCCATCCGCTGCGGCAGCGCGGCGTCGTCGATGCCCTTGCTGCCGCCCCAGTCGCCGCCGATCGCGAGGTTGAGGATCAGCTGATAGGGGCGGATGAACGGCCAGGCGCCGGTGCCGCCGGGCCGATCGTTGGCGACGCGCATATAGGCGCGGTCGTC
This sequence comes from Sphingomonas kyungheensis, assembly GCF_037120395.1. Lineage (NCBI taxonomy): Bacteria > Pseudomonadati > Pseudomonadota > Alphaproteobacteria > Sphingomonadales > Sphingomonadaceae > Sphingomonas > Sphingomonas kyungheensis. The sequence continues at coordinate 83,839 of NZ_JBBBDM010000001.1, forward strand.
GATGCCGATCAGGATCGCGTCGGGCCGCCAGTCGAGCTGATAGCGGTGGAAGGCGGTGCAGGCGCTCGGCACCGTGACCTGCGCGCCGCGCTGCGTGCCCTTGACGTGATTGTAGAGCGCGCTGTGCACCGTCGCATGGACGACATTGGGGTCCCAGCCGACCATCTCCATCACGTCGATCTCGCCCATCGCCGGCCACGTCCCCGACGAGGGCAGCAGCCAGATCGCCGGCCAGGTGCCGCGCCCGCAGGGCAGCTTCGCGCGCACCTCGTAGAAGCCGTAGCCGAAGGCGCGGCGGCTGACGAGCTTGGCGGAGGTATAGGATTGGCCGCCGCTGTCCGCCGCGGTCGGGCGTTCGGCGCGCGCCTCGATCACCAGCGCGCCGTCGCGGATACGGGCGTTGTCGGGGCCGTAATATTGCTTTTCATGGTTGAACCAGCCCTGCTTGTTATTGGCGATGTCGAAGCGCCACAGCCGCGCGTCGATCGCCGGGCCGGTGAATTCGTCGGCGACGTCGGGCGCGCGCGCCGGTGCGGCAATCGGCTGGTCGACGCGCTGGTCGGTGGCGCCGAGCGTCGCCGGCGGAGCGAGCGCGGCCTGGGCGGCGAACAGCGGCAGCAGCATCGGTGTCATAAGCATCCTCTTATTTTTATAGGGACATGCTAGCAGCTCGCGGTGCGACGGGTGACGAAAAGTTCATCGGCCCGTCCTCGTCCGGACAGCGACGCGGGTGCAGGACCGGAGGATGGCCGCGTCCCGCATCCGATCGTCGCGCCGGCGGCTCGTCCGCGTCGGCGGCGTTGCGGCGGTGGTGCTGGCGATCATCGCCGGGGTCGCCGCCTCGGCGGGCTTCTTCGATCGCGATCCGCTGCACCTCGTCCGCCCGCGCGGCCCGGCACAGCGGATCGGCGTCCTCTATCTGTCGGGCGACATGGGGCTGCGCTACGGGCCCAATCCGCACACCGTCGCGGCGCTCGCGGCCGCCGGCCTGCCGGTCGCGGCGTGGAGCACGCCGGCGCTGTTCGGCCGACGACGCGACCGCGGCACGGTCGATGCGATCATCGCCGATGCGGTGCGCACCTCGCTCGCCCGGACCGGGGCGGCGCGGCTGATGCTGGTCGGCCAATCCTATGGCGCCGACGTGTTGCAGACCGGCCTTGCCGCACTGCCCGCCGATCAGCGGGCGCGGATCGCCGGGGTGGTGCTGATCGTGCCGGGGGAGACGGTGTATTTCCGCGCCGATCCGTCCGGTATAGCCTATCGCGGCACCGCCGACAGCCTCGCGCGCCTGACGCTGCCGCGGCTCGGCTGGACGTCGCTGACCTGCATCTACGGCATCGCCGAGCCGGACAGCGCCTGCCCGATGCTGCGCGGTACGCGCGCGACGGTGATCGCGATGCCGGGCGGCCATTTCCTCGACGACGATTATGCCGCGCTGGCGGACCGCGTGCTGACGGCGATCCACCGCGCGGCACCCGGGGAAGCCGCGCGATGATTCGACGCAATGGTGCGGCAATGCGCGGCCTGTGCCGTCTATGATCGTAGGATGGTGGGGGAGACGATCATGACCATGACGCGATGGGCGCTCGTGCTCGCAGGCCTGACCGGCGCGACCGTGGCGCAGGCCAACGTGCCGGCCAGGCCGCCGGCGGTGATCGGCCGCTGGGCCAATCCGCGCAATACGCTGGCGGTGCAGACCGGGCGTTGCGCCGACGGTACGCTGTGCGGCCGGATCGTCTGGGCGAGCCCGCAGGCGCGCGCCGAGGCGCGCAACGCCGGCCTGCCCGATCTGGTCGGAACGCAATTGCTGCGCGGTTATCACCGCAACCGCGCCGGCATCTGGGTCGGGCGGGTGTTCGTCCCCGACATGCGCCGCACCTTCTCGTCGCGCATCCGCCAGGAGACGCCGGCGACGCTGACCATCTCGGGCTGCGTCGTCGCCGGCTTGCTGTGCAAGTCGCAGGTCTGGCACCGGGTGGCGTGACGGTCGGCCGTCTGGATGCGGTGATCGCCTATGCGCAGCAGCACCGCCGCAGCCTGACGGTCGCCGCGGTGCTGCTCGTCGCGGCGATCGGCTTCGCCGCGCTGCGGCTGGTGCTGCGCGAGGTGCATCTCAGCGACGTGCGCGCCGCGCTGCGCGCCATTCCCGATACGCGCATCGCCGCCAGCCTGGCGCTGACCGCGGCGAGCTATCTGCTGCTGACCGGGCTCGACTGGGTGGCGTTGCGGGCGGTCGGTCGACCGCTGCCGTGGCGGATCGCGGCGGCGGGGTCGTTCACCAGTTATACGCTCAGCCACAATCTCGGCCTGTCGCTGATCACCGGCGGATCGGCGCGGCTGCGCCTCTACGGCGCGGCGGGGCTCGCCTTCGGGGAGATCGCGCAGGTCGCGGGCATCTGCGCGCTCGCCTTCTGGGCAGGTGTCGCCGGCGCGGCGGGGATCGGGCTGATCGCGGGCGACGGCATGACGCTCGGCCCGGTGACGCTGTCCGCCGTCGCCGCGCGATCGCTCGGCGCCGCGCTGCTCGCGCTGCTGACGGTGCTGCCGCTGCTGCGGCTGCGCGGCGCGACGACGCTCGGCCCGGCGCGGTTCGGCATCGCGCTGCCGAGCCTGCGGCAGATGGCGGCGCTCGCCGGCCTGTCGCTCGCCGATCTGACGATGGCGTCGGCGGCGCTGTTCGTGCTGGTGCCGGGCGCGGCGCCGGAGGCCTTTCCCGGCTTCGTCGTCGCTTATGCGGTGGCGGTGGTCGTCGCGCTGCTGCTGCACGTGCCGGGCGGGCTCGGCGTGTTCGAGACGGTGGTGCTGGCGACGGTGCCGGGCGACCGGCCGACATTGTTCGCGGCCTTGCTGCTCTACCGGCTGATCTATTATCTGCTGCCGCTGCTGATCGCGGCGATCGGCATTGCCGCGAGCGAGGGCTGGCGGCTGCGCCACCCGATCCGCCGCGGCCTCGGCTATGTCGATCGCGCCGGGCAACTGCTCGCGCCGAGCGCGGTGACCGCGCTGGTGTTCGTCGCCGGCTTCGTGATGCTGGTGTCCGGCGCCCTGCCCGGCGTGAAGGGGCGGCTGACCGAGCTGACCGACCTCGTGCCGCTGCCGTTCATCGAGGGATCGCACATGGCGGGCAGCCTGATCGGCACCGCGATGCTGCTCGTCGCGCCGGCGCTGACCGCGCGGCTGCGCTCGGGCTGGGCGGCGGCGCGCCTCCTGCTGATCGGTGGCGCGCTCTTCTCGCTGCTCAAGGGTCTTGATTACGAAGAGGCGCTGCTCCAGCTGATCGTCGCGGCGGTGCTGCAATATTGCCAGGCGAGCTTCTATCGCGAAGGCGGCATCCTCACCGACCGGCCGCGCTGGCCGTGGCTGGTCGCCGCCGCCGCGGCGCTGGCGTTGAGCATCTGGGCGGGCTTCTTCGCCTATAAGCGGACGCCGTACAGCGACGATCTGTGGTGGCGCTTCGCGCTCGACGGCAACGCGCCGCGCTTCCTGCGCGCGAGCTTCGCGGCGGGGGTGATGCTGACCGCGGTATCGGCGTGGCAATTGCTCACCGCGAGCCGGACGCGCGCGATGCCCGACGCTCTGCCGCCGCCGGCGGTGCTCGCCGCCGCCCTGCCGCACTGCCCGCGTACCGACGCCGCGCTCGCCTTTACCGGCGACAAGAGCTTCATCGTCTCGGCGGCGGGCGATGCCTTTCTGATGTATCGCGTGCAGGGCCGTAGCTGGGTGGTGATGGGCGATCCGGTCGGCCCGGCGGCGGCATGGAGCGAATTGGTATGGAGCATCCGCCGCGCCTGCGACGCGCGCGCCGGGCGTCTGTGCTTCTACCAGGCGAGCGAACGGATGCTGCCGCTGTTCGTCGAGCTGGGCCTGCAGGCGATCAAATATGGCGAGGAGGCGCATGTCGTGCTCGCCGATTTCACTACCGCCGGGCCGCGCGGCAAGTCGCTGCGCCACGCGGTGCGGCGCACCGAGGCGGCGGGCGCGGTCTTCGCGGTCGAGCCGGCAGAGGCGGTACCCGATCTGCTTCCCGCGCTCGAACGCGTGTCGGCGGCATGGCTCGCCGGCAAGGCGGGGCAGGAGAAGCGCTTCAGCCTCGGCGCGTTCGAGCCCGCCTATCTGACCCGCTTCCCGGTCGCGGTGGTGCGGGTCGCGGGGGAGATCGTCGCCTTCGCCAATATCTGGACCTCGGGCGACGGCGACGAGGTGTCGGTCGACCTGATGCGCCATCATCCCGATGCGCCTTATGGCACGATGGAGATGCTGCTCGTCCGGCTGATCGAATGGGCGCGCGACGCCGGCTATGAGCGGTTCAACCTCGGCATGGCGCCGCTGTCGGGGATGCCGAGCGGGCGGCTGGCGCCGGTATGGGCGCGGCTGGGCCATGCGCTGTTCGCCAATGGCGAGCGGCTCTACGGTTTCGCCGGGCTGCGCGCGTTCAAGGCGAAGTTCGGGCCGATATGGGTGTCGCGCTATATCGCGACCCCCTCCGGTGCGGCGATGCCGCGCGCGCTGATCGACCTTGCCCGGCTGGTGAGCGCCTGATCGCTGCTCTAGGATGCTGCGGATGAGTGATGTGTCGTTCCGCCGCCGCAGCGTGCTGTTCATGCCCGCCTCCAATCCGCGTGCGCTCGCCAAGGCGCCGTCGCTCGCCTGCGATGCGGTGATCCTCGACCTTGAGGATGCGGTCGCGCCGACAGCGAAAGCGACGGCGCGCGAGGCGGCGGTCGCGGCGGCGGCGGGCGCGCGCGCCTGCGCGGTGCGGATCAACGCGCTCGACACGCCATGGGGCCGCGACGATGCCGCAGCCGTGGGCGGGGCGATGGCGGTGGTGGTGCCCAAGGTCGCGCGCGCCGACGACCTGATCGCGGTGCGCGCGGCGGTCGGCGCCGGCGGCCCGCCGATCTGGGCGATGATCGAGACCTGCGGCGCGATCCTCGCCCTCGGCCAGATCGTCGCGGCGGCGGCGGCGACGCGGACCGAGCTGCTGATCGCCGGCACCAACGATCTCGCCAAGGAGATGCGCTGCCGCCCCGATGCGGCGCGCACGCCGCTGCTGCCGGCGCTGAGCCACCTCGTCATCGCGGCGCGTGCCGGCGGCCTCACCGTGCTCGACGGCGTCTGCAACGCGATCGGCGACGAGGCGCGGCTTGCTGCGGAATGTGCGCAGGGCGCGATGCTCGGCTTCGACGGCAAGACGCTGATCCACCCGAGCCAGATCGATGCCGCCAACGCCGCCTTCGGCCCGAGCGCGGAGCAGCTTGCCTGGGCGCGCGCGGTCGTCACCGCCTTCGCCGCGCCCGAGGCGGCGGGGCAGGGCGCGATCCAGCTCGACGGCGCGATGATCGAGCGCCTGCATCTCGCCGAGGCGGAGCGGCTGCTCGCGAGCGCCTAAGGCCAGCGCTGCTGCTCTGCCTAGCTGTCGAGGATCGTGTGGATGCGGTCGGTGATCACGTCCATCGCGAAGGGCTTGGTGAGCAGCGCCATATTGGCGCCGAGCGGGCCGTTGCCGATCACCGCATTCTCGGCATAGCCGGTGATGAACAGCACCTTGAGCGCCGGCAGCAGGGTCAGCGCGGCATCGGCGACCTGACGGCCGTTCATATGGCCGGGCAGGCCGACGTCGGTGATCAGCAGATCGACCTGCGCGCCGGTGCCGAGCAGCCGCAGCGCGGTCGCGCCGTCGCCGGCTTCGAGCACGTTATGGCCCATCTCGCGCAGGATCTCGACGACGAGCATGCGGATCGTCGGCTCGTCATCGACCACCAGCACGGTATGGCGGCCCTCGGTCACCGCCGGCATCGCGGACGATACGGCGGTGTCGCCATGCGGATCGGCGTCGCCGTAATGGCGCGGCAGGTAGATGCACATCGTCGTGCCCTGGCCGACCTCCGAATAGATGCGGACCTGCCCGCCCGACTGGCGGGCGAAACCGTAGATCATCGACAGGCCGAGCCCGGTGCCCTCGCCCATCGGCTTGGTGGTGTAGAAGGGGTCGAAGGCGCGCGCCTGCACCTCGGGGGTCATGCCGGTGCCGGTGTCGGTGACGCAGAGGGACAGATACTGGCCGGGTTCGAGGTCGCGTTCGCGCGCGGCGCGGTCGTCGAGCCAGCGGTTGGCGGTTTCGATCGTGATGCGGCCGCCGTCGGGCATCGCGTCGCGCGCATTGATGCACAGGTTGAGCAGTGCATTCTCGAGCTGGTTGGGATCGACCATCGCGGGCCAGAGCCCGCCCGCGCCGACCGTCTCGATCGAAACATTGGGCCCGACGGTGCGCTGGATCAGCTCGCGCAGCCCGTCGATCAGCCGGTTGATGTCGGTCGGCTTGGGATCGAGCGTCTGCCGCCGCGAGAAGGCGAGCAGGCGATGCGTCAGCGCCGCCGCGCGCCGCGCCGCACCCTGGGCGGCATTGGCATAACGGTCGAGCTCGTCGAACCGGCCCTGCCGCACGCGCACCTGCATCATCTCGATCGCGCCGGAGATGCCGGTGAGCATATTGTTGAAGTCATGCGCCAGCCCGCCGGTGAGCTGGCCGACCGCCTCCATCTTCTGCGCCTGACGCAGATGCGCCTCGGCGGTCATCAGCGCGCGCGTCCGCTCCTCGACCTGTTCCTCGAGCGAGGCGGTGAGCGCGGCAAGCGCCTGTTCGGCGCGCCGCCGCTCGACCGCGTCGCGGGTGCGTTCGGCGACGTCGCGGACGAAGGCGATCTCCTCGGGCTGCCAGGCGCGCGGCTGCGCATTGTTGAGGTAGAGCAGCGCGACGAACCCGCCCTGTTCGGTGACCGGCATGTTGATGAACGACAAGGCGGCGAGGCTCTTCAGCCCCTCGGCGGTGCTGGCGGTGCGCGGATCGTGGTGGACGTCGCCGATCGCCACCGTCTCGCCGCGCTTGAGGTCCTCGATATAGGAGCCATAGTCGCGGAAGTGGAGGATCTCGGGCAGCGGATCGATCCCCGGCGCGCACCACGGCCGCGTCGTCACGATCGTCTCCGCCTCGCGGTCGATCGTGCCATAGCCGCAGCGGCTGACGTCGAATAGCCGGCCGAGCGTCTCGACGGTGGCGAAGGCGAGATCCTCGGGATCGCCGGCGCCACGCAGCCGGTCGTTGAGCCGGACCAGCGCCTGCAAGCGCAGTTCGGCCGATTTGCGCGCGTCGATGTCGAAGCTGATGCCGGGGAAACGCACCGCACGGCCGGCCTCGTCGTAGCTGACCCGGCCGCGCGCCGCGACCCAGCGCGCGCGACCGTCGGGCTGTTGCAGCCGGTATTCGCTCTCGAACGGTTCGCCGCTGGCGAGCGCCTCGGCGATCTCCGCCTGGACGCGCGGCGCATCGTCCGGATGCATCCTGGTGAAGAAGCGCGCGAGTGCCGCGCCCTGCTGCGCCTCCTCCGGATCGACGCCGTAGAGGCGGGCGAAATCGGCATCGGCGGTGACGCGGTCGGCGACGACGTCCCAATCCCAGCTGCCGACGCTGCTCGTCTCTGCGATCTTGGTCGATTCGGGCATAAGCGACGGTAGGCTTCTAGAGGTTAAGGGGGGGCTCGCCAAAACGCATCGGATCTGAGAGCGATCCGGGCCGTCGGCATATTGCGATGCAATACTGACGTTACCGTTGCGTCGCGGTCACATCCGCCGGCGACCAGCCGCCGCCCATCGCCTGATAGAGCGCGACATAGGCGGTGATCCGGTCGGCGCGCGCCTGGACCAGCGCGAGTTCGGCGGTGAGCAGGCCGCGCTGCGCATCGAGCTGTTCGATATAAGAAGTATAGCCGGCCCGATACCGGTTGCTGGCGTTGCGCAGCGCGGCGGCGAGGGCATCGACCTGCCGCTCCAGCGCCACCGCCTGCTCGCCCGATCGCTGCACCCCGGCGAGCGCATTGTCGACCTCCTGGAACGCGACGAGCGCGGTACGGCGATAGGCATAAGCGGCCTGATCGCGGCGGGCGACCGCGACGTCGTTCTGCGCGCGTAGCCGGCCGCCGTCGAAGATCGGCGACAGCACGCTCGCGCCGATGGAAAAGACGCCGATCGGATTGGCGAGCGCGGTCGACAGCACGACGCCCGCCGAGCCGGTAAGCGCGAGATTGGGCAGCATCGCCGCGCGCGCGCTGTCGAGCGTGCGGTCGGCGGCGACCAATGTCTGTTCGGCCTGGAACAGGTCCGGACGGCGGCGGAGCAGATCGGCGGGCAGCCCGTCGGGAATCGCCGGCGACAGCAGCCGGTCGAGCGGCAGGCCGCGCGGGATCGGCCCGGGACTGGCGCCGAGCAAGAGGCTGAGCGCATTTTCCTGACGGCTGATCGCCAGCTCCGCGGCGGGGACGAGCTGCTGCGTCGCGCGATATTCGGCCTCGGCCTGATGCAGTTCGAGGTTGGAGGTATAGCCGGTCTCGGCGCGGCGGCGGGCGATGCGCAGCGCCTCGGCGCGCGCCGCCAGCGTCTGCTGGGCGACGGCGAGCCGTTGGTCGAGCGCGCGCAACGTGATGTAATTGCTCGCAACGCCGCTGGCGATGGCGAGGCGGACGGTGTCGCGCGCACCCTCGCTCGCCAGCGCCTGCGCCTGGGCGGCGCGGCTTGCGGCGCGCAGGCGGCCGAACAGGTCGAGGTCGTAGCTGGCGGTGAGCGCGGGCTGCGCGCCGAAGGCGTCGCTCGGCGTGCCGAAGGGGCTCACCGTCTGGCCGGTGGTGCCCGGCACCGCGCCGCCGAGCGTCGGCGTCTGCTGGGCGCGGGCGAGGCGGGCGGCGGCGCGCGCCTCGTCGATCCGCGCGACCGCGGCGGCGAGATCGACGTTGCTGCCGAGCGCACGCGAGACGAGGCTGGTCAGCACCGGATCGCCGAACGCGCTCCACCAGTCGGCGCGGATCGGACTGCCCTCGCCGAGCGCCGTCCGCCACGCCGGCGGGGGCACCACCGCGCTTGCCGCGGGCGCGTCGGGCCGCGGGCCGATGCAGGCGCTGAGGGCGAGGCAGAGAAGGGCCGCTGAATAGGGTGCGCGTAGCGGCGCAGAGGACGCGCAGGGCTGATCCGCCGCGCAGCGGCCCTCCCGATCACGAGAGGGGGAGGAGCGGGCGTTCCATCCTCGGCGCACGCCCTCCGCGCCTTCGCGCCTCCGCGTGAACCCTGCATCGTTGGCGAAAAGGGTTGTGCACGCGAAGACGCGAAGGCGCGAAGAGGTGGCCTTTATGGCGAGGCCGACGCTTCGATCGAGCAGCAACGGGAGAGCCGCTGGCGCGGCAGGCGCACCCTCGACGCGGCTTCGCGCCCTCACGCGGATCATCACTTCACCACCGGCCCGTTCGCCGTATCGACGCGCGCCTGTACCGACATGCCGGGGCGCAGGCGCGCGGCGAGCGACTGGCCCGGGTCGACGCGGATGCGGACCGCGATCCGCTGCGGCACCTTGGTGAAATTGCCGGTGGCATTGTCCGCCTTGAGCACCGCGAATTCGGAGCCGGCGGCGGGCGAGATGCGCTCGATATGTCCGGTCAGGCGCGCATTGGCGAGACCGTCGACGGTGAAGCTCGCCGGCTGGCCGACCGTCATCCGTGCGGTCTGCGCTTCCTTGAAATTGGCGATCACCCAGGTTTCGGGCGGCACGAGGAACATCAGCTGCGATCCCGCGGTGACATATTGGCCGACGCGGACGCCGACCTCGCTCAGCCGGCCGCTCTCCGGCGCGCGGATCACGGTGTTGGCGAGATCGATCTGGGCGAGGCGCAGCGCCGCCTCGGCGCCCGATACGCCGGCCCGCTGGCCGCCGCGGCCGACCTGGACGGTGCGGATGTCCTGTTGCGCGATCTCGCGTGCCGCGCGTGCCTGCTGCACCGCCGCCTGCGCCTGGCGCAGCGCGGCGAGCGTCTGGTCGCGTTCGCGCAACGAGACCGAGCCGTCGGTGACGAGGTCGTTGACGCGGTTCATGTCCGCCTGCGCGCGCATCAGCTGCGCCTCGGCATTGGCGACCGCGGCGGTCTGCGCGGCGAGGCTGGCGGTCCGGCTGCGCTCGGTCTGGTTGGCGTTGGCGAGCGTCGCCGCCTGCGCATCGACCTGCGCCTGCGCCTGGTCGACGCGCTGGCGATAGATGCGATCGTCGATCCGGACGAGCGGCTGGCCCGCCTTCACGTCGGCGAAGTCGCGGACGAAGACGGTGGTGACATAGCCCGACACCTGCGGCGCGATCACCGTGGTGCGGCCACGGACATAGGCATTGTCGGTCGATTGATAGGCGGTGGCGAAGGGCGGCAGCCGCCACGCCGCGAGCACCGCGAGCACGCCGCCGACCGCCAGCGCGGCGATGACGACGAGCGCGGTGCGGCTCGGCGGCTGCGGCTTCCAGCCCGAGCCGACGGGCGCGGCGGCAGCGGCAGCGGCAGCGGCAGGCGCGGCGGCGGCCTGCGCCTCCTCGGTCGCGGGGGTGGGATCGACGGGGCTGCGGCTATCGGTCATGCGGCACTCTGGCTGGACGCGGCGCGGCGTTCGCGATGCGCCCGGCGGATGATGAGGAAGAGGAGATAACAGAAGGTGAGCGCGGCGAGCAGCGCGATCAGCCGGAACACGTCGTCATAGGCGAGGACATTGGCCTCGCGCGTCGCGGTCTGCGACAGGATCGCCGCGCCCTCGGCACTGCGCAGGCCGGGATCGCCGACGACGCGGGCGACCGCCGCGCCGCCCGCCTGCAACCGCTGGGTGACGATCGGATCGGTCGGGTCGATGCCCTGCACCAGAGCGGCGCTGTTCGCCTTTTCGCGGATCTGCTGATAGCTGCCGAGCAGCGCGGTCCCGGCAAGGCCGCCGATCGAGTTGATCATGCCGAACAGCGCGATGAAGCTGATGATATGGCCCGACCCGGCCTTCAGCGCGCGGGTCATGCCGAACAGCAGCGCCGGCCCGAGGAAATAAGTGGCGGCGAAGGCGATCAGCGCCTGGCTGGCGTAGAGCTGCGGCGCGCGGGTCAGGCTGGTCGCGTGGCTGTCGGCATAAGCGGCGATCGCGACGAGGCCGATCGCCAGCATGATCGGATGCGCCAGCCGCTCGACGTCGAGCGTCACTGCGCTCATCACCACGCCGGCGAACGAGGCGAGGAAAATGATCGAGAAGAAGGTGATGAGCTGGTCGTTGTTCTGGCCGAGCACGGTGAGCAGGCCGACCGCGGCATAGGTCTGTTCCGACAGGACGATGCGCGCCATGATCGTGACGACGGTGAAGCGGACGATATCGGCGCTGCCGAGCCAGCGCGTGTTGAGCAACGGATTGACGCGGTGATGCTCGATCGCCAGCGCCGCGGCGAGCATCGGGATCGCCGCGATCAACGCCCAGCCGATCCACCGCGCATTCGCCCACCAGACGATCCGCCCCTCGCCGAGCACCGCGGCGAACAGCGCCATCGCGCCCGCGAACAGGACGAAGGTGACGAAATCGAGCGGCTCGAACGCCTTGGACCGCGTCGTCGGCGGCAGGCGGAGCAGCGCGACCGCGGCGAGGCTGAGCAAGGCGAGGCCCAGCTCGAACAGGTACAGCGTGCGCCATTGCGACATGGCGAGCAGATCGGGCGAGAACAGCCGGGCGAGCGGCGTCGCGCATTGCGGAATGCCGATGCCGACCACCACCGCCTTCAGCCGCCATTTGGTCGGCAGCGCCTGCATCATGTAATAGAGGCACAGGCTGGAGACCGCCGCGCCCGCCATGCCGCTCGCCGCGCGCACCAGGATCGCGGTATCGAATTCGCGCACGAACAGATGGCCGAGCGTGAAGAGCACGTAGAGGCCGAGGAAGATCATCGCGAACGGGCGCAGGCCGAATTGCGCGCGGAACTTGATCAGCAGCAGGTTGATGCTGACGTTGGTCATCACATAGACGGTCGGCAGCCAGGCGATCTCCGCCGGATCGAGGCCGAGCGCGCCTTGCAGCGTATAGGTGTTGGCGGAGATCAGCGCATTGCCGAAGCCGCCGGTCAGGCCGAGCAGCACCGCGATGACGCCATAAGCGATGCGATGGCGCGTGCGATGCTCGACCGTGCCGGGTGAGCCGGGCAGCACCGGCACTTCCTGCGGCGCGAACGTCCAGTCTTCTTCGGACAGGAAACGGCGCAGGCGGGCGATCATATTCCCGTTATGGCCCGATCGCCGCGGCCGGTTCAACCACCTAAGATGTCGCGATACAAAGCGATATAGCGGTCGGCCATGCGCTCCACGGTAAAACGTTCGGCGACCGCCGCGCGGCAGGCGGCGCGGTCGATCTCGGGCAGGCGCGCGACCGCGGCGATCGCCGCCTCGACGCTGTCGACGAGGAAGCCGGTGACGCCGTCGTCGATCAGCTCGGGCATCGATCCGCGGTTGATCGCGATCACCGGCGTGCCGCAGGCCATCGCCTCGATCACCGACAGGCCGAACGGCTCGTCGAAGTTGATGAGGTGGAGCAGCGCCGCGGCCTGGCCGAGCGCGGCAGTCCGTTCCGCGCCGCCGACCGCGCCGGGGTGGCGGATTTGGGCCCCGAGATGCGGCACCACCGCGCGCTCGTAATAGCCCTGATCCTGGACGATGCCGTACATCGCGAGTTCGCGGCCCGTCGCCTGCGCCACCGCGATCGCCTCGGCGGCGCCCTTGTCGGGATGCATGCGGCCGAAGAACAGCAAGGCGTCGCTGCCCTGCGCATCGAAGGGGAAGTCGTCGAGGACGATGCCATGGTGGATCGTCGCGGCATAGCGCAGCTGCGGCGAGCGGTCCGCGTCGCTGATCGCGACATAGTGCACGCGGTCCTGATAGGGCTGGTACATCGGCAGGATGCGGTCCGACGAGAAGCCGTGGATCGTCGTCACCATCGGCGTATCGACCAGATGCGCGAAGGCATGGGCGGGGAAATCCGCCTGATTGTGGATCAGGTCGAACTCGCCGGCGCGTTCGAACAGATGCGCGAGGTGGCGGAACTCCCACACTTTGGCATCGACGCTCGGGTCTTCCGAATAGGGCGCGGGGACGACGGCGGCGAGCGTACCGGCGGTGAGGCTGTCCTGCGTCGCGAACAGCGTGACGTCGACGCCGCGCGCGACCAGCGCCTCGGTCAGCAGGCTGGTGACGAGTTCCCACGGGCCGTAATGGCGCGGCGGGGTGCGCCACGAGATGGGGGCGAGCATCGCGATTTTCATGACGCTCGCTTAGCGGGTTACGCGCAGGATGATAGCGTCGTCGCCGCGCAGCGTCGCCGGATCGGCGGTGCCGCCCAACGTCGACAGCAGCAGCGTACCGGCGGGCAGCTCGACCGGCTGCGGCGTCGCGCCGAGATTGAGCGCGACGACGATCCGCTCGTCACCGTGGCTGCGCTCATAGGCGAGCACGTCGCCCTCCGCGGCGATCAGGCGGAAGTCGCCGACCGCCAGCGCCGCGTGCTTGCGCCGCAGCCGCAGCAGGTCGCGGTGCAGCGCGAGCATCGATACCGGATCGGCCGCCTGCGCGGCGACGTTGCGCGTCGGCCAGTCGGGGTTGAGCGGCAGCCACGGCTCGGCGGTGGAGAAGCCGGCGTGGGCGCTCGCATTCCACGGCATCGGCGTGCGCACCGGATCGCGGCCGAGGCCGAGCCCGGGCTCGCGCAGCTCGCGCGGGTCCTGCACGCGCTCCGCCGGAATCGCGACATCGGTCAGGCCCAGTTCGTCGCCATAATAGAGCGTCGGCGTGCCGCGCAGCGTCAGCAGCAGGACCGCGGCGTTGCGCGCCTGCGCGGCGCCGACGCGGCTGGCGATCCGCGGCCGGTCATGGTTGCCGAGCACCCAATTGGGCCAGCCGTCGGCAGGCAGTGCCGCCTCATAGTCGGCGATCAGCCCGGCGAGGTGGCGCGCGTCCCACGCCGCATCGATCAGCTGGAAGTTGAAGGGCAGATGCACCTCGGGCGCGTCGAGGCCGTAATAGTGCATCAGCCGCTCGACCGGCAGGTAGATCTCGCCGATCAGCACGCGGTCGCCGGGGTAGGAATCGGCGATCGCGCGCATCTCGGCGGCGATGCCGTGCACCTCGGGCTGGTCGGTCGAATGCTGCTGGAGCACGGCATGCATCCCTCCCATCGCCGGGTGATAGTCGGGGTTGGCGGGATTGTCGGGGAAGTCGGCGTGCTTGACCATGTGCCACAGCACGTCGATGCGGAACCCGTCGACGCCGCGATCGAACCAGAAGCGCAGCGCCTCCATCATCGCGCGGCGCAGATCGGGGTTGCGCCAGTTGAGGTCGGCCTGTTCCTTGAGGAAGGCGTGATAGTAATATTGTCCGGTCGCGGCGTCATATTCCCACGCCGATCCGCCGAAGTCGCTGATCCAGTTGTTGGGCGGTCCGCCATCGGGGGCGGGATCGCGCCAGATATACCAGTCGCGCCTGGGATTGTCGCGCGACGCGCGGCTCTCCTGGAACCAGGGATGATCGGTCGAGCTGTGGTTGGGGACGAAGTCGAGCAGCAGCTTGAGCCCGCGATCATGCGCCGCGGCGAGCAGGCTGTCGAAATCGGCGAGCGTGCCGAAGCGCGGATCGATCCCGCAATAATCGGCGACGTCATAGCCGAAATCGCGCATCGGCGACGGGAAGATCGGCGAGATCCAGATCGCCTCGACGCCGAGCATGACGAGATGGTCGAGCCGCGCCTCGATCCCCTGGAGGTCGCCGACGCCGTCCCCGTCGCTGTCCTGGAACGAGCGCGGATAGATCTGGTAGATCGTCCCCGACCGCCACCACGTCATGCGAACCGCTCCTTGGCCAGCCGGGTCATCCGGCAGGCGAGGTCCGCCTCGCCGCTCGCGACCAGATAGTCGTCGCCCATGTCGACCAGCCCGGTCGAGAAGACCACGGGGGTGGGCAGGTACATCTGATGCGCGATCCGCGCGGTGAGCGCGGGGTTGGCTTCCAGCAACGGCACCTCATCCTCGACGCGCAGGATGCGGGCGGGATCGTCGCGGTCGAGCAAGGCCCAGAAGCTGCGATAGATGCCGACGCTCTCGCGTGCCTCGACGCCGTGATAGATCATCATCCAGCCGTCGCGGGTCAGCACCGGCTGGGTGCCGCCGCCGATCTTCATCGCCGCCTGCGATCCCTTGCGCGCGCGCAGGCCGGGCGCGTCGAGCGGCTTCCAGTGCAGCGCGTCGGGGCTCTGCGCGAAGTTGATCGACGGGCCGCCGACATAGGGGCTGTCGGGCGGATAGGCGAAATAGACCTCGCCGAGCGGCCGGGTCAGCGCCATGAAGCGGCCGCCGACCAGACCTTCGAACAGGATCATGTCCTTGTTCTGGTGATCGAGGACGATGCCGTCGAGCCGGTAGTGGAGGCCGTCGCGCGCGCTGTGCAGCGTCGTGCTGTGCCGCTCGGCGCCGACCGAACAGGTCGTCATGTACCAGGTGTCGCCGATCCGGGTGATGCGCGCATCCTCGACGCCATAGCATTGGTAGCCGGCGGCGGGCTCGATCGCCGCGTCGTAATGGATCGCGACGATCCGCTCGCCGGCGGGATCGAGCTCGACCGGCAGCAGCCACGACAGCGACGTAAGGGCGAGGATGCGGTGACGGCTGCCCTTGACCTCGAACTGGCGCGGATCGGTCATGTCGACCGCGTCGAGCGGCCAGGCGTCGGTGACATAGCCTTCGGGCGTCCAGCGGATCGCATGGACGTGGCCGTCGCGCACCGGCTCGCGCAGCGCCTCGGCGACGCGGACCATCAGCAGCAGATTGCCGTTCGGCAGGCGGGTGAAGCCGGGGTTGAACGCGCCGAGCACATAGGTCGGTTCGGCGATGCCGCGGCGTAGCGGCGACCGGGTCAGATCGACATCGTCGGGGGTGAAGATCAGGGCGTCATGCATGACGGCGACAGCGCGGCGGCGAGGGAGTGGTTCCATCGCCAAAATCCTCCCCGGCACGGGGAGGTGGCACCGCGAAGCGGTGACGGAGGGGGGCTTCCTCAAGCGGTCCGCTGGGCGAGAGCTCGCCAACCGCCGTATCGCCTGCGGAAGCCCCCCTCCGTCACGCCTTCGGCGTGCCACCTCCCCGCGAGCGGGGAGGAATGACGGGAGACGTCAGAACGCCGCGGTCAGCGCGAACACGACCTGGCTGGCGGCGATGCTGCTGCCGTTCTTGGTCGAGGAGAAGTTCGGCTGGAGATAGGCCGCCTGGCGCTTGGTGATGTCGGTATCGACATAGGCGACGCCGAGCGTCAGCGGCGTGCCCTTGATCGCGTAATCGGCGCCGAGCAGCCAGTCCCAATATTCGCCGGTCGGCGCCACCGAGGTGCCGTTGGGGCCGAGGCCCGAATTGCCCTTCGAATAGCCGATATGCGCCTTGGCGGTGAACGGCGTCGTCGGGATCGCGCTGGCAAAATCCCCCCACAGGTAGAGATTGTCGTTCTTCTTGCCCGGACGGTTGGGCACGCCGGTCGCATAGTCCGCGCCGCTGTTATACCATTTGCCGAGCGCCTCCTGCTTGGGCGCGTAAGCGACGCCGGCGAGCAGATTGACCGGGCCGATCGTGCCCGACAGCTTGGCATAGGGTTCGGCGAAGTCGGTCTTCGACGCGCCGCCCGGATACATATACCAGGTCAGGCCGACATCGATCGCGCCGCCGCTGATCGCATGTTTGTAGCCGCCGATCAGGTCGAGCTCCATGTTGGAGCCGCCGAACGTGCCCCAGCCGGCGAGGTTGGACGCCCAGGTGCCGACGTAGACGCCGCTTTCGTGCGCGATGGTGATGCCGCCCTGGACCGCGCCTTCCTTGTCGGTCTGCGACACGCCGCGCAGCCGATAGTCGGAGACGAGCGCGACGTTGCCGGAGACGGTGACCGCCTTGGGCGGCGCGGTGTCCTGCGCCGCGGCGGGCATCGAAGTCACGGCAGCGAGCGTGGTAGCCGCGAGGAGAAGATACTTCATGGGACCCCTTTCGAGTGGATGGAGGTCCCTCCTGCGTCCGCGCCGCCGGCGCGCTCGCCTCGCGGGATGCGAAGGGGCACCGGTCTTGCTCGGACGCCCTTTCGCTACCGCGGCATTATGGCCAAAAAGCTGCTTTCCTGTAACGAAACATTGCTGGGCGGGGATCAGTGGGCGAGTGCGGCAGTCTTGCCACGCGCGCCGAACACCTCGATCGTGTCGCCTGCGGCGCGCCGGCGCTGGAACCAGTCCTTGATCAGCTCGGCGCAGGTATGGTCGACCGTCGACAGGCCGGTGACGTCGAGGCGGACCGGCGTGCCCGCCGGCGCGCGCTCCAGCGTGTCGGAGAGCTTGGGCAGCGAGACGAAGGTCGCCGACCCCGACAGGTTGATCGCATGCGCGCCGCCCTGTGCGCCTTCCGACACCTTGAGGCCAAGGCGACGCAGGTGCGGCACCAGCTCGAGCATCGACAGGCCGATGCCGACCAGCACGCCGGTGAGCAGGTCCGCGACGACGACGGTGACCAGCGTCGCCAGCCAGATCAGCGCCGGCAGCGGCCCGTAATGCGAGAAGAGGTGGCGGGCATGGGCGAGGCTGACCAGCCGCCAGCCGGTGATGACGAGGATCGCGCCCAGCGCGGCCATCGGGATCTCGCGCAGCACCCAGGGCAGCAGTGCGACGAAGCCGAGGATCCAGAAGCCGTGGAACATCGTCGACAGGCGGGTGGTCGCGCCGGCCTGGACGTTCGCCGAGGAGCGGACGATGACCCCGGTCATCGGCAGTGCGCCGGCAAGGCCGCAGAGCAGATTGCCGATGCCCTGCGCGCGCAGCTCCTTGTTGTAATTGGTGCGGACGCCGTCGTGCATGCGATCGACGGCGGCGGCGGAGAGCAAGGTCTCGGCGCTGGCGATGAAGGCGATGGCGAGCGCCGCGGTGATGATCGACGGATCGGCCCATTTGGCGAACAGGCCGACGCCGGGGAAGGCGACCGCGCCGGCGATCGATTCGGGCACGTTGACGCGGGCGACGTCGAGCCCGAAGGCAAGCGCAACGAAGGTGCCGGTGAGCACGCCGACCAGCGCGCCGGGAACGAGGCGCAGCGACGCGGGGCGGAACTTCTCCCAGCCGAGCATCGCGGCGATGGTCAGCATGCCGACCCCGAAGGCGATCTCGGTCGCGGCGATGTTGCTCGGCGACAGGCCGAACAGCCGGCCGGGCGCGGCGGCGAGGTTCTGCAGGCCGCTCGGCAGCGGCTTGGCGTCGAACAGGACGTGGAACTGGCCGACGACGATCAGCACGCCGATGCCGGCGAGCATGCCGTGCACCACCGCGGGCGAGATGGCGCGGAACCAGCCGCCGAGCCGGGCGATGCCGGCGACGACCTGGATCAGCCCGGCAAGGACGAGGATCGGCCCCAGGGCCGACAGGCCCTGATCGCGGACCAGCTCGAAGACGACGACGGCGAGGCCGGCGGCGGGGCCGCTGACCTGCAACGGCGATCCGGCGAGCGCGCCGACGACGATGCCGCCGATGATGCCGGTGATCAGGCCCTTTTCGGCGGGAACGCCCGAGGCGACGGCGATGCCCATGCACAGGGGCATGGCGACGAGGAAGACGACGATCGAGGCGGTGAGGTCACGTGTGACCGTCGGCCCGTTCGGCAGCAGCGCGCGCAGCCGGTTCATTCCGCCGCATCCGCGAAGGCGACGTCGGAGGCGCGGCGCGGCGCGGCGTGGAGCGCGACCGGGAAGGCATCGCCCTCGCGGATCGGCACGAACCGGCCGCTGATGCCGTCGAGGCCGAGCACGACGCCTTCATGGATGTCGACGAACCAGCCGTGCAGCGTGATATGCCCCTGCGCGATCCCCGCCGCGACGGAGGGATGGGTGCGCAGATGGGCGAGCTGCGACACGACGTTCTCGAGGCTGAGCGCGCGGATGCGCTCGCCGTCGGTGAGGTCGGGATAGCTCTGGTCGACGACCTGCCGCGCGGCGGCGCCATGCTTGAGCCAGTGGGCGACGGTCGGCACCGCGGCGAGCGCGGCGGGATCGCCCGACAGGCCCTTCATCGCGCCGCAGTCCGAATGGCCGCAGACGATGACGTCGCGCACGCCGAGCACCGAAATGGCATATTCGACCGTCGCCGACACGCCGCCGGTATGCGCCGAGAAGGGCGGGACGATATTGCCGGCGTTGCGGCAGACGAACAGATCGCCGGGCTGTGCCTGCATAATATGTTCGGGGACGATGCGCGAATCGGCGCAGGAGATCATCAGCGCCTTCGGAAACTGGCCGTCATGCGCCAGCGTCGAATAGAGCGCCTGCTGGTTTTGGAAGACCTTCTTTTCGAAACTGAGGACGCGGCCGATGACTTCGTTCACGCTGGTTGCTCCCGAACCTGCGGCGGGCGCCGCAGTTGATCGACGAGCGATAGCGCGCGCGGCTTGCCGCTCCGCAGCGGGGATGTTTTATTATGTTGCCGGGGGATCGTTTGGCCGGCTTTCGCGCCAACCTGGATCAGCGCGGCAGCATGATCGCCGCGCGCAGGCCCCCTTCGCGCCGGTTGGACAACGTCAGCGTACCGCCTTCCGCCTCGACGATCCGGCCGACGATCGGCAGGCCGAGGCCGAAGCCGACGGTGTCGCGCGGCCGCGCCGTATCGAGCCGGACGAAGGGTTCGAGCACGCTGCGCAACTGATCCTCCGGGATGCCGGCGCCGTCATCCTCGACGATCATCGTCACGCCGGCGGGCTCGCTGTCCAGCCGCAGCGTCACGTTGCCCGCATAATGGAGCGCATTGTCGATCAGATTGCCGAGCGCGCGCTTGAGCGCGAGCGGGCGGACTACCACCTCGCAATGCGCCGGACCTTCGTAGCGACCGGGCAGGCCGCGGTCCTCGACCTCGTCGATCAGCGTCGCGCAGAGCACGGCAAGATCGATCAGCACCGGCGTCTCGGGATCGCTGCCGCCGCCGAGGAAGGCGAGCAGCGAATTGACCATCGCCTCCATCTCGCCGATGTCGCGCTGGATCGCGGCGCGCGTCGCCTCGTCGCCCACCGCATCGGCGCGCAGCCGCAGCCGGTGGAGCGGCGTGCGCAGATCATGGCCGACCGCGGCGAGCGCCTGGGTGCGGTCGACGATCAGCCGCTGGATGCGCGCCGCCATCCGGTTGAATGCGGCGACGACGCGGCGCACCTCGCCGGGGCCGGCCTCCGGGATCGGGTCATGCTCTGCATCGCCCAGCGTATCGGCGGCGATCGCGAGCTGGCGCATCGGCCGCAGCGCGCGGCGGATCAGCAGCCCGCCCATCAGCATCAGGCCGAGCGCCGGGATCAGCGCGAGCAGGATGCGCTCGGTCGCCAGCTCCATATTGTGCAGCCGTTCGAGCGTGCGGAAATACAGCCAGCTGCCGTCGGGCAGCCGTAACCCGCCGGTGACGACCGAGCTGCGCCCCGGCGAGGTCAGCTTGAGCCGCAGGTCGGTGGCGGCGAGCGTCGGCTCCCATTCGATCACCTGATGCCGCATGCTGTCGAGCGCGGGGGCGATCGGCGGCGGCGGCGGCAGATCGCGCCGCCAGTGCAGCGCATAGCGTTCGGTGGTGAGATCCTCCGCCATCGCATCGCGCCGCGCCGGCGGCTGTTCGGCGACGAGCCGACGTGCGATGACGAGATGCTCGGCGAGCCGCCGCGCCTCGTCGTCGCGCACCGCGAACTGGCTGGCGCGCTCGTAGAGGATCGTGCTGACGCCGAATTCGATCACCATCGTCAGCAGCAGGATCGCGACGATCTGCCCGATCAGGCCGATCGAGGGGCGGACGAAGCGGGTCATCGGCCTCGGGCGGGGCAGGGGGCGGCGGGGCAGGGGGCGGCGGGGCAGGGGGCGGCGGGTCGAGGCCGCCGGGCCGCCACCGCTCGCGCTGAGCCTGTCGAAGCCCATCGTGGCACAGGCGAGGCGGAGATGGGCGCCAACCCGCTCACAGACAGACGCAGAGCGAACGCAGGATGTCGGGCCGGCACCCCCGCCGTCACCGGCGCGTCACCTCGGTGTTGAGCATATAGCCGACGCCGCGGACGGTGATGATCGGCGCATCCTTGCCGGCGCTCGACAATTTGCGACGCAGGCGGCTGATCAGCACGTCGATGCTGCGATCCGAACTGTCGCCCAACCGCGTGCGCGACAGCTCGATCAGCCGTTCGCGGGCGATCACCCGGCCGGCGTGATCGGCGAGGCTGACGAGCAGATCGAACTCGGCGCCGGTCAGGTCGACCACCGCGCCGGTCGGCGAGGTGAGCTCGCGGCGCGGCAGTGTCACCTGCCAGCCGTCGAAGGTCAGCACGCCCTCCTCGCGCTCGCCGGGGCTGCGTTCCAGCGAGCCGCGGCGCAGCACCGCGCGGATGCGCGCGATCAGCTCGCGGCTGCCGAACGGCTTGGCGATATAATCGTCGGCGCCGAGTTCGAGGCCGACGACGCGGTCGGTCTCGCTGCCCTTGGCGCTGATGAAGATGATCGGCACCTCGCTCTTCTGGCGCAGCGCGCGGCACAGATCGATGCCGCTCGTCCCCGGCAGCATAATGTCGAGCAGGATGAGATCGACCGGCCCGGCCTCCAGGGCCAGCCACATCTCGGGCGCGGCGGATGCGGGGCGGACGAGATAACCGTTTTCCTGCAACGCTCTGGTGGTCAGCGTGCGGAGGGCGGGATCGTCCTCTACCAGGAGGATGGTGGGGGCGGTCATGACCGCGAGAGGTAGGCACACCGGCCGGGGCGGTCAACCGCGGCCGGGCCTTCCGTTCCTCGCGCTGGCTCAGTCCGCCGCGACCGGCCCGTGCCCGCCCTTGGGCCGACGCGTGAACCAGACGAGGACGATCATCGCCGCGCTCAGCCACGCCGACAGGCGGAACAGGTCGGTCGAGGCGAGCAGATACGCCTGATTGACCATCTGGCGGGTGATCATCGCGCTTGCCTGCACCGCATTCGCGCCGAGCCGCTGCAGGGCCTCGGTCGCCATCTGCAACGGCATGCCGCTGCCGATCGCCTCGGCAAGGCGGCTCTGGTGCAGCGCCTCGCGCCGGTCCCAGGCGGTGGTGATGATCGAGGCGGAGAAGGAGCCTGCGACGATCCGCCCGAAATTGGAGATGCCCGTCGCCGAGGGGATGCGCGGCGGGGCGATGCCGTCGAGCAGGATCGTCACCATCGCCAGGAAGAAGATGCTCATGCCGATTCCCTGGACGAGCAGCGGCAGCATGAAGTCGAAGACGGTCGCGCCGGTGACCAGATTCGACCGCATCCAATAGGAGACGGCGAAGGCGACGAACGAGATGGTCGCGAGCAGCCGCGCATCGATCTTGCCCGACAGCCGCGCGGCGAGCGGCGAGATCACCACAGCGACGACGCCGCTCGGCGCCGCGATCAGCCCCGCCCAGGTCGCGGTATAGCCGAGCTGCGTCTGCAGCCACAACGGCAGAATCAGCGTGTTGGCGAAGAACACCGCATAGCCGAGGCAGAAGACGAGCGTGCCGATCAGGAAGTTGCGGTTGCCGAACAGCGACAGGTCGACTGCCGGGTTGGCATCGGTCAGCTCCCAGATGATCCAGGCGACGAAGCCGACCGCGGCGACCACCGCGAGCACGCAGATCGCCGGATCGTTGAACCAGTCGGCGTTCTTGCCGAGATCGAGCATGATCTGCAGCGAACCGACCCACAGCACCAGCAGCATCAGCCCGACCGTATCGATCGGCAGCTTGCGCGTCGGCGTCTCGCGGCTCTTGAGGCCGTTCCAGCAGACCAGGGTGGTGAACAGGCCGAAGGGCAGGTTGATCAGGAAGATCCAGCTCCAATGGTAATTGTCGCTGATATAGCCGCCGAGGATCGGCCCCATCACCGGCCCGACCAGCGTCGTCATCGACCAGACGCCGAGCGCGGTCGAGCGTTTGTCGGGAGGGAAGATCGAGATGAGCAATGCCTGGCTGCCCGGCATCATCGGCCCCGAACAGGCGCCCTGCAGGATGCGGAAGGCGATCAGCGAGGGCAGGTCCCAGGCGATGCCGCATAGGAAGGAGGCGACGGTGAACGCCGCCACCGCGGTGCAGAAGGTGCGCACCACGCCGAACCGCCCCATCAGCCAGCCGGTCAGCGGCACCGCGACGCCGTTCGCCACCGCGAAGGCGGTGATCACCCAGGTCGAATTGTCGCTGGAGACGCCGAGATTGCCGGCGATCGTCGGCAGCGAGACGTTGGCGATCGTGCTGTCGAGCACCATCATGAACGTGCCGAGCGCGAGCGCGAAGGCGATCAGCGCGCGCTGGCCGCCGACGAGCGGGGCGGGGCCTTGGGCTTGGGTGGCCATTACAGGATGTTCCAGACGGACTTGCTGTCCTCACCCCTGCCACCCGGCTGCGCCGGGCGGGCAACGTCCCGCTCCCGATCGGGAGCGGGGGCGGCACAGGGTGGGGACAGCGGAGGCGACATCAACGATTGGCGGCGATGATCTGGCGGATGCGCGCCTCGACCGCAGGATCGCTGCCGTCGGTGGCGCGGCCGGCATAGGCCTGCGCCGCGGGCTGGCCGAGCAGCGCGCCCGAGCGATTGGCGGTATCCACCGTCGCATTGACCGACAGGCCGACGCGCAGCGGATGGGCGTTCAGCTCGCGCGGATCGAGCGCGATCCGCACCGGCACGCGCTGGACGATCTTGATCCAGTTGCCGCTGGCATTCTGCGGCGGCAGCAGCGCGAAGGCGTTGCCCGATCCGGCGCCGACGCCGATCACCTTGCCGTGGAAGACGATGTCGTCGCCGTACATGTCGGCGGTCACCGTCGCGGGCTGGCCGATGCGCAGATCCTTAAGCTGCGTCTCGCGAAAGTTCGCGTCGACCCACACCTTGGACAGCGGCACCACCGCCATCAGCGGCGTGCCGGCGGCGACCTGCTGGCCGATCTGCACGGTGCGCTGCGCGACCACGCCGTCGATCGGCGCGACGATGTGCATGTGGCTGCGCATGATTGCGGCACGGCGATAGGCGGCGGCCGCGGCGAGCACCGCGGGGTTGGTGCTGGTATCGGTGCCCTGCACCGTCGAGCGCGACTGCGCCTGCTGGCTGCGTGCGAGGTTGAGGTTGGCGCGCGCGACCTTGACCGCATCGGCGGCATGGGCGAGCTCCTCGCCCGAGATCGCGCCCTGGGCGGCGGCACCGCGCCGGCGCGCATAATCGGCAGTGGCGGCGGAGAGCTGCGCCTCGGCCTGCACCACCGCCGCGCCGCTTTCGCCGACCTTGCTGATGTCGGCGCGGGTGGCGCGCACCGCGCGGGCGAGCTCCGCTGCGGCCGAGGCGAGCGCGACGTCGGCGGTCGCCGGGTCGAGGTCGAGCAGCGGCGCGCCGGCCTTGACCGTCTGCGTATTGTCGGCGTGGATCGCGGTGATCTGGCCGGGATCGCGCGCGGTGATCGCGACGACGTCGCCGGCGACATAGGCGTCGTCGGTCTCCTCGGCGGGTTTGGCGAGCAGGAAGTGCGACACCGCCCAGGCGATCAGCCCGATTGCCACGACGATGCCGAGGATCAGCAGCCCGCGGCGGCGGGCCTGCGGCTTGCCGGCGGGCGGGAGGGGCGCGGACGCTTGCGTATCGGTCATCGGCGGGGTTCCTGGGGAGAGAAGCCGCCGCCGAGCGCCAGCACCAGCGCGACGCGCTGGCGGGCCGCATCGGCGGCGAGATTGGCTTGGGTCAGTTGCGCATCGAGCAGGCGGACGTCGTTGTCGACGAGGTCGAGCTTGCTATCGAGGCCGCTGGCGACACGGATCGCATTGAGACGGTTGGTCTCGCCGAAGCCGCGCACCACCTCGGCGGTGCGGGCGCGCTGTTCGGCGAGGTTGGCGACCAGCGCGATCGCATCGGCGGCGTCGCGCACCGCGCCGATGACGCGATCATTATAATCGGCAGTGGCGAGATCGAGCGCCGCGGTCGCGCCGGCGAGGTCCGCCTTCAACCGGCCATTGTCGAACAGCGGCAGGTGGATCGCCGGACCGGCGCCGGCGGTGCCGGCGTCGAGGCTGACGAGATTGCCGAGTCCGATCGCCTGGAAGCCGGCGAGCGCGGTGAGGTTGACGTTGGGATAGAAGGCACGCCGCGCGACCTGCCGGCCGGCGGCGGCGGCGGCGATCCGCGCCTGCGCCGCGGCGATGTCGGGCCGCCGGGCGAGCAGGTCGGCGGGAACCTGCGCGGGCAGCGGCAAAGCGGCGTCGAGCTGCACCGTCGTGGGGACGATCGCTGCGGCATAGTCCGGCCCGCGCCCGGCAAGCGCCGCGAGCGCATTCACCGCCAGCGCCCGCGCGCCTTCCGCCCGCACCAGCGCGCTCTGCGCCTGGGCGAGCAGCGTCTGCGCGGCGGTCGCCTGCAGATTGCTCGCCAGCCGGTTGCGGATACGGATGGCGACGAGGCGTACCGATTGCTGCCGGGTCGCGATGGTGCGGCGGGCGATCGTCGCCTCCGCCTCGGCGCGGGCGAGATCGATATAGGTCTGCACCACCGACCCGGCGATCGCCAGCCGCGCCGCGGCGAGATCGAGCGCCGCAGCCTCGGCCGAGGCGCGCGCACCGGCGATCGCCGCCTTCTGCCGGCCGAACAGATCGAGGTTCCAGCTCAGATTGGCCTGCGTCGTCCCGACGAAGCGCACCGACCCACCATAGGGCGGCGGGATGATGTAGCGGCCCGACAGGCGCTGCACCTGTTCGTTGGCGTCGAGCGAGACGTCGGGGCCGGTGTCGGCGCGGCGGCTCGACAGCACCGCCTGTGCCTGCGCGATACGGGCGAGCGCGGCGTCGAGCGTCGGATTGCCCGCGGTCGCCTCTGCGACGAGCCGGTCGAGCTGCGGGTCGCCGAAGCCGGTCCACCAGTTGTCGGCGATCGCCGGTGCCGGCGCGCCGGTGAGGCCGAGCGACGCAGGCGCGACCGCCTGCACCGCGGGCGGGCTGGCCGGCACCGCGCAGCCGGCGAGAAGAAGGAGCGCCGCGGGCGGCAGGATCTTGGTGGTCACGCTGGAGTGCCTTGTTCGGGGCCATTCTGGATGGTGTCGCGCAGCCGCCGCAGCAGCTCGGTCAACCGGTCGACATCGGCGGCGTCCCAGTCCTTCAGCCAGTGGTTCCAGAGCTGGACGACCTCGTCCCGGACGGCGCAGGCGATCTGCTCGCCCGCCTCGGTCAGGATCAGGCGGATGACGCGGCGATCCTCGCCGCTCTCGCGGTCGCGCCGCACCCAGTCGCGCTCCTCGAGCGTATCGACCAGCCGGGTGATCGCGCCCTTGTCGTGGCACAGGTCGCGGGCGATCTCCGCACAGCTTTGCGCACCGTTGAAATGCAGGGAGACCAGCGCGCTCCATTGCGTCTTGGTGATGCCGGCGCGGCTGAAGATCGGTTCAAGCGCGATCGTGCCGAGCTGCTCCGACCGGCGGACGAGATAGCCGATCGAATTTTCGGGCGTGAAATTATGCTCGGAGTAATGCGCCATAAGGTTGCCTTGGCAATGGTTGCCTCGGCAGTCAATCGCTTGTTACGAACTATTTCGCAATGCAGCATTTTTCCGCTGCGCCGCATCGCGGCCATTCCGGCGTCTTATCCTGCGGCGGTCGGCGTGATTCGGTGCTAACTCCTTTTTAGGGCTGCTGGACTAGGCTGAAGGGTAGATTTCGCAGGACGCCGATATGGAATTTCCGTTAATCGCGCCGCAGCCGCCGCGACTCAGTGCCATGACGGACGGCCTGCGCCGGATCGAGGCGTCGGGCGTGTTCAGCAACAACGGCCCCGAGGTGCGCGCGTTCGAGGCGGAGGCGACCGAGCGGCTGTTCGGCGGCAGCGGCGCCTGTCTCGCGGTGGGCAATGCGACGCTCGGGCTGATGGTGGCGCTGCGGCAGGCGGCGGGCCTGCGGCCGCGCGCGGACAGCCTGGCGCTGATGCCGGCGCTCACCTTCGCCGCGACCGCGCAGGCGGCGTTATGGGCGGGGCTGACCCCGCTGATCTGCGACATCGAGCCCGACGGCTGGACCGCCGACCCGCGGCAGGAAGAGGCGCTGCTCGCCCGCTACGGCGAGCGGATCGGCGTCATCGTGCCCTATGCGACCTTCGGCACCGCGATCGACCTCGATCGCTATGCGTGGCTCGCCACGCGATATCGGGTCGGCGTGGTGATCGATGCGGCGGCGTCGCTCGGCACGATCGATGCGGCGGGCCGCGGCTTCGGCACCGGGGCGCCGTTCGCGATCGTCTATTCGATGCATGCGACCAAGACCTTTTCGGTCGCCGAGGGCGGGCTGATCTACAGCGGCGATGCCGCGCGGGTCGATCAGATGCGCGGCATGGTCAATTTCGGCTTCGAACAGGGACGCAGCGCGACCCTGCCGGGCATCAACGCCAAGCTGCCCGAGGTGATCGCGCTGATGGCCCGCGCCAAGCTCGCCGAGATCGATACGGTCTGCGCGCATCGCGCCGGGATCGACGCCGCCTATCGCGCCGCGCTGCCCGAGCTGACGATGCAGTGCAGCTGCGGCCGGCGGCAGGCGACGCAGTTCATGCCGGTGCTGCTGCCGCCCGCGCTCGCGCCGCGCCGCGATGCGATCGTCGCGGCGATGGCCGCGGAGGGGGTCGGCGTCGGTCAGTATTTCAGCCCGCATATCGGCCAGCAGCCGCTGTTCCGCGAGACCGCGCTGATCGAGCCGACGCCGGTCGCCGACGCGATCGGCGGACGGATGTTGAGCCTGCCGATCACCGATGCGATGCAGGCCGCGGATGGGCCGGTGATCGCCGGGCGGTTGCGGCGCGTGCTGGCGCAGGAGACGGCGCGGGTCGGGCGGCAGGGATCGCAGCAGCAGGGAGCGGCGATGGACGATCTGACGACGGTGGTGATCGGCGGCGGCCCCGCCGGCACCGCGATGCTGACCGCGGCGAGCAAGCAGGGCAAGCTCGCCCCCCTGGTCGAGGCGGGGTTCGCGATCGTCGAATCGCGCGCGCGGATGGGGGCGGGCGAGCTCGGCTGCTACGCCATCCGGTCCGACACCACCGCGGAAACCTTCCTGTCGGCGGTGAAGAACAATCCGCATCCCGAACTCGCCGCGCTGGAGCATCATCCCGCCGGGCAGCTGATGGGCCGTTACGTTGCCGAACTCGGCGCGCCGCTGGTCGATACCGCGCCGCTGCTGTCGGTCACCGCCGACCGGCTGGCCGGGATCGTGACGCGCCACGGCGGATCGGTGCTCACCGGCCATCGCGCGGAGCGCGTCCAGCGCACGCCCGACGGCCGCTGGCAGACGACGGTGCGGGACGCGGACGGCGGCGAGCGCAGCCTGGTGTCGCGCAACGTCGTCATCGCGACCGGCGGCTATCAGACCGACGAACAGGTCGCCGCCAAGCGCGTCGCCGGCGTGCCGCTGGTCGCGCTGGCGGGCGAGCGGCTGATGCGGTCGGACGCGCTGCTGCGGCTCGGCGGCGTCGGGCAGGTGGAGGCGCGGCTGCGCGGCGTGGCGGCGCCGCGCGTCGCGATCATCGGTGCCTCGACCAGCGCGATCGCCGCGGCGGTGCTGCTGCTCAAGCATCAGCCTGGCTTCGCCTTCGGCGCGGGCGCGGTGACGCTGCTGCATCGCCAGCCGCTCAAGCCCTTCTATCCGAATGTCGCGGCGGCGCATGCCGACGGCTTCACCGATTTCGACGACGACGACATCTGCCCGGTGAGCGGCTTCGTGCTGCGGCTCGCCGGATTGAGGCTCGAATCGCGCGAGCTGGTGCTGCGCATGCTGTCGCTCGGCGGGCGGGTGCCCGATCCGCGCGTCGCCGCGCACCGCATCGCCGGCGACGACGATGCCGCGGCGCGCGCGATCATCGCCGATGCCGATCTGGTGATCGGCGCGCTCGGCTATCGCCCGCGTGCGGTGCCGCTGTTCGGCAGCGACGGGGCGCCGCTCGCGCTCGCCCATCAGGCGGGGCGGCCGATGGTCGACCGGCATTGCCGCCTGCTCGATGCGCAGGACCGGCCGGTGCCCGGCGCGTTCGGCATCGGCCTGTCGGCGGGCTTCGTCCCCTGGGGCCGGCTCGGCGGCGAGGCGAGCTTCCGCGGCCAGGCCAACGGCCTGTGGCTGTGGCAGAACGACGTCGGCCAGATGATCGTCGACCAGCTGCTCGAACGGGAGGCGCAGGAGGCGGCATGACCGCGCCGATCGTCTCGATCGTCATCCCCGGCTATAATGGCGAGGCGTTCCTCGCCGATACGCTCGCGTCGCTCGCCACGCAGACGCTGACCGACTGGGAGGCGATCGTCGTCGACGATTGCTCGGCGGACGGCACGCGCGATCTGGTGCGCGGCTGGGCCGATCCGCGCGTGCGGCTGATCGAGAATGCCGTCAACGGCGGGCCGGTGCGCACCCGCAACCGCGGCGTCGCGGCGGCACGCGGCCGGTTCATCGCCGGGCTCGACCAGGACGATCTCTGCCTGCCCGAGCGGCTGGCGCGGCAGGTCGCCTATCTCGACGCGCACCCCGACGTCGTGCTGGTCGGCGCGCAGGCCGAGCAATTGCGCGACGGCCGCGTCTCGGCGATGCATTATGCGCCGCACACCACGCCCGATCTGATCGCCTGGCTGAGCTGGATCGAAAATCCGCTGGTCTGGTCGACGGTGATGGTGCGCAGCGAGGTGGCGCGCGCGCTCGATCCCTTCACCCGGCCCGAGATCCTCTATGCCGAGGATTTCGACCTCTATCACCGCGTCGGCGCGTTCGGGCGGATCGCGCGGCTCGACATGCCGCTGCTCCGCTATCGCCAGCATGCCGCCGGTGCATCGCAGCGCTTTACCGAGACGATGCGCCAGTCGGCGATGCGCGTGCTCGCCGAGCGCCATGCCGCGGTGCTCGGCGTCGCCGCGGCGGAGGAGCTGGCGCGGCTGCTGGTGCTGCACAATATGGGCGGGGTGCCGGTGCCCGATCGCGCGACGCTGCAACGGCTCGGCGCCGGCATCACCACCTTGCAGACCGCCTTCCTCGCGCAGGAGCGGCCCGATGCCGAAAGCCGCCAGCTGATCCGCTGGGAAACGGCGCGGCGCTGGGCGCGGATCGGGCGCGCCGGACTACGATCGGGCGCGGTGCGGCTCGGCGACGTGGTGCGCGCGCGGCCGCCGCATCTCGGCCTCGGCTATGCCGGGATCGAGACGCTGGCCTGGTGCGCCGCGGTCGGCGCGGTGCGGCGCATGCAGGAGCGGCGTGCGGCGGCGGATCAGGCCGGGCAGCGGCTGTAGCGGAACGAGCCGGCGCGATCGGGGCCGCCCTTGGCCTCGCGCACCAGCGTCTTGCCGGCATCGAGCAACGTCAGCGTCGTCGGCTCCTGCCAGGTCATGCCCTCGCCGCTCAGCGGCAGGTCGAAGGCGATCTGGTCGCTGCGGAGCTGGCGGATGCCTGTCGCCTCGCCGCGTGATTCGAAGAAGGCGAGGCGGTTGCCGGTGATCGTCAGCGCGCCCTTGTCGGCGCCGCTCGCCCGGTCGCAATCCTCGACCACCATCCCCCAATGCCCCTGGAAACCGGCCGGGATCGTCGCCACCGGCGAGGGGCTGGGCGCGGCGACCGGCACGACGCTGTTCTGCGGATCGTCGGTCAGGTTGGTCGGCGTCGGCTCGACCGCGGCACTGCCGCCGCTCGATTCATTGTTGGCGGACTCGCCGCCCGAGCAGGCGGCGAGGGCGAGGGCGAGGGCTACGGCGCAGGCGCGCGCATGGCGGGCGGGGCGGTGGGGGTGCATCCTTGACTCCTTGGCGCCACTGGCGGGCTTCGGTGGCCTTGGTCGCAGGCTCGGGTGGGGGACGCAAGGGGCGCGCGGACGGGGCGGCCTCAAGGGAGAGGCTTGGCCGTGGGTGGCGTCTGGGTAGATTGGTTGAGATGCAGGTTGATGCCCAGAAGAGGATTTACGGTTAGCACCAAAAATGGCCGATTTCTGCAGTTTTCTGAAAGAGCGTCGGGACGATTGTATCAGGCCTTTGTACTAGCCGTGACAAGCGTGGAGAGTTACCCCTGGGCTAAGATAGCGGAGGGGGCGGCAGCATGGCCAGCATGGCAGATGGTTGGAAGTTGATCCGCGACTATATGGATCGCCTTGCCTTCGAGGGTAAGAAGAACGCGATATACCGGGGTCAAGCTAACTATGAATGGGAGCCGATCCCCTCATGGTTTCGTGGAAGATGGCTTGGCATAGGTAATCAGCATAGGCTCGATGAGTGGAAGTGGCGCGCAGCTAGATTTGCATCCCCAACACCTACTGATGACATCGAGTGGCTGGTACTTGCGCAACACTTTGGATTGCCAACTACCCTGCTTGATTGGACTACTAGCCCACTAATTGCGCTGTTCTTTGCTTGTGATGATAAAGCGATGGTAGACCAAGACGGCTGCGTTTGGATTACGAGCATCAATCAGTTTGAGAAAGCTCACCATACCCTTACGATCAGCCCCTTCGCAGCTAATCGCAGCAAGCCATTCATTATCAATGCTGTAGGAAAGAACGTTCGATCAACGGCGCAGGATAGTATGCTTACGCTTCATACGGAAAATGACATCAACAGCTATAATAGAAGACGGCTGTTCACAGTGCCCGCTAGCTTGAAGGCGGTGACTCTAAATCAGTTGGAGAAGGTGGGGATTGCGGGAGACAGGCTCCTCTACGATATCGGACACCTCGTTGAGACGCTAAAGACAGAGCAGCTTGGACGCTCACTTACATTGACCCTCACTGATGTTCCTGAGCCGCCTACGGCCTAAAAATGTTAGAGATATGCGAGAGAGTAATCGGACTATTTTGAGGGTCGATTTACCCCCGTATCCCAACTTGCCCGGTCACACGATTATGTCACGCCTGCCCGACCTGCATTATTGCGCGCGGTTGGTTCTCCCTGCGTAGCGTGTCACAGTAGCAGGATCATGGCTGGATCGGCGCTGTCCAGAATAATCAAACGAGCGTTAGCCAGGAAACGGCGTGGCAGTAAGGCGCATCCTCATCTCCCCCAGCCGCTAACGAGTCAGATTCCCGCCGCCGTAAAGCGATCCGACGCAGCAAGCCCCCGCCGCCGGCTGGAACCGGCGAAGACCGTGACCATATGACCGGCCGACAATCCTTCCCACGGAGCCTCGCATGAACATCCTGATCGTCCTCACCTCGCACGACCGGCTCGGCGACACCGGCAAGCCGACGGGCTTCTGGCTCGAAGAGCTCGCCGCGCCCTATTACGTCTTCAAGGATGCCGGCGCCGCGATCACGCTCGCCTCGCCCAAGGGCGGCCAGCCGCCGCTCGATCCGAAGAGCGACGCGCCCGATGCGCAGACCGAGGCGACGCGGCGCTTCCTCGCCGATGCGGAGGCGCAGGCGGCGCTCGCCGCGACGGTGCCGCTCGCCGATGTCTCCACGGCCGAGTTCGATGCCGTCTTCTATCCCGGCGGTCACGGTCCGCTGTGGGATCTGGCGGAGGACGCGACGTCGATCCGGCTGATCGAGGCGACGCTGGCGGCGGACACGCCGGTCGGGCTCGTCTGCCATGCGCCGGGTGCGCTGCGCCACGTCAAGGCGGCCGATGGCACGCCGCTGGTCGCCGGGCGGACGGTGACCGGCTTCACCAACAGCGAGGAAGCCGCGGTCGGCCTGACCGAGGTGGTGCCGTTCCTCGTCGAGGCCATGCTGCGCGACCATGGCGCGGATTATCGGCACGGCGCCGACTGGCAGTCCTATGTCGTCGCCGACGGCCGCCTCGTCACCGGTCAGAACCCGGCCTCGTCCGCCGAGGCGGCGGAGCGGCTGCTGGCGATGATCGCGCCGCGCTGAGGCAGGGGGCGGCGACCGGCGTGCTGGCCGGTCGCCGTCTTATTCCGCCGCGGCCTTCTTGGCCGCCGGCTTCTTCGCCGGGGCCTTTTTCGCCGCCGGTTTGGCCGCAGCCTTGGCGGGCGCCTTGGCTGCCGGCTTCTTCGCCGCGGCCTTCTTGGCCGGCGCCTTCTTCTTGCCCTTGGCGGGGGCGGCGGCGGCGCGGTCGTCGATCAGCTGGGCGGCTTCCTCCAGCGTCAGCGCCTCCGGCGTGATCGACTTGGGCAGCGTCGCATTGGTTTCGCCATCGGTGACATAGGGGCCGTAGCGCCCCTCCATCAGCTTGATCTCCGCCTCGGTGCGCGGATGCTTGCCCAATTCGCGCAACGGCGCGCGCGCCGCGCCGCGGGCCGGACGGCCGCCGCCTGCCGCCGCCTCGGCGAGCTTGACCACCGCGGCGTTCATCCCCGTCTCGAACACCTCGGCGGTCGATTGCAGCCGGGCGTATTTGCCGGCGTGGGCGAGATAGGGGCCGTAGCGGCCGATCGAGGCGGTGATCGGCTCGCCCGTCTCGGGATGCGTGCCGATCGTGCGCGGCAGGCTGAGCAGCTTGAGCGCCCATTCGAGGTCGAGCTCGCCGGGCAGGTCCTTGGGGATCGAGGCGCGCTTCGCCTCCTTGCCCTCGCCGAGCTGGATGTACGGGCCGAACCGCCCCGACTTGCGCTCGACCTCCAGCCCGGTCGCCGGGTCCTTGCCGAGTCCCTCGGGGCCGCTGTCCTCGCCCGCCTCGCCGCCGGGCTGGGCGAAGCGGCGGGTGTATTTGCACTCGGGATAGTTGGAGCAGGCGATGAACGCGCCGAACTTGCCGCCGCGCAGCGCGAGCTTGCCCTGTTCGCACTTGGGGCAGAGCCGCGGGTCCGATCCGTCCGCCTTGTCGGGGAAGAGATAGGGGGCGAGGAACTGGTCGAGCTCGGCGGTGATCGCCGAGGGCTGCTGCTCCATCACCTCGTTGGTGCGCGGCTTGAAGTCGCGCCAGAAGGCGTCGAGCACCGCCTGCCATTGCGCGCGCCCGCCCGACACGTCGTCGAGCTCTTCCTCCAGCTCGGCGGTATAGTCGAAGCCGACATATTTCTCGAAGAAGCGTTCGAGGAAGGCGGTGACCAGCCGGCCCGATTCCTCGGCGAAGAAGCGGTTCTTCTCGACGCGCACATAGGCGCGGTCCTTCAGCGTCTTGATGATCGAGGCATAGGTCGACGGGCGGCCGATCCCCAGCTCCTCCATCCGCTTGACGAGGCTCGCTTCGGAGAAGCGCGGCGGCGGCTGGGTGAAATGCTGTTCGGCATCGACGCTCTTCCTGGCGGGGGCATCGCCTTCGCGCAGCCGCGGCAGGCGGCGCGCCTCCTCGTCCTGCGTATCGTCCGATCCTTCCTCGTAGAGCGCGAGGAAGCCGGGGAAGAGCACGACCTGCCCGGTCGCGCGCAGCACGTGCCGCCCGGTGCCGTCCGCCATCTCGACGGTGGTGCGCTCCATCCGCGCCGACGCCATCTGGCTGGCGAGCGCGCGCTTCCAGATCAGGTCGTACAGGCGGGCATGATCGCCGCCGCCGACGCGGTCCTTGCCGAAATCGGTCGGGCGGATCGCCTCATGCGCTTCCTGCGCATTCTTCGCCTTGGTCTGATACTGGCGGGGCGAGTCGGGGACGTAGCCCGCGTCATAGCGGTTGGCGATGGCGAGGCGCGCGGCGGAAATGGCGCTGCCGTCCATCTGCACGCCGTCGGTCCGCATATAGGTGATCGCGCCGTCCTCGTAGAGCCCCTGCGCGATCCGCATCGTATGATCGGCGGAGAAGCCGAGCTTGCGCGCCGCCTCCTGCTGCAGCGTCGAGGTGGTGAAGGGCGGCGGCGGGTTGCGCGTCGCCGGCTTGGTCTCGACGCTCTGCACCGAGAAGCGGCCCTCTTCGACCGCCGCCTTGGCCTTGAGCGCGTCGCCCTCGGTGCCGATCGACAGCCGGTCGAGCTTCTTGCCGTCCCACTGGACGAGGCGGGCGAGGAAGGGCGTGCCGTCCTGCTCCATCTGCGCGGTGACCGACCAATATTCCTGCGCCTTGAATGCCTCGATCTCGCGCTCGCGGCCGACGATCAGGCGCAGCGCGACCGACTGGACGCGGCCCGCCGACTTGGCGCCGGGCAGCTTGCGCCACAGCACCGGCGACAGCGTGAAGCCGACCAGGTAATCGAGCGCGCGACGGGCGCGATAGGCATCGATCAGATCGGTATCGAGCTCGCGGGGCGCCTTCATCGCGGCGAGGATGGCGGGCTTGGTGATCGCGTTGAAGGTGACGCGCTGCACGTCCTTGGGCAGCGCCTTGCGCCCGCGCAGCACCTCCTGCACGTGCCAGCTGATCGCCTCGCCCTCGCGATCGGGGTCGGTGGCGAGGATCAGGCGGTCGGCGGTCTTGGACAGATCGGCGATCGCCTTCAGTTGCTTCGACTTGTCCGCGTAATTCTCCCATTCCATCGCGAAGCCGTCGTCAGGGTTCACCGAACCGTCGCGCGCCGGCAGGTCGCGGACATGGCCGTAGGAGGCGAGGACGCGGAAGTCCGAGCCCAGATACTTTTCGATGGTTTTCGCCTTGGCGGGCGATTCGACGATGACAAGCTGCATGGCGGTTGAATAGCGTCCTTACGTGTACGCGCGAGGGTGGCGAGCGGCGGGTGTCGCCGTCAAGTCGGGGGCCGGGGCGAAAAGGTCAACGGGCGGCGGCGATCAGCCGACCAGGCTCACCCGCGCGCCGGCATGCCGCTCCAGCCGCCCGGCAAGCTCGAGTTCGAGCAGCACCGTCTGGACGATCGCCGGGGTGAGGCTGCTCTGGCGGACGAGTTCGTCGACCGGCGTCGGCACCGGGCCGAGCAGCGCGGCGATGCGGCTGCGATCCGCGTCGCTCGCCTCGGCGGGCGGCGGCGGGGCGTAGGGCGCGGGCGGGGTGCGCAGCGCGCGCGGATCGATCGGGCCGAGCTGTTCGAGCACGTCGGCGGCGCTCTGCACCAGCGTCGCGCCGTCGCGGATCAGCTGGTTGCACCCTTGCGCGCGCGGATCGAGCGGGCTGCCCGGCACCGCCATCACCTCGCGCCCCAGCTCGCCGGCGAGCCGCGCGGTGATCAGCGATCCCGAGCGCGGCGCCGCCTCCACCACCAGAGTGCCGAGCGCGAGGCCGGCGATGATGCGGTTGCGCGACGGGAAATGGCGGGCAAGCGGCTGCGCGCCGGGCGGCTGTACGGCGATCACCAGGCACTCGCTGGCGAGCTGTTCCTGCAACCGCGCATTCTCGGGCGGAAAGGCGATGTCGATGCCGCTGGCGATGACGCCGACCGTCCGCGGCAGCGCGCCGACATGCGCCGCGGTGTCGATGCCGCGCGCGAGGCCCGAGACGATCGTCGCGCCCTGTGCGGCGAGGTCGTGCGCGAAGCCGCGGGCGAGGCGGCAGGCGGCGGCGGAGGCGTTGCGCGCGCCGACGATGGCGATGGTCAGCGCCGCGCACATCGACACGTCGCCGCGTACGATCAGCGCGGGCGGTGCCGCCTCGCTCTGCGCGAGCAGCGGCGGATAGTCGGGATCGCCGAGGAACAGATAGCGTGCGCCGAGCGCCGCGGTCGCCGCCATCTCGCGCTCGACGGCGCCACGCTCGGCGACGCGCGGCGCGCTGCCGCCGCCGCGCCGGGCGAGCGTCGGCAGCATGTCGAGCGCCGCCGCGGCGGAGCCGAAGCGGGCGAGCAATTGGCGGTAGGTGACCGGGCCGACTCCGGCGGTACGCAACAGGCGGAGACGCGCGATGGCGCGTTCAGCCATCCGCGGCCGCTTCGTCGCGCGTCGGATCGGATTTGCCGCCGCCGATCCGCGGCTCGGTGCCGGCGAGCAGCCGTTCGATATTGTCGCGATGCTTCCACAGCACGATCGCGGCGAGCGCGAGCAGCAGCATGACATAGTCGAACCGGCCGAACAGCGCGCCGCTGACCGGTGCGCTCACCGCCGCCGCCATGCCGGCGACCGACGAGATGCGCAGCGTCGCCAGCAGTCCCAGCCACACCGCAGCGTAGATCAGCCCCATCGGCCAGTGCAGCGCGAGCACGATCCCCATCAGTGTCGCGACGCCCTTGCCGCCGCGGAAGCGCAGCCAGACCGGATAGCAATGCCCGACGAACGCCGCCGCCGCTGCCGCCAGTTCGTTGCCGGGGAACAGCCAGGCGACCAGCCACACCGCCGCCGCGCCCTTGGCGAGATCGAGCAGCAAGGTCGCCGCCGCCAGCCCCTTGCGGCCGGTGCGCAGCACGTTGGTGGCGCCGATATTGCCCGAACCGATGCTGCGCAGATCGCCCGCGCCGGCGACGCGGGTAAGGATGACGCCGAACGGAATCGATCCGAGCAGATAGCCGAGCAGCAACGCGGCCGCCGGTGCGAACCAGAGTATCTCCGTGTGCAAGACTGCCCCGTCCTCCCGTCACGATCATAGCGGCTGCGCGCGCGCTTGGCCAATGGCGTGCTGACTGATCTCGATCAATATTGGCGTCGCCGCGTCGGGCTGATTATGGGAGGCGGCATGGCCTCCGCACCGCTTCTCTTCTTCGATTCGGGGGTCGGCGGGCTGTCGGTGGTCGCGCCGACGCAGGCGCTGCTGCCGCACGCGCCGATCGTCTATGCGGCCGACTCGGCCGGATTTCCCTATGGCATCAAGAGCGAGGCGGAGATCGCCGCGCGCGTGCCGGCGCTGCTCGGGCGGCTGGTCGAACGCTATCGGCCGCGGCTGGTGGTGATCGCCTGCAACACCGCCTCGACGATCGCGCTGCCGGTGGTGCGCGCCGCGCTCGACCTGCCGGTGGTCGGCACGGTGCCGGCGATCAAGCCCGCCGCGGCGCTGAGCCGCAGCCGCGTGATCGGCGTGCTCGGCACCGATGCGACGGTGCGCCAGGCCTATGTCGACGATCTCGCGGCGCGCTTCGCCGGTGATTGCGTGGTGCTGCGCCATGGCTCGGCCGAGCTGGTGCGGCTCGCCGAGGCAAAGCTCGCCGGGATCGCGACCGATCCGGCGCGCTATCGCGCGGTGCTCGCCGGGCTGTTCGATCAGCCGGAGGGCGAGCGGATCGATGTCATCGTCAACGCCTGCACGCATTTCCCGCTCGTCGCCAACGAACTGGCCGCGGCCGCGCCGGCGGGCATGCAGTTTGTCGACGGCGGCGCCGGGATCGCGCGGCGCATCGCCTTCCTCACCGAGGGGCAGCCCTGGGCGGAGGCGGTGCCGGCGCATCGCGCGGTCTTCACCCGGCTGGGGGAGGCGGAGCGCGCACTCGCGCCGGCGCTGGCCGCCTATGGTATCGGGGTGATCGAGTCGCTGTGATCGCCCGCGCTGGCGGCCGGCGGGCGATTCGCTGTTGCCCGTCGGAAGTGTCGGGCGACGCCCCCGTGCAGCCCATATCGCTGCCGCGACATGCCGGGGTAGGACAAAATGTCCAGCCCGCCGATCACGCTGAACGCGTTTCTTCGCTGGCAAGCGCCTCGCCGCATCGGTACATGACGATGTCATGAGCAGCGACGGCACGGACGTACGCGTGGATTATTCGCGCGTCTTCACCCAGGCGATCGATCGCCTGCACAGCGAGGGCCGGTACCGGGTCTTCATCGACATCCTGCGCAACAAGGGGGCCTTCCCCAATGCGCGCTGCTTCGCCGGGCACAACGGCCCCAAGCCGATCACCGTCTGGTGCTCGAACGACTATCTCGCGATGGGCCAGCATCCCAAGGTGATCGCGGCGATGGAGGATGCGCTCCACGACGTCGGCGCCGGATCGGGCGGCACCCGCAACATCGGCGGCAACACGCATTATCACATCGATCTCGAGCAGGAGCTGGCCGACCTGCACGGCAAGCAGGGCGCCTTGCTGTTCACCAGCGGCTATGTCTCGAACGAGGCGACGCTGTCGACGCTCGCCAAGATCCTGCCGGGCTGCGTGATCTTCTCGGACGAACTCAACCACGCCTCGATGATCGCCGGCATCCGCAACGCCGGTTGCGAGAAGCGCATCTTCCGCCACAACGATCTCGCCCATCTTGAAGAGCTGCTCGCCGCCGAGGACCCGGCGGTGCCCAAGCTGATCGCGTTCGAGAGCGTCTATTCGATGGAGGCGGACGTCGCGCCGATCGCGGCGATCTGCGACCTCGCCGACAAATATAACGCGCTGACCTATCTCGACGAAGTCCATGCCGTCGGGATGTATGGCGCGCGCGGCGGCGGGATCTCGGAGCAGGAAGGCGTCGCCGACCGGCTGACGATCATCGAAGGCACGCTCGGCAAGGCGTTCGGGGTGATGGGCGGCTATATCGCCGCGGACCAGACGATCATCGACGTGATCCGCAGCTATGCCCCCGGCTTCATCTTCACCACCTCGCTGTCGCCGGTGCTCGTCGCCGGGGTGCTCGCCAGCGTCCGCCACCTCAAGGCGTCGAGCGCGGAGCGCGAGGGGCAGCAGACGTCGGCGGCGTTGCTCAAGACGATGCTGAGCAAGGCGGGGCTGCCGGTGATGCTCGGCGAGACGCATATCGTCCCGGTGCTGGTCGGCGATCCGGTCAAGGCGAAGCGGATCAGCGACATCCTGCTCGCCGAATATGGCGTCTACGTCCAGCCGATCAATTATCCGACGGTGCCGCGCGGCACCGAGCGGCTGCGCTTCACCCCGGGGCCGAGCCATACGCCCGAGATGATGCGCGAACTGACCGATGCGCTGGTCGAGATCTGGAGCCGGCTCGAACTGCGCCGCGCCGCCTGAGCCGCGCCTAGCTCCCCGACAGGGCGCACAGCACGCCGCACAGGATGGTGAGGCTGCCGAGCCCGATCGACAGCGGGATGCGAAGGGCCATCCAGCCCCGCGGGGCGATATCGTTCGCGACCAGCCGGCGGTCGATCAGCAGCGTCATCATCACCGCCGATCCCATCAGCACCAGCGCGAACCCGAGCGACAGGATGTGGCTGATCGACAGCAGGATGAGCAGTGCGCCGAACAATGACGGGATCACCGCCAGCGTCGCGATCCTGCCCTGGTCGCGACCGCTGTTCATCGCGAATCCCCACCAGATGCCGCCGAGGAAGCTGAGGATCAGCGCGGCATAGGCGAAGGCGAACATCGGGCCGACGTCGGTATCGCGCCCGAAGAAACAGGTCGCCAGCGCCGCGACCTGCGGGAACAGGCCGGCATAGCCGAGGATGAGCGGTGATTCGCCGACCTTGCCGCGTGGCGGTGGTGAGGGGGTCATGCCGGGCATCCGGCCGGAAGGGCGGCTTGAGGCATGTTCGTATCCTGCATTATCCAGCCGCTTAGCGCGCGAGGGAAGCGCAACGTTCCGCAACAGGTGTGGCATTTGGCCCGGCGCCCGGCTAAGGCGCGCGGACGCCCGTGCCATTTCGGGCCATTGCCATTCGGGACGCTCGCCTTGCGCATCGCCTTCGCCTCCGATCATGCCGCCGTCGCGCTCAAGGCGCTGCTCGTCGCGCATGCCGAGGCCTTGGGCCACACGGTGGTCGACCTAGGCCCGGACAGCGAGGCGCGGGTCGACTATCCGGACTTCGGCTACAAGCTCGCCCGTGCGATCGCCGAGGGCGAGGCGGAGCGCGGCGTCGCCTTGTGCGGCTCCGGCATCGGCATATCGATCGCGGTCAATCGCGAGCCCGCCTGCCGCTGCGCCCTCGTCGGCGAACCGCTGTCGGCGACGCTGGCGCGCCAGCACAATGACGCCAACGTCCTCGCGATGGGCGCGCGGCTGATCGGCCCCGATCTCGCCAAGGCCTGTTTCGAAGCCTTCCTTGCCACGCCCTTCGAGGGCGGCCGTCACCAGCACCGCGTCGACAAGCTCGCGCGAAAGGACTGACCCCATGAGCACCCAGCCGACCGACTTTTCCGACATCCGCCATTCGGGCTTTTTCAGCGAAACGCTCGCCGAGGCCGATCCCGCGGTGTTCGCGGGGATCGAGCAGGAACTGACCCGCGAGCAGACGCAGATCGAACTGATCGCCTCGGAGAATATCGTCTCCAAGGCGGTGCTCGAGGCGCAGGGATCGGTGTTCACCAACAAATATGCCGAAGGCTATCCCGGCAAGCGCTATTATCAGGGCTGCGCGCCGTCGGACGTGGTCGAGAGCCTCGCGATCGAGCGGGCCAAGCAGATCTTCGGCTGCGGCTTCGCCAACGTCCAGCCGCATTCGGGCGCGCAGGCGAACGGCGCGGTGATGCTCGCGCTGGTCAAGCCGGGCGAGACGATCCTCGGCATGAGCCTCGACGCCGGCGGCCACCTGACCCATGGCGCGCGCGCGGCGATGAGCGGCAAGTGGTTCAACGCCGTGCAATATGGCGTCGACCCGGTGACCCATCTGATCGACTATGACCAGGTCGAGGCGCTCGCGGTCGAACATCAGCCCAAATTGATCATCGCCGGCGGCAGCGCCTATCCGCGCGTCATCGACTTCGCCCGCTTCCGCGCCATCGCCGACAAGGTCGGCGCCTATTTCATGGTCGACATGGCGCATTTCGCCGGCATCGTCGCCGCGGGCCTGCATCCGACGCCGTTCGGCCACGCCCATGTCGTCACCACCACGACGCACAAGACGCTGCGGGGCCCGCGCGGCGGCATGATCATGACCGACGACGAGGCGCTGGCGAAGAAGATCAACTCGGCGGTCTTTCCCGGCCTGCAGGGCGGGCCGCTGATGCACGTCATCGCCGCCAAGGCGGTCGCCTTCGGCGAGGCGCTCCAGCCCGGCTACAAGAGCTATGTCGCCGCGGTGGTCGAGAATGCCAAGGTGCTCGCCGCGACGCTCAAGGAGCGGGGCAGCGACGTCGTCTCGGGCGGCACCGACACGCATCTCGCGCTGATCGACCTCACCCCGCTCGGCATCACCGGCAAGGATGCCGACGAGGCGCTGGAGCGTGCCGGCATCACCTGCAACAAGAACGGCATTCCCAACGACCCGCTGCCGCCGGTCAAGACCAGCGGCATCCGCGTCGGCTCGCCTGCCGGCACGACGCGCGGTTTCGGTGCGGCCGAGTTCCGCGAGATCGGCCATATGGTCGCCGACGTGCTCGACGGATTGGCGAAGAAGGGCGAACACGGGGACCCCGAGGTCGAGGCGAACGTTCGGGGTCGGGTGCGCGCGCTGTGCGCACGCTTCCCCATCTACCAAGGATAACACCATGTCGAAGATCGAAGAGGTCCAGGCGACCGTCAAGAACACCCCCGGCCTCGGCAAGAAGATGGCCAAGTATGGCGCGATCGGCGCGGTGGTGGCGATCCCCGTGCCGTTCGTCGGTCCGGTGCTCGGCGCGATCGTCGGCGCGAGCGTCGCCTATGCCAAGCGCAACGGGTGATCGCCTGAATGCGCTGCCCGTTCTGCGGCCATGAAGACAGCCAGGTAAAGGACAGCCGCCCCACCGAAGACGGGGCGGCGATCCGGCGTCGGCGCCAGTGCGAAGGCTGCGCGGCGCGGTTCACGACGTTCGAGCGGATCCAGCTGCGCGACCTGTGGGTGATCAAGAGCACCGGCGGCGACGGCGTGCGGCGCGAACCGTTCGATCGCGAGAAACTGCTGCGCTCGGTATCGATCGCGACGCGCAAGCGGCCGATCGAGCCGGTGCGGATCGAGAAACTGGTCAGCGGCATCCAGCGCCAGCTCGAGACGCAGGGCGAGAGCGAGGTATCGTCGAAGCGGATCGGCGAGATGGTGATGGACGGGCTCAAGGGCCTCGATTCGGTCGCCTATATCCGCTTCGCCAGCGTCTATCGCGACTTCAGCGAGGCGCGCGACTTCGAGGAGTTCGCCGGCACGGTTGAGCAGGCGGGGCGCGCGGAATGAGCGGGCCGCAACCGGCAATCGTGCTCGTCCGCCCGCAGCTCGGCGAGAATATCGGCAAGGCGGCGCGGGCGATGCTCAATTTCGGGCTGACCGACATGCGCCTGGTCTCGCCGCGCGACGGCTGGCCCAATCCGCAGGCCGGGCCGGCCGCGAGCGGTGCCGACAGCGTGCTCGCCCAGGCGCAGCTGTTCGACACCGTCGCCGAGGCGGTGGCGGATTGCGCGCATGTCTATGCGACGACGGTGCGCAAGCGCGGCATCACCAAGCCCGTCGTGACGCCCGAAGTCGC
Organism: Sphingomonas kyungheensis; assembly: GCF_037120395.1. Taxonomy (NCBI): domain Bacteria; kingdom Pseudomonadati; phylum Pseudomonadota; class Alphaproteobacteria; order Sphingomonadales; family Sphingomonadaceae; genus Sphingomonas; species Sphingomonas kyungheensis. The sequence goes on from NZ_JBBBDM010000001.1 coordinate 126,685, forward strand.
GGCGCGCGACATCCATGCGGCGGGCGAGCGATCGGCGATCCTGTTCGGGCCGGAACGCTCCGGGCTGGAGACCGATGACGTCGCGCTGGCGCGGACGATCGTCACCGTGCCGATCAACCCGGAATTCGGCAGCCTCAACCTCGCGCAGGCGGTGATCCTCGTCGCCTATGAATGGTCGAAGGGCGTCGCGCTCGCGCAGCCGTCGATCAACCCGATCGAACCGCCCGCGTCGCAGGAGCAGCTGGAAGGCATGATCCTCCAGCTCGACGACATGCTCGAGCGGGCGAACTTCTTCTTCCCGCCCGACAAGGTGTTCCAGACGCGGCGGACGCTGCGCACCTTGCTGACCAAACCGGGCTGGTCGTCGCAGGAGGTGCGGACGCTGCGCGGCGTGCTGTCGGCGCTCGACGGCGCCAAGGAACGCCGGGTCGAGGCTCAGCGGCGATCGAACGCGGAGAGTTCGTAGGCGATCGACGCCTCGACAAGCTGTTCCCATAGATCGGCGATGACCGCACCCGGCAGGCCGAGCGCCTCCGCCGCGGTGCGGGCGTTGGCGATGACCTCCGCCTTGCGCGCCTCGTCGCGGACGTGGCCGCGCTCGGCTTTGATCCGCGCCGCGGCGTCCATATAGGCGAAGCGGCGGGCAAGCAGTGCGACCAGCTCGCGGTCGAGCGCGTCGACGCCGGCGCGCACCTCCTGCATCGTCGAACAGAGCGGACCGGGGAGCGGAGCGTCGGACATGCGCCGTCCTTAACGCGGGCTGCCGCCAAGTCGAGGGGGCGGGGGCTTGTCGGTGCGGCGGAATACGTCATAGTTGCTGAAGTGTTTCCACCGAAGGACATTGCGTCATGATCGTTTCACTGCTGCTCGGCCTCGCCACGCTCCCGCCGCAGGCGACGCCCGACGCCGCCGCCACGCCGACCCCGCCGGTCAAGGAAAAGCGCATCTGCCGCAGCGAGGTGCCGACCGGATCGACGCTGCCCAAGCACACCTGCCACACCAAGTCGGAGTGGACGGAGATCGACGCGGCCAATGCCCGCAACGTCGAATCGACGGTGGGCGCGCGGCGCAACAGCAGCGGGAACTGATTGACATGACACGGCGTGCCAGCTAGGCGCGCGCCTTCGCAACAGCCCCCGCACCCCGGTGAAGCGGATGGCCTGCCCCGCAAGGATCAGCAGAGCGATACCGGGACCAGCCCGCCCGATGGCTTGCCATGGGGCGGGGTCACGTCGTTACAGTTGCCAAGGAATTATCATGTCGAAGCGCCATAGCGCCAAGCACAAGCTCGACCGTCGTCTCGGCGAGAACATCTGGGGCCGGCCGAAGAGCCCGGTCAACAAGCGCGAATACGGCCCGGGCCAGCACGGCCAGCGCCGCAAGGGCAAGGTGTCGGACTTCGGCATCCAGCTGCGCGCCAAGCAGAAGCTCAAGGGCTATTACGGTGACGTCACCGAAAAGCAGTTCAAGGCCTGCTACACCGAAGCCGCCCGGATGAAGGGCGACACCAGCCAGAACCTGATCGGCCTGCTCGAGCAGCGTCTCGACATGATCGTCTACCGCGCCAAGTTCGCGCCGACGATCTTCGCCGCGCGCCAGATCGTCAGCCACGGCCACATCCGCGTCAACGGCGTGAAGTGCAACATCGCGTCGCGCCGCTGCTTCGTCGGCGACGAGATCACGCTGGGCACCAAGGCCAAGGAAATGGCGCTGATCCTCGAGGCGCAGAACCTCGCCGAGCGTGACATCCCCGATTACGTCGCGCCGGACGGCAATGCCAAGGTCACCTTCGTCCGCGTTCCGACGCTCGACGAAGTGCCCTATCCGGTGAAGATGGAACCGAACTTGGTCGTCGAGTTCTACTCGCGCTGATCTTCCTGAGGTATTCAGGTTCGAAAAGGGCGGTCCTGCGGGGCCGCCCTTTTTGTTTGCGCACAGAGCCGCGGAGGACGCGGAGGATGATGCGGTCAATTGAATAATTCGCGCGAAGACGCGACGATGGTGTGTTGGGGGGATGGGACCGATCGTAGCAGGCGAGGCCCGGTCTCCGTCTTCTCGCGGCTTCGCGTCTTCGCGTGAATCATCCCTGCGACGCGGCACGCCGGGCGCTGCTTGCGCCAAGTGAACAGGCGCCTTCGGCCGGCGCACGGGGCCGAACCCCTCTGCGTCCTCTGCGCCTCTGCGCGCAAAACCGTCGCGCCCCACCGTGGACAAGACCGCGCGCCGGCGGCAAAAGACCGGCCACGCTGCCAGTCGCCTTCCGGAGTCATCGATGCGTCGTCTCATTCTTGCCGCCCTGCTCGCCACGCCGGGGATGGCGCTGGCGCAATCCGCGCCACCGATCTCCGTCGAGACGATGAAGACGGTCACCAAGACGCTGTCGTCCGATGCGTTCGAAGGTCGCGCGCCGGGCAGCGCCGGCGAGGAGAAGACGCTCGCCTATCTCAAGACCGCGTTCGCGCAGGCGGGGCTCAAGCCGGGCAACAAGGGCAGCTGGCTGCAGGACGTGCCGCTGGTCGAGATCACCGCGCAGAACGTCTCGCCGCTGACCTTCACCGGCGGCACGTCCCCGCTCAGCCTCGCCTACGGCAAGGACATGGTGGTCGGCACCTATCGCGTCACGCCGCATATCGACGTCCGGAACAGCGACGTCGTCTTCGCCGGCTATGGCATCGTCGCGCCCGAGAAGGGGTGGAACGACTATGCCGGGCTCGACGTGAAGGGCAAGACGGTGATCGTCCTGATCAACGACCCCGACTGGCAGACACCGGGGCTGACCGGCGATTTCGGCGGCCGGGCGATGACCTATTATGGCCGCTGGACCTACAAATATGAGGAAGCGGCGCGGCAGGGCGCGGCGGCGGTGATCATCGTCCACCAGACCGAGCCGGCCGCCTATGGCTGGAACGTCGTCGCATCGAGCAACACCGGCGCGGCGCATGTCGCCGATGCCGCCAACGGCCATATGGACGACACCGCCGCGCACGGCTGGATGCAGCTCGACCAGGCGCACGCGCTGTTCGCGAGCGCGGGCAAGGATTTCGACCAGCTCGCCGCCGCCGCCAAGGTGAAGGGCTTCAAGGCGGTGCCGCTCGGCGTCAAGGCGTCGGTCAGCTTCGACAATCAGATCAAGAAGCAGATTTCGCACAATGTCGTCGGCATCCTGCCGGGACGTGAGGCGCCGAATGAATATGTGCTGCTCTCGGCGCATTGGGATCACCTCGGCCATTGCACGCCGGTCAACGGCGACGGCATCTGCAACGGCGCGGTCGACAATGCCGATGGCGTCGCGGCGCTGGTCGCGCTGGCGCAGGCCAATGCCAAGGCGGGGCCGGCGCGCCGCTCGATGGTGTTCGTCGCGCTGACCGCCGAGGAATCGGGGCTGCTCGGTTCGGCCTATTATGGCGACAATCCGGTCTATCCGCTCAGCCAGACGGTCGGCGGCGCCAATATGGATGCGCTCGCCATGTACGGTCCCGCCAGGGACGTGATCGTCATCGGCCCGGGCAAGTCGGAACTCGATGGCTATCTCAACGCCGCGCTCAAGCGGCAGGGGCGGACCGCGACGCCGGAGCCGACGCCGGAAAAGGGTTTCTACTACCGCTCCGATCACTTCAGCCTCGCCAAGCATGGCGTGCCGATGGTCTATTTCGAAACCGGCCAGAATCTGGTCAGGGGCGGGCTTGCCGCAGGGCAGGCGGCGGCGAAGGATTATGAGGAGCATCGCTACCACGCACCCGCCGACGAATATGATCCCAATTGGGACTGGAGCGGCGTGCAGCAGGACGTCGGCCTATATTACATGATCGCCCGCGATCTGGCGGATGGGCGCACCTGGCCCAACTGGCTGCCGGGCGACGAATTTCGAGCGATCCGCGACAAGAGCCGCGCCGGTGCGGGAGCCGCCAAATGAGCCTCGTGCCGCCGCCGCCCGCCGAATGGGCCAAGCATGACGCGGTGTGGATCGGTTTCCCGAGTCATCCCGATCTGTGGCAGGAGGACCTCGATCCCGCCCGCGCCGAAGTCGCCGCCTTCGCGCGGGCGGTCCATGCCGACGGGCGCGGCGAGACGGTGATTCTCGTCGCCGCCGACGCCGAGGCGGCGACCGCGGCACAGGCGCTCGCGCCGTTCGCCCAGGTGGTGGTCGAGCCGTTCGGCGACATCTGGCTGCGCGATACCGGGCCGATCCTGCTCGGCAACGGCGAGGCGTGCGATTTCGGCTTCAACGGCTGGGGCGGCAAATATGATCTGCCCGGTGACGATACGATCGGGCTGCGGCTGGCGCAGCGGCTCGGCCGGCGCGTCGGCTATTGCAACTGGGTGCTCGAAGGCGGGGCGATCGACGGCGACGGGACGGGCACCGTCGTCACGACGACGCAATGCCTGCTCAACCCCAATCGCAACCCGACGATGGATCAGGCGCAAATCGAGGTGCGGCTGCGCGGCGATCTCGGGCTGACGCGGGTGGTGTGGCTCGGCGACGGGCTGCTCAACGACCATACCGACGGCCATGTCGACAATCTCGCCCGCTTCGTCGGCGAGGGCAAATTGGCGCTGCCCGAGGCGGCGGAGAACGACCCCAACTGGCAGGTCTACAGCCATGCGCTGCGCGATGCCCGCGCGGCGGGGCTGGAGGTGGTCACGATCCCCTCGCCGGGGCGCGTGCTGCGCGACGAGGAGGTCGTGCCGGCGAGCTATATGAACTTCTACATCGGCAATGCCGCGGTGGTGGTGCCGCTGTACGGCGCCGATAATGATGCGGCGGCGGTGCGCGCGGTACAGGCGCTGTTCCCCGACCGCGAGGCGGTGGGGTTGCGCGCGGATCATATCCTGACCGGCGGCGGCAGCTTCCACTGCATCAGCCAGCAGGTGCCGGCCGCGCCCGCGACTGACAGATAAGTCGGGTCCGCCCTCCTACTCCTCCGTTGGCCCTGAGCCTGTCGAAGGGCGGGCTTCGATCGCGAGCTCGGGCTTCGACAGGCTCAGCCCGAACGGTTGAGTGAGAGCGCGTTGAGCTTGCCCCGGGCGGAGGGCGGGATTCGCGGCAAGGGGTGACGACTCGCCCGCGCCGTCTTATGTGGCGCGCATGACCCAGCTCACCGTCGCCGCGCTGCAACTCGCCTTCTCCGACGATATCGACGCCAATATCGCCAACGTCTCGCGCCTGGTGCGCGAAGCGGCGGGGCGGGGCGCGCAGGTGATCCTGCCACCCGAATTGTTCGAGGGCGAATATTTCTGTCGCGTCGAAGACGAGGGGCTGTTCGCCCAGGCGGCGCCGGTCGGCGAGCACAAGGCGGTGCTGGCGATGCAGGCGCTCGCCGAGGCGCTCAAGGTGACCATCCCGACCAGCTTCTTCGAGGCGGACGGGCCGCACCATTACAACAGCCTGGCGATGATCGGCCCGGACGGCGAGGTGCAGGGCGTCTATCGCAAGAGCCATATCCCCGATGGGCCGGGCTATGAGGAGAAATTCTACTTCCGCCCCGGCAATACCGGCTTCAAGGTATGGCCCGCGCCCGCCGCCGCGCCGGGCTGGACGCTCGGCGTCGGCGTCTGCTGGGACCAATGGTATCCGGAGACGGCCCGCGCGCTGATGCTGATGGGGGCGCAGGTGCTCTTCTACCCGACCGCGATCGGCAGCGAGCCGCATGACACCAGCCTCGATACCGCGCGGCTGTGGCGGCGGGCGATGGTCGGCCATGCGGTGTCGAACGTCGTGCCGGTGGTCGCCGCCAACCGGATCGGCGTCGAGCACGGCCAGACCTTCTACGGCACCAGCTTCATCGCCGACGAGCGCGGCGACATTCTCGCCGAGCTCGGCCGGGACGAGGAAGGCGTGATCGTCGCGACGCTCGACCTCGACCGGGTCAAGCGGCACCGCGCCGCCTTCGGCTTCTTCCGCGATCGCCGGCCCGAACTCTACGGGCGGCTGACTCAGGACATCTGACGCAGCGCGACCGCGCGCGCGAACACGGCCTCGAACATCGCATCGTCGATGCGGCCGGTGTTCTGATTGTAGCGTGACGGGTGGTAGCTATCGATCAGGATGCGGCCGTCGGGCATGCGATGCTCGGCGCCATGGGCGAAGGTCGCCTTGGGCAGGCGGCCGCCCATCACCTTGACCGCCGACTGGTGCGCGACCTGCCCGAGCGCGACGACGATCTGCAGATTGGGCAGCGCCGCCACCTCATTCTCCAGGAACGGGCGGCAGGTGCGGATCTCCTCCGGCGTCGGCTTGTTCGCGGGCGGCAGGCATTTGACCGCGTTGACGATGATCGCGCCGGTCAGCGCGAGATCGTCGGTGACGCGGTTGGCGAAGCTGCCGGTGGCGAGGCCGAATTTGGCGAGCGTCGCATAGAGCAGCGCGCCCGAATGATCGCCGGTGAAGGCGCGCCCGGTGCGATTGCCGCCGTGCAGCCCCGGCGCGAGGCCGACGATCGCCAGCCATGCCGCAGGATCGCCGAAACCGGGGACGGGGGCGTTCCACCAGCTCGGATTGTCGCGCCGCAGCGCCTCGCGCGCGGCGACGAGGCGCGGGCAGCGCGGGCAATCATAGGGCGGCTCGACGGCGGCGAGCGGGGCGGGCGCCGGCGGGGCGGGGGCAAGCGTATCGAAGGTCATCGCTTTCGCCTAAAGCCCCGCCATGACGACGGCAATCTATGCGATCGGGATCGGGTCGAACCGGCGCGGGCGGCACGGCGGCCCGGCAGCGGAGGTGGCGGCGGCGATCGATGCGATCGGCGGCATCGTCGCGGTGTCGCCGGTGATCGCATCGGCGCCGCTCGGCCCGTCGATCCGCCGATTCGCCAATGCCGCGGTGCTGATCGCCAGCGACGCGCCGCCGCCGGTGCTGCTCGCCCGGCTCAAGCGGATCGAGGCGGCGTTCGGGCGGCGACGCGGCCGCCGCTGGGGGGCGCGGGTGATCGACCTCGATATCCTGCTCTGGTCGGGCGGCGTCTGGCGCGAACCCCGGCTTCGCGTGCCGCACGAGGCGCTCGCTGCGCGCAGCTTCGTGCTGGCGCCGCTGGCGGCGATCGCGCCCGACTGGCGGGTGCCGCCGGTCGGGCGCAGCGTAAGACAATTGGCACATGCAGTTGACCGACCGCGCCCCCGCGCTTAGGTGCGCCGGATCGATGGCGGGGGTCCGTAGCTCAGTCGGTAGAGCAAGCGACTTTTAATCGAGAGGTCCCGGGTTCGAGCCCCGGCGGACCCACCATCGTGTTCTCACAAAATCCGCGCCTGCCCGCGCCGCGCCAGCGCCACCACCGCGACCACGCCGAGGATGATTGCCGTATCGGCGATCCAGTCCATGATGTCGCAGTCGCGGTGCAGCATCGGAATCGACTGGACCAGTTCGATCATCGCGCCGAGGAAGCTCAGCCGCTCGGCGATGCGCAGCAGCCGCGCCTGCGGCCAGCCGGCGCAGGCGAAGACCGTCAGCGTGCCGAAGGCCGCCATATGCTGCCATTTGTCGACCACCGTGACGGTGATCGGCGGCTTCGGCGACAGCGCCATCACCAGCGCGAAGACGAGGGCGGCCCAGAACAGCAGCCGCGTGATCGGCGCGAGGCGCGCCTGGGAGAAGCCTATCATGGCCGCGCCCCTAGGGTGCCCGGCCCGGCGCGTCCACCCGGCGGGGCTAACGCGCGATGATCGCGGCGATGGCATCCTGCACGATCAGCGACCGCCCGCCGCGTCCCCAGCCGCGGCTGTAGAGCTGGCGCCGATAGGCGGCGAACAGCCGCCGCAGCCGCGTGAGCGGGGCCCGCTGGCTGAAGACCGCCTCGCGCACGGCATAGAATTCGGCGACGCCCGACCAGCGCTCCGCCGCGCCGTCGAATTCGGGCGAGGCGATCGCATCGCGCACCCGCGCCAGCAGGCTCGCGGTCTCGGCGGCGATGCGCCCCCGTTGCCGGATATAGGCCGGATATTTGCGCACTGCCTTGGCGAGGCCATGGAGTTTCGTCGTGCGGGTGCGGCCGAAGACATTGGCGCCATGCTGGCGATAGAGCGCGAGCGGCTCGTCGATATAGCAGAGGCTGCCGAACAGGCCGGCGACGAGGTAGAACCAGCGATCGTGCGACATCGGCCGCTCATATTCGATCAGGTCGTGCGGCCGCATCGCCGGATCGATCAGATGCAGCAACCGGCGATCGATCGTGCAGGTGAAGCCGAGGAAGACGCCCCACGGCTCGAAGCCCGCACCCTCCAGCAGCGCACGGCGCGAAAGGTTGGTCGAGGTGCCGATCCGCGCGCCCGCTTCGTCGATCAGCTCGACGCGATGCGAGCACATCAGCGCGCCCGTCGCTGTCATCGCTGCCAGCGACCGGGCGATCTTGCCCGGCAGCCAGACGTCGTCCTGATCGCAGAAGGCGATATGGTCGCTCTCGCACAGCGCGATCGCCTTCATGAAATTGTCGGAGAAGCGCAGCCGCGTCTCGTTGCGATGGAAGCGGACGGGGAAGGGGGCGGTGCGCGCAAAGTCCGCGATGATCGCCGCGGTGCGATCGGTCGACTGATCGTCACAGATGACGAGTTCGGCGGGAAGGTGATCCTGCTGCGCCAGCGAGCGCAATTGCTCGGCGAGGAACCGCTCGCCATTGAAGGTCGCCATGGCGACGGACACTGCACCGGTCTGCACCCGCGATCCCTCTCGTCACGAAGGGCGCATCCTTAACCATCTTTTATCCGGCCGTCGCGGGTCTTCGTTGCAGCCCGGCGGGGCGGATGCGATCCGCCCCGCCGTCGTTCAGCCGCGCGGCTTGAGCCAGCCGTGCATATCCATCCAGCGGGCGAATTCGTCGAACCAGCCGGTGCTCGTCGTCGTCTTGGGATACATGCCGAAGCCGTGGCCGCCCTGTTCGAACAGATGGAATTCGACCGGCCGCTTGGCGGTGCGCCAGCTGTCGATCAGGCCGAAGCCGCCGTTGCCGAAGAAGGGATCGTCGGCGGCGAGCGCGACGAACATCGGCGGCGCGTCGGCGGGCACGGTGACCGCGGCGAGCGGGCCGTAGATGTTGCCGATGAAGGCGGGCTTGGCGTCGCCGCCGTCGAGCGTCGTCGCCATCGTCAGCATCGCGCCGGCGGAAAAGCCGATCATGCCGATCCGGTCGGCATCGACATGCCACTCACCGGCCCGCTGGCGGACCAGCGCGAAGGCGGCGCGCGCATCGGCGATCTGCGGCGCGAGGGTCGCCGCCATCGCGCCGGCGTTGGGCCGCGGCGGTCGGGCGCCGGGGGTGAACATCGCCGTCATCGACTTTTCGAAGCCGGGCATGTCGGCCGGCGTCGGGTTGAGCCGGTATTTGAGCACGAAGGCGGCGACGCCCTTGGCGGCGAGCGCGCGCGCCACGTCCCAGCCCTCATTCTCCATCGACAGCGTGCGGAAGCCGCCACCGGGCGCGACGATCACCGCCGCCCCGCTCGCCTTGCCGGGATCGGGCAGGAAGGGGGTGAGCGTCGCGACGGTGACGTTGCGCGCAAAGACGCTGCCATATTGGCGATGCCATGCCTCGGGCGCGGGATTGCCGGGCAGCTTGCCGGTGGCGAGCGTGATCGCGTTGGGCTGCGCCGGAATGGCGATCGGCACCATCTTGTCGTCCTGCGCTGCCGCGGGCGCGGCGACCAGCGTCGCGGCCGCGCACGCGGAGCCGGCGATGGCGAGGGGGCGCAGCAATTGCGCGATGGCGAAGGCGTGGAGTCGTTTCGTCATGCGTCTCTCTCCCGATGATTTGGATTATTTGGCGGTGCGCGGCGACAGCCAGCCGCTGTCGGCGAGCCAGTCGTTCAACCGGTCGGGCCAGTGCAGGATCGAGATCCGGTCCGACTCGTCGAGATTGAAGGCGTGATCGCTGTCGGCGTACATGTGCAGCTCGGCAGAGACGCCGGCCTTGCGCAACTGCTCGTACAGCGCGACCGACGGCGCGGCGCAGCAGGCATCGCGGCTGCCGGCGACGAGGAAGGCGGGCGGCGCGGCGGCGATCGCCTTGGCGGGAATGCCGCGCGGTCCCGGGAAGACGAGCACCTGGAAGTCGGGCCGCGCGGGCAGCCGGTCGATCGCGTCGCGCACCGGGCGACCGGCGGGCTCGGGATTGTCGGCGATCTGCGAGACGAGCTCGCCGCCCGCGGAAAAGCCCATCGCGCCGACGCGTGCCGGGTCGATGCCGTAATCGGCGGCATGCGCGCGCACCCAGCGGATCGCGCGGCGCGCATCGTCGGCGGCGTCGCCCTCGACCGAATAGGTCGAGCCCGGTTCGTTGGCGAGCCGGTATTTGAGCACGAAGGCGGTGATGCCCATGCGGTTGAGCGCGGTGGCGACCTTGGTGCCCTCGTTGGTCCAGACGAGCAATTTATGGCCGCCGCCGGGCATGATGACGATCGCCGCGCCGTTGCGCTTCTTCGCATCGGCAGGAAAGGCGATCAGCGAGGGATCGTGGATGTTGCGCACCCAATAGTCGCGGCCGACCTCCGGCTCGCGGCGACGCGTGGTGACACCGGGGGCACCGTCCGGCCAGAGCGGGATCGCGGTATAGTGCGGCGGCGGCTGCGGCGCGGGATCCTGCGCCGGTAGCGGCGCGGTCGCGAGCAGCGCGGCGAGGGCAAAGGCTCGGCGCATCGTCATCCTCCCAAATCGCCGGTCACCGTCTGCGGCGTCCCGGATGGCGACCCTTGGGGGCGCCGGTGTCGGTATGCGGTCCCGCGGGCGTGCGCCGCTGATCGGCGTGGCGGCGACCTCGGTGCGCTTGCCCGTCAGGCGCGGCATGGCCGGCCTGACGGATAAGCGGCGCGGGCAGGGCGACGAACGCCCCGCCCCCTTCTCTTAGCGGAAGCGGTTGATCAGATTCTCCAGCCGCTCCTGACGACCCGAGCGCGGCTGCGGATCGATGTTCTGCTCGACCGCGAGATCGGCGATGCCGGCGAGGTCGAGGCCGGCGATCTTGTTGCCGAACTCACCCGTCCAGCCGGCATAGCGCTCTTCCTTGGCGGCATCGAGACGACCGTCCTCGATCAGCGCCGCGGCGTTGAGCAGGCCCTTGGCGACGACGTCGATGCCGCCGACATGGCCGTGGAACAGATCGACCGCGTCGATCGACTGGCGGCGCACCTTGGCGTCGAAGTTGAACCCGCCGGTGGTGAAGCCGCCCGCCCGGATGATCTCGATCATCGCCAACGTCAGCTCGTCGACCGAATTGGGGAATTGATCGGTGTCCCAGCCGTTCTGCGGATCGCCGCGGTTGGCGTCGATCGACCCGAAGATGCCGAGCGCGCCGGCGGTGGCGATCTCATGCTCGAAGGTGTGGCCCGACAGCGTCGCGTGGTTCGCCTCGATGTTGACGCGCACCTCGTTCTCGAGGCCGTAGCGCTTGAGGAAGCCGTAGACCGTCGCGGTGTCGAAGTCATACTGATGCTTGGTCGGCTCGTGCGGCTTCGGTTCGATCAGGATCGTGCCGGTGAAGCCGATCTTGTGCTTGTGCTCGACGACGAGGCTGAGGAAGCGGCCGAAATTGTCGAGCTCGCGCTTCATGTCGGTGTTGAGCAGCGTCTCATAGCCCTCGCGGCCGCCCCACAGGACGTAGTTCTGGCCGCCGAGGCGATGCGTCGCTTCGAGCGCGTCGCGCACCTGCATCGCGCCGAAGGCATAGACTTCGGGATCGGGATTGGTCGCGCCACCGGCGGCGAAGCGCGGGTGGCTGAATAGATTGGCGGTGCCCCAGAGCAGCTTGCGGCCTGACGAGGCCTGGAGCTTTTCGAGGTGGTCGACCGCTTCGGCGAAATAGCGGCGATGCTCGCCGACATTGGCGGCATCGGCCATCACGTCGACGTCGTGGAAGCAATAGAAGGGCACGTCGAGCTTCTGGAAGAAGTCGAACGCGACCTCGCGCTTCTCCGCCGCGGCGGCGCTGTCGTTGGCGCCACGGTGCCACGGGCGGTTGAAGGTGCCGCCGCCGAACACGTCGGAACCCGGCCAGCAGAAGGTGTGCCAGAAGCAGGCGGCGAAGCGCAGATGCTCTTCCATCGTCTTGCCGAGCACGACGCGGTTCTTGTCGTAGAAGCGGTAGGCGAGTTCATTGTCGCTGTCCGGTCCTTCGTACCGGATCTGCGGGATGTCGGCGAAAAAGTCGGCCATTAGAGGGTCCTTATGCGGGTGTATGCGTCGCGGAAGGCGGCGGCTTTGGGAGCAAGGCGCTCGACGAGCGCCGGATGGGGCGTGATGACGTGCGAGACGGGCGGCGCGGCGCAGACCTCGGCAGGATTGCCGCCGTCGACGGCGAGCTGGGCGAGGCGCGCGGCGCCGAGTGCCGGCCCGACCTCGCCACCCTGGAGGTAGACGAGCTCGACGTCCATCGCCGCGGCGAGCGTCTCGCCCCAGTAGCGCGAGCGGGCGCCGCCGCCGATTACCGACAGGCGCTCGATCGTCGTGCCGGCGTCGCGCAGCACGCGCAGGCCGTCGGCTAGCGCGAAGCCGACGCCTTCCAGCACCGCCTGCGCGAGCCGGTCGGGACCGGTGTCATTGTCGAGCCGGAGGAAGGCGCCGCGGACCTGCGCGTCATTGTGCGGGGTGCGCTCACCGGAGAGATAGGGGAGGAACAGCTCCGGTCCGGCACCCGGCCCCGCGCGCTCGGCACGCGCGAACAGGTCCGCGGCGCCCGCCGCGCCGGTGATCCTGGCAACCCAGTCGATGCACGAGGCGGCGGACAGGTGAACGGCCATCTGGTGCCACATGTCGGGCAGGCAGTGGCAGAAGGCATGGACCGCGCCCGCGACATTGGGGCGGAAGCGATCGGTGGCGACGAAGATCACGCCCGACGTGCCGAGCGACAGCAACGCATCGCCGTCGCGCACCGCGCCGACGCCCGCCGCGCCCGCGGCATTGTCGCCGCCGCCGCCGGCGACCGGCACCGCGGCCATGCCCCACAGCTCGGCGATCTCGGGTCGCAGCCGGCCGGTCGCCGCGCTGCCCTCGACCAGCGTCGGCATCTGCGCCTCGGTCAGGCCGGTGGCGGCGAGCAGCGTCTCGCTCCAGCGCCGCCCGGCGACGTCGAGCCACAGAGTGCCCGCCGAATCGGACAGGTCCGAGACCTTGTCGCCGGTCATCTGCAACCGGACATAGTCCTTGGGAAGCAGCACGGTGGCGACGGAATCGAACAGCTCGGGCTCGTGATGGCGGACCCATTGCAGCTTGGGCGCGGTGAAGCCCGGCATGACGAGGTTGCCGCCCACCGTGTGGAAATCGGGCGTCGCCGCCTCGAGCTCGGCGCATTCGGCGAAGGAGCGGCCGTCGTTCCACAGGATCGCCGGGCGCAGCGGCTGGTCGTCCGCGTCGAGCAGCGTCGCGCCGTGCATCTGCCCGGCGAGGCCGATGCCGCGTACCGCGCGCCGCACGTCCGGGTCGATCGCCTGGACCGCGGCGGTGGTCGCCTGCCACCAGGCGTCCGGATCCTGTTCGGACCAGAGCGGCTGCGGCCGCTGCACGGTCAGCGCGGCGGTACCCTGACCGACGACGCTGCCGTGCGTATCGAGCACCACCGCCTTGACGCCGGACGTGCCGATATCGATGCCGAGGAACATGCCGGTCTTAGTCCTTGAACGGGTTGATCGGACGGATCGTACCGTCGCTATTGAACGTCAGCTCGGTCATCTTGGCCGAGCGGAGGTAGTTCTTATTCGACAATTGCGTGTCGTGATAGAACAGCCACCACTTGCCCTTGAACTCGACGATCGAATGGTGCGAGGTCCAGCCCTGCACCGGCATCAGGAAATGACCGGTATAACGGAACGGGCCGTAGGGCGACGTGCCGATCGCGTAATTGAGGTAATGGGTGTCGCCGGTCGAATAGGTGAAATAATATTTGCCGCCGCGCTTGAACGTCCACGACGCCTCGAAGAAGCGGCGATCATGGTCGCCGCCGAGCACCGGCTTGCCGGCTTCGTCGGTGATGACGACGTCGCGCGGCGCCTCGGCGAACTGCTTCATGTCGGGGGTCAGGCGCGCGATCTTGGGCGACAGCGCGGGCTTGTCGTCCTGCTTGAGGTCGGTGTCGCCGGCATTGGGGTCGAACCGGCCGGTGGTCCAGCGCTGCAACTGGCCGCCCCAGATGCCGCCGAAATACATATAGCTCTGGCCGTCGCTGTCGGTGAACACCGCCGGGTCGATCGAGAAGCTGCCCTTGATCGGCTGCGGTTCGGCCTTGAACGGGCCGGTCGGCGACTTGCCGGTGGCGACGCCGATGCGGAACACGCCGTCCTTGTCGCGCGCCGGGATGTACAGATAATAGGTGCCGTTCTTATAGGCCGCGTCGGGCGCCCAGGTCTGCTTCGTCGCCCAGGGGATGTCCTTCACGTCGATCGCCACCGGATGCACCGTCACCGGGCCGCCGGGGCGATCCATGCTGAGGATGCGATAATCGTGCATGGCATATTGCGTGCCGAGATCGTCGTCGGGGATGCCCGCGTCGACATCATGGCTGGGATAGACGTAGAGCTTGCCGTTGAAGACGTGCGCTGACGGATCGGCGAAATAGAGGTTCTTGACCAGCGGCTGTGCGGTATAGCGCTTGCCGTCCGGGCTGCGTGGCTCGCTGGCGGCGGGCTTGGCGACCTGCGCGAGGGCGAGCGTGGCGGTCGCGCCCATCGTCGCGGCGGTCAGGCAGAGTGCGAGGCGAAGCCTCATGGCGGATGATCCTTCCTAATGACGGCCTTCTGACGAGGCCTGCAGCTGCCGCGAGTGCGGGATAGCGCTACCATATGCAGGCGATCGATTTTCCGCAAGCGGTTCGGGCCGGGGATTTCGATGTCGGAGGCGGTGCCCGCGCATCGATCGTCGATCGATCGTATCGAAACGGGATTGCGCCGGTTGCGGGGAGGTCGGCGTCTCGGGTACGACCGTTTGCGGCCTTGACGTGCGGGCTTGGCCTGATAGCGATACCAATAGGGGTGAGCGAGTGCATCGCCCAGGTGGAGAGTATAGCGTGTCACGCCAACCGGTCCGTCCCTTCCGCTCGCGCGACTGGTTCGCCGACCCGGCCCGCGCCGACATGACCGCGCTCTACCTCGAACGCTTCATGAATTATGGCCTGACGCCGGCGGAACTGCGCTCGGGCCGGCCGATCATCGGCATCGCCCAGTCGGGCAGCGACCTCAGCCCGTGCAACCGCATCCACCTCGACCTGGCGCGGCGGGTGCGCGACGGCATCCGCGACGCGGGCGGCATCCCGCTCGAATTTCCGGTCCATCCGATCTTCGAAAACTGCCGCCGGCCGACCGCGGCGCTCGACCGCAACCTCGCCTATCTCGGTCTGGTCGAGACGCTGTACGGCTATCCGATCGACGCGGTGGTGCTGACCACCGGATGCGACAAGACGACGCCGTCGGGGATCATGGCCGCCGCCACCGTCGACATTCCGGCGATCGTCCTGTCGGGCGGGCCGATGCTCGACGGCTGGCATGAAGGCGAGCTGGTCGGTTCGGGCACCGTCATCTGGCGCTCGCGCCGGAAGCTCGCCGCGGGCGAGATCGACGAGGAGGAGTTCCTCCAGCGTGCCACCGACAGCGCGCCCTCGGCGGGCCATTGCAACACGATGGGCACCGCCTCGACGATGAATGCGGTCGCCGAGGTGCTCGGCCTGTCGCTGCCCGGCTGCGCCGCGATTCCCGCCCCGTATCGCGAGCGCGGCCAGATCGCCTATGAGACCGGCCGTCGCATCGTCGACATGGCCTATGAGGATCTGCGCCCGTCGCGCATCCTCAGCCGTGAAAGCTTCCTCAACGCGATCCGCCTGGTCACCGCGATCGGCGGATCGTCCAACGCGCAGCCGCATATCCAGGCGATGGCGGCGCATGCCGGGATCGAGGTGCGCGCCAGCGACTGGATGGATCATGGCTACGACCTGCCGCTGATCGTCGACGTCCAGCCGGCAGGGCGGTTCCTCGGCGAACGCTTCCACCGCGCCGGCGGCGTGCCGGCGGTGATGAGCGAGTTGCTCGCCGCGGGCAAGCTCGACGGCGACTGCCTGACCGTCACCGGCCGCAGCGTCGCGGAGAATTGCGCCGGCCGCGTTGCCAGCGACCGCGAGGTGATCCGGCCCTATGACCAGCCGCTCAAGGAGCAGGCGGGGTTCCTGGTGCTGACCGGCAATCTGTTCGACTTCGCGATCATGAAGACCAGCGTGATCTCCCCCGCCTTCCGCGACCGCTATCTCACCGTGCCGGGGCGCGAGAACGTCTTCGAGGCGAAGGCGGTGGTGTTCGAGGGATCGGACGATTACCACCATCGCATCAACGATCCCGCGCTCGGGATCGACGAGAATTCGATGCTGGTCATCCGAGGCGCCGGCCCGATCGGCTGGCCGGGATCGGCGGAGGTGGTGAACATGCAGCCGCCCGATCACCTCATCCAGCGCGGTATCCTGACGCTGCCGACGCTCGGCGACGGACGGCAGTCGGGCACGTCGGACAGCCCGTCGATCCTCAACGCCAGCCCCGAAAGCGCGGTCGGCAGCGGGCTCGCCTGGCTGCGGACCGGCGACAGGATCCGCGTCGATCTCAATACGGGACGGTGCGACGCCCTGGTCGACGCGGCCGAGATCGCGATCCGGCGCGGCGGTGATGCGCCCCCCATTGCCGAAAGCCACACGCCGTGGGAGGAACTGTATCGGGAAAAGACCGGCCAGCTCGGGCAGGGCGGCGTCCTCGACTTCGCACTCAAATATCGGGGTATCGCCGCGCGTACGCCACGGCATAACCACTAAGGTCCATTCATTCGCCGGCGGTGACCGGCACAGGAGAGACGATGACGGATATGGCAAGGGGGGCGGGGGGGACCGCCACGAATCACGGCTTCATCGCCGCGATCGTCGCGGTGGCGACGATCGGCGGCTTCATGTTCGGCTATGATTCGGGGGTGATCAACGGCACCCAGAAGGGGCTGGAGGCAGCGTTCGCGCTTGGCCGGCTCGGCATCGGCGTCAACGTCGGCGCGATCCTGGTCGGCTCGGCGATCGGCGCGTTCGGCGCCGGGCGGATGGCCGATGCGATCGGCCGCCGCAACGTGATGATGCTCGCCGCCCTGCTGTTCCTGGTCAGCGCGCTGCTCGCCGGCGCGGCGAGCGGGTCGGAAATCTTCATCTTCGCGCGCATCATCGGCGGCCTCGGCGTCGGTGCGGCGAGCGTCATCTCGCCCGTCTACATCTCGGAAGTCACCCCCGCCTCGATCCGCGGCCGGCTGACCAGCGTGCAGCAGGTGATGATCATCACCGGCCTGACCGGCGCGTTCGTCGCCAATTTCGTCCTCGCCCGCTATGCCGGCGGTTCGACCGCGCCGTTCTGGCTCGGCTATCCGGCGTGGCGCTGGATGTTCTGGCTGCAGGCGATCCCGGCGGCGATCTACCTCGTCGCGCTGTTCGTCATTCCGGAAAGCCCGCGCTTCCTGATGGCCAAGGGGCGTGAGGAGGCGGCGCACACCGTGCTCACCCGCCTGTTCGGCAAGGCCGAGGCCGATCGCAAGGTCGGCGAGATCCGCAACTCGCTCGCCGCCGATCACCACAAGCCCAAGCTGTCGGACCTGCGCGACAAGCGCACCGGCAAGATCCGTCCCATCCTGTGGGCGGGCATCGGTCTTGCCATCTTCCAGCAGCTCGTCGGCATCAACGTCGTCTTCTATTATGGCGCGGTGCTGTGGGAAGCGGTCGGCTTCACCGAAGACAATGCGTTGCAGATCAACATCCTGTCGGGCGTGCTGTCGATCGCGGCGTGTCTGTTCACGATTGCGACCGTCGACAAGATCGGCCGCAAGCCGCTGCTTCTCGTCGGGTCGGCGGGCATGGCGGTGACGCTGGCGGTGGTCGCCTGGGCCTTCTCGACCGCGGTCACCGATGCGGCGGGCGCCGTCTCGCTGCCGGGGCATAACGGCATGATCGCGCTGATCGCCGCCAACCTCTACGTGATCTTCTTCAACGGCAGCTGGGGCCCGGTGATGTGGGTGATGCTCGGCGAGATGTTCCCGAACCAGATCCGCGGCTCGGGTCTTGCGGTGTCGGGCTTCGCGCAGTGGATCGCCAATGCGGCGATCTCGGTCAGCTTCCCGGCGCTGGCCGTGTCGCCGGGCCTGTCGGTGACCTATTTCGGCTACGCCTTCTTCGCGGCGGCGTCGTTCTTCTTCGTCCGCAAGATGGTCAACGAAACCGCGGGTCGCGAACTGGAGGACATGGCGGGCTGATCCGCCGGTCATCGCAACGAACGGGGGGGCGGTCCTGCGGGGCCGCCCCTCTTCGTTTCAGCGCCGGAAGGCGTAGGGGCCGATCAGCGTGCCGACGAACCCGCCCGCCGCTTCGGTGCTGAGGA
Source organism: Sphingomonas kyungheensis (assembly GCF_037120395.1). Classification (NCBI taxonomy): domain Bacteria; kingdom Pseudomonadati; phylum Pseudomonadota; class Alphaproteobacteria; order Sphingomonadales; family Sphingomonadaceae; genus Sphingomonas; species Sphingomonas kyungheensis. Next base: position 145,024 of record NZ_JBBBDM010000001.1, read on the forward strand.
AGCGCGCGTCGACGTCGCTGGCGAGCGTCCGCGTCGCGCCGCCCGCCTGATAGGCGAAGGCCATCGTGCCGCCGGTGGCGCGGATCGTCAGCGTCACCGGGCCTGCCGCGGCGAGCGGGGCGGAGGCGACGAGCCGTTCGGCGCCCTTGTCGCTGGTATAGAGCGCGACCATCGGCTTGCCGGCGAGGCGGGTGATACCGAAGAACAGGAAGTTCTGGTCGCTCTGCATCGCCGCGAGGCCGGCGCGTTCGCCATCGGCATCCGGGGTGAAGCGGACGGTGGTGCTGATCGTCGCGTTATGATGCTGCTGACGGCGCGCGACGAAGGCGGGCACGCCGGTGAGGTCGCCCATCGCCGCGCCGCGGTCGAGCACCAGTTCGTGACGGTCGATATGATAGACCGGCGTCTGCGGCGTGCGCACGCCGATCCACTGCATCGCCAGCTTCGGTCCGGCGAAGGTGTCGGTATAGGCGAAGTCGCCGCTGGTCGGCAGCGCCGGCGGGCGCTGCTGCGGCAGCCGGGGTGCGGCGGCGGTGAAGGGGATCGTCTGGCCGTGCGGCAGGATGATCGGCCAGCCGTCGCGCCACGTCACCGGCAGCAGGAAGGTCTCGCGCCCGATATTATAGTAATTGCCCTGATAGGGCCGCACCGCGAGGAAGGTCGCCCACCAGTCGCCGGTCTGCGTCTGCACCAGCTCGGCATGACCGACCGAGGTGATCGGATTGGGGCGGGCCGGATCGAGATCGCGCTGCGTCAGGATCGGGTTGCCCGCGAACGGCTGATACGGACCGCGCAATTCCCGCGAGCGGAACACGACCTGCGAATGGTTGACGCTGGTGCCGCCCTCCGCCGCGGTGAGATAATAATAGCCGTCCTTGCGGAAGATGTGCGGCCCTTCGATCCACACCGGCTTCTTGGCTATATCGACGCCGCCGTTGATCAGCTGTGTGCTCTCGCCGACCATCTTGCCGGCGCGCCAGTCATATTCCTGCACCCAGATGGCGCGATGGCCTTCGTAGCGCGGCGGTTCGGCGGGGGCGCGGTTGTTGACGATATAGGCGCGGTCGCCCTCCCAATAGATCGACGGATCGATCCCCTCGAACGGCAGCCAGATCGGGTCGGACCACGGCCCCGCCGGGTTCTTCGCGGTGATGACGAAATTGCCTTTGCACGACACGCAGGTGTTGACGATGTAGAAGGTACCGGCGTGATAGGTGATGTCGGGCGCGAAGACGGCTTCCGAGGTGCGGCGGCCGGTGAAGTCGAGCTGGCCCGGGCGGTCGATCGCATTGCCGATCTGCGTCCAGTGGACGAGATCCTTCGAGTGGAAGACCGGCAGGCCGGGGAAGTGCGCGAAGGATGAATTGACCAGATAATAATCGTCGCCGACGCGCGTCACCGACGGATCGGGATAATAGCCGGACAGGATCGGGTTGCGATATTCGCCTGCCGCCGGTGTCGCCTGCTCCTGCGATTGCCCCTGATAGGTGAAGCGGCTGAAGCGCGGCGCCTCGCTTGCCATCGCCGCGCTGCTGCCGGCCAGCGCCAGCGCCAATATCATGGCTCGTCTTGCCATCCTTGTCTCTCCCGATCGTCCTGACGCCGGATGCGTCGGCCGTTGCGGGAGTTATACCGCTACCAAGGCGGCGCGCCAGCAAGTGCGTCGGGGTAAAAGGCTATTACTCCAAGAAATAGCGTCGCAGCCGATAGACACGATAGCGTTACCAGCATAGGTTCCGCATCACGCACGGGACGACAGAGGCGGCGCGATCGGACGATCGCAGACTGCAGCCCGCGTGACGACAGGAGGGGATGACCGCGATGCCCATCGACCGTGACGCTCGGAGTAATCGCCGCTTCCGCTGGCGATTCTCGTTCCTTCGGGGATCGCAGATGCGTGCGTCGCTGCCGCATTGGCTGACGACAGCGACGGCGGCGCTGCTGATCGGTGCGACGCCTGCATCCGCCGGGCAACAGGCGGCTCCGGCAGCCGGGATCGCACCCTATTTCACGCCCGCCGCCGCGGCCCCCGCGACGCCGGACGGTGACGGCTTCCTGCGTCGCTGGCTGTTGCTCGAACCGATCGCCAAGCCCAATCGCAGCAACGCCGGCTTCACCGCCAGCTATGTGCGTACCGCGCTCACCACCGACTATTTCCCCGGCCAGTTCACCGCAACGCCGCGCGACGGCGATACGGTGCGCGCCGCCGAACCGCTGCGCTGGCATGCGCTTGATTCGAACAGCTTCGACATCAAGCTGTTCAACCTCGCCCAGGGGCTCGGCAAGCCGACCTATGGCGTGATCTTCTGGGCCTATACCGTGGTCGATTCCCCGCGCGAGATGCGCGACGTGCGGATGGCGGTGGGGTCCAACGCCGCGTCGATCTGGTGGCTCAACGGCAAGGAGGCGGTCGGCCTGTTCAACGACCGGAGGATGGTGATGGACGACGTGCTGTCGGACCGGCTGACGCTGCGCAAGGGCCGCAACGTCATCCGTGGCGCGGTGATCAACGGCCCGGGGCTGAGCGACTTCTGCCTCCGCTTCCTCGATGCGGACGGCAAGCCGATCACCGCTCTGTCCACCGTGCTGCGCTGATCCGGGGAGAGACGCCATGATCCGTTCCGCCGCCCTGCTGCTCGCGCTCGCATCTGCCACTCCGGCCGCCGCGCAGCTGGCGGGCGAGCCGTTCATCCACGATCCTTCCACCGTCACGCTGTCGGACGGCCGCTGGTATACCTTCGGGACGCGGCAGGGCGGGCTCGTCTCCGACGACGGCTGGACGTGGCATGGCGGGCCCGTCCGCCCCGGCGGCGGCGTCGCGCCTGACGTCATCAAGATTGGCGAGCGCTATTACGTCGCCTATGCGGTCGGCGGCGGCGGCATGTCGGGCGGCCATGCCAGCCAGGTCAAGATCATGTGGACGCTGTCGCTCGACCCCAAATCGCCACGCTTCGGCTATCACGACGTCGGCGTCGTCGCGTCGAGCGACGGGGTCGAGACCGCGGATGCGATCGATCCCGCCTTCCTGCTCGTCGACGGGCGGCTGTGGCTGACCTACGGCACCTATTTCGGGCCAATCCGCATCGTCGAGCTCGATCCGAAGACCGGCCTGCGCGTCGCCGGCAACCAGCCGGTCGATGTCGCGATCGACATGGAAGCGACCGCGATGATGTATCGCGACGGCTGGTATTATCTGCTCGGCACGCACGGCACCTGCTGCGACGGGCCGAACTCCACCTATCATATCCGCGTCGGCCGGGCGCGCAGTCCGCTCGGGCCGTATCTCGATCATATGGGCGTGCCGTTGCTGCGCGGCGGCGGCAAGCTGGTGGTGAGCGCGCGCGGCCGGTCGATCGGACCGGGGCATTTCGGCCGCATCCAGCTCGACGGCGGGGTCGAGAAATTCTCGATGCATTACGAAGCGGACATGGATCGCAGCGGGCGCAGCGTGCTCGGCATCCAGCCGCTGCTGTGGCGCGACGGCTGGCCGGTGGCGGGCGAGAATGTCGTGCCCGGCACCTATGAGATCGCCTCGGAGCGCAGCGGCTATGCGTTGGGGCTCGCGACCGATTTCGTCCGCATCCCGTTCGACGCGCGGGCGAGCTTCATGGCCAAGCCGAGCGATCCCGTCGCGCCGCTGCCCGACCAGAGCCTCGCGCAGGACAGCGCCGGCTGGCCGCAGGGGCGGGTCCGCGTCGACCTCGCCGATTATATGGTCCGGCCGCATCAGCTCTGGACGATCACGCCGGTCGCCGGGGCGGGCGGCTGGTTCGGTGCACCCTATTACAGGCTGACCATCGCCGGCACGACGCGGGCGCTGGCCGCGACCGCCGCGGGCGAGGTGGAGGCGGTGCCCGTCTTCACCGGCGCGGCCGAGCAATTGTGGCAGATCGACCAACTGACCGACGGCAGCTATCGCATCAAGCCCAAGACGGTGCCGGGCGGCCGCCGCGACCTGGCGCTGGTCGCGATCGGCGCGAGCACGCCGTCGCTCGCCGCCTTCGATCCGGCGAGCCCGGCCGGGCGCTGGACCTTCCGACGGCCATGAGCGCAAACCGAGGACTCCGCATGATCCGACTTCCCCTGCTCGCCGCCGCGCTTGCGCTGTTCGGCGCTGCCTCCGCCCCGGCGCAGGTCGCGACGCCCGCGCCGCCGCCGGTCGCCGGCGCCAAGCCGGTGACGGTCGAGCGGATCACCGTCCATGCGCCCAGCGTCGAAGGCAATCTGGAAGGCAATAGCGCCGATCGCGCGGTGCTGGTGGTGCTGCCGCCCGGCTATCGCAGCCATCCCAAGCAGCGCTATCCGGTCGTCTATGCGCTGCACGGCTATTCGATCGGCGTCGAGCAATGGGTCAAGGAGATCCATGTGCCGCAGACGGTCGAGGGCGCCTTTGCGCAAGGCACGCGCGAGATGATCGTCGTGCTGCCCGACAGCAAGACGATGCACAACGGCTCCTTCTATTCGAGTTCGGTGACGGTCGGCGATTTCGAGACGTTCGTCGCCCGCAATCTCGTCGCCTATATCGACGGCCATTACCGCACCCTCGCCGACCGGCGCAGCCGCGGTCTCGCCGGTCATTCGATGGGCGGATACGGCACCGCCCGGATCGGCATGAAGCATCCCGAGACGTTCGGCGCGCTCTACATGATGAGCCCGTGCTGTCTCTCCACCCGCGCGCTCGGCCAGACCGATGCGGCGGCCGAGGCGACGATCCGTGCGCTGCGCTCGCCCGCCGACAGCGCGAGCCTGCCGTGGGGGCTGCGGGCACAGCTCGCCACCGCGGCGGCCTGGTCGCCCGATCCCAAGGCGCCGCCGTTGTTCCTCGACCTGCCGGTCAAGGACGGCGTCTCGCAGCCCGACGTGCTGGCCCGCTGGGCGGCGAATGCGCCGCTCGCGATGCTCGACCAATATGCCGGCAATCTCAAACGGTATGCCGCGATCGGGATCGACGTCGGCGATCGTGACGGGTTGAAGGACGATGCCGCGCGGCTGCACGATGGGCTCGACCGCTACGGTATCGCCAACAGCTTCACCGTCTATCCGGGCGATCACGTCAGCGGCGTCGCCGGGCGGGTGCAGGGGGCGATGCTGCCCTTCTTCGGCCGGGCGCTGGCGTTCGGCCGATGAGGCTCGGCCTGCTGGGTGCGGCGCTGCTGATCGCCGGCGCGGCGTCGGCGCAGGTGTGGCGTTCGGATCAGGGCGACGGCAGCTTCCGCAACCCGGTGCTTTACGCGGACTATCCCGATCCCGACGTGATCCGCGTCGGCTCTGATTATTATATGGCGAGCACCACCTTCGCCAACGTGCCGGGGATCACCATCCTGCACAGCCGCGACCTGATCAACTGGACGATCGTCTCGCATCTCGTCGATCGGCTGGAAGGCCTGCCGCAATACGATCTTCAGGGCGGCGACGCCTATCGCAAGGGGCTCTTCGCCTCGAGCCTGCGCTATCATGCCGGCACCTATTATCTCGCCAACACGCCGGTCGGGCAGAAGACGCGCATCTGGTATGCCAAGGACGTGCGCGGGCCGTGGCGCTATCACGAGCTGGAGCGCGAGGCGTTCGATCCCGGCCTGTTCATCGAGCCCGACGGCCGCGCCTACCTCGCCACCGCCTCCACCGCCGACGGCACGATCACGCTGCTGACGCTCGATGCGGCGCTGGCGCATGTCACCGACGCGCGGCGCATCCACTATATCAAGGGGGCGGAAGGGTCGAAGATCATCCGCCGCGGCGACTATTATTATCTGTTCAATGCGCTGCCGCCGCGGCTCGCGCTCAGCGTGTCGCGGTCGCGCAGCCTGTTCGGGCCGTGGGAGACGCGCGACCAGATCGACGACAAGACCGGCGGCCATCAGGGTGCGCTGGTCGATCTGCCCGACGGGCGCTGGTTCGGCTTCGTCATGGAAGACAGCGGCGCGATCGGGCGGATGACCAACATGAGCCCGGTGTTCTGGCAGGACGGCTGGCCCGTCTGGGGCACGCCATCCGCGCCCGGCCGCGTGCCGCGCCGCGCCGCCAAGCCGATTCCCGGCGGCCGTTTCGCCGAGCCCGGCACCTCAGATACGTTCACCGCCCCGCGGCTCGGGCTGCAATGGCAGTGGAACCACAATCCCGATCCCGCGCGCTGGTCGCTGACCGAGCGGCCGGGCTGGCTGCGGCTGCGCCCGACGCTGGCGCCGCGCTTCTGGTCGGCGCGCAACACGCTGACCCAGAAGGGGCAGGGGCCGGCAAGCCGTGGCGAGGTCAAGCTCGACATCCGCCATCTCGCCGCGGGCGACCGCTGCGGCTTCGGGACGCTCGGCCAGTATAGCGGCAATCTGACGGTGACGCGCGATGCCGCCGGCCGGACCACATTGCTGGCGGAAACCACGGAGGATCGCGTCGAGGGCGCGGTCACGACGACACAGGCGAGCGCCGCTCTGCCGCGCAGCGAGGCGCTGTGGCTGCGCACCGACATGGACTTCACCACCGATCGCAGCCGCTTCGCCTACAGCCTCGACGGGCGGCGCTGGACCGCGCTCGGCGGTGACGTGCCGCTCGCCTTCGCGTGGCGGACGGGCACCTTCCAGGGCGAGCAATATGCGCTGTTCTGCTATAACGCCGCGCCGAGCCGGGGCTGGATCGACGTCGACGACTTCACCCTGTCGAAGCTGGCGCCGGCCGGGCCGGTGCGCCCCTGACGACCGTCAGACCCGCGTTTCGGCGGGCATCGCGCTGCGCGTGTCGTTGAGCGCGAGGTCGACGAGCGCCTGCATCGCTGCGGTCGCGCCGGCGATATCGCGGGCCGCGACCGCGTCATAGACACGCGCATGGTCGGGGATGGGGTCGCGCGGCAGCGCGCGGGTGCGCTGCTTGAACTGCGTCGTCCACGCCACCGCCGCGCCGATCGACGCGCCGAGCACGATCATCGCATCATTGCCGGTCGCGTGCAGCAGCGCATCATGGAAGTCGCGATCCGCGGCGCGGCCCTCCGGGGTCGCCAGCGTGTGGCGGCGCATGCCCTTGAGCGCCTCGCCCATCCGGCTGAGATCCGCGCGCGTGCGGCGATCGGCGGCCAGCGCGGCGGCGGCGGGCTCGACCACCAGCCGCAGTTCGAACAGGCTGCGGATCAGCCGTGGATCGGGCTCGCCGGCAAAGGCCCAGGCGAGCACATCGGGGTCGAGCAGGTTCCACCGTTCGCGCGGCAGCACGTGCGTGCCGGTCTTGGGGCGGCTTTCGACCAGCCCCTTGGCGGTCAGCACCTGCACCGCCTCGCGATAGGCGCCGCGCGAGACGTCGAGCGCCTCCGCCGCGGCGATTTCGCCGGTCAGCACGTCGCCGGGGCGATACTCGCCCGACAGGATGGCGATGCCGAGCTTGTTGGCGACCGCGCCGCGCAGACGCCGGCCCGGTCGCCGCGTCCGCGGATCGGGTGCGGGCACGGCTGCCCCGTCGGTCTCATCTTCGCTGGCCACCCGACAGACAAGGCGCGGATCACAGGATAAGTCAATAAGCGGAAGGTATTGGATAGTGCTTAGCGGGACAGCGCGGCCTCGGCCCAGGTTGCCGGCTGGATCGCGCCATCGCTGGCGCGCGCGACCAGCTCGACGATCGCCACGCCGCGCACGTCGGCCTGCATGGGAGCGGCCGGCGTGCCGAACGCCATCGCCGGCGAGCGGCCGAGCAACTGCCCGTCACCCCATATCTCGAACGTGATCTTGCCGGCCTTCTGTCCGGAGTCGTTGACGCCGACCTGCGCGCTGAAGCGGGTGAAGCCCTGGTTGCGGACCTCCAGCCGCGAATTGGCAAGGATGCCGATGCCGGTGTCATACTCCCGCCCGGCGACGCGCATCAGCTTGCCATAAGGCGCACGATCCGCCTCGGCACCGCCCCAGCCGCCATATTGCGGATGGTCGCCGGTGCCGCGGGTGCCACCCCAGGGCGTCGGCGAATGATGGATGGTGGGATCGGCCTGTGGCGTCGCCACGCCGTCGACCGCCGGATTGACCCGGCCGGTCTGTTCGGAAAGATAGAGGCCGTTCGCCAGCCGCCGCGTGCCGCTGGCGCGGAACACGCGCGTCTCGTGCGGGGCGAGCGTCAGCGTCGTCTCGCCGCGGAAGCGGCTGTCGGCCTTGCTCCACAGGTCATGCAGCCGCACGTCGGCCGAGGGGAGCAGCTTGAGGTGGTCGGCGGTGAGCACCGCCTTGGTCGGGGCGGCGGTGCGGTTAAAGATCGCGACGCCCTTGCTGCCGTCCGCCAGCGTCTTGGCGAAGATCTGCACGTCATCTGAATCATAGGCGAGTACCGCCTGATTGCCCGCCGCATCCTGGTTGAGCGCGACGAGATCGGCATTGCCGAAGATCGTCAGCAGCTCGGGGGTCAGCTTGCGCAGGTCATAGCCGATGATCAGCGGCGCGTTGAGCATCGCCCAGAGCGAGAAGTGCGAGCGTGCCTCGACCGGATGCGCCGTATCGAAGTCGCCGGTGCCGACGAACAGCATGTCGGGATCATTCCACGAACCGGGGTGCGCGTAGAGCGCGCGATGCGTCACCGTGTCGAAATTGGTCAGCATCCGCGTCCAGATCGGCTGGATATCGTCGCTGGTCCGCGAGCTGTTGCCGACGTCCTTGCCCCAGGCGCGCACGTCGCCCGCACCCCAAAGGCATAGCGAGAAGACATAGGGCCGGTCCCCCGCATAACGGCGGATCGCGCCGCCGACCTGCTGGTACAGGCCGCGGATGCCGGCGACGTCGGAGCCGCCGAGCGACTGCATGTCGACCAGCGGCGGCAGAGCCCGGTACAGGCCCGATCGGACGCGCGGCGCATCGGCGGGCAGGCCGCGGATACCGCAGGCATCGACCTTGATGAAGTCGAAGTTCCAGTCGCGGAAGTAGAGTGCGATGTCCTGGTCGATATGGCCGTACAGGCCGATCTCCCGTTCGGCGACGGTGCCCTCGGGCTGGTTCTTGAAATCGGGCGTGTAGATCTGGCCGCAGCTGTTGCGGCCGATGTCCGAATAGATGCCGGCCTTCAGCCCCATGGCGTGCAGCCGGTCGGTGAAGGGGCGGAAGCTCGGGTCGCGACCCGTCGCGGCGGAGGGGAAGTGATCGGTGCGGATCAGCATCCGCCCGTCGGGCTGACGACGCTTGAGCCACCAGCCGTCGTCGATGTTGACGTAGCGATAGCCGAGCTTGACGAGGCCGGTGTCGAGCAGCGCCTGGGCCGAGGCGAGCACCTTCTCCTCGTCGACATCGCTGTTGAAGGCATTCCAGCTGTTCCAGCCCATCGGCGGCGTCGGGGCGCTGCCGTCGGTATTGGCGCTCCATCGGCCGGTGGCGGCGAGCGGATCGGCGGCGAGAGCCGGAGTCGCGAACAGCCCCAGCGCGGCGCCGGCGAGCAGGAGGCGGCGGATCATTTCGGCAGCTCCGCGGACTGACGGGCGGTGAAGGCGGCCGACTGGCCGGGAACGCCGGTCCCCGGCTGGCCGGCACCGACGGTGACGCGGTAGCGCCCCGCCATCACCATCCGCCGGCCGTCGGGCGTCACCGCGCTGAGATCGCGCGGCGACAGGTCGAACCGTAGGTCCTTCGCCTCGCCCGGGCGCAGCGCGACGCGCTGGAAGCCGCGCAGCGCGACGCGGGGCACACCGGGCGCGTCCGGGAAGTCGAGGTAGAGCTGCGCCACCTCTTCCCCGGCGCGCTCGCCGCTGTTGGTGATGCGGGTGGCGACGCTGAGACCGGTCTCGGCCCCGCCCGGCGCGGGGGTGACGGTAAGCGGCGCGAAGGCGAAGCGCGTGTAGCTGAGGCCGTGGCCGAAGGGATAGACCGGCGTGCCCTTGAAATAGCGATAGGTCCGGCCGGTCATCGCATAATCGCCGAACGGCGGCAGGTCGGCGACGCTGCGGTAGAAGGTCAGCGGCAGCCGGCCCGATGGATTGGTGCGGCCGGTCAGGATATTGGCGGCGGCAAGCCCCCCCGCCTCGCCGGGATACCAGGCCTCCAGCACCGCGGCGGCATGATCCTTCGCCCAGGCGAGGTTGATCGGGCTGCCGTTCATCGCGACGAGGACGATCGGCTTGCCGGTGGCGCGCGCCTGGTCGAGCATCGCCAGCTGGTCGGCAGGCAGGTCGAGCGTCGTCTTGTCGCCGCCGGAGAAGCCCGGCATCGTCACCCCGGTCTCTTCCGCTTCGAGGTCCGAGGTCAGGCCGACCACCGCGACGAGCACGTCGGCTGCGGCGGCGGCGCGCTTGAGATCGGCGTCGGGCGTCGCCGAGACGCGCTTCCAGACGAGGTCGCCGCCGCCGCCGGTGACAGTGAACGGATAGCGCTTGCCCGCGGTCAGCTCGATCGTGGTCATGCCGGGCAGATCGTTCCAGCGCGCCTTGGTCCGATCCGAGACGATCCGCCCGTCGAGCTCGAGCGTCCCGCCCGAGCCCGACAGGCCGACGCGGTAGCGGCCGGTCGCAGGCGGGACGAGGAAGCCGGTGAACACCGTGCGATGGACGTCGGCGACGCGCGCGAGGTCGAGGTTGCGGTCACCGACATCGGGTTCGATCCGCGTCACCACCGGCTTGGCCTGATAGCGGACCGCGGCGATCGTCTTCTCGCGCGTCCCGGGGGCGAACAGCGCCGGCAGCGGCGTCGCCGGATTGTAGTAACGGGCGAGTACGCCGGGCTTGCCGTCGGGGGTGCGCAACGCGCTGGTCGGCACGCGGTCACCGTCGGTCATCGACTCGCCGAAAGGCACCAGCGTCACCTGGCTCGCGCCGAGCGTGGTGCGCAGGCCTTCGAGCACCGAGACCGGCGGCCCGGACAGGCCCGACGAATAATTGCCGCGCAGCACGCGCGTCGCATCGCCGAGCGGCCCGACCACCGCCACCTTGACGCCGCTGCGCAGCGGCAACACGCCGTCGTTCTTGAGCAGCACCATCGATCGTTCCGCGGCGGCGAGCGCGAGCGCGCGATGCGCCGGGCTGCCGATCGCGCCGGTCGGGATCGCGGCGGGGGCGCCGGCCAGGCCGGGCAGATCGCCGTTGCGGTAGCGCGCGGCGAACAGGCGGATCAGCGCCTGATCGACATCCCCCTCGCTGATCAGGCCGCGGTCGAGCGCCTCGCGATAGCGGGTCTCCAGACCGGCGATATCGGCGGTCGAGGCGTTGTTGCACTCGCTGTCGACACCGGTGCGCAGCGCCGCGGCGACCGCGGTGGCGCTGTCGGGGGCGTATTTGTGATTGTCGGCGATGTCCTTCACCGCGTCGCAGTCGGAGACGACATAGCCGGTGAAACCCCAGGCGCCGCGCAGATGCTCCTTGAGCAGCAGGTCGCTCGCGCAGGCGGGCTGGCCATCGATACGGTTGTACGCGCACATCACCGATCCGGCACGCCCGTCGACGATCGCGGCGCGGAAGGCGGGCAGATAGGTGTCCTCAAGATCGTGCGGCGACACGAAGACGTTGGCCTCGTGCCGTGTGCCCTCGGGGCCGCTGTGTACCGCGAAATGCTTGGGCGTGGCGATCACCTGCGGGCGATCGGGGTTCGGCCCCTGCATGCCGCGGACGAAGGCGACGCCCATCGTCGCGGTGAGGAACGGGTCCTCGCCATAGGTCTCCTGTCCACGCCCCCAGCGCGGATCGCGAAAGATGTTGATGTTGGGCGACCAGGTGTCGAGTCCGGTGCCGATCCGCCCGACCCGGCCGGTCTCGCGCGCGAGCGTATGGAGGCCGCGCACCTCGGTCGAGATCGCGCCGGCGACATCATGGACGAGCGGCGCGTCGAAGCTGGCGGCAAGGCCGATCGGTTCGGGAAAGTTGGTGGTGTTGCGCGCGCCGAGGGCGCCGTGGAGCGATTCCGTCCACCAATTATAGGCGGGGATGCGCAGCCGCGGGATCGCCGGCGCGACGTTGAGCAATTGCGGCAGCTTCTCGGCGATCGTCATCCGCGCGACCGTCGCGGTGGCGAGGCGGATCGCCTCGTCGCCTTGCGCCGCGGCCGGCGCCGGCGTCTGGGCGGGCGTCGTGGATTCGCGGGCCAGCGCCGGGGTGAGGGCGAGCGCGACGCCCGCCGTGGCCAGGGCCGTCGCCCGCATGGTGATCGCCTTCATTGTCTCTCCCCTCGCGGCATTTGCCGCTTATCGTGTTACCGGCACCTCGAAGGTGCCGACCGGCAATTGCGCCTCGTCGGCGAGATTGGTCGCCGGTGAATCGGCCCAGGCGTAGCGGACGCGCGTCACCGGCTTGCCGTCCCCCGGCAGCGTCACCGTCATCCCCGACACGGTGCCGCTCGCATAGCGGCAGCTGCCCGGCGCCGCGTCGCACAGCTGGAAGCCGATCGCGCGGTCCGCGCCCCGCGCGTGCAACGCACCGGTGACGCCGGCGAAGCGCAGCGTGACACCACCGCCCGCCGCCGCACTCGCCCCGGCGATCGCCGGACCGGAGGCGGCTATGCTTTCCTTATAGACGGTCGCACGCATCACCCGCGCGAGCCGCTGGCCGACCTCGTGCTTTTCGCCGGGATGGATGTCGAGCACGTCGCCGATGTCGAGCGCTACCGCGATGCCGGCGAGCGGGTCGGCGGCGGCGACGCGGCGTTGCGCGTCGCGGACGATACCCCAGCCGCTGTCGGAGGGCGCGATCTCCGGCGTGCCGTAGGAGGCGAGCTGGACGATGCCCGCGGCGGCGCGCGGGCTGGCGAAGCGACGGCGCCAGTCGGCGATCAGCGCGGCGAGACGCCGGTCATAGCCGGGAATGCCGGTGTCGGACTCGCCCTGATACCAAGCGATGCCGGCGATATGCATCGGCGACAGCGGCGCGATCATCGCATTGTACAGCGTGCCGGCGCCATTGATGTCGTCCCACGGCACGCGCGGCGCGGCACCGGGCAGACGCTTGGCGATCGCATAGCGCCAGCCGCTGCCGATCGGCACGCTGGAGCCATCGGCGAAGGTGACGCGCATCGTGTCCGCGGGGCCGGTCATGCCGCCATAGGCATAGACGTCGTCGTCATTGACGGTGATGACGTTGCGCCCCGCCTTCAACGTGCCGGCGGGCAGCGCATAGACACGCGACTGCGCGGCGAGGCTGCTGCCGCCGACTCCGACGCCGTTGACCCAGGTCCGATCGGCATCGTCGACCATGCCGAGCACCAGCGTCGCCGCCCCGCGCGCCTGTTCGGCGGTGACGTCGATCGTGCGCTGATACCAGATCATGCCGTTATAGTCGGCGAGCGCAGGAATGCCCCAGGTTTCGAAATTGGTCATCGCCGGCACCGGCTGCCAGTCGAGTGCGGCGTCGGCCTGCCACGGTTCGCGGCCGCGCGCGTCGCCCGAACCGGCGCGCCACCAATCCTCCCAGATGCCCGAGGCGCGACGTTCGGCGGCAGCGGGGTCGCGAGCATAGAGCGCGAGCAGATCGGCCTCCGCGCCCATGCCGGCGCTGCGCAAGGCCGGCGCGCTCATCCAGGCGCTGATCCGCGATCCGCCCCAGCTCGAATGGATCGCACCGATCGGCACCTTGGCGGTGCGGCGCAGCGCCTGCGCCATATAGAAACAGGCCGCCGAAAAGCCCTGCGCGCTGGTGTTGTCCGCGGCGACCCAGCGCGGCGGCTGCGACAGGCGGGCGAGCGGCGCGGGCGCGGCGACCTTGGCGATGGTGAGCAGCCGCAACTGGTCGTCGAGCGGCGGATGCGCGTCCGGGATCAGCTTCTGCGCATCGGTAACCGCGAGCTCCATGTTGCTCTGGCCCGAGCAGAGGTAGACGTCCCCGATCAGGATGTCGCGGATCACCGCCGCGCCGCTCGCCGCGGCGATGGTCAGTTCATAGGGGCCGCCGGCGGGCAGCGCCGGCAGCTGCGCGGTGAACCGCCCGTCGCGCGTCGCCTTGGCGGTGACGGTATGGCCGGCGAGCGAGATCATCACCGTCTCGCCCGCGCCGGCATCGCCGCTGAGGTCGATCGGCTGATCGCGTTGGATCACCGCATGGTCGGCGAGCACCCCGTCGAGCCGCGGTGCCGCGGCGGCAGTAGTGGCCAGACCGAGCGCGAGCATCAGGCACGAGGCGGAGGCGAGAAGACGCATGGCGGGCCTTTCGGGGGTCAGATGGGTTGCAGGCCGTGACGGACGATCCGCTCGATCAGCTCACGGTGGCGCGGCAGGCTGGCGACCATGCGCTGCGTCTGCATGGCATTCTCGCGCCGCGCGCGCCGTGCCAGCTCCGCCTCACCCTCGATCGTGCCGGGCAGCACCGCGCTGCGCGCGCCCATGCCGTAGAGGACATATTGATAGCTCGCCGAGGGGAACACCTCTTCGGCGCGGTCGAATTCGTCGTGCAGCCACGGCGACTGATGCTGCCACAGCTCCATCAGCCCGCGCAGCCGGTCCGGGATCGTCTCGGGCCGGGCATTGTCGCGCCAGAAGTCGGTATCGGTGCGCCGGGTCAGGGCGTAATGCAGCTTGAGGAAGTCGATGATCCGGCCCCAGCGGTAATGGGTCGTCTCGTTGAAGCGGCGCGCGACCACGTCCATCACCTCGCGGCACGGCGGCAGTTGCTCGGCGATCATCTTCGCCGACAATTCGATCAGCACGATCGCCGAGGCTTCGAGCGGTTCGAGGAAACCCGCCGCCAGCCCGACCGCGACGCAGTTGCGCTCCCAGAACCGTTCGCGATGACCGGCACGGATCGCCAGCCTGCGCACCGGCAGATCGGCGCCGGCGGGGCCGAGATAGGCGCGCAGCTCACGCTCGGCGGCATCGACGTCGATATGGCTGCTCGAGAAGACATGGCCGACGCCGCGCCGCGTCGGCAGGCCGATGTCCCAGATCCAGCCGGCGGACTGCGCGGTCGAGAGGGTGTGGCTGGCGATCGGATCGTCCGCCTGCGCATAGGGGACCTGGATCGCCAGCGCGGTGTCGCAGAACAGGGTGTCGGCGCAGCTGCGGAAGGGTACGTCCATCGCCTTGCCGATCAGCAATGCGGCAAAGCCGGTGCAGTCGACGAACAGATCCCCGTCGACGGCGATCCCCTGTTCGGTGCGCAGGCCGGTTATGTCGCCGCCCTCGTCCTTGAGCACCTCGGTAACGTCGGCGAGGACGTGGCGGACGCCGAGCGTGTCGCAGCAATGGCGCTGGAGAAACGCGGAGAATTTGCCGGCGTCGAGGTGATAGGCATAATTCGCCTGCCCCTCATATTCGGGCGTCGCCATCGTCTTGGGGGCGAGGCCCTCGTCGCACAGCCGGCCCTGCGGCGTGACCATGTCGCAGAAGCTGTCGTCCCCGCCCGCAGCGAGCCAGTGCGGCGCAAGATTCACGCTGCCGAATTGCTGCGGCAGCATCAGCGGATGGTAATAGCCGTCGTCGACGGCGCCGGTCGTCCAGCGGTTGAAGCGCGCGCCCTGTTTGAACGACGCGTCGCACTGGCGGAAGAATTCAGTTTCGGAGACGCCCATGCGTTTGAGCGTGGTGCGCAGCGTCGGCCAGGTGCCTTCGCCGACGCCGATGATCGGGACGTTCGGCGATTCGACCAGCGTGACGGTAAAGCCGTGCGGCCGCTGGCCCTGATGACGCGCCGCAATCACCCCGGCGGTGAGCCACCCGGCGGTGCCGCCGCCGACGATGACGATGTTCCTGATCGGATGCATGACCCTGATGTTCGCAAAAAACGGGCGGAGCGCAAGTCGAGCTGCGCTCCGCCCAGGGGAGAGGATCAGAACCGGTAGCGTGCGCCGACCGTATAGCGGCGGCCATAGTCGAACACGTCGAGCAGCTGGTTGGAATAGCGGCCGTGCGTGCTCTGCTGGTTGTTGTTGACGTTGAGCGCTTCACCGAAGACGCTGAAGTTCTTGCTGATGTCGTAGCTCGTCGTCAGATCGATCTGGAAGCTCTGGTTGACGAAGGTCGGCTCCGACCCGAACGAACCGGTGTTCTGGTTCTGACCGAACTGGAGCAGATATTTGTCGCGCCAGTTGACCGCGGTGCGGAACTGGAAGCCGCCCTTGTCATAGAAGCCGACGAAGTTCGCCGAATTGGCAAGGCCGGTGACGGCGAAGCCGGTCTGGCTAATGTTGGTGCTGTCATACGGCCGGTTGGTGTTGACGAAGGTGGCATTGGCCTGGAAGCCGAAGCCGGTATCGCCGAATACCTGTTGCAGCGCGAGCTCGACGCCGCGCACGGTGGCGTCGGGGCCGTTGACCTGCTGCGACACGGCGAAGCTCGCCAACGTGCCGGTGGTCGGGTCGATCAGCCCGTTGATCGCCTGCCGCGTCACGCCGCCGACGATGAAGTTGCTGACGTTCTTGAGGAAGAAATTGACCGCCAGATAGGAGTTGCGGCGATAATACCATTCGGCGCCGAGGTCGAAATTGTCGGCGAGATAGGGCTTGAGGTTCGGATTGCCGCCGCTCGCCGACAAGGCGCCGACGCGCTGGCCGTTGCCGACGTTGAGCACCGGATTGAGCAGGCTGAGCGACGGACGCGTCAGCGTCCGCGACGCATCGACGCGCAGGATCAGGTTGTCGGTCAGCTCCAGTTTCGCATCCAGGCTCGGCAGCAGATAGGAATAGGAGCTGTTGTTGGTGACGCCCTGAACCGCCGTATAGGTCGGGATGCTCAGCAGCGTCGGGTCGGCGGTGCTGGTGGTGATCGACGTCGGCAGGCGGCCCTGGCCGGTGGCGACGAGATTGGTCACCTCATTGCGGATGCCGGCATTGAACGTGAAGGGCAGGTTGCCGATCTCGGTCTTGAAGTTGGCGCTGAAGTACAGCGACCAGGTCCGCTCGCGGACGCGCAGCACGCTGCCGGGATCGACCGCTTCGTCGAACGTGCCGGTGAAGCCGTTGACGTTGCCGTAATTGAAGCCGGGAACCCGCGTCGCCGAGGGATTGCCGAGGCCGGTCAGGTAATTCTGATAGGCGATCGGGCTGAACACGAACACCGACGGCGGCAGGCTGCCCTTGAAGCCGGGGATGAAGTCGTTGAGGCTGACCGAGCCCTGGTAGAGGCTCGACGGCAGCGGCGAGATGCCGGTCGTGCTGCCCGACGGCGCGCCGTAGCCCGCATAGGCCTGCCAGAAGTTGTTGGTGAAGGTGCTCTGGTTGCGGAAGTTGAACGTGTCCTGATAATATTGGCCACCGGCCTTCAGCGTCACATTGTCCTGCTTCCAGGTGGCGTTGCCGCGGAACTGGACCAGTTCGTCGGTATTGTGCTGCGTCTGGTTGACGGTGACGTGGCTGCCGATCAGCGACTGATCCGCCCAGCCGGCGGCATTGCCCGCCGGACCGTAGCCGCTGATCGTCGGGAAGGCATCCTTGCTGTCGCCGAGCACGCTGAAGCGCAGGTTGTTGCTCAGCGCATTGCCATAACCGATGTCGCCATTGGCGCTGCCGATGACGTTGCCGGGGTTGAGCCAGCTCTTGGCATAAGCGACGTCGCCTTCCAGCGTCAGGTTGCTGGTCGCGTCATATTTGACGTTCATGCCCGTCTGGTTGGTCTGCAGGATCTGCTTGTTGAGCGCGGCAGTGAAGTCGGTCGGCGTGCCGGTCTGGGTGAAATCGGTCGCGGTGCCGTTCGAATCGAGCGTAACGTTGCGTAGCGAACCCTGGCTGAACCACACGCCGAACGCATAATTCTCCTGCGTGATTTTCTGGCGCGAGAAATTGTTGTCGATCGTCAGCATCAGATCGTCGGAGGGGTGGTATTGCAGGGCGATGCGCGCGTCGACACGCTCGTCCTGCACGCGCTGCTGCTCGGCGCCATATTGCTGCGGGAACCAGCCCGGAAGATTCTGTCGGTTGCTCGCGGTGGCGTAGGCGGCCGAATTGGTGTCCGCGGTCGGCGTGCAGGTGCCGGTGAAGCCGGCGAGCTGGCAGGGCGCGTAGTTGCCGCCGGGCCAACCCGACACATAGACACGATTGGTATCGGTATCACGCTTGGTGTAGATGACGTCGGCGAGGACGCCGAACGTCTCGTCCTTGTTGGTGCTGCTGATCAGCAGGCCGCCGGTCGGCACGATCTTGCCCGAACGATCCTGGATCGATCCCGAACCGGTCGCGGCGACGCGGAAGCCGGGATGGTCGAACGGCTTGGGGAAGGCGATGTCGACGGTCGCGCCGATCGAGCTCGATGCGAGCGAGACGTCGGGAGTCTTGAGCACGCTGAGCTGGCCGATGAAATCGACGCCGACGGTCGAGAAGTCGATCTGGCGACCGCCGGTCGCGGTCGAGATGCGGCGGCCGTCGTACAGCGTGGTGTTGAAGTCGCCGCCGAAGCCGCGGACGGTGATGCCGGTCGGCTCGCCGCGCGATCCGTTGCGCTGGATCGACACGCCGGGCAGGCGCTGGAGCGAGGCGGCGACGTTCGAATCGGGGAATTTGCCGATGTCCTCGGCGGAGATGACGTCGACGACGCCCGACGAGGTACGCTTGAGGTCGAGGTTGCGCTGGAGCGACCCGCGCAGACCGACGACGACGATATCCTCGCCGGGACCTTCCGCGCTATTGCCCTGCGACACGTCTTGCGCGGTGGCGGCATCCTGAGGCTGGCCCGCCTCCGACGCGGTGGTCGTGTTGGCGGTCGACGGCACCGCAGGCTGCGGCGCGGCCGGCTGGCTGGTCGTGCTGTTCTGCAGATTGCCGTCCTGCGCCAGCGCGGGCGCAGCCCAGCCGAAACCGGCGAGGCTGGTGGCGCAGGCAAGAACGTGAAGCCGGCGGAACCCGCGGGCTCCACGACGGGCGCGCGTAGACGTAGACATTAGGCATCCCCTCTTCTGATGCGCATGACCCCTTCTGGCGGGGGCGTGGGCGCGTGTTCATTTCTTTCGCGATTCGCCGGCACGACGCCAGGAACCATCTCGAACGGTAGCGCTCACAATAATGGGCCGCCGTGGATTTGCAAGCATTTGTAAGAGTGATCGTCGCTTTGCATCGGCGACGGATCGTGCGAATTGCAGCGCTATCAAAAGCAAGGTGATGGAGGGGCCGATGCCGGACTGGCAGATGTTGAACCGCGCGGATCATGCCGCGCTGCGCCTGTCGCGCCGGATCGACACTCCGCGCCACTTCGCCCAGATCGTCGCGGACGAATTCCTCAAGGCGGCGCCTTATTATCCGATCCTGTTCACCAAACACCCCGAGACCGGCGCCTTTTATGCCGGTGTGGTGATGGGGCTGGAGCCTGGGCGCAATCTGCTGAGCGCGGATGGCGCGCTCCGCGACTATCGGCCGGCGGACCTCGAGCGACAGGGGTTCTTCATCGCCGAGGGGCAGGTCGTGATCGATCGCGAGCATGCCGCGTTCGCAAAGGACGAGGGCGCCGCGCTGTTCGAAGCGACCGGCGAGGCGACGCCTGCGCTCAAGCGCGTCCAGCAGGCGCTGCACACGCTCGACCAAGGTCTTGCCGCGACCGACGCCTTCATCCGGCGGCTGCTCGATCACTGGCTGCTCGAACCGATCGACGTCGCGATGCAGTTCGACAATGGCCAGAGCGTGCAACTCGACGGCCTCTACACCATCAGCCTCGATGCGCTGCACGCGCTGCCCGACGAGGCGGTGCTGGCGCTGTTCCGGGCGGGTGACCTGCAACTCGCTTATGCGCAGACCACTTCGGTGCGGCATCTGCGCACGCTCGGGCGGATCCACAACGATCGGCTGGCGGCGGCGCAATGATCGCCGAGGCGCCGGCGGCGGCGCTCGCCGATCCCGCCGCCTTCCGGTCGCAGGTCGTCGCGGCGGGGGCGCCGGTCGTGCTGCGCGGCGTCGCACGCCATTGGCCGATGCTCGCCGGCGGGCGAGAGGCGGTGATCGCGGCACTGTTGGCGGCGGATGCCGGCCAGTCGGCGGAAATGTTCATCGGCCGCCCGGCGATCGGCGCGCGCTATTTCTATGACGAGGCGCTCGCCGGGTTCAACTTCACGCGCGAGACGGTGCCGTTTCGCGACGCGCTGACCCGCATCGTCGCGACCGCCGAGGCGGCCGACCGGCCGAGCCTGTATATGGGTTCGCTGCCGGCCGAGACCTATCTGCCGGGGATCGCGGCGGCGGTGCGGCTGCCGTTCGTACCGGCCGACGTCTCGCCGCGGGTTTGGATCGGGCACGCCTCCAGCGTCGCCTGTCATTACGATGCGATGGACAATGTCGCCTGCGTCGCAGCGGGCCGCCGCCGCTTCACGCTCTATCCGCCGGAAGCGATCGGCGATCTATATGTCGGACCAATAGACCATACGATGGCCGGCCAGCCGGTCGGCCTCGCGGTCGGCAGCCCGCCCGGCAATATCCGCTTCCCGCGTTTCGAGCGCTGGCGGGATCGCGCCGAGCTGGTCGATCTCGAACCCGGGGATGCACTCTATGTCCCCAAACTGTGGTGGCATCAGGTCGAGGCGACCGATCCGGTCAACGTGCTGGTCAATTACTGGTGGGACGGTTTCGCCGATGGTCCCGAAGCGCCTTATACGACGATGCTGCTGGCGATGCTCGCGATCGCCGAACGCCCCGCGGCGGAGCGGGCGGCGTGGCGGGCATGGTTCGACCATTATGTCTTCCGGCCGGAGCGGCATCCGCTGCATTTCCTGCCCCCTGCCAAACATGGCATCCTCGATGGTCAGCCGGCCAGCCGCAGCCGCATCCGCGATCTGGTGATGCGGTTGCTGCGTGGCGGTTGATCAGCGCGGGCGCAGCGTCACCTCGACCGGCGTCGTTGCGAGCGGCAGCGTGACGCCGCCGCGTTCCGCCGTGCCGCCGGCGACGGCATAGTCCCGCCCGGCCGGCGTGGTGCGTGCGACGAACAGCCGCGCGGCGGGCGTGGCGGCATCGGCGGGATCGAGCGTCAGCGTGATCGCACCCGTCTTCGGCGCGTAGCGCGCCGCGGCGATCCGACCGGCAGCGAGCGTGATCCACTGGCCGGCGGGGGCGATGAACAGCCGCGTGCGGGCGCCGTCGCGCGGCCGGATCGTCACGCTGCCGGCGGCCTGTGTCACCTCGCCGCCGAAGCCGAGCCAGCCGAAGGTCGGGTCGTCGACCAGATAGCTCGCCACCGCATAGGCATGCGCGAAATAGCCCATGCCATAGTCGCCGCTATACGCATCCCATTGCATCCGGTCGGGCCAGGCATGGAAGGCGGCGGAGGCAAAACCGTCGCGATCGATGTTGGTGATCCCACCCATCAGCCCTCCGTAGGCGACGCGCAGCAGATGCAGATCGGTGGGGTCGCGGCGGAATGAATCGAACAGCGGCAGCGCATTGTTGGTCGAACCGTAATGGTGGATCTGCCGCTCGATCCGCGCCGTCTTGCCGCCGTAGAGGAAGTCCCAATAGCGGCGCGCATTGCCGTTATAGCCCCAGCTCGGCAGCGTCGGATCATAGCCGAGGATCACCTCACGCGTCTGCACCGCCTGCCGCCCATAGCCGAAATGGCGCAGCCAGTCGTAAACCTCGGGCTGGCCGGTCGAATCCCAAGCCATCTCGCTGCCGAACGGATAGCGCAGGCCCGCCCAATGGTCGGTTCGCGCGCGCATCAGCGCCTCGATCCGATCGGCTTCGGCGGTCATCCCCTCGCGGCGCAGATCGGCGAGGATGTCGAGGAAGACGTTGCCCTCCATCTGGCCGAATTGCGTATAATAAGGCGCGTCGCGCATCATCGCGACGATCGTCGTCTGCGCCCAGTCGAGATACCAGCGCCAGTCATGCCGCGTGACGAGGCCGACGTGGTTGCGCGCCAGCCGGTAGAGCACCCAATGGCCGATCGCGACATGCGGATAATTGTACGATCGGCCGAGATCGCCGGCCTGTTTGGCATCCCACGCCGTCCAGCTCTTCCACGCCGCCGGATCGCGATACAGCGTCGGGAAGCGGGCGGGATCGTAATAGAACAGGCTCTTGCGCACGCCGCCGCGATGCGGCCCGTCGGCGACCTGCAAGCGGCCGACCACCGTCTCGTCGACGAGCCGCTCGAGCTTGGCGACCTCGGCCGCATCGGGATGATCGAGCTGCTTCATCATCGCCGCGACCCAGCTGCCCGCGCCGCCCTCGTCGCTCATCCCGGCGATCCACACGCGCGGTTCGACATCGACGATCCGCTGCGCCTCGTGGTCATAGGTGAGGATCGCGGGCGAGCGGCCGAACGGATCGCCTTTGCCCTCATACCATTGCCGCGTCGTCGCAAACCGGCCGAGCGCCGCCATCGTCGTGTCGAGCGGCCGGGTGACGTAATAGCTGACCGTCTGCTGCTGCCCGTCGGCATAATGGAGCGTCAGCCGCGCCGGGCCATAGCCATGGCTGCGGATCGCCAGCCGCGTCCAGCCGTGGATGCTGCCCGCGCGCCGGACGGCGAGCGCGTCCGCCGGGCTGCTGTCGAAGCCGGTGAGGCGCGACGGCGCGCGGACGAACAGGCTGGCGCTCTGGTCGGTCGGCACGACATAGCCGGGCAGGCCGATCGCGACCGGGCGGCGCTGCGCGATCAGCGTCGGTTCGATGCCGCGGATCGTCGGCGCGGCGACGAAGCGGACGCCGATTTCCAGCGAAGCACCCGGCGCGAGCAGGCGGCTGGTCGGCGCATTCCATTGCCCACCGGCGTTGCGCCATTCGCGTTCGGCGAAGCCGCGCGAGTGGACGAGCCAGTCGTAAAAGCCCTCGAACGTCTGTTCGCGGCGCGTCTTTTCGGTGAACACCGCGTCCGCCGGCGCATGCGCGGCATCGGCGAGCGGGGCATAGGCCTCGAACGGCGTATCGCGGCCGGGCAGGACGAGCAGCGCCGGACCCTGGCCGTTGAGCCGGGTCACCTGGAGATAACCGGCGTCGCGGCCGATATAGGGATCGGCGAAGCTCGCCTGCGCATGCGCCTGATCGAGGTCGCGTCCGGTGATGATATTGTCGAAGGCCATCGGCATGCCGAGCCCGCCGATCTCGACCGCGGCCGCGCTGCGGTTGGTTAGCCGGAAGCGCAGGGCGAGCGCGCCGCGATCGATCTGCCAGCGGCGCTCGACGAGGAGCGGCATGCCGTCGCCCATCGTCGCGGTGATGTCCGCCGCGGCGATCGTGCCGCGCGGCGTCGGCAGCGCAACGATCGGCCGGCGGCGATGCGCCGAGCCGAAGTCGCGCCACGTCCCGCCCGCGACGCGCAGCCGCAGGTCGAGATCCCCGACGTAATTATAGCCATCCCCCGACCGCTCCGCCTCGCGCGCGGTCGGCACGAAGCTGAAGGCCGGCTCGCCGGCGGGGGAGAGCTGCGCCAGCGTCTGCGTGTCGGCGCGCAGCGTACCGTGCAGCGCGCCGATCGCGAATGGCGTGACCGGCACCGCCGGTGCCGCCCCGGCGAGGAGGAACAGCGCGCCGAGCGCGGGCAGGCGGGTGATCGACATCCGGGCCCTTCGTCCTAGAACCGTATGGTCGCGCCGGCGAAGATCCGCCGACCCAACACATCATAGACGCCGGGATAGGTATTGCCGTTGCCAAAGAGATTTAGCACGCCCGACGCCAGCGCCGGCGGGCTCTTGTCGAGCAGATTGTTCGCGCCCAGCCGCAGCGACAGATTGTCGTTGATCGCGACCGCCGCGGTAAGATCGAAATAGCTGTAGGCGGGGATGCGCGCGTCGATCGGGTCGGCATCACCGGTCAGGAAGCTGTTGCTCGACGTCGACGACAGGCGGGTGGCGTCGAGGTAGCGCCAGTTGGCCGACAGGCTGACCGTGTCGTCGGGGCTCCAGGTGACGCGCAGATTGTGCCGCCAGGTCGGATTGGGCTGGCCGCACGAATAGCCGAACAGCCCCTTGCAGTCATAGGTGCCGCCGCCGGGCAGCGGCTGCGTGATCTGCTGGAGCAGATAGGTGCCGACGAAATCGGTGGCGATCTTGCCGAACTTGCCGAGGCGGATGACGACCGTCCCGGTGACGTCGAGGCCCGAGGTCTGCAGATAGCCGGTGTTGAGCGTCGTCGACACGACATAGCCGGTGCCGAAGATCGAACCGGTCAGCGGGTCGCGATGGAACAGCCCGCAATAGAAGGGATTGCCGGTCGAGAAGCATTGGCCGATCGTCGTGTTGAGATCGATGCTGCCGATATAGTCCTTCACCTTGATGTGATAATAATCGAGCGAGACCGACAGGGTCCGGCCGCCGTTCGGCGCGAAGACGGCGCCGGCGGTATAGGTGTCGGCCTTTTCGGGCTTCAGGTTGCGGTTGCCGCCGAACTGGCCGGTGCACTGATCGGCCGGACATTCGATGACGAGTCGATTGTTGTACTGCGCCGCGGTGACGCCGGTGAGCTGGCACGCGGCGAGCGAGGCGGTCGGGGCCGCGCCGGCGCAGGGATCGGTGGCATTGGCATTGCCGAGCGACAGGTTGGAGAACAATTCGGTGATATTGGGGGCGCGGATCGCGCGGTTGTAGCTGGCGCGCAGGCGCAGCGGCTCGACCACCTGCCAGCTGAGTTCGCCCTTGTAGGTGAAGGCGTTGTAGCTCGACCGGAAGCCGGTGGAATCCTGCCGGTTCTTATAGGACGAGTAGCGGAAGCCGCCGTTGAGCGTCAGGCCGCGGATGAACGGCTTATCCTGCACCAGCGGCAATTCGATTTCGCCGAAGCCTTCGTTGACCGCGATGATGCCGTCCGAATTCTGCGTGCCGGCCGCCAACGCCAGTTCGTCTCCGGTGAACAGCAAGGTCTCGCGACGGTGCTCGCCGCCGAGGACGATGCCGACGCCGTCATGCGCGAACGGACTGGTGATACCGAATTCGCCGAGATCGCCGGTGACGCTGCCCGAGATGACGCTGAGCGCATAGCGGCCCTGCGTCGACTTGGGGGCGTAGAGGTAATTGGCCGCGGCGCTGGTGATCGCATTGGCCTGGAAGACGTTGACCGGAACGCATGCCGTATCCGTTCCGTCGAGCACCGACTGGCAGACGGCACCGCCCTTGCCGTCGGGCACGGCGAGCAGCGCGCGCTGCGCCTTGGCGACGCTGACGTCGTTCAGATAGGTCTCGTCGTAATGCGCGACCGAGCGCAGCACGCTGGCGTCATAATGGAACCCGCTGCCGAGATCGCCGCGGACGCCGACCATCGACCGGAAATCCTCATGTTGCAGGCTGTCGCGCCGTGGCAGCGCGCCGGTGCCGCTGAGCCGGTAGCCGATCAGCGTGTTCTGCGTCGCCGCGGTGCCGGCGGCAGTGCCGCACAGCGTCTGCGCCTGGCTGGCGCTGAGCAGCGGGTTGTTGCAGGTGACCGTATAGGTCTGCCCGAAATAGAGCGCCGAGGGAGCGACCTGCGAGAAGCTCTTGTCCTTCATATACATGAAGCTGCCGTAGATTTCTGCGGCGGGGGCGATCTTGAGGTGCAGGAAGGCGCCGGCATTGTAGCGGTCGTCGGCGCGCTGGATATAGTTCAGCGGCGCGTAATTATAGGCATAGACGGAGCTGACATAGGGAACCCAGGTGCGGCTGCCGTCGATGCTGTTGGTCAGCTTCTGTCCCGCGGCCGGACCGGCGAGCGGGGTGAAGGTGCCATAAGGCGTGTTGCTCGACCCGCCGCAGGTGAAGGTGGTGGATGCGCTGTTGAGCGCACAGGCCGACACGTCGCGGGTCGATTGCAGCACCGGATCGGTGTGGCGATAACCCGCATAAGCGGTGATGTTGAGCCGCCCGTCGAGGAAGGTCTTGCCGACCGCGGCGTTGACGTCCTGCTTGCCGCCGTCGCGGACATGTTCGGGCGCGTTGCTATAGCCGCGCGCGCCGATGATCGAGCGCAGGAAGCTGTTGTCGTTGGTGTGATCGGCGACGCTCGACTGGACGTCGAGGCGGACGCCGTCGAGTTTGTCGCGCAGGATGAAATTGACCACGCCCGACAGCGCGTCGGAGCCGTAGACCGCGGAGGCGCCGCCGGTCGCGACGTCGATCCGCTCGACGACCGCCGAGGGGACGAAATTGATGTCGATCGCCTGGGTCGGCAGCATGCGCTGGCCGTTGATCAGCGTCAGCACGCGGCTCGCGCCGAGATTGCGGAGGTTGACGTTCGCGGTGCCGTCGGACCCGTTCGAGACGTTCTCGTTGGCGTCGGCGGTGAACTGCGGCAACCGGTTGAGGACGTTTTCGACATTGGTCGCGCCCTGCAGCGCGAGCTCCTGGGCGTTGACGGTGGTCAGCGGGCTGTTGCTGATCAGATCGGGGCGGCGGATGCGGGTGCCGGTCACCACCACCTCTTCGCTCGCCTCCGCATCGGGCTTGTCGGTCAGCGTCGCGGCGCCGGTATCGGCCTGCGGCACCGGCGCGATCTGCGCAGACGCCGCGTGGCTGACGAGCGCGCAGGCGAGCGCGGCAAGACCCGCGGACACACGTGATGCGGTAGGCAATTTAGTCATTCTGACGCCCCTTTTATCGCAACTTTCTGTCGCTGATTCGAGCAAGCGATACATGTCAATAATAAGGTATACAATATCCGTCTGGCGTCGCCGGCAAATTTCCTATATCTCATCGTATACGATAAGTCGGAAGGAGCGGGCGATGGTGTCGCGGCGTGAGGTGATGATGGGGACCGCGGCACTGTCGTTCGCCGGCAGGGCGTTCGCCGCGGCGATGCCGACGCCCATGGCGCAGGCCCGCCCTTTGCCGCTGGCCGCGATCCGCCTGCATCCGTCGGATCAGGCGACGGCTGTGGCGGTCAATCACCGCTATCTGCTGCGGCTCGACCCCGACCGGCTGTTGCACAACGTGCGGCTCTATGCGGGACTGCCACCG
Organism: Sphingomonas kyungheensis; assembly: GCF_037120395.1. Classification (NCBI taxonomy): domain Bacteria; kingdom Pseudomonadati; phylum Pseudomonadota; class Alphaproteobacteria; order Sphingomonadales; family Sphingomonadaceae; genus Sphingomonas; species Sphingomonas kyungheensis. The sequence goes on from NZ_JBBBDM010000001.1 coordinate 171,707, forward strand.
AAGGCGGCGATCTACGGCGGCTGGGAGAGCGATACGATCGCCGGCCATACGCTCGGCCATTATCTCAGCGCGCTGGCGCTCACCTGGCAGCAGACGCACGATGCCGAGCTGCACCGCCGCGCCGACTATATCGTCGGCGAGCTGGCGCTGGCACAGGCGACGCGCGGCACCGGCTATGTCGGCGCACTCGGCCGCAAGACCAAGGACGGCACGATCGTCGATGGCGAAGTGATCTTCGCCGAGATCCGGCGTGGCGAGATCACCTCGGGCGGGTTCGATCTCAACGGCTCCTGGTCACCGCTGTACACCGTCCATAAGTGGCTCGCCGGGCTGCTCGACGTCCATCAGACCTGGGGGGATCCGCGCGCACTCGGCGTGGCGGAGGGGCTCGCCGGCTATATCGCCGGCGTCTTCGCGGCACTGACCCCGGCGCAGGTGCAGACGGTGCTCGGCTGCGAATATGGCGGCCTCAACGAAAGCTATGCCGAGCTCCATGCGCGCACCGGCGATGCCCGCTGGCTGCGCATGGCGCGGCTGATCCATGACGACACGGTGCTCGATCCGCTCGCGCGCGGAGAGGATCGGCTCGCCAACCTCCATGCCAATACGCAAGTGCCCAAGCTGATCGGCCTCGCCCGGCTGTACGAGGTGGCGGGCGATCCCGCCGCGGCGGCGGCGGCGCGCACCTTCTGGACCGCGGTGACCGCGCATCATTCCTACGTCATCGGCGGCAACGCCGATCGCGAATATTTCACCGCGCCGGACACCATCGCCGATCACATCACCGAACAGACGTGCGAACATTGCAACACGTACAACATGCTCAAGCTGACGCGGCAGCTATGGTCGTGGCAGCCGGACGGCGCCCTGTTCGATTATTACGAGCGTGCGCACCTCAATCATGTGCTTGCGCAGCAGGACCCGGCGACGGGCGGCTTCACTTATATGACGCCGCTGATGAGCGGCGTGGCGCGTGACTATTCGACCACCGCCGACGATGCCTTCTGGTGCTGCGTCGGATCGGGGATGGAGAGCCACGCGAAACATGGCGATTCCGTCTTCTGGGAGGGGACGGACGGCACCTTCTACGTCAACCTCTACACCGCTGCTGATGCCGACTGGGCGGCGCGCGGCGCGACCGTGTCGCTGGCGACGCGCTATCCGTTCGAGGGCGAAGCGACGCTGACCTTCGCCAAGCTGCGCGCCGGGCGCTTCCCGGTGGCGCTGCGCATCCCGGCCTGGGCGGGGGAGGGCGCGCGCGTCACCGTCAACGGCGCCGCGGTGACGCCCGTCCGCGCCCGCGGCTATGCGATCGTGACGCGGCACTGGCGCGCGGGCGACCGGATCGCGATCACGCTGCCGCTCGCCGTGCGACTCGAGCCGGCGCCGGGCGATCCGCGCACCGTCGCGCTGGTGCGAGGGCCGCTTGTGCTTGCCGCCGACCTCGGCCCGGCGACGACGCCGTGGGCGCAGGCGGACCCGGCGTTGGTCGGCAGCGATCTGCTCGCCGGCATCGTCGCCACCGATGCTACGGCGGCGCACTACGCGACGCGCGGCATTTTGCGACCGGGGGACCGCGACATCGTCCCCTTCTACCGCCAATATCGTCGCCGCAGCGCCGTCTATTTCCGGCGCTTTGACGATGCCGAGTGGCGGCGCGAGGAGGCGGCGTTCACCGCCGAACAGGCGCGGCTGCGCGATATCGCCGCACGGTCGGTCGACGTCATGCACCTTGGCGAGATGCAGCCCGAGCGCGACCACGGCCTGACCAGCGAACTCTCCTATCCGCTCACCTACCGCGGCCGGGCGGGGCGCGATGCCCGCTCGGGCGGCTGGTTCGAATGCACGATGGCGGTGCGGCCGGGGCCGCTGCTGCTCCAGGCGACTTATTGGGGCGACGAACGGCCGCGCGACTTCGACCTGCTCGTCGACAATGTCAGGGTGGCGACACAGCATCTCGCCAACGATCATCCGGGGCGCTTCTTCGACGTAGTCTATCCGCTTCCCGAACCGCTGACCCGCGGCAAGAGCAAGGTCCGCATCCGCGTCGTGCCGCATAACGGCAGCAGTGCGGGGCCGGTATTCGGCCTGCGCATCTACACCGCCAAGCCGGGAGAGACGCTGTGACCGACTCCGGAATCACGATGACGCTCGCCGCGCTGCGCGCGCTGGCGCAGGCGAAGCTCAAGGCGGTCGGTCTCGCCGCGGATCATGCCGACGCGGTGGCGGAGACGATGGTCGCGGGCGAACGCGACGGCTGTGCCAGCCACGGCATCTACCGCCTGCTCGTCGCCGCGGCGAGCGTGCGCGCCGGCGTCGTCGTGCCCGACGCGCGGCCGGTGGTCAGCCGTCCGGGCAAGGCGCTGGTCCGCGTCGACGGTGGCGGCGGCTTCGCGCAGCTCGCCTTCGCACGCGGGCTGCCGGTGCTGGTCGAGGCGGCGCGCACGCATGGCATCGCCGCGCTGGCGCTCAACCATGTCGTGCATTTCGCGGCGCTGTGGCCGGAGGTCGAGGCGCTGGCGGAACAGGGGCTCGTCGCGCTTGCAGTCACGCCGTCGCACGCCTGGGTGGCGCCGGCGGGTGGCACCAAGCCGGTGTTCGGCACCAACCCGATCGCCTTCGGCTGGCCGCGACCGGGGCAGGCGCCGTTCGTCTTCGACTTCGCGACCAGCGTCGTCGCGCGCGGCGAAATCGAATTGCACCGCCGCGCCGGGCTGCCGGTACCGGAGGATTGGGGCTATGACGCCGAGGGCGCGCCGACCACCGATGCCAAGGCGGTGCTGGACGGCGCGATGCGCACCTTCGGCGGCCACAAGGGGTCGGCGCTGGCGGCGATGGTCGAGCTGCTCGCCGGACCTCTGATCGGCGATATGACCAGCCGCGAATCGCTGGCGCGCGACGGCGGCCGCGGCGGTTCGCCGATCGGCGGCGAGCTGATCGTCGCGATCGATCCCGCCGGCTTCCTCGGCGAGGAGACCGCGGCGCATCTCGCCCGGGCCGAGGCGATGTTCGCCGCGATCGAGGCGCAGGGCGCGCGTCTGCCCTCGGCGCGCCGCTATGCCGCCCGGGCGCGCAGCCTGGCCGAGGGGGTGGTGGTGCCCGCGGCGCTTCATGCCGAGATCATGGCGATCGGGGGGGCGGCATGACGGTGGCGCTGATGCTCGCAGCGGCGCTGCTCATCGCGCCTGCCCCGGCCCCAGCAGCGCCCGCCGGGAACGCCGATGCCCGGCTACGCGCGCTCTACACCGGGGAATATAATTGGCGGAAACTGCAACAGCCGCCGAGCGAGGACGATGACAAGGACAGCGTTCGCGGCCTCCCCGACGTCGGCCCGGCGGCGCAGGCGGCCAAACTCGCCCGCTGGACGCAGACGGCGGCGGCGCTCGCGGCGATCCGGCGTGACGATCTGTCGCCGGCGGCGCGGCTCGACTATGGTGTCTATGCCGCGCAGATCCGCGCCTTGCTCGCCGAGCAGCGCTTCCGTGACTATGAGAAGCCGCTCACCTCCGACTCGAGCTTCTGGAGCGATCTTGCCGATCAGGCGCGTGAGCCTTTTTCGCGGCCGGCGGATTACACGCGCTATCTGGCGATGCTGCGCGACGTGCCGCGCTACTTTGACCAGAATATCGCCAATATGCGCGCCGGACTGGCGCGCGGCTTCACGCCGCCGCGGGTGACGCTGACCGGCCGCGACATCGGCGTCGCGCAGGTCGTGACGGCGGGCGCCGGCGAGGGATCGCCCTTCTTCACGCCGTTCCGGACGATGCCGGCGACCATGCCCGCGGCGCAGCAGGCGGCATTGCGGGCCGAGGCGTTGAAGGTGATCCGCGATGCGGTGGTGCCGGCGCACCAGCGCCTGCTCGCGTTCCTGCGCGACGATTACATTCCCCATGCGCGCATCGGGCTCGCCGCCTACGACCTGCCCGACGGCAAGGCCTATTATCAGTCGAAGGTTGCCGAATATACGACGCTCGGCCAGACGCCCGAGCAGGTCCACGCGATCGGCCTTGCCGAGGTGGCGCGCATCCGGGCGCGGATGCAGCAGGTGATGACGACGGTCGGCTTCACCGGTGATCTGCCGGCCTTCCTCGCGATGCTGCGCCATGATCCGCGCTTCTATGCCAAGACGCCGCAAGCGTTGCTCGATCGCGCCGCGTGGATCGCCAAGACGTTCGACGGCAAGGCGGCGCGCTATTTCGGGCGGCTGCCGCGCGCCCGCTTCGCGATCAAGCCGGTGCCGGCCGATCTGGCGCCTTTCTATACCAGCGGGCGCGGCGGGCCGGGTGTCTATCTGGTCAATACCTACGACCTGCCGTCGCGCGCGCTCTACGCGTTGCCGGCGCTGACGCTGCACGAAAGCGCGCCCGGCCATGCCTTCCAGATGCCGCTGGCGGCGGAGAACCATGACCTGCCCGCCTTCCGCCGCGACACCTATCTGTCCGTCTATGGCGAGGGCTGGGCGCTCTATTGCGAGGCGCTGGGCGAGGAGATGGGGATGTATGAGACCCCCTATGACCTGTTCGGCATGCTGAGCTACCAGTCGTGGCGCGCCGCGCGGCTAGTCGTTGATACCGGTATCCACGCGATGGGCTGGAGCCGCGAGCGGGCGCAGGCCTATCTGCGCGACAATACCGCGCTCGCCGACCATGAGATCGAGACCGAGGTCGATCGCTACATCGCCTGGCCGGGGCAGGCGCTGAGCTATTATACCGGCGAACTGGCGATCCAGGCGGCGCGGCGGCGGGCAGAGACGGCGCTCGGTCCGCGCTTCAACATCCGGGCCTTCCACGACACGGTGCTGGCGCTCGGGTCGGTGCCGATGCCCGAACTCGACCGGCGGATCGACGCGTTCATCGCGGCCGGCGGCAAGGGGCCGTATCCCGACGAGGAGAAATAAGAGCCGTCGAACGGCTGGCGTGATCCTGCCCGGCGTTGCAGGATCACGCCGTCATCTCAATCGAACGGGCGATCGATCGACGGCTGCGGTTCGGTGAACCACGCCGCACCGTCGGCGGTGACGTGGAAATGATCCTCCAGGCGGATGCCGTAGCGGTCGGGCACGACGATCATCGGCTCGTTGGAGAAGCACATGCCGGGCGCCAATGGCGTGGTGTCGCCGCGGACCAGATAGGCAGGTTCGTGGATCGACAGGCCGATGCCGTGGCCGGTGCGATGCGGCAGCCCCGGCAGGCGATAGTCGGGTCCGAGCCCCGCTCCCTCCAGCACGCGCCGCGCCGCCGCGTCGACCGCCTCGCACGGCACGCCGGGCCGCACGGCGGCGAAGGCCGCGGCCTGCGCCTCCTTCTCCAGCGCCCAGGTCGCGCGGATATCGTCGTCGACGCGGCCGAAGGCATAGGTGCGGGTGATGTCCGACTGATAGCCGTGGATCGCGCAGCCGGTGTCGATCAGCACCAATTGGTCTTCGGCGAGCAGCTGATCGCCGGGCAGGCCATGCGGAAAGGCGGTGGCGGTGCCGAATTGCACCGCACAGAAGGTCGATCCCGCCGCGCCGAGCGCGCGATGCGCGTCGTCGATGAAGCGCTTCACTTCGCTGGCCCGGATGCCGGGGGCGAGGATGCGCGCGGCGCGGCGCTGGACTTCGAGCGTCATCGCCTTGGCCTGGGCCATCAGCGCGAGCTCGGCGGGCGATTTGATCATCCGCAACGCATCGATGATCGTCGCCCCGTCCTGAAGCGTGAGCCGGGTGCCGAGCCGCCGCGCCGCCGCATACGGCAACAGCGGATCGAGCGCGAGCGTCGCTCCCGCCGGCAAGGCCTGGATGACCAGCGCGTGCGGATCCTCATCCTCTTCCCACAGCCGCAGATCGGCGGCGATCTCGAGCTCGGCGAGCAGCGAGCCGCGTTCGAACGCCGGGCAGATCACGACCGGCTCGCCGTCGACCGGCAGCAGCAGCGCGACCAGCCGCTCGGTCGGCGACCAGCCGACACCGGCGAAATAGCGCAGCGAGGCGCCGGCGGTGACGAGCAGCGCATCGGCGCCCTGTTCGGCGGTCAGCGCTCGGGCGCGGGCGAGTCGATCGCTGCGCTCGCCCGCCCCGATCACCGGCGCGGGATCGGACCAGACAGAGAGGGTGGCGAGCTCCGCCGCTGCGGTCGATCCGCCGATGGTCATCGTCTTGCTCCGAAACGTTCGAGGGAAAAGGGCGCGCAATCGACCGGCGCGGGGCGATCCGCGATCAGCGCGGCGACGATCTCGCCCGTCGTCGCGGCGAGCGTCAAGCCGAGATGCTGGTGGCCGAAGGCGTAGACCAGATTGGCGACGCGCTCCGACCGGCCGATCGCCGGCAGGTAATCGGGCAGGGTCGGGCGGGCGCCCATCCAGCGGCTGAACGGCGGTGCCATCGCCAGCCCGAGCGCCCGGACCTGCGCTTCGAGCCGCTGCCATTTGCGCGGATCGGGCGGCGCGGCGGCATTGCCGAATTCGACGAAGCCCGACGCCTGGACGCGATCGGCGTAGCGGGTGACGATCATCGAGCGTTCCTCGAAGACGATCGGCGGACAATCGGCGGGCCAGTGATCGGCGGCGGCGCGGATATGGTAGCCGCGCTCGGCGATCAGCGGTGCCGGCTCGCCGGCGGCGGCGAGCAGCGGCGCGCTGCCGATCCCCGCCGCGACCAGCACCAGATCGGCGTCATGGCCGACGATCGTCGCGCGGCCGTCACGGACGGCGACGTTCGCGGTGGCGCGGACGATCCGTCCGCCGGCGCTTTCGAGCGCGGCTTCGAGCGCATCGACGAGCGTGGCGAGATCGGCGATCTGGCCGCTGCCGGTGAAGCGGACCGCGCCTGCGATCGGCACCGCACAGACCGCGGCGATCCGGGCGCGGTCCTCGGCACCGGCGTCGGCGACCGTCACCGCCCCGGTCTGCGCCCGTCGCCACGCCGCGGCGCCGGCCTGCGCCGCACGCGCATCGCACCAGGCGACGAGATGCCCGTCCTCGCGCAGCAGGCCGGGCGTGTCTAGCGAGGCGGCGAGCCGCCGCCATGCCGGCATCGCGGTGGCGAGCAGGCTGCCGAGCGCCGCGCTACCGTGGCGGAAGCGCGACGGGCGGCTCGCGGCGAGATAGCGCGGCAGGAAGACGAGCCAGTCGCGCGCCATCGCCGGCGGCAGGTCGAGCGCGCCGCCCGCCGCGAAACGCCGCCGCCACGCGCTGCGCACCGAGGCGGGCGAGGCGAGCGGCTCGACCTGTTCGATCGCGATATGGCCGGCGTTGTTCCACGACGGCGCTTGTCGCGAATCATCATGATCGAACACGGTGACGCGATGACCGTCGCGGGCGAGCCGCACCGCGCTCGCCAGCCCCACCACGCCCCCGCCAATCACCGCGACTTGTCGTTGCATCATCTTGTCCTTGCCGCGCTCCGCAACTTTGGTATACGATATTCCACGAATGATAAAGGACGCTGTTAGATGACGATCGGGTGGAAAGGGGTCTTCCCCGCGGTGACGACTCAGGTGCGCGAGGACCTTTCGATCGATCTGGCCGATACGCAGCGCGTCGTCGACGATCTCGTCAAGGACGGCGTGACCGGGGTGATCGCGCTGGGTACCGTCGGAGAGAATAACTCGCTCGATTTCGACGAGAAGGTGACGACGCTGAGCGCGATCGTCGAAGCGGTGGCGGGGCGCGTTCCGGTGGTCACCGGCGTGTCGGAATATGACACCCGCCGCGCCGTCCGCTACGCGCAGGCCGCCGAGAAGGCGGGGGCGGACGGGCTGATGCTGCTGCCGCCGATGGTCTATGTTCCCAAGCCGCATGAGCTGGTGAACCATTTCAAGGGCGTCGCCGACCAGACCGGCCTGCCGATCATGCTCTACAACAATCCGCCCGCCTATCGGACGGTGATCGACCAGGCGGTGCTGAGCGCCCTCGTGCCGGTGAAGAACATCGTCGCGGTCAAGGAAAGCGCTCCCGATACGCGGCGTTTCACCGACTTCCGCAACGCATTCGGCGACCGCTACGTGCTGTTCGCCGGGCTCGACGACGTCGCGCTCGAAGGCTTGTATCTCGGTGCGCAGGGCTGGGTGTCCGGCCTGACCAACGCCTTTCCGCGCGAATCGGTCGAGCTGGTGCGCGCGTTCGAGCGCGGCGATCATGCCAAGGCGATGGAAATCTATCGCTGGTTCATGCCGCTGCTCCACCTCGATGCCGAACATGATCTGGTCCAGTCGATCAAGCTCGCCGAGCAGGTGATGGGCCGCGGGTCGGAGCGCGTGCTGCCGCCGCGTTACGTGCTGGAAGGCGCGCGCCGGGCCGAGGTGATCGCGATGGTCGAACAGGCGGCGGCGACGCGGCCGTCGCTCGACGTCGCCGCGGCGGCCTGAGCCGGAGCGGTGCGCCACACCTTCTTTTGCATCGACGGCCACACCGCGGGCAATCCCGTCCGCCTCGTCGCCGGCGGTGCACCGCTGCTGCGCGGGCAGTCGATGTCGGAGCGGCGCCAGGATTTCCTGGCGCGCTTCGACTGGATCCGCACCGGCCTGTGCTTCGAACCGCGCGGGCACGACATGATGTCGGGCGGCTTCCTCTATCCGCCGACGCTGCCCGACGCCGATATCGGCATCCTGTTCATCGAGACGAGCGGCTGCCTGCCGATGTGTGGTCACGGCACGATCGGCATCGTCACCTTCGGGCTCGAACACGGGCTGATCCAGCCGGCGACGCCGGGGCGACTGCGCGTCGAGGTGCCCGCCGGGGTGATCGACATCGCCTATGAGACGGCGGGCGAGAAGGTGACCGCGGTGCGCATCACCAACGTGCCCTCCTATGTCGCGGCGCAGGGCATCAAGATCGGTGTCGAGGGGATCGGGCCGCTGTCGATCGACGTCGCCTATGGCGGCAATTATTATGCGATCGTCGAGTCGCAGGGGGGCTATGCCGGGCTCGATGACCTCGGCGCCGACCGGATCATCGCGCTCAGCCGGCGGGTGCGCGCGGCGGTGCGGGAGGCGTTCGAGCCGGTCCATCCGCTCGATCCGACGATCCGCGGCGTCAGCCACGTGCTGTGGGCGGACGCACCGCGCGGCGCGGGCGCCGACGGGCGCAACGCGGTCTTCTACGGCGACAAGGCGATCGACCGGTCGCCGTGCGGCACCGGCACCTCGGCGCGGCTCGCGCATCTCCATGCCGGCGGCCGGCTCGCCGTCGGGGACCGGTTCGTCCACGAAAGCTATATCGGCAGCCGCTTTACCGGGCGGGTCGAGGCAGAGACGCGGCTCGGCGACACGCCGGCGATCATTCCGTCGATCGAGGGGTCGGCGATCGCCACCGGCTTCAACACGATCTGGATCGACCGCGCCGACACCTTCTGGGCAGGTTTCCAGGTGACATGATCGCGCTGCCGCCGGCGCCGCGATGAGCATCGTCATCCGCACCCTGTCCGAACGCGTGTTCGAGATCATCCGCGAACGGATCATCACCGGCGAGCTGCCAACCGAGACGCCGCTGCGTCAGGACGCGCTCGCCGCCGAGCTGGGCGTCAGCAAGATCCCGCTGCGCGAGGCGCTCGGCCGGTTGCAGCAGGAAGGGCTGCTGACCAGCCAGGCCAATCGCGGCTATATGGTGCGCGCCCTCTGCGCCGGGCAGGCGGAGGAGATCTACGCGCTGCGCCTCGCGATCGAACCCGCCGCCGCGGCCTATGCCGCGCAGGTCGCCGGACCGCCGGGGCGCGACGCGGCGGTGCAGGCGTTCGAGCGGCTCGATTGCGCCGCGGGCAGCAACCTCGCCGCGGTGGCGATCCGCAACCGCGAGTTCCACGTCGCGCTGGTGCGACCGGGCGACCGGCTGCTCACCACGCAACTGGTCGAACGGCTGTCGATCCTCGCCGAACGCTATGTCGTCGCGCATCTCGCCCCCGCCGGGCGCGACGCGCGCGCGCATCAGGAGCATCGCGCGCTGCTCGATGCGTTCCTGGCCCGCGACGGCGCGCGGCTCGAAGCCCTGCTCGCCGCGCATATCGGCGCGACGCTCGCCGACCTGCGGGAGCAATTCGGCGCCAGCTAGGTGCCATCATCATAACAGGAGAGGATCGCTCATGCTCGGCCCGCGCAAATCCCTCGACGCCGTCGTCCGCCAGCAGGCGGGGCAGGCGCTCGCCAAGACGCTGTCGTGGCCGCATCTCATCGCACTGGGGGTGGGGGCGATCGTCGGCACCGGCATCTATACGCTGACCGGCGTCGGGGCGGAGCGCGCGGGACCCGCGGTGATCCTCGCCTTTGCGATCGCCGGTGCGGTCTGCGCCTGCGCCGCGCTCGCTTATGCCGAGCTGGCGACGATGATCCCCGCGGCGGGCAGCGCCTATACGTTCAGCTATGCCGCGCTCGGCGAGACGGTGGCCTGGGTGGTCGGGTGGAGCCTGATCCTCGAATATTCGCTCGCCTGTTCGACCGTCGCGGTCGGCTGGGCGGGCTATCTGGTCGGCTGGATCGAATCGGCGGGAGTGCACCTTCCCGCGCTCCTCCTCGCCGGGCCGCATGGCGGCGGGCTGATCAACCTGCCCGCGGTGCTGGTCGCGCTCGGCGTGATGGGGCTGCTGCTGCTCGGCACGCGCGAGAGCGCGACGCTCAACATCCTGCTGGTGGTGATCAAGCTGGTCGCGCTGGCGGTGTTCGTCGGCTTCGCGCTGCCCGCGTTCAACGCCGATCACCTCCACCCGTTCATGCCCTATGGCTTCGCCTCGGTGGAGAGCGGCGGCACCAAGCGCGGGGTGATGGCGGCCGCCGCGATCGTCTTCTTCGCCTTCTACGGGTTCGACGCGGTCGCCACCTCCGCCGAGGAGGCGAAGAACCCGGGGCGGGACCTGACGATCGGCATCGTCGGGTCGATGCTCGCGTGCACGCTGATCTATATGGCGGTCGCGGTCGCCGCGGTCGGGGCGCTGCCGTTCACCGCGCTCGCCCATTCGAGCGAGCCGCTGGCGCTGGTGCTGCGCTCGCTCGACCGGCCCTTCGCCGCCCATCTGATCGCGCTCGCTGCGGTGATCGCGCTGCCGTCGGTGATCCTGGTGATGATGTACGGGCAGAGCCGCATCTTCTTCGTCATGGCGCGCGACGGGCTGCTGCCCCGCAGTCTCGCGACGCTCAGCCCGCGGACCGGCGCGCCGGCGCGGATCACGCTGCTGACCGGCGTGTCGATCGCGCTGGTCGCGGGGTTCTTCCGCCTCGACGAGATCGCCGAGCTCGCCAATGCCGGCACCCTGCTCGCCTTCATCGCGGTGGCGGCGTGCATGATGGTGCTGCGGCGGACCGCGCCGGCGCAGCCGCGGCTGTTCCGCTGCCCGGCGCCGTTCGTCGTCGGCAGTCTGGCGGTGCTCGGCTGCGTCTATCTGCTCGTCAGCCTGCCGCAGGCGACGCTGGTCCGCTTCCTCGGCTGGAATGCGATCGGCCTGCTCGTCTATCTCGGCTACGGCCGCCGCCACGGGCTCGCCGCCGCCGCCGCCACCGCTTGACGGCACCGCGCGCGCGATCGCACGTTCGGGTCGGTCTATGACCGATCCTCATCCTTCGGGCGGCCGCCGCCTGCCGCCGCTGCTCGCCGGTCTTGCGCTGATCGCGGTCGGGCTGCTGATCCTGCTGATCGGCGCCTTCGCCACCAGCCGCTATCCCTTCGCCTTCGATCGCGCGATCATCGTCGGCGCGCGCGCCTGGCATGGCCCGGCGTGGTTGCCCAAGGTGGCGGGCGACATCACCGCGCTCGGCGGCGGCGTGGTGCTGACGGTGATCGTCGTGATCGTCGCGGGCTTCCTGCTGATCCAGCGGCTGTGGCTGACCGCGCTCGCCACCGCGCTCGCCAGCCTGACCGGCGGCTGGGTGGTCGACGCGGTCAAGGGCGTGGTGCTGCGCGCGCGCCCCGATCTGGTGCCGCATCTGGTCGATGCGAGCGGCTACAGCTTCCCGAGCGGCCATGCGACGTCGAGCGCGGTGGTCTATCTGACGCTGGCGTCGCTCGCCGGGCAGGTGACGCCGGACCGCGCCGCGCGCCGCTATCTACTCGCCGTCGCGGTGCTGCTGGTCGGCGCGATCGGGTGCAGCCGCGTCTATCTCGGCGTCCACTGGCCGAGCGACGTGATCGCGGGGTGGAGCTTTGGCACCTTGTGGGCGCTCGGCTGGTGGACCGCGACGGCGAAGGCACGGGTGGCGATCGGCGGCGAGCGGTGACTGTGGCCGGATTGGGGCAACATGGACAAGGTGAACACCTCGATGGAAACAATCCGGGGTGATCGTTTCCGTTTCTTTGGCTTCGACGATGAGACAGAGCGGGTGTTGCGGCCGTGTCGCTACCGGATGCCGGCGGGGTAGGACAGGGGGGTGTGGTTCCGGTTTGTTATGCGGGGCTTGTGGTGGGGGTGGTCCTATTCGGGGTCGGGATCGTGCTGTCTTTGCCGATGCGGCAGGTGGAACGGGTGTTTGGGTTCGCGCGGAGGCGCGGAGGACGCAGAGATGGTGCGCGGGAGGGGGTTTGGGTGAGTTGTCTCGACGCGGTTGTTAGGTCTTTGTCGCAGATGATCACGGCTCCAGCGACGCCGGGAGGCAGTCAATTTTCTGAGCCGCAAGCGGTTGTTCTGCTTGGCCACTGGATTTCCGCCTTCGCGGGAATACTGGTGCTTTGGATGGTCGGAGTGACTATTCCGAAGGATCTGTCTTCAAACGTCCGGGGTGGCCAGCATCTTGCCTGCTCACGAACCACCCCGGCGGGGGCCGGGGTCTAGTTGGGTAAAGCTTCGTGATAACTTGCCGGCTTGCCCAACTGGGCCCCGGCCTTCGCCGGGGCGGTGAGGAGGCTTGTGTAAAGGGCTGCCTGTCGGGACGGGCCGCGGCGGACGCAGGCGCGACATCTCCGCGCCTCTGCGTCCTCCGCGCCTCCGCGCGAACCAAACTCCGCGCGAACCAAACTCCGACCGAGCCGATTTGCGCGCGAGCCACTCGCCGCCCGCAACCGCCCCGCGCGCCTTACCCCCGTTCGGCCAGCTTGCGTTCCCAGGCCAATGCGTCCTTGACGATCGTCTCCAGATCGTCGCGCTCGGGCCGCCACGGCAGCGCGGCGAGGATCGCGGCGTTGTCGGCGACGAGCGCGGCGGGGTCGCCGGCGCGGCGGCCTTCGTAGCGGCGCTCGATCGTCATGTTGGTGACGCGGTCGACCGCATCGAGCACCTCGTTGACCGAGAAGCCGCGGTTATAGCCGGCGTTGAGCGTGTGGCTCTTGCTCGGCTCGGCGACGAGCAGTTCGAGCGCCGAGACATGCGCCGCGGCCAGATCGCTGACATGGATATAGTCGCGCACGCCGGTGCCGTCGGGCGTGTCGAAATCGGTGCCGAACACCGACACCGCGGCGCGCTTGCCGGTCGCCGCCTCGACCGCGATCTTGATGAGGTGCGTCGCGCCGACCGTCGACTGGCCGCTACGCCCCTGCGGATCGGCCCCGGCGACGTTGAAATAGCGCAAGGCGCAATAGTTGATCGGATGCGCCGCGGCGACGTCGCGCAGCATCGCCTCGGTCATCAGCTTCGACATGCCATAGGGGTTGATCGGCACGGTCGGGTCGTTCTCCTGCACCGGCACCTTGACCGGCGTGCCATAGGTCGCCGCGGTCGAGGAGAAGATGAAGTGCGGCACACCCTCGACCACCGCGCTTTCGAGCAGGCTGCGCGTCGCGGCGGTGTTGTTGCGATAATATTTGAGCGGGTCGCTGACCGATTCGGGCACCACCACCGATCCGGCGAAGTGCATGATCGCGCGCACCTTATGATCGCGGATCGTGGCGCGGACGACCGCCTCGTCCTCGATCGCCGCGGTGACCAGGGTGGCGCGCGGATCGACCGCCCAGTCGAAGCCGGTGACGAGATTGTCGACGACGACGACCTCATAGCCCGCGTCGAGCAGCGCCAGCACCGCGTGGCTGCCGATATAGCCGGCGCCGCCGGTCACCATCACCTTGCCGTTCAACCCGTTCTGCAACGCCATCGTCTGTCTCCCGTCTTCCGCGCGCCCTACCGCGTTCCTACATCGGCGCAAAGGAGACTGTGATGACAGACTATGTGACGCTGGCCGGCGGCTGCTTCTGGTGTACCGAGGCGGTGTTCAAGGACGTGATCGGCGTCGAGAGCGTCGAGAGCGGCTATATCGGCGGGTCGGTGCCCGATCCGACCTATCGCCAGGTGTGTGGCGGCGACACCGGCCATGCCGAGGCGATCCGCATCGGCTATGATCCGGCGCAATTGCAGCTCGGCGACCTGCTCGACATCTTCTTCGCGACGCACGATCCGACGCAGCTCAACCGTCAGGGCAATGACGTCGGCACGCAATATCGTTCGGCCATGTTCCCGGCGGACGAGACGCAGGAGAGCGAGATGCGTGCCGCGATCGAGCGCGCGCAGGCGGACTCGGCCAAGCCGATCGTCACCACGATCGAGCCGATGTCGACCTGGTATCCGGCGGAGGATTACCACCAGGATTATTGGGAGACCTCGGGCCGGTCGAACCCCTATTGCATGGCGGTGATCCCGCCCAAGTTGCAGAAGCTGCGCAAGAGCTTCGCGGCGCGGGCGAAGGCGGCGGCATGAGATGATCCTCCCCGGGACGGGGAGGTGGCGCCGCGCAGCGGTGACGGAGGGGGGCTACCGCGTGCGCAGCGCTTGCGGCGAGCCACGGCATAAATCCTCCCCGGCACGGGGAGGTGGCACCGCGCAGCGGTGACGGAGGGGGGCTTCCGCGTGCGAAGCGCTTGCGGCGAGCCCCCTCCACCACCACGCTGCGCGTGGCGGTCCCCCTCCCCGTGCCGGGGAGGATTAGATTTTCTTAGCCAAAGCTTTCTTCAATCGGCCGTGCGCGGCAGCCTTGATCTGGCAGACCCTTGCCGCACCGACGCCGAGGACGCGGCCGATCTCTTCGAGGTTGAGTTCCTCGACGTAGAACAATTGCACCACCAGAGCCTCGCGCTCGGGCAGCGCGCCGATCGCGGCGATCAGCGTGTCGCGCAGGTCGCTCTCGGCGAGCTGTTCAAAGGCGTCGGGCGTGTCGTCGGCGAACCAGGGCAGATCGTCCGAATAGATGTCGTCGATCGCCTCGAACCGCACCGCCTCGGCGGTGACGTAATCGGCGCGCAGCTTCTCGACCGAGACGCCGAGTTCGCGCGCGACCGCCGCCTCTTCGGGCGGGCGGCCGGTCTGCGCGGTCAGCGTCGCGATCGCGGCATGATATTGCCGCCGCCGCCGCATCGCCCCGCGCGTCGAGGTCGCCTGCCGGCGCAGTTCGTCGATCATCGCGCCGCGCAGGCGGGTCTGGAGATAGGCGCGGAACTGCGCGCCTTGCTCCGCGGCCTGGCCGACCGCCTCGACCAGCGCGACGAGGCCGATCTGCACCAGATCCTCGACCTCGACGATCGTGCTCATCGAACCGTGGACGTGCCAGGCGATCCGCCGGACCAGCGGCAGATACTGGCGGATCATCGCCTCGGGATCGCCGCCCGGCCGGGTGGCGCGCGAATAGGTGAGCGGCGCCTGCGGCACCATGTCGGCGGGCGCCGGGGTGGCGGCGGTGAACGCCTGCGGCATCGGCTCGGCGCTCATGCCGCGAGCGCCTGATGCTGCTGGCCGATCACCGCGACGACCTCGACGGCCTTCTCCTCGGGCACCTCGAAGAAGGAGAGGACCGGCGTGTCGGGCAGCACCGTCTTGACCAATTTGCGGATGGCGAGGCGGATCGCCGGCTGGACGACCAGCGCGAACGGCTTGGCCTCGGCGATCAGCGGCTGGGCCGCCTCCTGCAGCGCATCGACGATGCGGCGGCCGAGATCGGGCTCGATGACGTGGCGGCGCGAGCTGTCGGCGCGTGCCGCCTGACCGAGCAGCGCTTCGAGCTGGCCGTCGAGCGTCATCACGCGCAGCGGTTCGCGCATGCCGCACAGTTTCTGGATGATCAGCGGGCCGAGTTCGGGGCGGATCAGTTCGATGATCTCTTCGGCGTCGGCGCTGCGCGTGGCGGCAACGGCGATCGCCTGGGCGATGCGACGGAATTCCTTCAACGGAATATTCTCCGCAAGCAGGCCCTTGAGGACCTGGGTGAGGGTGGTGAGCGGCAGCGGATTGGGGGTGAGCGCGGCGACGAGCTGCGCCGCGCGCTCCTTGAGCCCGTCGAGCAGCGACTGGACCTCGTCGGGGCCGAGCAGATCGGTGGCGTTGGCGCCGAGCAGATGGTTGAGGTGCGTCGCCATCACCGTGCCGGCATCGACGACGAGGAAGCCCGCGCCGGTCGCCGCATCGGCATCGCCCGACGGGATCCAGGTGGCGTCGAGCCCGAAGGTCGGGTCCTTCGCCTTCTTGCCGCTGAGCGAACCATAGGCCTGGCCGGTGTCGAGCGCGAGCATCTCGTCGGGCGACACCTGATCCTCGCCGAGCACGACGCCGTTGATGAGGATGCGATAGGTATAGGGCGCGAGGTTGATGTCGTCGCGCACGCGGCATTGCGGCACGACGAAGCCCAGTTCGCGCGACAGCTGGCGGCGCACGCCGGTGATGCGGCCCATCAGCGGCGCGCCGCGGCGCGGATCGACCAGCGGCACCAGGCCATAGCCGATGTCGAAATTGACCTGCATGCCGTCGGTCACCTCGTCCCAGCCGATCTTGGACGGGTCGGCGGGCTCCTCGGCGACCGCGGGCGCAGCCTCGACCACCGGGCGGCGCTCGATCTGGCGCAGCTTCCAGGCGGCGAAACCGGCGATCCCCGCGGCGGTGAGGATGACGAGATGCGGCATGCCGGGCAGCAGCCCGAGCAGGCCGAGGATCACCGCGACCGGCGTCCAGGTGCGCGGGGACCCGAACTGGCCGCCGATCTGGCCGGCGAGGTCCTTGTCCGACGAGACGCGGGTGACGATCGCGGCGGCGGCGATCGACAGCATCAGCGACGGCAGCTGCGCGACGAGCGCGTCGCCGATCGCGAGCAGTATGTAGCTTTTCGCCGCGGCGGCGATCGTCATGCCGTGGCTTACGGGTCCGAGGATCAGGCCGCCGATGACGTTGGCGGCGAGGATCAGCATCGCCGCGACCGCGTCGCCCTTCACGAACTTGGACGAACCGTCCATCGATCCGTAGAAATCGGCCTCGGTCGCGACCTCGACACGGCGCTTCTTGGCGTCGTCGGGGGTGATGAGGCCGGCGTTGAGGTCGGCGTCGATCGCCATCTGCTTGCCGGGCAAGGCGTCGAGCGTGAAGCGCGCCGAGACTTCGGAGACGCGGCCGGCGCCCTTGGTAACGACGATCAGGTTGATGATCATCAGGATCGCGAAGACGAAGATGCCGACGACATAGTCGCCGCCGATCAGGAAGGTGCCGAACGCCTCGATGACGTGACCCGCCGCGCTCTCGCCCTCGTGGCCGTGGACCAGCACGATGCGGGTCGAGGCGACGTTGAGGCCGAGGCGGAACAGCGTCGCGAACAGCAGCACCGTCGGGAAGGACGAGAAGTCGAGCGGCTTCTGCGCGTTGAGCGACACCATCAGCACCGCGAGGCTGATCGCGATATTGGCGACGAAGAAGATGTCGAGCAGGAAGGCCGGGATCGGCACGACCATCACGACGACGAGCAGCAGGATGGCGAGCGGCAGCGCCGCGCCGCGGCCGGAGGCGAGCAGCTTGTTCACCTCAGCGGCCCCCCATCTGCGCGAGCATCATATAGGCGAGCCGGGCATTGGCCGGGGACGGGCGCAGCAGCGCATTGGCGCTGGTCGGCGCGGTATTGAGCCGCCCCATCGCCTGCGTCGCCCAGGCGAGCGCATCCTCCGCGCTCTCGTTGCCGCCGGTGACGACGGTCGAGCCGTTGAGGTCGAGCGACTGGGCGGCGAAGGCGAGGTTGGCGGCGCGCGTCTCGGTGACGCTGTCGCTGCCCGCGCCGAGCTTGTCGGCGAACCGCTGGTAGATCGCCTCGAGCGAGCGCGGCTGGCCGTTGCCGGCGTAGAAGATCGAGCGGTTGGCGCCCGCCGCCTGCGGGAACAAGGATGCCGCCGACGCATCGGGGTTGTTCTGCATCGCCGACAGGAATTTCTTGGCGCCGCCGAGCCCGAGGAAATGCGCCATATAGAGGTCGGTGCCGTTGGCGCTGCGGCCGAGCGTGCCTTCGAGCTCGCCCTTGTTGTCGGAGGCGTGTTCGGCCGCCATCAGCGAGGCGGCGGTGGGATCGTTGCGCAGCGCGAGGATCGCCGAGCGGGTGGCGGGATCGCTGACGGTGAAATGGCCGTGCGACTGGCCGATGCTGTCGGCGGCCCAGGCCATGCCATGTTCGGCGCCGTGCTTCTTGACGACCGCGAGCCAGCTTTGTTCGACGAACTGGTACAGGCCCGACGCCGACGAGGTGCCGGCGCGGGCGTTGGCGTTCAGCCCGGATTCGATCTTGGCCTGGCCGAGCAGATAATCGAAGTCGACGCCCGTCTTGCTGCTCGCAAGCGCGATCGCGGACTGGATCCGGCCGGAGCTAATCGGATTGACGGTCATTACGAAGAAAGCACACCCCTGTTGTCAGAGGGTCTTCAGCAACAACCGTGCCAACTATGACATAAAGCGTCCGGCGCTCGCTCAGAGTCGGTTTGGACATTGGCGCAAGAGCCAATGTCAGGCGCAGGCCGAGACGAACGTCGGGCGGTAGCCGTGGCCGGCATCGCCGGTCAGAATTTGCAGGCGGCGGCGAACATTTGCCGCCATCAGGTTGACGTAGATCCGACACGTCTCGTTGAGGCGGTTGGCCTCGTCGGCAAGCGCGCGCACGTCGTCGCCGGCCGGGCCGGTGCCGAGCGCGGCGACCTGTTCGATGCCGGCGAGCTTGGACTGGGTCGCGCGTTCGAGCGCATGGACGTCGTTGGACTTGAGCGCGTCGATCTCGGCATGGAGCGAGTCGATCACCTGGATGAGGGCATCACGCCGCGTCATGGCCATTCCAGTTCAGCCGGAGTGCGAGAAGCCGGTCGGCGATCGTCGCCGGCAGGATGGGGAAGGAGCCGTTCTGGATCGCCTTCTTGATCTCGTCGATGCGATCGCTGTCGACCGGCGGTTCCGCCGCGAGCGTGCGGGCGAGGTTGCTGAGCTGCGTCGCGTTGCTGGCCGCGGGCGCCTGTTGCGCCGCCTGCTGCACCGCCGGCTGCACCACCGGCGTCGCGGCCGGCGCGGCGACGCGCGAGACGCTTCCACTTCCGTTCAGCGGCGTCGTGCCGATCGAGTCCACCATGTCCGCACCTATCTGTGTTGCCTGACATGGGTGTAAACGACCGGTAGGGCCCCGCCTTTAGAAAAAAGAATCCCGGCGCGGCGGGCGTGCCTATTCGCCCCAGCCAGGCAACGTGGCGCGGCCGCCTTCGAGCGCGATCGCCTGTACCGGCGCCTTGGCGTCGTCGACCTTGACGAGGAAGCGGCCGCCCGGCGGGGCGTCGCCCATCGCAATGCCTTCGCGGCTGATCGAGAAGCCGGACGATCCCGCCTCGATCACCACCGGGTCGCCGCGGCGGATCACCGGTTCGGCCTTGGCGGCGACCGGCGCGCGCGCGGTGGCGGTGGCGGGAGCGGCGGCCGGGCCGGCGGGACGGATGACGGGGACGAAGATGCGCCAGTCGGGCCCCGAACAGGACACGACCACCGCGTCATGCGCCTCGGTCCGCCAGGCGAGCGCGACGGTGGGGCAGAGCGCGAGGCGCAGCCGGCTGTCGATCGCGGTGCGCGCGCCGCCCTCCGCGCCGATCGGCCGGCTGGTGAAGGCGGCGACCGCACGGTCGAGTCCGCCGGTATCCTGAAAGGCGAGTGCGCCGCCCATCGGCGCTGCGGCAAGGAGAAGAGCGAGGATCATCGGTGCTGGTCCATGGATTGCGGCTCGCCGACGAAGGCGAGCGTGAGGATCGCGGCGCGGCGGCCGGGGCGGGGATTGGTGGCGATGGCGATGCGGCGGCTGACCGGGGCGAGCGCCGCGGCAAGGCTGCGCGCGCGGTCGGCGGCGAGCAGCGCGGCGCTGCCGGTGGCGGGGTCGACATCCGCGGCGCTGCCGTCGGTCGACCCGGTGACGGTGAGCGCGACGCGCGGATCGCGCACCGCGTCGCGCGCCCAGGCGATGGCGGCGGCGGGGTCGGTCAGTTCCGCGCTGCCGGGCGCGAAGGCGACGCCGGTCGCCATCATCGCCAATGGCGCGGGCGCGGGCGTGCCGCCGAAGCTTTCGCGCAGCGCATCGGTGATCGCGCGCGGCTTCTCGCTCGCCTGCAACAGGACGAAGAAGCCGACCAGCAGCAGGGCGAGGTCGGCGAGCGTCACCAGCCACAGCGGCCTGGCGGGCGGCGTATCGGGATAGAGCGCGTGGGTCATGCGACGCTCTGCAACGGCGAGCGCGGGGTTTCGCGCAGCGCGAGCGCGAGCAGCGGCGCGTCGATGCGCGCGCGCTCGAACGCCTCGATCCGGCCGGCGGCGCGCAGCCGCTGGCAGATCGGGATCAGCACCAGATTGGCGAGCAGCGCCCCGTAAAGCGTGGCGAGCAGGGCGATCGCCATCGCGCCGCCGATCGCCTTGGGATCGGTCATGTTGGCGAACATGCCGGCGAGGCCGATCAGCGTCCCGACCATGCCCATCGCCGGCGCCGCCTCCGCTGCCGCCGACCAGACGTCGGCATGCGCGACGTGCCGCGCGACGCGGGCGCCGCGGCGATGGTGGAGCAGCGCCTCGACCTCGCGGACGCCGGCGCCGTCGACGATCGCGGCGACCGCGGCGGCGACATCGGGGTCGGCGATCACCGAGCGATCGAGCGCGACGATGCCGTGGCGCTTGGCGATGCGCGCCTGTGCGGCGATCTGGTCGAGCAGCGCATCGGCGCTGAACCGCCGGCGGCCGAGCACCCGCAGCGCGGACACCGCGCCCGACGCGTCGCGCAGCGGCGCGCGCAGGATCGCGGCCAGCGCGGTGCCGCCGCCGACGATGGCGAGCGCGATCGGATCGAAGAATTGGGCGATCATCATGCGCGTGACGTTGCAAGGGGCGGGCCAAATTGCCCGGGATGGGGCGTTCGCCAATGGGGCGGGGTTGCGGAGTCCGGCAGTATTCTCGCGCGGGCGGGAAGCCAGTGGCCAAGCAAATCAACTGCTTGCGGCAGAGAACCACTGGACTCCCGCCGTCGCGGGAGCACTGTGGCGGGAGCATTGCGACGGGTGCCCGGTGCGCGACGGCATCATGTTCCTGCGCACGCGGGAACCCAGGGTCAAGCAGAGCAACGCCCTCAGTTCTCCACAACCCTGGGCTCCTGCGTGCGCAGGAGGACTGGCGCGGGTTCGCAGGCGTCGCGCTTTCGGGGGGGGGCGTGCTGCGGAAGGGTTTCGTAAAGGCTCCCCGACGCTGGTTGCCGGCGCCGCTGCGGCCCGCGCGCAGGAGCGTTTTGGTAAAGCTTTCGAACACCATGCCGGCCGACCGGCGGCAGCTTTTGCCGCTCCCCGGCAACGGGCGGCAAGGCTTTGCCGCCGGCCTTGCCGCCGGGTCCGCGGCCGGCGAAAAAGCGGCAGGTGCCACGCGGAATCGAAAACTGGCACGGCGGTTGCTTAGCTCCGGGCAGCGCAATGGTGCGCCGGAGATTTGGGCCGATGGCCGCAGAGAGTTTGTTTGGAGTCCATGGTGCCGCCCTCGAAGTGCGCGGGCAGCGCATGGGCGTGCTGGCCTCCAACATCGCCAACGCCTCGACTCCCGGCTTCAAGGCGAAGGACATCGACTTCAAGTCGGCGCTCGCCACGCTGGAGCAGGACAATAACGGCACCCTCGACGCCGCGACCAAGTTCCGCGTGCCGCTGCAGACCTCGATGGACGGCAATACCGTCGAGCTCAACGAAGAGCAGACCGCCTTCGCCGAGAACGCCGTCCAGTATCAGACGACGCTGTCGTTCCTCAACGGGCGGATCGGCCAGATCACCCGCGCGCTGAAGGGGGAGTAAGCCGATGGCCGATCCGATCAACGTCTTCCAGGTCGCCGGGCGAGCGATGAGTGCGCAGCTCATCCGCATGAACACCACCGCGTCGAACCTTGCCAATGTCGGCGGCACGACAGGCTCGGCGGACACCGCCTACAAGACGATGAAGCCGGTGTTCCGCACCAGCTTCGACGCGGCGAGCGGCCTTGCCACCGTCGACGTCGAGAAGATCGTCACCGCCGGTGAATCGCCGACCAAGATCTACGATCCGAACAACCCGCTCGCCGACAAGGATGGCAATATCTACCAGGCCGCGGTCGATGAAAGCCGTGAACTCGTCGACATGATGGAGACGGCACGTTCGTATCAAAACAACGTCGAGGTGATGAATACTGCCAAGCAGCTCACCATCGATACCCTCAAGCTGGGACGTTAATGATGGTGGACTCGATTACCTCGACGCAGTCGACGTTCGACGCGACGCTCGACAAGCTCGGCATCAAGCGGTCGGGCTCCACCAGCGCGACGACGACGGCGACCGGCGCCTCGACGACGCCGACCGCGACCAAGACGACGCTCGACCAGTCCGATTTCCTGACGCTGCTGACCACGCAGCTCAAGAACCAGGACCCGCTGAGCCCGATGGACAACACCCAGATGGTCGCCCAGATGGCGCAATTCTCGTCGGTCGCCGGGATCAGCGAGATGAACAAGACGCTGTCGAGCGTCGCCACCAAATTGGGATCGACCACCGCGTCCGACGCGATGAGCTATGTCGGCAAGACGGTGCTGACCGAGGGATCGACCGCCTATCCGCGCGCCAGCGGCAGCCTCGACGGGGCGGTCGAGCTCGACGACGACGCGACGCAGGTCACCGTGTCGATCTCCGACGCCAACGGCGGCACGCTGCGCAACCTGACGCTCGGCGCGCAGAAGAAGGGCACCGCGACCTTCGACTGGGACGGCAAGGACGGCGCCGGCAACAGCGCCGGCGACGGGCCGTTCACGGTCACCGCGCTCGCCACCGCCGGCGACAAGACCGTGACCAGCCGCACCCTCGTGTGGGCGCCGGTCGAATCCGTCTCCTTGCCGTCGAGCGGCTCGCCGACGCTCAAGGTGCTCGGCGTCGGCGACGTCAATCCCGCCGACGTCCGGTCCGCCACCTGATCCCGCTTTTCCCGATATCCGCTTCCAAGGAGTAACCCGATGTCCTTCTACACCTCGCTCTCCGGCCTCCAGGCGTCGCAGACCGACATGGCGACGATCAGCCACAATCTCGCCAACGTCTCGACCACCGGCTTCAAGAAGAGCCGTACCGAATTCGCCGACATCATCGCGTCCAGCACCTCGACCGATCCGCGCAAGATGGTCGGTTCGGGCGTCGTGGTGAAGGGCAACACGCAGCAGTTCAAGGAGGGCAACCTCACCACCACGTCGAACGCGCTCGACCTGGCGATGGTCGGCGAAGGCTTCTTCACGATGCGCTCGACCGGCACCAGCGATTCGACCACCTACACGCGCAACGGCAGCTTCTCGGTCGATTCGAACAACAACGTCGTCGACGCGCAGGGCAGCTACCTGATGGTCTATCCGGTCGACAGCGACGGCAACGTCACCGCCACCGGCGAGAAGGGCCTGACCACGCTGCAGATCCAGCAGACCAGCGGCACGCCCAAGGGCACCAGCAAGGTCGCCACCGCGGTGCAGATGTCGTCCACTTCGACCGTCAAGGGCGCCGCGGCCGACTATAAGTTCGATCGCACCGACACGACGACCTACAACAACTCGGTCGCCTCGCGCATCTATGACGCGAACGGCAATCCGATGACGATGACCAGCTATTACGTGCGCACCGCGACGGGCACCGACGGCCCGCCGGTCACCACCGGCAGCTGGGACGTCTATACCTTCGTCGGCGACCAGGCGATGACCACCGGCACCGCGCCGAACACGAGCAACAAGGTGACGCTGACCTTCGACGACAAGGGCGCGCTGACCTCGACCTCGCCGACCAAGATCGACTTCAACGCCTTCACCCCGACCTCGGGCGCGGCGACGCAGACGATCTCGCTCGACATCACCAATTCGACGCAGCTGTCGTCGGCCTTCGCGGTCAACGCCAAGACGCAGGACGGTATTCCGGTCGGCCAGCTCGCCGGCGTCACCGTCACCGACGCGGGCCTGATCCAGGCGAGCTTCTCGAACGGCGACATCAAGCCGCTCGGCAAGGTCGCGCTCGCCAAATTCTCGACGCCGACCGGCCTGCGCCAGATCGGCAGCAGCTATTGGGCGGCGACCGGCGTGTCGGGCGCGGCGACGCTCGGCATGGCGAGCGCCGACGGCTTCGGCACGCTGATGAGCGGCACGATCGAAGGATCGAACGTCGACATCACCGAGGAGCTGGTCAACCTGATCGCGGCGCAGCGCAACTTCCAGGC
Organism: Sphingomonas kyungheensis; assembly: GCF_037120395.1. Taxonomy (NCBI): domain Bacteria; kingdom Pseudomonadati; phylum Pseudomonadota; class Alphaproteobacteria; order Sphingomonadales; family Sphingomonadaceae; genus Sphingomonas; species Sphingomonas kyungheensis. Next base: position 196,069 of record NZ_JBBBDM010000001.1, read on the forward strand.
GAACTCGAAGGCGCTCGATACCGCCAATCAGGTGTCGCAGACGATCATCCAGATCCGCAACTGAGCGACGCGGCGCGGAGGCTTTAGATGGACAAACTGGTCTATACGGCGGCGACGGGGCTGCGTGCGCACATGCAGGCGCAGGCGGCGATCGCCAACAATATGGCGAATGCGTCCACCACCGGCTTCCGCGCCGACCGCGTCGTCTTCGACCGGATCGAGCTGAAGGGCGGCGGCACGCAGCTCGAGGCGCGCATGCCGACCAGCGAAGAGGTCACCGACGCCGATCGCGCCCCCGGCGCGATCCAGGCGACCGGCCGGCCGCTCGACGTCGCGATCAGCGGCAACACCGACTGGCTGGCGGTGCAGGCCGCCGACGGCAGCGAGGCCTATACCCGTCGCGGCGATCTTGAGATCGCGGCGTCGGGCGTGCTCCAGACCGGCGACGGCTTCATCGTCCAGGGTCAGGCGGGGCCGATCACCGTGCCGCCGCACGACAGCCTGACGATCGCCGCCGACGGCACGATCAGCATCGTGCCGCAGGGCGGCGACGCCAAGAACCCGCAGGTGCTCGACCGGCTCAAGCTGGTCGACACCAAGGGGACGACGACGCTCAAGGGCCTCGACAATCTGCTGCGCGTCAAGGGCGGCGGGGTGCTCCCCGCCAATCTCGACGCCAAGGTGCAGGGCGGCGCGCTGGAGGCCTCCAACGTCAACATGACGCAGGCGCTGGTCGACATGATCGAGAACCAGCGCAGTTACGAAGTCCAGGCCAATCTGATGAAGTCCGCCAAGGACATGGACGAGAGCAGCACCTCGGTGATGCGTCTGCCGAGCTAAGGGAAGAAAGATATGTCCTCCTCCGCCATGCACATCGCGCGCACCGGGCTCGATGCCCAGGATACGCGCATGCGGGTGATCTCGAACAACCTCGCCAACGTCAACACGACGGGGTTCAAGAAGGATCGCGCCGCGTTCGAGACGCTCGCCTATCAGACGATCACCGCGCCCGGCGCGGCGTCGACCGCCGACACCAAATATGCCACCGGGCTCAACCTCGGCACCGGCGTGCGCGTGCAGGGGACGGCGCGGATCGATACGCAGGGCTCGTTGACGCAGACCGGCAACGCCTATGATCTGGCGCTCGACGGCGACGGCTATTTCCAGGTGCAGCTGCCCGGCGGCAACCTCGGCTATACGCGCGCCGGCAATTTCAGCCGCAGCCCGGAAGGCCTGCTGATCACCTCCGAAGGCTATCAGGTGATGCCGGGCATCACCGTGCCCGCCAACGCCACCTCGGTGTCGATCGGCACCGACGGCACGGTGACGGCGCAGATCCCCGGACAGAACGAGGGGACCAACCTCGGCCAGATCCAGGTCGCGAGCTTCCCCAATCCGACCGGGCTGCAATCGACCGGCGACAATTACCTCAAGGAGACCGCCTCGTCGGGCGCCGCCAACATGGGCATCCCCGGCCAGGACGGCCGCGGCAACGTCCGCCAGGGCAGCCTCGAGGCGTCGAACGTCAACGTCGTCGAGGAACTCGTCGACATGATCGAGACGCAGCGCGCCTATGAGGTCAATTCCAAGATGATCTCGTCGTCCGACGAGATGCTCAAGACGCTGAACCAGAACCTGTGATGCCCGCTCCGCTGTTCCGCGCCGGGATCGCCGGCCTGCTCGTCCTCGGTGTCGCCGCCCCGGCCGACGCCCGCCTATTCAAGAAGAAGCCGGCGGAGGATTTCACCGCGGTGCGCGCGCCGCTGGCGCCGCCCGCGCCGGTCGCCAACGGATCGATCTTCCAGGCGGGCGATGGCTATGCCGCGCTTTACGAGGGCTGGCGCGCGCGCCGGGTCGGCGATCCGCTGACGATCGTGCTGGTCGAGCGCACCGCGGCGTCCAAATCCTCCGGGTCGAAGCTCGATTCCAAGGGCTCGTTCGGCGTTACGCCGCCGACCACCGGGCCGCTCAAGCTGTTCAACTCGACCGATATCGGCGCGAGCGGCACGCGCGGGTTCGACGGTTCGGGGCAGGCCGACCAGGCCAATTCGCTGTCGGGCGAGGTCTCGGTGACGGTCGCCGAGGTCTATCCCAACGGCACGATGCTGGTGCAGGGGCAGAAGCGCGTCACGCTCAACCGCGGCGACGAGTTCCTCCAGATCAAGGGCATCGTCCGTACCGCCGATATCGGCGCGGACAATCGCATCCTGTCGACGCGGGTCGCGGACGCGCAGATCGCCTATACCGGCAAGGGCGATGTCGCACGCGCCGGGCGGCAGGGCTGGCTCAGCCGCTTCTTCTCCGTCGTCAGCCCGTTCTGATGCGCCGGGCCCCGTCCTCACCCTCCGCCGCCTTCGGCGTCCCTCCCTTTCCCAATGGGGAGAGGGAAGGCGGAACGGGTGCGGGCAGGGTTAGCGCTACGGTAACCAATATGAGTGCAGGCATTGCCGCTATGATCCGTCATCTTGCCCGTTCGCTGATCACCGCGCTGATCGCCACCGTCGGCCTTGCCGCGCCCGCTTCGGCGGACCGGATCAAGGACCTCGGCGGCTTCCAGGGTATCCGGGCCAACCAGCTCACCGGCTATGGCGTCGTCGTCGGCCTGCCCGGCACCGGGGACGACAATCTCGAATATACCGTCCAGTCGCTGAAGGCGGTGGCGTCACGCTTCGGCCTGCAACTGCCGCCCGGCGCCAATCCGGGGATGAAGAATGCCGCGGTGGTGATGATCACCGCCGAGCTGCCGCCCTTCGCCAAGCCCGGCCAGCGGCTCGACATCACCGTCGCCTCAATGGGCAAGGCCAAGTCGCTGCGCGGCGGCAGCCTCGTGCTGACCCCGCTGCTCGGCGCGGACAATCAGATCTATGCGATGGCGCAGGGCAATCTCGCGGTCGGCGGCCTCGGCGCGGAGGGCGCGGACGGATCGCGAATCGTCGTCAACGTGCCCTCGACCGGCCGCATCCCCGAAGGCGCCACCGTCGAGCGTGCGGTCGCCACCGGCTTCGATTCGGCGCCGATGCTGACCTTCAACCTCGCTCGGTCGGATTTCACCACCGCGCAGAACGTCGCGCAGGCGATCAACGCCAAGCTCGGCTTCGGCACCGCGCAGGCGGTCGACGGCGTGTCGGTCGCGGTGCGCGCGCCGCCGGGCGCCGACGTGCGCGCGACGCTGATGTCGACGATCGAGAACCTCGATGTCACTTCGGCCGAGCCGCCTGCAAAAGTAATTGTAAATGCGCGCACCGGAACGGTCGTTATCAATTCTGCGGTCAGGGTGGGTCCTGCCGCGGTGACGCACGGCAAGCTGACCGTGCGCATCGACGAGAACCAGCGGATCAGCCAGCCGGCGCCGTTCAGCCAGGGTCAGACCGCGTTGGAGAAGAAGTCCAACGTGTCGATCGAGGAGGAGAAGAAACCGATGTTCCTCATCAACCCCGGCCCCAGGCTCGCCGACATCGTCAAGGCGGTGAATGCGATCGGCGCGTCGCCCGCGGACCTCGTCGCGATCCTCGAGGCGCTCAAGGAAGCGGGTAGCCTCAAGGCGGAGCTGATCGTGCTATGACGACGCTCGGCACCACGCCCGTCGGTGCGACCGGCGGCATCTCGACCGATACGTCGCGGCTCAAGTCCGCCGAAAACCTCAAGAAGGCGGGTGAGAAGTTCGAAGCGGTGTTCACCGGCATGATGCTGAAGAGCATGCGCAAGGCCAAGCTCGCCGACCCGCTGTTCGATTCGAAGGCGATCGACACGTTCAGCGAGATGCAGGACGCTCGCGTCGCGCAGACGATGGCGGAGACGACGCCGCTCGGCATCGGCAAGGCGATGACCGCCTTCCTCGCCAAGTCGCAATCCGATCTTAACACCTCTGTTGCAGATCCGCCCAAATGAGCGACTTGCTGTCGATCGGCGCTTCGGGCGTCCGCGCGTATCAGAGCGCGCTGTCCACGGTGGGCGAGAATATCGCCAACGTGAACTCGACCGGTTATACCCGGCGCACGGTCAACATCAGCGAAGTGGCGGGCGGCAGCGGCTCGCTCAATCCCTATGGCGCCGGCAACGGTGTCGTGCTGACCGGGGTCGGCCGGTCGGCCAACGTCTATGCGAGCGCCGCGCTGCGCGCCTCGACCAGCGACCTGTCGCGCACCACCAAGGGCGCGGAATGGCTCGATCGCATCCAGGACGCGCTGACCGGCAATGCGCTGACCACCCGCGTCACCTCCTTCTTCGCCTCGGCGCAGAGCCTTGCCGCCGAACCCAATTCGACCGCGCTGCGCACCGGCATGCTGAGCGCCGCGGCCTCGGCGGGGATCGCCTTCACCGCGACCGGCAAGGCGTTCGACCAGATCGATTCGGATATCGACACCGCCGGCAACCAGGCGGCGCAGAGCCTGACCTCGCTCGGCGACTCGCTCGGCAAGATCAACGACAGTCTCGGCCGCGCGCAGGTCGGCAGCACCGCCGCGGCGCAGCTGATGGACCAGCGCGACAATATCCTCTCGCAGATGAGCGAGCTCGCCGACGTCACCACCAAGACCGATGCGATCGGCCGCGCGACGGTGAGCTTCGCCGGATCGACCGGCCCGGCCTTCGTCCAGGGCGTGACCAGCGGGCAGGTCGCCTATGATCGCGGCAGCGACGGCAAGGTGTCCTTCACGGTGACGGTCGGCGCGGTCAACAGCCAGATCACCGCGAGCGGCGGCACGATCGCCGGCATCACCGACGGCGCCGAGCGCGTTGCGGCGATCCGCCAGGAGCTGAACGCGGTCGCCACCGGCTTCACCGGCGCGGTCAACGTCAACCAGACCGCCGGGCTCGATCAGAACGGCAACACCGGCATCGCGATGTTCGCGACCGGCACCAATCCGACCGACATCAGCGTGTCCGATCAATTCACCTCCGGCAGCCTGATCGCCGCGGGCAAGATCGCGGCGAGCGCCGGCGGCGGGGTGCGCGATTCGTCCAACCTCACCGCGCTCGAAGCGACGCGGCAGTCGCAGGGGTTCGAGACCAAGCTGACCGCGCTCGTCACCGACAATGCGACGGCGTACAAGCAGAAGAACACCATCGCCGACGCGCAGACCGCGATCCGCGACGGCGCGGCGACCGCGCTGTCGACCGCGACCGGCGTCAACCTCGATTCGGAAGCCGTCGACCTGATGCGCTTCCAGCAGGCCTATGCCGCCTCGGGCCGCGTCATCCAGGTGGCGCGCGAGACGATGCAGACCATCCTCGATATCCGCTAGGGCCGCGCCATGCAGATCTCCACCAGCCTCTTCTACAGCAATGCGGCGACCCGCTTTTCGCAGATGAGCAGCCGCGCCTCGGACTTGCAGACGCAGATCTCGACCGGCAAGAAGATCCTCAAGCCCTCCGACGATCCCGCCGCGGCGCAGCAGCTCGCCGAGCTCGACCGCAAGGATGCCGACGCCGCGGTCTATGGCACCAACATCACGCTGGCGAGCTCGCTGCTCGATCAGGCGGACGGCGTGCTCAGCCAGATCAGCACACAGCTGACCCGCGCCTCGGAACTCGCGACGACGGCGGCGAACGGCACGCAGACCGACGCGACGCGCAAGCTGATCGCGACCGAATTGACGTCGATCGTCGGTTCGCTGGTCGGCCTCGCCAATACCAAGAACGTGCGCGGCCAGCCGCTGTTCGGCTCCGCCTCCGGCGGCGCGGCGGTGGTCGACAACAAGGACGGCACCTTCACCTTCCCGCCCGACGTCGAAGTGTCCGAAGTGCCGATCGCCGACGGACAGACCGTGCAGGCGACCGAGAGCGCCAAGCGCATCTTCGCCCTGCCCGGCGGCACCGACAACACGCTGGCGATGCTGAGCAAGCTCGCCGCGACGCTCAACGCCGGCGGCGACGTCTCGGCGTCGGTCGCGTCCTCGCTCGACCAGATCAATCAGGCGGTCGATCAGGTCGCCGACGTTTCCGCGTCGGTCGGCGCGCGCGGCGCGCGGGTCGATCTCCAGCAGCAGTTGCTGACCAGCGCCAACACCGATCGCAGCGAGCTGCGCGGCAAGATCGAACAGGTCGACGTCACCGACGCCGTCGTCCAGCTCCAGCAGATGATGACCGCGCTGTCCGCGTCGCAGGCGAGCTTCAGCAAGCTCTCCAGCCTGTCGCTGTTCGACTACCTCAAATAAGCGCCGCCGCGGCCGGCGGCGCGACAAACTCACCGCGCCGGTAACCACTTGTCGAGGAAGTGCGGTTAATCCGGTCGTATCGGATTGCCGGCCGCGCCGGCGCAACGGGGGTTGCCCAACGTGTTTCCAGCCATCGGTCTTGTCGTCCTGCTCGCCATGGTGTTCGGCGGCTTCGCCATCACCGGCGGTGCGCTTGGCCCGGTGATGGAGGCGATCCCGCACGAGATGCTGATCATCGGCGGCGCCGCCGCCGGCGCGCTGATCATCGGCAATTCGGGGACCGAGCTGAAGGCGATGGGCGGCGGCCTCGCCAAGGTGTTCAAGGGCCCCAAATACAAGAAGCAGGATTATCTCGACGTCATCTTCCTGGTCAGCAAGCTGATGAAGATGCTGCGCATGGACGGGCCGATCGCGCTCGAACCGCATGTCGAGGACCCCAAATCGTCGGCGGTGTTCAGCGAATATCCGCGGCTGCTCGCCGACCACACGCTGGTCAATCTGATCGCCGACACGCTGCGCCTCGTCGTCGTCTCGTCGGGGACGCTCGACGTCCACGCGGTCGAGGAGGTGATGGATCATGCGATCAAGACCCACCACCATGAGGTGGAGGGGCCGCATACCACGCTGACCAGCCTGGCGGATTCGCTGCCCGCGCTCGGCATCGTCGCGGCGGTGCTCGGCATCGTCAAGACGATGGGATCGATCGACAAGCCGCCGTCGGTGCTCGGCGGGATGATTGGTTCGGCGCTGGTCGGCACGTTCATGGGCGTGCTGCTCGCCTATGGCATCGTCTCGCCGCTCGCCGGACGGCTCAAGCAGGTGATCGATGCCGACGCGGCGATCTACAACGTCGTCAAGCAGATCATCATCGCCTCGTTGCACGGCCATCCGCAGCCGCTGGTCATCGAGGCGGCACGTTCGGGCATCGCGCACAAGAACCAGCCGGGGTTCGCCGAAGTGTTCGACGGGCTGCGCGGCAAGTAAGGCGGGAGCAGAGCCATGGCCCGCGCCGCCCCCCACGGCAACAACCAGCCGCCCAAGATCATCATCGTCAAGAAGATCATCGACGGCGGGCACGGCGGCCATCACGGCGGCGCGTGGAAGGTCGCCTATGCCGATTTCGTCACCGCGATGATGGCGTTCTTCCTGTTGCTGTGGCTGCTCGGCGCGACGACCGAGAAGCAGAGAAAGGGGATCGCCGACTATTTCGCGCCGACCCTGCTCGACAAGAAGATGACCGGCCTCGGCGGCAATGGCGTGCTCGGCGGCGAATCGATCCTCAGCAACAACAAGCTCGGCCCCAAGGCGGCATCGGCCCCGATCGCGTCGATCGGCATCCCGATGAGCACGGCGGGCGGCGACCGCAGCGGCACCGGCGACAAGGGATCGCTGCGCAACCCGGTGGCGATGCAGGCGGACAAGCAGGCGTTCCAGGCGATCAAGCAGCAGCTCGAAAAGCAGATCAAGGCGTCGCCGCGGCTCGCCAAGATGGCCGACCATATCCGCTTCGTGCCGACGCAGGACGGGCTGCGCATCGATCTGGTCGACAATGCCGATTATTCGATGTTCGCGCTCGGCACCACCGCGCTCGATCCCAAGGCGTCCGAGCTGATCGGGATGATCGCCGGCACGATCGCGGGCACGCCCAACACGATCATGATCCGCGGCCATACCGACAGCGTGCCCTATGGCGACCCGCGGGCGATGAACAACTGGATGCTCTCCTCGGGCCGTGCCGAGGCGACGCGGCGGCGGCTGGCGCTCGGCGGCATTCCCGAATCGCGGTTCGAGCGGATCGAGGGCGTCGCCGATCGCGAGCCGATCATCACCGACGATCCCGGCGATCCGCGCAACCGCCGCGTCGCGATCACCTTGCTGTACCGGCAGGGCAAGTTCGGCCAGTAATCCGGCGCGCCACGACGCTTCGCTTTTGCGCGGCGATATGGGACAGTGACCGTTCCATGAGCAGCGGAGGCGCGGTTGCGGCACGACCTGACATTCACCACCGCGCTCGCGGCCGCCTTTCTCGCCAGCGGCTGCGGCCAGCGCCAGGACGATGCCGACGGCTGGGTCGCGCAGGGCGATACGGCGCTGTGCACCGATCGCGACGGCAAGCGCGTCGCTGACGCCAATTGCGCGCGCCAGGCGCATGCCGGCGGCGGGGCGAGCCCGTTCCTGTGGTATTTCCTCGCGCGCAATGCGGTGATCCCGCCCTATGGCGAGCGGGTCGGCGGCGGCTCGTTCGCGCGGGCACCGGGGCGGGCCTATGGCTTTGCCCCCGCGACGACGCAGGTGACGCGCGCCGGGGCGATCAGCCGCGGCGGGTTCGGCGCCTCGGCGCGGAGCTTCGGCGGCGGCCGCTCGTGATCCGCATGCCGCTGACCCCGCGCCGCGACTGGCAGGCGCAGGTCGAGGCGGAGGGGCTGGTCTGGCACAGCAGCGACGGGCAGCCCTATTGGGACGAATCCGCCTGCTACCGGTTCAACGCGGCGCAGGTCGCCGAGATCGAGACGGCGACCGCCGAACTCTATCGCCTGTTCCTCGCGGTGGGGGAGGCGATCGTCGCCGAGCCGCGGCGGATGGACCGGCTCGGCATTCCGCGCGCTTTCCACCAGCCGATCCGCGAGGCCTGGGAGGCGGAGCCGCCGGCGCTCAACTTCGGCCGCTTCGACCTCGGCTATGACGGTGCGTCGCCGCCCAAATTGTTCGAGTTCAACTGCGACACGCCGACCTCGCTGCTCGAGGCGGCGGTGATCCAGTGGAGCTGGAAGGCGGCATGCTTTCCGGACGCCGACCAGTTCACCAGCCTCCACGAACGGCTGGTCGAGAGATGGCGCGACCTCGGCGCCCATCTGCCCGCCCGCGTCCACTTCGCGCATGCTGCCGACGACGCGGGGGAGGACGGCGTCACCACCGCCTATCTGCGCGACACCGCGGCGGCGGCGGGGATCGATACCGCAGCCCTGCCGATCGACGCGATCGGCTGGGACGAGCAGCGCCGCCGCTTCGTCGACGAGGGCGGCGCGCCGATCGATGCGCTGTTCAAGCTCTATCCTTGGGAGTGGCTCGCCAACGAGGCGTTCGCCGACGTGCTCGCCGAGGATCTCGCCGCGGGCGGCACCTCGTGGATCGAGCCGGTGTGGAAGATGCTGTGGAGCAACAAGGGCGTGCTGGCGATGCTGTGGGAGCTGTTCCCCGATCACCCCAATCTTCTCGCCGCCGGCTTCGCCATCCCCGAGGGCGACGCGGTCGCCAAGCCGCTGCTGTCGCGCGAGGGTGCCAACGTCTCGATCCGGCGCGGCGGCCGCATCGTCGCCGAGGCGCCGGGCGATTATGGCGACGAGGGCTATGTCTATCAGGCGATCTATCCGCTGCCCGAGACGGCGCCGGGCTGTTACCCGGTGATCGGCAGCTGGGTGGTCGACGGCGTGCCCGCGGGGATGGGAATCCGCGAGGGCGGGCTGATCACCGGCAATGGCGCGCGCTTCGTGCCGCATGTCGTCCTCGACTGAGTGATCGGAGCGGGGCTGGTCGTCGCCTCGGTCGGCAGTATTCGGGGGGGATCGGCGATTTGGTTCGCGCGGAGGCGCGGAGGCGCGGAGGGGAGGTGGCCGGTTTGGCCCATGCGTTCCCTCTTCGCCGGAGGGGAGGCAACCGACTGCGCCGGGTGCGCCCCCTCCGCGCCTCCGCGTGACCCTTACTGGCGGTAGCTTGGATCGATGCGGTCGAGCTTGCGCAGCAGCGCCGGCCAGGCGAGCGCCTGCGCCACCATCCCCATCCCAGCGGGGCTGGCCTGATGTGCGACCTTCTCCTCGACCCCGTCGGGCGGCGGGTTGAGGCCATCGCGTCCCGCTGCGAGCATATGCACCTGCGCCTGGCACGCACGTTCGAGGAAGTAGAGCCGAAGGAAACAGGCCGCGACCGAATTGCCCACCGCCAGCGTGCCGTGGTTGCGCAGGATCATCGCATTCTTGATGCCGAGGTCCGCGACCAGCCGCTCGCGCTCGGCGAGGTCGGTCGCGATGCCCTCATAATCGTGATAGGCGACGTCGTGGCTCGCGATCATCGCGGTCTGGGTGTGCGGCAGCAGCCCGCACGCCATCGCCGACACCGCCTGACCGTGCGGCGTGTGCAGATGCATCACCGCGTGCGCGTCGTCGCGCGCCATGTGGATCGCGGAGTGGATGGTGAAGCCCGCCGGATTGACCGGATGGTCCGAGCGACCGACCGGCTGCCCGTCGACGTCGATCTTGACCAGCGACGAGGCGGTGATCTCCTCGAACATCATATTGTACGGGTTGATCAGGAAGTGATGCTCCGGCCCCGGCACGCGCGCCGACAGATGGGTGAAGATCAGATCGTCCCAGCCGTAGAGCGCGACCAGCCGATAGGCGGCGGCGAGATCGACGCGCGCCGCCCATTCCTCCGGGCTGATCGAATCGGGGCAGGCGGGGGTGGCTGCGGGCATCGTGGCCATGGTGGATCCTCTCTTATCGTTGGCCGGCAGGATGACAGGAAATGTCCGCCCGGCAAGCCGGTGCGGATCGTGGCGAGATTGCGGCAACATGGACAAGATGAACACCTTGATCGAAACGATCGCGGTCCATCGTTTCCGGATGGCGACCGTTCACCACGCCCCGGCCTCCTCGTCCTCCGCCTCGAGCCGCGCCGCGGCGGGATGCGGTTGCCGCTGGTCGATGACGTCGAGCAGCGCCGGGAACAGCGCGGCGAGTTCGGGCGGGGTCAGCACCGGATGGGCGGGCGCCGGCTGATGCGCGAGCAGGAAGGTGAGCAGCCGGTCGTTGTAGACGGTGCGCGTGCCGACCTGTTCGCCGCGATGCCAGACCGCCACCTCCTGCCCGGCGATCGCGCGCTCCATCGCGATGTCGAGCAGCCGCTTGCGCCCCATCTGGATCGCCACGTCCCAGGCGGGCGCGAAGAGGCTGTAGGATTCGCGCTGGCGCATCGCATAAGCGGTGTTGCGCGCGACGCCGACCGCGGCGCAGGCGTGGCTGACGCAGCCGCTGTCGGCGAGCGCCTGGATGAACTGGCGTTGCGTGGCGATGCTCCAGCCGTCGATCCGCCGGCGCTGGCGGAGGCGGGCGGCGATCGGCGCCATATCCGGATCGTCGCCGCCGGGCTTACCGCGCGGCTTGGTGACCGCGGCGATGGCGACGGCGGGATCGCCGCCGGCCTTGACCGCCTCGATCCCCGCGAGGATCGCGCGATCGGTCATCGCCCGCCGCTCCGCCTGCTGCGCCTCCCACTGCCGGGCGCGCGCCGCGCTCCAGGGTTCGTTGTGCTTGCTCATCGTCCCTCCGATTCGCTGCCAGGGGACCGACGACCTATGCCAAGTGCGACCGTGTAGGACAGAGGGATTCTATGATGCGCTGAGGCGGCGTTGACGCTCGCATTATGGAGTTACATAATGGACGGCGAGATCAGCTTCGATCCGGTCAAGCGGGCGATGACGCTGGCGGACCGTGGGCTGGATTTCGCCGAGGCCGGGCAGGTGTTCGATAGCCGAAGCAAGACGGTGATCGACGACCGGTTCGACTATGGTGAGGTGCGTTACGTGACGTACGGATGGCTTGAGCAGGATGCCGTGGCAGTGGTGTGGACCGAGCGGGATGGCGGGTGTCGGGTGATCTCGATGCGGCATATGCACCAATGGGAGATCAGACATGTCGGACTGGATTGATCCCGATGACGCGCCCGAATTGACCGAGGAAATGGCGGAGATCGCCGAGATACGGGTGGGCGGCAAGGTGATCCGCCCGGCAACGGGGTATCTCGGGCCGAACGGCGTGGTGCGTGGCCGCCCGCCGCTGCGCGAGCAGGCGAAGCGGCAGGTGACGCTGCGGCTCGATCCCGATGTGATCGAGCGGTTCCGCGCCGATGGGCCGGGCTGGCAGGGGCGGATGAACGCTGCGCTGCGCAAGGCGGCGGGGCTTTAGGGGTAGCGCTGTCGAGCGTGGAGCACGGCGAGCACCTCAATTGCATGAATCGCGACCCGATATACGAGAATGTAGTTCGGATGAACGATCGCCTCCCGCGTGCCGGCGATCCGGCCGGGACGATGAATGTAGGGGTGGTCGGGCAGGCGGTCGGCGGCGTGCTGGATCAGCGCCTCCAGCCGGTCGGCCGCGGCGACATTGCGTTCGGCGATGTAATCGAGAATGTCGAGAAAGTCGGTAGTCGCATCGTCGCTCCAGACGACGGCGAGCGTCATTTTGCACGATGCCGATCAATGATCCTGCGCGCCTCGGCCATCACTTGATCGTGCGGTATTTTCGGCGCCTTGGACGCCATAGCCCGCTCGACCTTGGCGCGGAACCATGCGTCATAGGCCTCCGCCTCTTCGGTCGTCGCGAATTCCGACTCGATGGGGGTGAGGTCGGTCATGGGGAAGATATAACGGGTCGAAGTACTCAGCGGAAGAGAGGTGCGACGGTGCGGGTCGATCCCGATGTGATCGGGCGGTTCCGCGCGCGGATGGGCCGGGCGGGCAGGGGCGGATGAACGATGCGTCCCCAACGTCGATGGCGCCTGACTCGTCTTAACCGCGGCTACAATACTACGGCACCGACGTTGTAAGATGGAAGCGACGATGATCCTCGTAACCCTCGTTGCGGCGGCCACGCCAACGTCTGACGTGTCCGTCCGCGGCATGATCCGAGAGGCGCGGGAGATCATTCTCCAGTCGGGCGGCCAATTGTGGGCCGGCTATCCGAAAATTCCGCTGCCTGTGCTCTTGATCGACGAGAAGCAGGAGCGTCTGTTTTGTGGCCAGCCAGCGGCAGGGTTTCGTCCGGCGGGGATCGATCGTGTGACGGGATGCCCAGTGCAGCGCCGTCCGCGACAGCTTCCGGTCGATTTGGCCGCGGCCACCGATCTGGACCAACAGTCCGTCATCGAAATCGGTCTACCCTCGGCAGTGGGCCTCTCTCGGCCTGAATGGATCGTCACCCTAGTTCATGAGACATTCCCATCAATATCAGGCGAATATCCCGAGTTATAATCGGACGGTTGCAGATGTTGGGCGGCATCTCGGAACATCCGGAACGGACTGGATATTGGGCTATTCCTTCCCCTATAAGCAGCCAAACGTCGTCGCGGCATTCAAGATCATGACCGATCGTGCGCTGGCATTCCTATCGAATCGTCTAGCTGATAAGGACCGGCAGCTGATTGCGGATTATCTGAAGGCGCGTCGTGCGGCGCGCGCAGCCTCAGGAGACGTTGCCTGGGTCTATGCCGAGTTTCAGATCGGGCAGGAGGGTGTCGCACGGTGGACCGAATTGACGCTGGGGCGGCGGGCTAGTCGTACCGACGCGGCGGTCGCCGGCGTTGCAGCGGACCGCTGCGCGGGGCTGACGACGAGCCTGCGCGCCATCAACGATCAGGGACTCGCGATCTGGAAGCGCAATGCCTTCTATGTGCTTGGCGCGGTGGAGGCAGAAATGCTTGATCGGGTTAAGCCCGATTGGCGGGATGCCTATGTCCGCCACCCCTTCTCCCTCGGTCAGCAATTGGAGGATTGTTGCGGAGAGGCTGATCCAACTTCCGAAACCGCGTCAGGGTAGGCGGCGGTATCACTCCGCCGCCACCGCCTCCCCGCCGCGCGGCTTCAGCAACGGCGCCAGATACTTCCCCGTGAAGCTTCGCGGCTCCTTCGCCACCGCTTCCGGCGTGCCGACGGCAACGATCTCGCCGCCCTTGACGCCGCCTTCCGGCCCCAGGTCGACGACCCAGTCGGCGGTCTTGATGACGTCGAGATTATGCTCGATCACCACCACCGTATTGCCCTGCTCCACCAGCGCGTGGAGCACTTCGAGCAATTTGCGCACGTCCTCGAAATGCAGGCCGGTCGTCGGCTCGTCGAGGATGTACAGGGTGTTGCCGGTCGCTCTGCGCGCCAGTTCCTTGGCGAGCTTGACGCGCTGCGCCTCGCCGCCCGACAGTGTCGTCGCCTGCTGGCCGACCTTGACGTAGCCGAGGCCGACCTCGACCAGCATCTCCATCTTGTCGCGGATCGGCGGCACCGCCTTGAAGAACTCCGCGGCATCCTCGACCGTCATGTCGAGCACGTCGGCGATGCTCTTGCCCTTGAACTTCACCTCCAGCGTCTCGCGATTGTAGCGCGCGCCGTGGCAGACGTCGCAGGTGACGTAGACGTCGGGGAGGAAGTGCATCTCGATCTTGAGCACGCCGTCGCCCTGGCACGCCTCGCAGCGGCCGCCCTTGACGTTGAAGCTGAACCGGCCGGGCTTGTAGCCGCGCGCCTGGCTTTCCGGCAGGCCGGCGAACCAGTCGCGGATCTGCGTGAAGCTGCCGGTATAGGTCGCCGGGTTGGAGCGCGGGGTGCGGCCGATCGGCGACTGATCGATGTCGATCACCTTGTCGAGATGCTGGAGCCCCGTCACCTTGTCGTGCTTGCCGGCGAGGATGCGCGCGCCGTTGAGCGCCCGCGCCGCGGCGGCGAACAGCGTGTCGATGGTGAAGCTCGACTTGCCCGACCCCGATACGCCGGTGATGCAGGTGAAGGTGCCGAGCGGGATGCTCGCGGTGACGCCGGTCAGGTTGTTGGCGCGCGCATTGTGGACGGTGAGCTGCTTGCCGTTGCCCTTGCGGCGCTTGGCCGGCACCGGCACCTGGCGCGTGCCGTTGAGATAATCGGCGGTGATGCTGGTCTTGCTCTTGAGCAATTGCTTGAGCGTGCCCTGCGCGACGATCTCTCCGCCGTGGACGCCGGCGCCCGGCCCCATGTCGATGACATAATCGGCGGTACGGATCGCATCCTCGTCATGCTCCACGACCAGCACGGTATTGCCGAGATCGCGCAGGCGCCGCAGCGTCGCGAGCAGCATGTCATTGTCGCGCTGGTGCAAGCCGATCGAGGGTTCGTCGAGCACGTAGAGCACGCCCGACAGGCCGCTGCCGATCTGGCTGGCGAGGCGGATGCGCTGGCTCTCGCCGCCCGACAAAGTGCCGCTGGTGCGATCGAGGTTGAGATAATCGAGGCCGACGTTGTTGAGGAAGCCCAGCCGCTCGACGATCTCCTTGAGGATGCGTTCGGCGATCGCGCGCTGCTGGTCGCCGAGATGGTTGGGCAGATCGGTGAAGAAGGCGAGCGCGTCGACCACCGACAGGTGCGTCGCATAAGCAATGTCCTGCATCGCCACCTTGACCGCCAGCGCCTCGGGCTTGAGGCGCGCGCCGTGGCAGACCTCACAGGGGCGCGAGCTCTGATATTTGGAGAGTTCCTCGCGCATCCACGCGCTCTCGGTCTGGAGCAGGCGGCGGTTGAGATTGCCGATCACGCCTTCGAACGGCTTCTTGACGTCATAGGCCTTCTTGCCGTCGACGAAGGTCAGCGTCACCGCCTTGCCGCGGCTGCCGTGCAGGATCAGCGCGTGGATCGCCTCGGGCAGGTCGGACCAGGGCGTGTCGAGGCTGAAGTCGAATTCGCGCGCGAGGCTGCCGAGCACCTGCATGTAATAAGGCGAGGGCGGGTTGGACTTGGCCCAGGGCACCACCGCGCCCTTCTTGATGCTGAGCCCGTGGTTGGGGACGACGAGATCCTCGTCGAACAGCAATTTCTCGCCGAGCCCGTCGCAGGCCGGGCAGGCGCCCTGCGGCGCGTTGAACGAGAACAGCCGCGGCTCGATCTCGGCGATGGTGAAGCCGCTGATCGGGCAGGCGAATTTCTCGGAGAAGACGATCCGGCCGGCGGGCGCGTTGTCGCCGAGCACTTCCGATTTGGGCGTGTGCGGCTCGACCGGATCGGCGGGGTCGACATAAGCGAGACCGTCGGCGAGCTTGAGCGCGGTCTCGAACGATTCGGCGAGCCGCGTCGCGATATCCTCGCGGATGACGAGGCGGTCGACGACGACCTCGATGTCATGCTTGAACTTCTTGTCGAGCGCCGGCACCTCGTCAATCTCGTGGATCTGGCCGTCGACGCGGACGCGGGTGAAGCCCGCCTTCTGCCATTCGGCGAGCTCCTTGCGATATTCGCCCTTGCGGCCGCGCACCACGGGGGCGAGCAGATAGAGGCGCGTGCCCTCGGGCAGAGCGAGGACGCGGTCGACCATCTGGCTGACGGTCTGCGCGGCGATCGGCTCGCCGGTCGCGGGGCTGTAGGGGATGCCGACGCGCGCCCACAGCAGGCGCATGTAATCGTAGATTTCGGTGACGGTGGCGACGGTCGAGCGCGGGTTGCGGCTGGTCGTCTTCTGCTCGATCGAGATCGCCGGCGACAGGCCTTCGATATGATCGACGTCGGGCTTCTGCATCAGTTCGAGGAACTGGCGGGCATAAGCGGACAGCGATTCGACGTAGCGGCGCTGGCCCTCGGCATAGATGGTGTCGAAGGCGAGGCTCGACTTGCCCGATCCCGACAGGCCGGTGATCACGGTCAGCGTATCGCGGGGGATGTCGACATCGACGTCCTTGAGATTGTGCTCGCGCGCGCCGCGGACGGTGATCTTGGTCAGCATAAGGCGGGTTCTACTTCTGTTCTGTGGCTGAGGCTAGTGCGGGAAGTAGGAACGCAGAGAGGCGCTTGCCAGCACCACGTTGAAACATCGCCGATGGTGTCTTATCTCGGCGACACACAGGCAGAAGGGCCGGCAGATGGGCAAGAAGAAGAAGGCGAAGGCGAAGCTCCCCAAGGAGGTGCTCGGCATCCGCCTGCCCAAGGAGGTGCGCGAGGTCGGCGGGGTGCTGCTCGAGAAGGCGAACAGCCCGCAGGGGCGCGAGTGGCTCGCGGCGGGGCTGACGATGGCGGCGACCGCCGCGACCGCGGCGGTGGCGAAGGGCCAGGCGCGGCGCAGCGAGGCGACGCGGCCGGCGGCGGAACGGCCGGTGCCGCCGACACCGCCGGCAACTCCCGTGCCGCCGAGCGGGGACGGGCCGCCCGAACCGCCCCGCCCCGAGGCGCCGCCGCAGGGCACCCAGACCCAGCCCGATCCGCAGGCGATCGCCGCCGCGGTCGGCAAGGCGGCGGAGGCGATGCTCGGCCGACTGTTCGGCGGCAAGGCGGGCTAGGGCCGCCCGGCGGGGCTAAGGCCGGCGTCGCCGGTCGGAGCCGCCGTCGCCCGGTCTCGCTCAGGCGCAGCGCCGCCCGACGCCGATCAGGGCAGGCGCTGCTTGGGGAGCGGCGCGATCACCCGCGGCGAGATTTCGGTCGGGCGGAGCGGCCAGACCGGTCGCGGTTCGAAATCGGGCAGGCGATCGTTGGCGACCTCCCATTCGCTGAAGCGGAACTGCTCGATCTGACCGGTCATCACCTTGGTCTCATGGACCAGCTTGCGCGCGGCGGCGCTCTGCTCCTCCGCCATCGCCGCATTCTGCTGGGTGACGCTGTCGAGCTCGGCGACCGCGGCGGTGATCTGTCGCAGCGCGAGCGACTGCTGTTCGATATTGTCGGCGATATTGGCGGTGATCGACGCGACGCTGCCGGCGCGTTCGATCACCTGATCCAGCATCGCTTCGGCGTCGTGGACCGAGCGGACGCCGACATGGATCTGTTCGGTCGACCGGCCGATCCGCTTCTTGACGTCCTCTGCCGCCTTGGCGGAGCGACCGGCGAGCGCGCGGACCTCGAGCGCGACCACGGCGAAGCCCTTGCCCGCATCACCGGCGCGCGCGGCCTCGACCCCCGCGTTGAGCGCGAGCAGATTGGTCTGGAAGGCGATCCGGTCGATCACCACCAGGATGTCGGCGATCTCTTCGGAAAATTGCTCGAGCCGGGTGATCGCCGCCACCGCGTCACGCAGCAGGGCGCCCGATTTCTCGACATCGACATTCGCCGCGGCGACGGTGCTGCGCACCTGCGCGGCGTGCTGCGCGGAATTGGTGACGGCCTCGCTGAGCTGTTGCAGCGTGCCGGCGGTTTCTTCGAGGCTGGCCGCCTGACGTTCGGTGCGGGCCGAATGATCGGTCGACGATTCCATCAACTCGTCCGCGCCGGCGCTGATGTCCATGGCGCTGCGCCGGATCGTCGCGAGCGCCGAACCGAGCGCATCGGCGGCATGGTTGAAGTCGCTTTTGAGCTTGCCGAATTCGCCGGCGAGCACGCCATCGATCCGGACGGTGAGATCGCCCCCGGCGAGCTTGTGCAGGCCGCTGCCGAGGTTGCGCACGATCAGCCGAGTCTGCGAACGGCGCACCATTTCCACCAGCGCGCCCGTGGCGAAGCCGAGCACGCTGAGGAAGAGGACCGCGATCATCAGCATGCGGTTGGCCGAATGTTGCGCGCTTTCGGCGGTGTCGCGCAGCGCGGCGACACGGGCGCCCATCAGTTCGATCTGCGTATCGACGACTTTCGATGCGGCCCGTTCCGCGGGGCGAACCTTCTGGCGGAACAGGCGCATCGCGTCGCCGCGATCGCCGGAGGTCGCAGTGTCGGCAACGTCGGACAAGGCGGCGAGCACCGTGTACGACAATTGGAAATAATCCTCGGGCAACAGATGATGCGCCGGGCCGCTTTCGAGATCGCGCAGCATCTTGCGCATCCATTGCGAGCGATCCTCGAACTTCTTGACGATGATCGATCGGTCGAGCGGATCCTCCTCGCTGATCAGGTTGAGTGCATCGCGCTGCAGCGAGCGGCTGACCGAGCGCACCTCCGCGACGCTGTGCATATATTCCTGCGCGTCGATGGCGCTGCGGTAGGTCGCACCGACCTGGCGATTCTCGTTATAGGTGATCGCGGCGAGCAGCCACAGCAGCAGAATGGCGCCGGCGAGCGACGCCATCACGCGAATATTGAAGCTACGCAGCAAGCTACGACCCTTTGCGCCGGCAAGGCCCATCCCCCGCCCGCTCCATTATAGACGGATCGTGCGCGGTCACGGTGGCGAGCCGCGAAATATCAGGGGCATTGCAGATGACCGGCGACGAGAGAGCCGTCGTCGCACACCGGTGGACCGGCGCGGCGGCGGCTGCCAATAGTGAGCGAAACGACGGCGGGGACGCGATGACGATCAAATTCGGGGTGATGGCGGCAGCGGTGATGGCGGTCACGGCCGTCTCGCAGGCACCGGCGCAGGCGCAGACCGGCGCGCAGGCGGAGGCGGCGCAGCGCGCGCAGGATCCGGGCGCGCGGGCGGGAACGTCCTATGACGTGTCCTTCGCCAATGCGGCGCATCACGAGGCGCAGATCACCGCCACCTATGCGCGCGTGCCGGCCGGGCCGCTGCGCGTGCAGATGGCGCGCTCGTCGCCCGGACGCTATGCGATCCACGAATCCGCCAAGAACGTCTATGCCGTCTCGGCGAAGGATGGCGCCGGGCGGCCGCTTACCGTGATCCGCAGCGATCCCTATGGCTGGACGGTGGCGGGGCATGACGGCACCGTCGTCGTCACCTATACGCTGTACGGCGACTGGGGCGACGGCACCTATGCGCAGATCGACACCAGCCACGCGCATCTCAACATGCCTGCGACCTTCCTGTGGGCGCAGGGCTATGACGACCAGCCGATCCGCGTGCGCTTCCACCCCTTCGATCCCCGCTGGCGGATCGCGACGCAATTGCCGGCGGGGCAGGGGACGAACAGCTTCTGGGCGCCCGATCTGCAATATTTCATGGACAGCCCGACCGAGATCAGCGCCTTTTCGCTGCGCGAATGGCCGATCACCGATGCGCTCGGCAAACGGTATGTCGTGCGGCTGGCGGTGCATCACGCCGGCAGCGACGCCGACCTCGACGTCTATACCGCCAAGGTCAAGCGGGTGATCGCGCAGCATTATGCGCTGTTCGGCCAGGCGCCGCGCTATGATTACGGCACCTATACGTTCATCGCCGACTATCTGCCGCAGATCACCGGCGACGGCATGGAGCATCGCAACTCGACGATCATCACCGACAAGCGCGGGCTCGCCGAGGCGAAGTTCGCACAGCTCAACACGCTGAGCCACGAGTTCGTCCACAGCTGGAACGTCGAGCGGCTGCGCCCCGCCGAGCTGGAGCCGTTCGACTTCACCCGCGCCAATCCGACGCCGAGCCTGTGGTTCGCCGAAGGCTTCACGCAATATTACGGGCCGCTGATGATCCGCCGCGCCGGCGAGATGAGCGTCGACGACTTCCTGCGCACGCTCGGCGGCACGCTGAGCGGCGTCGTCACCAGCCCGGCGCGGCGCTACGGCGGACCGGAGGAGATGAGCCTGCGCGCGCCCTTCGTCGATGCCGCCAAGTCGATCGATCCGGTCAATCCCAATATCTTCGTCTCCTATTATCCCTATGGCGCGGTGATCGCGCTGGCGCTCGACCTCGAGCTGCGGCAGCGCGATCCGCGGCTGTCGCTCGACGCCTATATGCGCCACCTGTGGACGACGCGCGGCGCCAGTGAGCGCCCCTATACACCCGCCGACCTCGAACGCGGGCTCGCCGAGCTGACCGACGCGGGGTTCGCCAAGGCCTTCTTCGATCGCTCCATCCATGCGAGCGCGCTGCCCGATTATGCGCCGCTGCTGCGTCAGGCGGGATTGGTGATGCGGCCGGTCGATCCGGCGCATGGCTGGTCGGGGCTGACGCTCGCGGCGGGGGAGGCGGGCGACGTGATCGTCGCCGCGCCGCCGCGGCCCGATGCGCCGGCCTATGCGGCGGGAGTCGAGCGCGGGGACATGGTGCTGGCGCTCGACGGCGCTTCGGTCGGCGATGCGGCCTCGGCGCTGGCGGCGCTGGCGACGCATCGGCCGGGCGATCGTGTCGCGATCCGCTTCCGCCAGCGCGGCGTCGTGCGCGATGCGGTGATGACGCTCGGCACCGATCCGTCGTTCGAGGTGGTGCGCGGCGAGACGGCGGGGGTGGCGGTATCGCCGGCGCAGATGGCGTTCCGCGCTGCGTGGCTGGGGAAATAGGCGCGCGGCGGCGCGGAGGGCGCAGAGGGGGTCGGTCTTCGGCGCCGGGGGCTCGGGTGGGGCGATCCGGGTCGTCGCATCCGGAGAGTTCTCCGCGCCTCCGCGCCTCCGCGTGAGAATGTGAGTCACGCGAAGACGCGAAGACGCGAAGGGGAGAAGATTGGGCGTGCGTCCTGGCGTGTGAGCGCTCCCGAGCTCGAGCCCGTCCGGTAGCTTTTCTCTTCGCGTCTTCGCGCCTTCGCGTGAGTGCTTCTTATTTTT
The DNA here is from genome assembly GCF_037120395.1 of Sphingomonas kyungheensis. Taxonomy (NCBI): domain Bacteria; kingdom Pseudomonadati; phylum Pseudomonadota; class Alphaproteobacteria; order Sphingomonadales; family Sphingomonadaceae; genus Sphingomonas; species Sphingomonas kyungheensis. The sequence goes on from NZ_JBBBDM010000001.1 coordinate 217,354, forward strand.
GGAGGTTGGGGGCGGGGCAGGGGGGCGTTTGCCGTTACGATCCCCTTTCCTTGGCTCGGTCGGGTCTTGGTTCGCGCGGAGGCGCGGAGGGAGATTTTCGAAGGGCAGGTCGTCCTTGCGCATGTCTTCGCGCGCCGCTCGGCTGAGGCGGGTGTCGTGGCGATCGTCGGCGGGAGAGCGACCAATCCTGCCAGATAACACTCGGGTTGCCCTTCGCAGCGCCGCGGGGTACACGGGGGGTTAGGCAGCGGCCGCTCCGGCAAGGGGCGGCCCTATTTGTTTCCGACCCAGATGATCCGACGGAGTTCCCCCGTGGCCCAGCCTCTTATGCCCCATGCGACCGCGTCCTGGATGGTCGACAATACGTCGCTGTCGTTCGACCAGATCGCCGATTTCTGCGGCCTGCATATCCTCGAGATCCAGGCGATCGCCGACGATACCGCCGCCTCCAAGCTGACCGGGCGCGATCCCGTCCGCGCGCACGAGCTGACGCAGGAGGAGATCGACAAGGGGCAGGCCGATCCCGCCTATCGCCTCAAGATGATCAAGGGCCCCGAGCAGGTCCGCCGCACCAAGGGGCCGCGCTACACGCCGGTCAGCAAGCGGCAGGACAAGCCGGACGGCATCGCCTGGATCATCCGCAACCATCCCGAGATCACCGACGGTGCGATCAGCAACCTGATCGGCACGACGCGCACGACGATCGCCGCGATCCGCGACCGCAGCCACTGGAACATCGGCAACATCACGCCGAAGGACCCGGTGACGCTCGGCCTGACGACGCAGCGCGAGCTCGACGCGGCGGTGGCCAAGGCGTCGAAGGCGTCGGGCGCCGAGGCGGCGCCGGCCGACACGCGGCTGGAGGGCGATCGCGAGGCGCTGATCGCCAGCCTGCGCGCCGAGCGCGACGCGGCGGCGCGCGGCGTCGATGTGGCGGATCAGGACCCGGCGTCGGCGGCGGCGGCGCTGTTCCAGGATCCGTTCAAGCGCTGATGTGGTAAGGGGCGGGCGCGCCGGTTGGGCGACCGCCGTTGCGGGGTGTGGCGGCCTTAAACCGCTGTTCTGCTTGGCGGCTGGTAGCTCGCCGGCGCGGGACCTCTGCAAAACGTCGCGCCGCCCTGAACGCACCGTCACCCCGGACAGAGGATTCGCGTGAGCGGACATACCGCTGCTCCAGTGCTCCTGCGGAAGCAGGAGCCGAGGGTTCCGAGAGCTACGAGCCCTTGTCTTGCGCCGCCCTGGAGTCCTGCGTTCGCAGGCATACGGGCGGGATGATCGCTCGGCCTCAAGTCCGCAGCGCCGCCACCCGGCCACCGTCACACCCCACTGGCGCGTCCCCGCGCGCTCGGCTAGCCTCCCGCGAACGCAAGGGAGAGCAGGCATGTGCGACGAACTCACCGCCGAGGACAATGGCCGGCTGACGCGGCGGCAGCTCGGTGCGGCGGCCGGGGCGGTGGGGGCGGCGCTGGTGCTGCCGGCGCCGGCGGATGCCAAGCCGATCAAGGGGCGCGACGTGACGATCACCACGCCCGATGGCCAGTGTGACGCCTATTTCACCGCGCCGACCGGCACCCGTTCGCCCGGCGTGCTGATGTGGCCCGATATCATGGGCCTGCGCCCCGCCTTCCGGGCGATGGCTGACCGGCTCGCGCAATCGGGCTATGCCGTGCTGGTCGTCAACCAATTCTACCGCTCGGCCAAGGCGCCGATCATCGCGCCGGGCGAGAGCTTCGACCAGCCGGCGGTGCGCGACCGGATCATGCCGTGGCGCGCGGCGCTGACCGCGGCGGCGACGACCAGCGATGCGGAGGTGTTCCTCGCCTTCCTCGACCTGCAGACGGAGGTCGACACCCGGCGCGGCATCGGCAGCGCCGGCTATTGCATGGGCGGACCGATGGTGCTGCGCACCGCCGCCGCCAAGCCGGCACGCGTCCATGCCGGCGGGTCGTTCCACGGCGCGGGGCTGGTCAGCGACGGACCGGACAGTCCGCATCTCCTGGTGCCGAAGCTGGCCGGCGGCTATCTGATCGCGATCGCCAGCAACGACGATGCGCGCAGCCCGAACGACAAGACCGTGCTGCGCGAAGCGTTCGCCGCCGCCAAGCGCCCCGCCGAGATCGAGGTCTATGCCGGTGCGATGCACGGCTGGTGCGTCCCCGACAGCAAGGTCTACAACAAGCCGCAGGCCGAGCGCGCCTGGGGTCGGATGCTCGATCTGTTCAAGCGGCAGCTGTGAGCGCGGGGGGCGGGACGATGACGGCGCTGACCTTCTATACCAATCCGCAGTCGCGCGGCCGGATCGCCCGCTGGATGCTCGAGGAGAGCGGCGCGGCCTATGACACGGTGGTGCTCGACTATGCGACGAGCCTCAAGGCCGACGCCTATCGTGCGATCAACCCGATGATGAAGGTGCCGGCGATCGTCCACGGCGAGACGGTGGTGACCGAGGGTGCGGCGATCTGCGCCTATCTCGCCGAGACCTTCCCCAACGCCGGCCTCGCGCCGACCGCAGCGGAGCGGGGCGACTATTATCGCTGGCTGTTCTTCGCCGCGGGCCCGCTCGAGGCGGCGGTGGTCAATCGCGCGATGAAGGTCGAGACCGAGCCGCAGATGCAGCGGATGGCGGGCTACGGCACGTTCGACCTCGTCACCGGCGTGTTCGACGCGGCGGTGTCGCGCCGGCCGTATATCGCCGGCGACCGCTTCACCGCGGCGGACGTCTACGTCGGCTCGGCGGCGATGTGGTACACGCAATTCGGCCTGCTGCCGAAGACCGAGGGGCTCGCGGCGTACATCGACCGGCTGACCGCGCGCGAGGCGTTCCGGCGCGCCGCGGCGATCGACGATGCGCTGCTGGCGGAGGCGGCGGCGAAGGGCTAGGTCCGTCGCCGCTTGCGCTCAGGCGTCGGCGGCGTGGTCAGACGGAGCGGGCAGGCCAAACGAATAGGACAGGAAGTCCGGGATCGGGCCGTTCCAGCCGTCGTCGGGTCCGTCGTCCTGCTGATCGCGCCGGGGGCGGCGGTCGGCCTGGCGCGCCGGCGCGGCCGGTGCCGGACGTTCCGCGCGCGGCGCCTGCTGCGACTGGGGCTGAGCGGCGTCCGGCAACGAGTCCTGCGACCGCGGCTCGCCCTGGCCCGCAGTGCGACGGTCGCGGCGCGGCTCGCGCTCGCGGCGCGCGCGCGGCGCAGGAGCGGCCTGTTCCTCCGCCTCAGCGGCGGGGGCGGCGGGTTCGGTCGCCGGCGTGTCGAGCGTCAGGCGTTCGATCTTCTGGCCGGTCAGCTTCTCGATATTCTGGATGTTCTCGGCATCCTCGCCGGTGATCAGCGTATAGGCGATGCCGGTCGCGCCGCCGCGGCCGGTGCGGCCGATGCGGTGGACGTAATCGTCGGGATGCCACGGCGCATCGAAGTTGAAGACGTGGCTGACACCCTTGATGTCGAGCCCGCGCGCCGCGACGTCGGACGCGACGAGGATGTTGATCTTGCCGTCCTTGAACAGGTCGAGCTCGGCGATGCGCTGCGCCTGCTCCATGTCGCCATGGATTTCGCCCGACTTGAAGCCGTGCTTCTTCAGGCTCTTGTTCAGCTCGCGCACCGTCGTCTTGCGGTTGCAGAAGATGATCGCGTTGCGCACCTCGTCCTGGCCGAGCAGGCGGCGCAGCGTGTCGCGCTTCTTGATCGCATTGCCGGTGACGGGAACGAGGAACTGCTGGATGTTGAGGTTGGTCGAGGCGGGGCGCGACACCTCGATCATCTTGGGATTGTCGAGGAACTTGTCGGCGAGTTTCTTGATCGGCGGCGGCATCGTCGCCGAGAAGAGCAGGGTCTGGCGCTGCTTGGGCAGCTTGGTGCAGATTTCCTCGATGTCGGGTATGAACCCCATGTCGAGCATCCGGTCCGCCTCGTCGATGACCAGCATCGAACAGCCGGTGAGCAGGATATTGCCGCGACCGAACAGGTCCATCAGCCGCCCCGGCGTCGCGATCAGCACGTCGACGCCCTTTTCCAGCGCCTTGATCTGATCGCCCATCGACACGCCGCCGATCAGCAGCGCCATCGACAGCTTGGTGCCGGCGCCGTATTTCTCGAAATTCTCGGCGACCTGCGCGGCGAGCTCGCGCGTCGGTTCGAGGATCAGGCTGCGCGGCATGCGCGCCCGGCTGCGGCCATGGGCGAGGATGTCGATCATCGGCAGCACGAAGGCGGCGGTCTTGCCGGTGCCGGTCTGGGCGATGCCGATCAGGTCGCGCATCATCAGCACGCTGGGGATGGCGGAGGCCTGGATCGGCGTCGGCTCGGTATAGCCGGCGTCGGTGACCGCCTTGAGCAGTCCGTCGGAGAGGCCGAGGTCGGCGAAGCTCATGCCATAAGGCTCATGCAAGGATCCGGATAAGAACGGCCACGCGCGCCTGCGCGGTCCTTGCCGCCGGCGCTTGCGGATTTGGCCGGAAAAGTCAAGAATTGGCTGGCCGTGGCGCTCTATTGCGGCGACCGGCGCGGATTATTTGGCGGCGACGAGCGTGCGGAAGGTGGCGATGCCGCAGCTCGCGCCCGATCGCATGCGCAGCACGTCGCGACCGGCGCAGACCTTGCCGTCGGCGGCGGGGCGCAGGTAGAAGCCGGCATAATAATCGAGCGGCCCGCAATCCTTGTCGAGCCGCGCGCGCAGCCGCTTGCCGCCGGTGATCACCAGATCGACCGCGCCGGGCTCCTGGATCAGCGCGCCGGCCAGCTCCGCCGCGGCGACGCATTTGGGGCCCTTCTTCTCCTTGTAGCGGACCGGCACAGGGAGGGGCAGCCGCGACGCCGCGCTCATCCGCGGCACGCGGATGACGACGCGTTCGCGGATCGTCATCTGCGCGACCATCGTGCCGTCGAGCGACTGCTGCGCCGGCGCGGCGTCGGGAGGTGCGGCGTCGAGCGCCGCGACGGCGGGCGCGGTGACGGCGAGCAGCAGGATGGGAAGCGCGGGATGCAGCATGTCTTGCCCGCCCCTTAGCCCGGATCGTTGAACGCGCGATGAACTTCCGGTAGCGATCCTGTCATGACGCCTGCGCAGACCGCCCTGCTCGACTCGCTCGCCGCGACGCTCGGGCCCAAGGGGATCGTCACCGATGCCGAGCGGATCGCACCATGGCTGGTCGACTGGCGGCGGCGCTTCCACGGCGCCGCCCCGGCGCTGCTCGCCCCCGCCTCGACCGCGGAGGTGAGCGCGGTGGTCGCCGCCGCCGCGGCGCACGGCGTGCCGCTGGTACCGCAGGGCGGCAACAGTTCGATGGTCGGCGGCGCGACGCCGCCCGCGGATGGATCGGCGCTGATCCTGTCGCTGCGGCGGATGACCGCGATCCGCCGCCTCGATGCGGCGGCGAACCTTGCGGTGGCGGAGGCGGGGGTGATCCTGTCCGACCTGCACGAGGCGGCGCTGGCGGCGGGCCGGCGTTTCCCTTTGACGCTGGGCGCGAAGGGGCATGCGACGGTCGGCGGGCTCGTCTCGACCAATGCCGGGGGCACGCAGGTGCTGCGCTTCGGATCGATGCGCGGGCTGGTCGCGGGGCTCGAGGTGGTGCTGGCGGACGGCAGCGTGCATGACGGGCTGGCGCCGCTCAAGAAGGACAATCGCGGTTACGACCTGACGCAATTGCTGATCGGCGCGGAAGGGACGCTCGGCATCGTCACCGCGGCGACGCTGCGGCTCGCGCCCGAGCCGGCGACGCGGACCACCGCCTGGGCGGCGGTGCGCGATCCGGCGGCGGCGCTGGCGCTGCTGCGCCGCTGCCAGGCGGGCAGCGATGCGCTGGAGAGTTTCGAGATCCTGCCGCAGGAGACGCTCGCCGCGGTGCTCGCCTACGTTCCCGGCGCGCGCGCGCCGGTCGCGACGACGGCGGCCTGGCACCTGCTGATCGAGCATAGCGATCCGGCGGGCGCGGCGCTGACCGAGCGATGGCTCGGCGAGGCGCTCGCCGACGGGCTGATCGCCGATGCGACGATCGCGACCAGCGCGGCGCAGGCGGCGGACTTCTGGCGGTTGCGCGAATCGATTTCCGACGCGGAACGGGCGCTCGGCCCGGCGTCGCAGCACGATCTGTCGGTGCCGGTCGACACGATGCCGCGCTTTATGATCGAGGCGGCGGCGGCGTGCGAGGCGCGCTTCCCCGGCTGCCGCGCGAGCGGCTTCGGCCACCTCGGCGACGGCAACGTCCATTTCCACGTCCGCGCTGCACCCGGCACCGATCCGGCGCGCTGGTATGCGGAGGAGGTACCGGTGGTGACGCGCTTCGTCGACGATCTGGTGATCGCGGCGGGGGGATCGATCGCCGCCGAACATGGCATCGGCCAGATGAAGCGCGACGAGCTCGAACGCACCTCGTCGCCGGCGCGGCTCGCGGCGCTGCGCGCGGTGAAGGCGGCGATGGACCCGCTCGGCATCCTCAATCCCGGCAAGCTCGTCACGCTTGCGCCCCGGCGCGCCGGCCAATAGAGCAGCCGGCCAGCCTGCGGCTGCGCCGCAAACTATCCACGACGGAGAGAGTTCCCATGGCCAGTGCGCCGCTTCCTTTGTTCTACAACGGCCTCGAGCCGCTCTCGAGCGAGACGCATGCCAATTGGCGCATCCGCCAGCAGGACAGCGCGCCCTTCCTGGTCGGGCAGCATGCGATTCCGATCACCACCGACGAATTCCCGCTGGTGCAGCGGCATATGCCGATCGTCTTCTCGGTCGGCGACGATGCCATCCCGCTGGCGCTGATGGGCCTCAACGAGGGCGTCAACGTCTTCATGGGCGACGACGGCAAGCTGACCGAGACCAATTTCTACGTCCCCGCCTATGTCCGCCGCTATCCGTACATGCTGGCGCGGCTGCGCCCCGACGCCGAGGAGCTGTCGCTGTGCTTCGATCCGACGTCGGAGGCGCTCGGGCCGTATGACGACGGCGAGGCGCTGTTCGAAAACGGCCAGCCGAGCCAGGTGACCAAGTCGATCCTCGATTTCGCCGAACAGTTCGAACAGGCCGGCGCCCGCACGCAGGCGTTCATGAACGAGCTGCGCGAGCAGGAGCTGCTGATGGAGGGCGAGGTCACCATCCAGGTCGACGAGACCCAGCAGCCGTTCGTCTATCGCGGCTTCCAGATGATCAACGAGGAGAAGCTCGCCGGTCTGCGCGGCGACCAGCTGCGCAAGATGAGCCAGTCGGGCATGCTGCCGCTGCTCTACGCGCACCTCTTCTCGCTGTCGCTGATGCGCGAGATCTTCGGCCGCCAGTCGCAGCAGGGCAAGGTGCCGCAGCCGCAGCTGGTCTGATCCTGCGGGCGGGCGGCGTCGCGGGATGCGGCGTCGCCCGCTGTTGCCGGGGCGGGGCGGTGTTTCCGGCGAAGTGCGGCGCGCGCGTGGAGCTGCGCCGCCTTCGCGGCTCAGATGAGTGTTTGGTCCGCACGCGAGGCCGCGATCTGAGCGCGAGTCGGCGCGGGATCGCCGGTCGCGCCAGTATTCCCGCGCAGGCGGGAATCCAGTGGTCAAGCAGAGCAACGGCTTGCGGTGGAAAGAACACTGGGCTCCCGAAACTGTACACCTTCGCGGGAGCACTGCTGGGGCTTCGGCCCCTGCGAGGTCTCGTAGCTCATACGTGTACAGATCGCGTGGCAGCGTGGCAGCGTGACGGTGGACGCCCTTGATCTGATACCCGCCCCGCCCTTTTGCCGACCGCTCAGCGACTGTCTTCGGATCTGGATCATGCAAAGGCGCAAAGGTGCTGCGCGTGACGACACGTTCGGACGCTCCTGTTTCGAAAGCTTCTTCGCTCATCGCGATGCGGGACGGCGTTCCTGACCCTCCTCCGCGCCTCCGCGTGAACCTCCTTTTCTCTTCGCGTCTTCGCGTCGTCGCGTGATCTTTCATGCCATGACAGCAGTGGGCCGGAGATTGGTTCACGCGGAGGCGCGGAGGCGCGGAGAGGGGTGGGGAAGCGACCGGCGCGAACTTTTTGTTTCGGCCTCTTCACAGCCTCCGCGAAGTCGCTTCTCGGCTCCGTCATGCCGCACCTGCTCCGGCCTCCGCGGTTCCGGCACACCGTAAGCCGCTGATTTCGCAGTACGGCGGACTTGGCTCCAAGTCCGGATGGGCGAGACGCCTGGCCTAAGGCCGACAATCGCTCGAGGGCGCGCGCCTCCGACGCACCCGACGATGCGGGGGCGGTTCGCGCAGGGCCCGCCTCCGCCGGGCTTGACCGCTTGCGGCGGCGCAGCGATGGTACGGCCCTGACGGCGAGGAGCGGGATATGGCGGAACGGCTGCGCGGCGAGCGCTATTCCAGCGTGGCGATCGCCTTCCACTGGACGATCGCGGCGCTGGTCATCGCCAATCTGATCATCGGCATCGGCCATGACGGCATCCCGGCGCTGCGGGCGCTGATGGGGGCGCACAAGGCGATCGGCATCACCGTGCTGGCGCTCACCGCCGCGCGCGTCGCGTGGCGGCTGACGCATCGCCCGCCGCCGCTGCCCGCGGGCACGCCCGGCTGGGAGAAGGGCCTCGCGCATGCGACGCACTGGAGCCTGTATCTGCTGATGGTGGCGATGCCGCTGACCGGGTGGATGATGGTCTCCGGCCCGCCGGGACCGGGGCCGGCGCGGCCGCTGAGCTGGTTCGGGCTGTTCGACGTGCCCAAGCTGCCGGTCGGCGAGGGCGCGGCCGATCTCGGCCACAATGCGCATGGCCTGCTCGGCTGGCTGATGCTGGCGCTGGTAGTACTGCACGTCGCGGCGGCGCTGCGCCACCATCTGCTGCTGCGCGACTCGGTGCTGGCGCGGATGGCGCCCGCGCTCGACCGGTAAAAGCCATTTCATCAGGAAAAAACACCGCCTTGCGGGGCGGGGGTTGAACCAATCGGCGGCTCGCCTATTTTACAGAAGTACGGCGCTCGTGTCCCCCCTTTCGCGAGCCCGTATGACACACTTTCAGTGTGTCTCCTCCCTGAACCTTGGCCACTCCGTGCTTCTGCACGGGGTGGTTTTTTTATGTCATTCCGCCGCGAGCGCGCGGCCGTCGTCGCCGAGCGCCTCGTCCGCCACCGCGGCGATCATCCGGCGCAGCAGCGCGACGACCATCGGCAGGCCGGCGCCGGGCTGGTCGAGCGCGGCATCGAGATAGAGCGTCCGGTCGAATTCGATCTGGATCGCGTGAATGCCGCGCGCGGGGGCGGCATGGCGTTCGAGGATATGGCCGCCGGCATATGGCGTGTTGAGCGCGCTGCGCAGTCCGCTGCGCGCCGCCTCCGCCTCGAGCCGGGCGATGAAGCGCGGCGCCGCCGCCTGGCCGAAACGATCGCCGAGCACGACGCGGGCATGGTCGCCGAGCGGCGGCATCGAATGGATGTCGAGCAGCACCGCGACGCCGAACCGGCGCTGCACCGCCGCCAGCGCCGCGGCGAGCGCGTCGTGATAGGGGCGGTGATCCTGCGCGATCCGCGCCGCGACCTCGACCGCGCTGAACCGCCGCCGCCACAGATCGCCCGCCGCGCCGCCGCGGCGCGGCACCAGCCCCAGTCCGCTGCGCACCTTGGCGGAGGCGGTGGGCAGCGCCTGCGGCCGCGCGCCTTCGTCGACACGCGGGTCGCGCTCGCTCTCGCCGCGATTGAGGTCGATCCAGGCGCGCGCGCGGCGCTGGACCAGCATCGTCTCGCGCGTCTGCGCGCCGTCCGCCACTGCGTCGACGAAGCGATCCTCGAGCGCGACGAGCGCGGTGGCGGGCAGGCGCAGCGCGCCGAGCAATGCCGCCGGATAGTCGCGCCCGGCATGCGGCACCGACAGCACCACCGGGCTGAGCGGTGCGCCGTCGCGGTCGGTGCCGCCGATCGAGTCGAACGCTGCGTCCATCTATGGCACGTCCTATCGCCTTCGCTGCCATGGCGCGCTGGAAATCTTTACATCTGCGCATCATAGAGCGGGCGTGCACAGGGAGACCGACCGAGCGATGATCCGCATCCTGCTGGCCGAAGACGATCAAGTCATGCGCGAATATCTCACCCGGGCGCTGGAGCGCGCCGGCTATGCGGTGGCGGCGGTGGATCGCGGCACCGCGGCGATCCCGCTGCTGGAGCGCGAATCGTTCGATCTGCTGCTCACCGACATCGTCATGCCGGAGATGGACGGCATCGAGCTCGCCCGCCGCGCCGCCGAGCTGGTGCCGGGGCTGCGCGTGATGTTCATCACCGGCTTCGCCGCGGTGACGCTAAAGGCTGGGCGCGAGATGCCCAATGCGCGCGTGCTGTCCAAACCCTTCCACCTGCGCGACCTCGTCGCCGAGGTCGATCGCGTGTTCGAGACGGGAAGTGCAAGCGGATTGAATTGAGCGCTTGCCAGGCCGGCCAAGCCCGGCTAATGGCCCACCTCCGGCGGGCGTGTAGCTCAGTGGTAGAGCACTGTGTTGACATCGCAGGGGTCGCAAGTTCAATCCTTGCCACGCCCACCATCCTGATTTGGCTCTATCCGGCAGCATTCCTCCACCCCAGAGGGATCGGATAGAGCCACATCGCTCCCCCCATCGTGATCGTCGTGCGTCGGATATGCGTCCGTGCATCTGCGCGAGGCCTTGTGCCTCCGCGCTACGCCTCGCCCGTGCGGCGTCCGGTGCGGCGAATCAGGCGTCACGTGCCGGGCGGTGCCGCCCGGCGCGCGACGCCGATCCGGTCAGTCGTGCGCGATGCCGCGCCCGGCGACCTTCTCATAGCCCGACAGTTCGTCGCCGATCGCCACCTTGGCGGCGAGGTCGTCGGCCCGCGCCTGATCCTTTGCGGCGCGCTTGGGGTCGTTGGGATCGCCGTCCGGGTCTGCGGCGCCGACATTGGGGCTGTCGGGCATGTACAGGACGGGCGGTTCGCTCTTGTCGTCGGCCATGATCGTCTCCTTGGGGGATGAGGAAACGATCGGGCGCGGGAGCGGTGCCATCGGTCCCGCGCCGGCCGCGGTCAGTAGCGGACGCTGATCGTGCCGAGGATCGAGCGCGGCGCGGCGTAGCGGCTCTGGTCGAAGGTCAGCGCAGTCAGATATTTAGCGTTGGTGACATTCTGCAGATTGGCGCTGACTGCGATCCGGTCGGTGAGCGCGTAGCGGGCGAGCAGGCCGAGCGTCGCGACGCTGCCCTGGGTGATGCGGATCGGCTGCCCGGTGGTGGTCGAGAGCGTGCCGGGCTCGAAATAGAAACGCCCCTGATATTGGAGCGACGCGCCGAGCTTGAGTGCGGCGAGGCCCTGCGGCGTATAGGTCAGGTTGAGCCGCCCGGTGCTGCGCGGCACGAAGGTGCGCACCGCGGTGGTGTCGTCGCCGCGGATACGCATCAGCGTGACGCCGCTGGTGACCTGCACGCCCGTCGTCGGCTGGCCCGAGACTTCGAGCTCGACGCCCTGCGAGCGGGCATCGATGCCGCGATAGATGGTGCGGCCGAGCGTCGTGTCGAAGCCCGCCGATTCGGCGGTGTTGTTCTGCCGCGCCTGGAACAGCGCGGCGCTGGCATTGAGCAGGCCGTTGAACCATGCGCCTTTCAGCCCCGCTTCGATATTGTCGCCGGTGATCGGCGCGAGCTGGCGGTTGTTGGCGTCGAACTCGCTCTGCGGATTGAAGATCGTCGCGTAGCTCGCATAGGCGCTGATCGTCGGCGACAGGTCGAGCGTCGCGCCGACGAACGGCAGGAAGCGCTTGGCGTCGAAGCTGGTCGGCACGTCATAGGAATAGCCACTGTTGCTGGCATGCGTGTAGCTCGCGCCGAGCATCACCTTGAGCGGATCGGCGGGGTTGAGGCGGACGAGGCCGTAGACCGTCTCGCGCTGCGTGTGCACGTCGAGGCTGAGCGTATAGGGGGTGGGGAAGGTCGGCGCCGGGAAGGTGCCGTCGAACAGCGAATCGAGCGGCAGCGACACGCCGATCGCGCTGTTGTCGTAGCTGGAATATTGCCGGTAGCGCTCGGCGCCGCGCATCACGCCGACCATCACGTCATGCTTGCGCCCGCCGATCGTCACCGGGCCGCCGATATAGGCGTCGAGCGTCAAGTTGCGCGTCTCGCCGGAGAAGGCGCCCGGATAGGTCTGGATGCCGAGGCCGGTTGCGCGGTCGGGGTTGCCGTAGACGTAGAAGAGCTGGTCGTTCTCGCTCGTCGCCTTGCGCAGCGCCGAGATCTTGCCGGTCCAGCCGTTGCCGAAATCATGCGTCAGGTCGCCGAAGATCTGCCGGTCGATGACGTTCCAGCCCGACCAGCGCGGCGCGTAATTGGCGGAGCGGGCGAAATCGATGCGGCTGCCGTCGGTATAATAAAGCGGGATCGCGCCCCACATCGCGCCGCGGCTCTGATGGTCCTGATGGCCATAGCCCGCCGACACGACGGTATTGGGGCCGAGATCCGCCTCGACGATGCCATAGCCGGTCCAGCGGCGCAGGCTGTAGCGATCGAGATAGCTGTCGGTGTCGAGCAGCGCGCCGACCGCGCGGGCGCGGATGCTGCCGTCGGCGGTGAGCGGCACGCTGACGTCGGCGTCGATCCGCTTGTTGTCGAACGAGCCATATTGCGCGCTCGCCGTGGCGTGCAGCTCGCGATAGGGGCGCTTGCGGATGAAGTTGATCACCGCCGAGGGATTGCCGGTCGGCGAGAGCAGGCCGGGCGCGCCGCGCACCACCTCGACCCGGTCGTAGATCGCGGTGTCGATCGAGCCGGTCTGGATGCCGAACGAGAAGGGCAGGCCGATGCCGTCGATCTGGAAGGTCTGGATGTCGAAGCCGCGCGCCGAATAATAGACACGGTCGGTCTCGCCGGCGAGCACGTTGACGCCGGGGACGGTGGCGAGCAGCGCATTGACGTCGTTGAGCTGGAAATCCTCGATCTGCGCGCGGGTGACGACGCTGACCGATTGCGGCGTCTCGCGCTGGCTGAGCGGCAGGCGGGTCGCGGTGCGCTGCGTCTTGACGCCGTAGGAATCGGTGCCCTCGCTGCGCTGGCCGGTGACGATGATATCGTCGCTGCTGCGTTGCGGATCGGCGGCGGTGTCGTTCGCCGGTGCCGCTACCATGCTTGCCGCCATCAACGCGATGAACGCCGTCATTCTCTACTCCCTGATCGCTGCCAGCCTCTTAGCGGCTGCCGCTGCTGTTGCAAGTGAATAGCAATAGCCGATCCATGGGGAAGGATAGTGTTACATCATAGTCACATATCGGGCCCATTTCTCGATCGTCCTAAGTCTGACATTGCCGCTAAGACCGGAATCCACTAATGAAAATGCTAGCGCTACCATAAAGCGCGAGGTTCAGTTTGCGCCGGGTTGGGGCGCCGGAGAGGATGGGGATGACGAAGATCGTGACCGCGGACGGCAAGCGTCCGGCTTTCAACGCTGCGCTGCGTGCCGGTGTGTCGAGCCTTGCGCTCGGCATGATCGCGCTTGCAACGCCGGCTTTCGCCGAAGGGCTGGGTCAGGCGGATACGAGTGCGATCCCACAGGCGACGGGCCAGGCGGCGACCACCGCGGGCGACCTCACCAGCAATGCGACCACCGCCGATCAGGTGCCCGCAGACCAGCCGTCGGGTGAAGAGATCGTCGTCACCGGTCGTCGTGCCGCGCTCCAGGCCGCCGACGAGCGCAAGCGCCGCAGCGAGACGATCATCGACTCGGTCGTCGCCGACGAGGCCGGCAAATTGCCAGACAATAGCATCACCGAAGTGTTGCAGCGCGTCTCCGGCGTGTCGATCGTGCGCTTCGCCGCGCTCGGCGATCCCGATCACTTCTCGGTGCAGGGCTCGGGCGTGCAGGTGCGCGGTCTGACCGGCGTCGCCTCGCGCCTCAACGGCCGCGAGATCTTCAGCGCCAACAACGGCCGCGCGATTCTGTGGAGCGACGTCACCCCCGAGCTGATGGCCGCGGTCGACGTCTACAAGGCGTCCACCGCCGACCTGATCGAGGGCGGCACCGGCGGGCAGATCGATCTGCGCACCAAGATGCCGTTCGACTTCAACGGCGACTGGCATATGGCCGCGACGGGTGAGTTGAGCATGGGCGACATGGCGCAGAAGGCCGATCCGGCCGCGTCGATGCTGCTCACCAAGTCGTTCGACACGCCGATCGGCAAGATCGGCATTCTCGGCGACATCGCCTACAGCCAGTTCAGCTCGCTGTCGCAGTTCATCCGCACCGAGCCCTATTTCAAGACCAACATCAGCGGTAAGGATTACTATATCCCGGGCGGCTTCACCTATGGTGACGAGGCGTTCCAGTATCGCCGCTACGGTATCTATGGCGCGGTGCAGTGGGCGCCGACCGACGACCTGACGTTCAGCGGCACCTTCTTCCAGTCGCGCTACAAGAGCCAGTCGAGCGATTACGGCGCGCAGGTCAGCTCGCAGACGCTCGCGGTCGACCCGGCGAGCAGCAGCTTCGACAGCAACGGCGCGCTGACCAAGACCAGCTCGCTGTTCAACCGCGACACCAATACCTTCCTGCCCAGCACCAGCCCGGTGACGAGCTCGGGCAACAAGGGTTTCGTCGACAGCAACACGCGCACCCGCGACTATTCGCTGGCGTTCAACTATGCGCCGACCGACAGCCACCTGTCGTTCAAGGGCGCGTTGCAGCGTGTCGATTCGCGGCAGATCTACGATCGTCTCGACATCTTCCGCGATCTGAGCTTCGGCACCGGCTTCGGCATGGACCTGACCGGCGACCTGCCGCAGATCACCACCACCGCCGCGGCGCAGGCCGGCTTCGCCAATCCGGCGAACTATTTCTGGTCGGCGTCGATGCCGCATAACGAGCGCAACAAGGGCCGGCTCGATGCCGCGAACCTCGATGTCGAATATTCCTTCGACGACAGCTTCCTCAAGGCGATCAAGGTCGGTGCCCGCGCTGCCGAGCGGACCGAACGCGATCTCCAGAACGGCTATAACTGGAGCGCGCTGGGCCGCGGCTGGAACGGCGATCCGCAGCTGACCTATGCCAATGCCGCGCCGGGCGACACGACCTATCACGCGTTCAAGGACTTCTTCCGCGGCGAGACGGTCCTGCCGGGCAATCTGATGTTCGCGAGCGAGGATCTGGCCCGTCGCTTCGTCGCCAACCGGACCGGACTGACCGCGTCGCCGCCGGCGGGCTTCTGCCCCGCCACGGCACAGTTCGATTGCTCCGCATCGGGTCCGCTGCCTTCCAGCACCTATGGTGGGGGTTCGCAGATCACCCGTCCGGCCGGTTTCGTGCTGCCCGGCGATCAGGTCGACAACAAGACGATCACCAAGGCCGCTTACGCCTTGGCACGCTTCGGTCGTCCGGAGGGCGGCATCTCGGGCAACGTCGGCGTCCGCGTCGTCAACATCCAGAACGAGGGCAGCGGCTACATCCAGCAGAATTCGTCGACCTTCGTCCGCAACGGCGTGACGCAGACGCTGGCGCAGACCTTCATCGCCCGTGGCGGCAAGGCGGAATTCACCCGCTGGCTGCCGTCGATCAACGTCGACTATGCGCCGAACAGCAAGACGAAAATCCGCGCCGGCTATAACATCACGATGGATCTGCCGAGCTTCAACGCGCTGCGCGCGTCGGGCAGCATCGGTGTGGCGACGACGAGCAATCCAGGCAACACCGGCGGCACCAGCAGCCTGCCCAATATCTTCACCAACTTCACCGCCGATACGGGCAATCCGCTGCTCAAGCCGACGATGTCGAACAACTTCGACCTGTCATTCGAATATTACGCCCGCGCCGGTACCGCCTTCCACATCGCGCCGTTCTACAAGCGCCTGACCAACCTGCCGATCTACTCGCTGACGCAGCGGCAGGTGACGGTGGTGTTCACCGACGGCACCAGCGAGAACGTCAATGCCGCGGCGACCGACTATATCAACGCGACCAAGGCGGCGACGGTCAAGGGCGTCGAGGTCGGCGGTCGTGCCTTCCTCGACATGCTGCCCGGCGTGCTCGCGGGTCTCGGCTTCGAGGCGAATTATACGTTCATCGACAGCCAGAACCCGGGCGATCTGTATCGCGACATCAACGGCGTCACGCACAATGACGCGCCGCTGATCGGCCTGTCGAAGCACAATGCCAACGTCACCCTGCTGTACGAGCGCAAGGCGGTGTCGTTCCGCGTCGCTTATTCATGGCGGTCGCGGTACCTGCAGACGACGAACAGCAACGGCACCAACCCGACGTATAACTATTACCCGTCGGCGGGTGCGACCGCGGTGCCGATCCAGATCGCGCTGCCGGTCTATGGCGGCGCCTATGGTACGCTGGACGGCGGTGCGCGCTTCAAGGTGACCGACAATTTCTCGTTCGGCGTGCAGTTCACCAACATCCTCGGCGCGACCCAGCGGACGTTGATGGGCGGCTATCCCAACGGGGCGCTCTATGGCCGCAGCTGGTTCCAGAGCGATCGCCGTATCTCGACCGGGATCAACCTGGCCTTCTGACGACATCGCGGCCTGCCCGCCGGAAACGGCTGGCAAGTCATTGTAATACGACAAATAAATCGATCTGACGGTGGGCTCCGGCTAGATCGGTGGCTCGACCGGCGCAGCGGAGGAATGGAATGACAGCGCTCTTGGTCCGTATCGGCGCCGGAGCGCTGCTCGGCCTGTCCGCCGCCGCCTCGGCGCAGCAGGCGCGCACGATCGACGTCGATGTCGCGCGCGCGGGCCCGCCGATCGATCGGGCCTTCGACCTGTCGGTGGGGTCGGATTATGCCGGTACGCTGATCCGCCCCGACAGCCTCGCCCAGCTCGACACCGCGGTGCGCGAACTCGGCTTCCGCTACGTCCGCTTCCACGACATCTTCACCGACGCCCTGGGGACGGTGAAGCGGACGCCGGACGGCGGCATCACCTATGACTGGACGAAGATCGACCAGCTCTACGACGCCTTGCTCGCCCGCAAGATCAAGCCGTTCGTCGAACTGGGCTTCACCCCCGACGCGCTCAAGACGTCGAACCAGACGATCTTCTATTGGAAGGGCAATACCTCGCACCCGCAGCCGGAGGGCTGGGCGAAGCTGATCGACGCCTATGTCCGCCATCTGCGCGAGCGCTACGGCGCGGCGGAGGTGCGCAGCTGGTATTTCGAGGTGTGGAACGAGCCCAATCTCGCCGGCTTCTGGGAAAAGGCGGATCAGGCGGCCTATTTCCGCCTGTATGAATCGAGCGCGCGGACGATCAAGGCGATCGATCCCGCCCTGCGCGTCGGCGGTCCGGCGACCGCGGGCGCGGCCTGGGTGCCCGAGCTGCTCGCTTATGCCAAGGCGCGGAACGTGCCGGTCGATTTCGTCTCGACGCATACCTATGGCGTCGACGGCGGTTTCCTCGATGAGAAGGGCGAGGACGACAACCGGTTGTCGACCAATCCCGATTCGGTGGTCGGCGACGTGCGCCGCGTGCGGGCGCAGATCGCCGCCTCGTCCTTCCCCGACCTGCCGCTGTTCTTCACCGAATGGAGCGCGAGCTACAATCCGCGCGATCCGGTGCATGATTCCTATGTCAGCGCGCCCTTCATCCTCACCAAGCTGCGCGCGACGCGCGGCATCGCGCAGGGGATGAGCTATTGGACCTACAGCGATCTGTTCGAAGAGGCGGGGCCGCCGCCGACGCCGTTCCACGGCGGCTTCGGGCTGATGAACCGCGAGGGCATCCGCAAGCCGGCGTGGTTCGCGTATAAATACCTCCACGCGCTCGCCGGGCCGGAGATCCCGCTTGCCGACGGCCAAGCGCTGGCGACGACCGATGCGGGCCGGACCGCGGTGCTGCTGTGGGACTGGCAGCAGCCCAAGCAGGTGCTGAGCAACCGGCCGTTCTTCACCCGCCAGCTGCCGGCGACCGCCGCCGCGCCGGCGACGCTGCGGCTGACGCACCTGACGCCCGGCCGCTACCGGCTGGCGGTACGGCGCACCGGCTATCAGCATAACGACGCGCATTCGCGCTACCTCGCGATGGGATCGCCCAAGACGCTGACGCCGGCGCAGATCGCCGAGTTGCAGGCGCTGACCACCGATACGCCGGAGGTGGCGCGGACGGTGCAGGTCGGGCGCGACGGGACGTACACGCTGCGGCTGGCGATGCAGAGCAACGACGTGGTGCTGGCGACGCTCGAGCGGTCGCGCTGATGTGCCGGTCGCGGCGGGTCAGGGCGGGCGGCGCGCTGCTGGTCGCGCTCGCCTTGCCGGCCGCCGCGCCGACCCCGGCCTATCGCTGGACCAACGTCACCGTCGGGGCGGGCGGCTATGCGCCGAACATCGTGTTCAGCCCGGTCGAACGCGGCCTCGCCTATCTGCGCACCGACATGGGCGGCGCCTATCGCTGGGATGCGCAGGCGGCACGCTGGCTGCCGTTGCAGGACGACAATGCCGAATCGAGCTATATGGGGATCGAGAGCATCGCGCCCGATCCGGTCGATGCCGATGTCGTCTATATGGCGGCGGGGATGAACGCCGGCGCGCCCGCGGCGATCCTGCGTTCGGCCGATCGCGGCCGCCACTGGACGGTGACGCCGGTGCCGTTCGCGATGGGCGGCAACGAGCCGGGCCGCGGGCTCGGCGAGCGGCTGGCGATCGATCCGCGCGATCATGACCATTTGTGGTTCGGATCGCGGCACGACGGTCTGTGGCAGAGCCGCGATGCCGGGCGGCATTGGGCGAAGGTGGCGGGCTTTCCCTATGCCGGGCTCGGCAGGCCGGCGCGCCGGACGGCGCATGGCGGCGTGTCGTTCGTCGCGATCGATCCGCGGCTGGGCGCGCGGCGGATCTGGGCGGGGATCGCCGATCCGGGCGTCGCGCCGCTCTACCGCTCCGACGACGGCGGCGCGCATTGGCGCGCGGTCGCGGCGCCGGGCCTGCTCGCCGCCAAGGGGGTGATCGACGCACGCGGCGTGCTGTGGGTCGGCTATGGCAGCGGCATCGGTCCGAGCGAGGTCAAGACCGGCGCGCTGTGGCGCTACGATCCCGACGGCACGGGGCGCGACGTGACGCCGCCCGACTGGCGGGACGCCGGGGCGGAGGGCGCGTTCTTCGGCGTCGCGGTGGCGCGCAGCGCGCCGGGCACCGTCGCGGTATCGACGATCGACCGCTATCGCGCGGGCGATTCGCTGTGGCTGAGCCGTGACGACGGCGCGCAGTGGGACGATGTCGGCAAGCGCAGCCGCCGCGATGTCTCGGCGACGCCCTTCCTGCTGCACGAGGGCAAGGGCGCCGATTTCGGCCATTGGATCTCCGGCCTCGCCATCGATCCCTTCGACGCCGGGCATATCGCCTATACCACCGGCGCGACCGTCTATGCGACGCAGCGGGTGCCGGCGCGCGGACCGGTCGACTGGGCGCCGTGGGTGCGCGGCATCGAACAGACCGCGGTGATCACGCTGATCGCACCGACGGGCGGCGCGCCGGTCGTCTCGGGCTTCGGCGACCTCGCCGGCTTCGTCCACGACGATCTCGACTGTTCGCCGCAGCCGAGCTTCATCGATCCCTATCTCTCCAACACCAACATGCTCGATTATGCCGGTCGGGCGCCCAACGTCATCGTGCGCAGCGGCAGCCTGTATCTCGACCGGCCGCGCGACGCGAGCCTCGCCCGGTCGGAGGATGGCGGGCGGCACTGGACGCCGCTGCGCCTGCCGCCGCAGGGAGAGCCGCCGGCGCGCGACGACCTCAATGGCGAGGCGGCGATCACCGTCTCCGCGGACGGCGCGACGATGATCGTCGCCGCGCGCGTGCCGCAGCGGACGCGCGACGGCGGGCGGAGCTGGCAAGCGGTGCGCGGCCTGCCGCCGCGGACGCGCGCGGTGGCGGACAAGGTCGATGCGGCGACCTTCTACGCGGTCGATGCCGCGGCGGGGCGGCTGCTCGTCTCGCATGATGGTGGCGCCAGCTTCGCGCCGGTCGCAACGCAGGGCCTGCCGCGCGACCTGTCCGCCGCGGCGCCGCGCAATCGCGAATCGCAAAGCGCGCTCGTCGCCGTGCCGGGCGCGGCGGGCGAATTGTGGCTGCAGGTCGGGACGGCGCTGTTCCACAGCCGCGACGCGGGCCGGCATTTCGTCGCCGCGAACGGCGATCTTGCGGTCGAGCTGTTCGGCATCGGCAAGGGCGCGGTCTATGCGATCGGCAGCCGCGGCGGGGTGCGCGGCATCTGGCGCGCGAACGATGCCGGGGGAGCATGGAGCCGGATCGACGACGATGCGCATCGCTGGGGCGGGCGCTATCGCGTCATCGCCGGTGACCCGCGCCGCGCCGGCCGCGTCTATGTCGGCACCGACGGGCGCGGGCTCTTCTACGGCGATCCGGCCGGCTGACACGCATCCCCTGACGCGCTCGACCGTTCAGGGATGCTCGAAGCCGTTGGGAGAAAAGCTTTTGTCTGCGCTCGCAGGTCATACCGCCATCATTACCGGCGCCAGTTCGGGAATCGGCCTCGCCGTCGCCGAGGGGCTCGCCGGGGCAGGCGCGGCGGTCGTCATCAACTATCGGTCGGACGAGGACAGCGCCAACAGCCTCGCCGAACGGATCGGCGAGCGGGGCGGACGCGCGATCGCGGTGCAGGCGGACGTGTCGCAGGAGCAGGAGGTCGGGCGCTTGTTCGACGCCGCCGCCGACGCCTTCGGCCGGATCGACGTGCTCGTCTCCAATTCGGGCGTGCAGAAGGATGCGCCGGTCGCCGATCTGTCGCTCGACGACTGGAATACGGTGATCGACATCAACCTGACCGGACAGTTCCTCTGCGCGCGCGAGGCGGTGCGCCGCTTCCGCAGCCAGCCCGAATCCGCGCGGCCGTCGCGCAGCGCCGGCACGATCATCGCGATGAGCTCGGTGCACGAGCTGATCCCCTGGGCGGGGCACGTCAATTATGCCGCGGCGAAGGGCGGCGTGCGGATGCTGACGCGGACGCTGGCGCAGGAGGTCGCGCCGGACCGGATCCGCGTCAATGCCATCGCCCCCGGCGCGATCCGCACACCTATCAATCAGGAGGCGTGGGAGACGCCCGAAGCGCTCGAAAAGCTGCTGCGGCTGATCCCCTATGGCCGGATCGGCGAGCCGGAGGATGTCGCACGCGCGGCGGTCTGGCTCGCATCGGACGAGGCGGATTACGTCACCGGCACGACCCTGTTCGTCGACGGCGGCATGTCGCTCTATCCCGAATTCCGCGACAATGGCTGAGCGCGACGCCGCCGCGGAGGCGGAAGCGCAGGTGCGGGCGCAGGCGGCGGTGACGCCGCGACGGCGGATCGGCGATCACGGCATCATCGGCGACATGGAGACCGCGGCGCTGGTCGCGGCGGACGGCACGATCGACTATCTGTGCTGGCCGTCGCTCGACAGCCCGAGCGTGTTCGCCGAACTGCTCGACGCCGAGCAGGGCGGCGCGTTCGAGATCGTGCCGGCGCTCGACGACGCGCGGGTGCTGCAGATCTACGTCCCCGACACCAACGTGCTGACGACGCGGTGGATGGCGAGCGCGGCGAGCGTCGAGATCCTCGACCTGATGCCGCATCCCGACATCTGCGGCGATGCGGGCCTCGACCGACGCTGCCTGATCCGCCAGATCACCGTGACCCGCGGGACGGTGCGCTTCACCGCGCGCTGTCGTCCGCGCTTCGATTACGCGCGCGAAGTGCCGGAGGCGGCGGCGGTGGACGGCGGCGTCCGCTTCGCCGGAAGGGCGCTGACGATGCGTCTGTACGGATCGGTGCCGGTGCAGGCGGCGCCGGGCGAAGCGGTGGCGGAATTCACGCTCGGCGAGGGCGAGACCGCCTGGTTCGTGCTCGGCGACGACGCATTGCGCCGCCCCGATGATGCCGGCGTTTCGGGCGACATCACCGAAACGACCAAGGCGTGGCAGCACTGGCTGAGCCGCACGGACTATCGCGGGCGCTGGCGCGAGGCGGTGCTGCGCTCGGCATTGGCGCTCAAGCTGCTCACCTCGGACCGGCACGGCTCGATCGCCGCGGCGGCGACCTTCGGCCTGCCCGAGGCGGTCGGTGCCGGGCGCAACTGGGATTATCGCGCGACCTGGATCCGCGATGCGTCGTTCACCGTCTATGCCTTCATGCGGCTGGGCTTCATCGACGAGGCCGAGCATTTCCGCCAATGGGCCGGCAAGCGGGTGATGGCGTCGGATCAGGATCACCCGATCCGCATCATGTATGCGATCGACGGATCGCATGCGAAGGACGAGACCGAATTGCCGCACCTCGCCGGTTATGCCGGCAGCCGGCCGGTCCGCATCGGCAATGGCGCGCACGCGCAGAGCCAGCTCGATATCTTCGGCGAGCTGATGGACAGCGTCTATCTCTCCAACAAATATGGCGCGGCGATCGATCATGCCGGCTGGCAGCACGTCCGCGGCATCGTCGACTATGTCATCGCGCATTGGCAGGAGCCCGATGCCGGCATCTGGGAGATGCGGTCGGAGCCGCGGCATTTCCTCCATTCGCGGCTGATGTGCTGGGTGGCGCTCGACCGGGCGATCCGGCTGGCGAAGAAACGGTCGCTGTCGGCGCCGCTGGTCGCGTGGAGCGAGGCGCGCGATGCGATCGTCGAGGATATCTGGAGCAACTTCCGCCATCCCGAGCACGGCTATTTCGTGCAGAGCCGCGGCGGCACCGAGCTGGATGCGGCGTTGCTGATGATGCCGTTGATGCGCTTCGTCTCGTCGACCGACCCGGTGTGGCTGACGACGCTCGACGCGATCGGCGCACAGTTGCGCGACGACGGGCTCGTCTACCGCTATCGCGGCGACGACGGGCTGGACGGGCAGGAGGGGGCGTTCACCACCTGCACCTTCTGGTATGCCGAATGTCTCGCCCGCGCCGGGCGGCTCGACGAGGCGCAGCTGATCCTCGCCAAGGGGATCGCTTATGCCAATCCGCTCGGGCTGTTCTCCGAGGAGCTCGACCTGCGCGGTGAGCCGATCGGCAATTTCCCGCAGGCGCTGACGCACCTGGCGCTGATCAGTGCGGCCTATTTCATCGACCGGCGGCTCGACCCCAGCTACCGGCCCAATTGGCAGCCGTGATGCGTCCATAAACGACAGGCTTTACGGGCTCCCTTATTGGTACTAATGCGAAACAGTATCAATAAAGGGGGCTCTTTTGATCGACACCAGTCTGGCGATGCGGATCGGCATCGTCATCGCAGTCGGCTATGGCGCGGTATCCGCCGCCGCGGCACAGACCGCGCCGGAGGACGAACCCGGCGAGACGATCCTCGTCACCGCCTCGCCGCAGGGCTATACGGCGAGCGAGACCGGGCTCGCCAAGATCCCGGTGCCGCTGCGCGACCTCCCGCAATCGATCGCGACCGTCACCGCGGCGGTGCTGCGCGACCAGCGCGCTTTGTCGGTGCAGGATGCGCTGAAGAACGTGCCGGGGGTCAGCTTCGCGGCGGGCGACGGCCAGCGCGACCAGGTCACGATCCGCGGCTTCTCGGCGATCGCAGACCAATATGTGAACGGCTTCCGGGACGATGCGCTTTATTACCGCGACCTGTCCAACGTCGAACGGGTCGAGGTGGTCAAGGGGCCGGCGGCGGTGCTGTTCGGGCGCGGATCGTCGGGCGGGCTGATCAACCGCGTGCTCAAGCGGCCCGACAGCAATGTCACCGCCGCGGCGCTGAGCGCCGGATCGTTCGCCGCGCGGCGTGCCGAATGGGACGTCGGCCGTTTCGACGCGCGCAGCGGCGTCGGCTTCCGCATCACCGGCGCGCATGAGGATGACGACAGCTTCCGCGACCAGCAATTGCTGCGCCGTTCCGCGATCGCGCCGTCGCTGCTGATCGGCGAGGGGCGCGCAACGACGCTGATGCTCGAAGCCGACGCGCTGCACGATCACCGGCTGATGGACCTCGGCATTCCGGCGCTCGGCGGGCGGCCGATCGACGTGCCGCGGTCGACCTATTACGGGGCCGCCAATGCGCGCGACGTGGATACGACGACGAGCAAGGTCTATTCGCAGACCGTCGAGCTGACGCACCGCCTGTCCGAAGCACTGCGCTTCCGCAACGGCTTCCGCCACTATGATTACCGGCTGTGGCGCAACAGCACGCTCCCCGCGGCGATCGATCCGGTCGCGCGGACGGTGACCTTGCAGCACGGCCGGCTCAACCGCGACGAGGAAGGCTGGTCCGATCAGGCGGAGCTGACGTGGCGCGGCCGGATCGCCGGGGTCGATCACGTGCTGCTCTACGGCGTCGAGCTGTCCCGGCAGACGAAGCGGGCGGATACGTTCGCGCAGGTCAAGGTGGCGGTGACGTCGCTGTTCAAGCCGGTGCTGCCGGTACTCGATCCCGCCCGCTTCACGCGGATCGCGACGGCGACCGCGAGCGTGTTCGACACCGGCGGCGTCTACGTGCAGGATTTCGCCGACTTCGGCCATGGCATCAAGGCGCTGGTCGGCGTCCGCCGCGATCGCTTCCGGCAGGCGACCGACCAGCGGCTGCCGGTCGCGGCGCGGCTGGTCCGCACCGATATCGCGTGGAGCCCGCGGGCCGGGATCGTGCTGCAACCCGACGCGACGCAATCCTATTATCTGTCGTGGAGCCGCAGCTTCCAGCCGTCCGCCGAGACCTTCGCACTGACCGCGAGCAATGCCGACATCGCGCCCGAGCAGACCAGCAACAAGGAGGTCGGCGCCAAATATACGCTGCTCGGCGGCGCGCTCAACGTGCAGGCGGCGGGGTTCCTGCTGCGCCGCACCGGGATCAAGGGCACCGATCCGCTCGACCCGACGCGGCTGGTCGCGGCGGGCACGCAGCGGACGCGTGGCGTCGAACTGTCGGCGCAGATGACGCTGCCCGCGGGGTTCCAGGCGGTCGCCGGCTATGCCTATCTCGATGCCCGGATCACCGCCTCGTCGCGCCCCGATTTCGTCGGCAAGGGTGCGACGATCGCGCCGCGCCATGCCGCCAACGGCTTCCTCAGCAAGAGCTTCGCCGGGCGCTTCGGGCTGGGCGGCGGAATCAATTATGTCGGCGACCGCTGGGCTGATCCGCTCAACACGACGGTGCTGCCGCATTATGTCACCGTCGACGGGCTGCTGTGGGTGGCGACGGGGCCGCTGCGCTGGCAGCTCAACGCCTATAATCTCGGCAACGTCCATTATACCGTCGCCGGACATGGTACGTCGGCGCTGCTCAACATGCCGGGCGCGCCGCGCTCGGTGCTCGGCACGCTGCGGATCGCCTTGTAGTTCGTTCATCGACCGGCCAGCCGTCTGCGCTACAAGGGCGGCGTGGGGCGCTGGCTGGGCATGATCATCGGAGCGGCGGGACTGGCGGCGGGTTCGCCGCTCGCGGCGCAGACGTTGGTCGCGCCGCCGCCCGTGGTCGCGCCGGTCGAGTCGCTCGACGCCGCGATCGCGCAGGATGCCGCGGCGGTCGCCGACCGGCTCGGGCTGCCGGTCGACGAGGCGGAGCGGCAGTTGCGGTTGCAGGTGGCGAGCGCGCCGGTGACCGACGCGATCGCCGACGAATTCGCCGCGCGGCTGACCGGGATCGCGCTCGTCCATCGGCCTGAATTCTCCATCGTCGTGACGCTGACCGGTACGGCGGCGGAGCCCGAACGGATCATCGACCTGAACGGCACGCCGGTGCGGATCAGCTTCAGCACCGGCGCGGCGGCGACGCACACCGGGCTGGTCCAGGCAATCGGTGCCTATCAGGCAGCGATCCGCGCCAGCCTGCTGTCGCCGCCCGGCCTCGGCATCGACCAGCGCAGCGGCGAGCTGGTCGCGGTGGTTTCGACGCGCGACGTCGCGCGGGAGGGCGCCGAGCCGCTTGCCGCGCGGCTCGCGGCCTTGACGCAGGTGCCGGTGCGGCTGCGCGTCGTCGACCAGCCGGCGCTCGACATGGGCGGCATCCAGGGCGGGACGCGTGTCGTCGGGCAGGTGCCGGGGGACAGTCATCGCTATCTGTGCACCGCCGGCTTCGTCGTCACCGACGGCACGCGTACCGGCATCGCCACCGCGGCGCATTGCCCCGACGCGCTGCGCGCCCGCGATGCCGCCGGGATCGAACAGGACCTGCCCTTCGTCGGGCAATGGGGCTGGGGCCATCAGGACGTGCAGATCAACGCGAGCGCGGTGCCGCTCGCGCCTTTATTCTATGCCGACAGCGCACGCACCGTCAGCCGGCCGGTTGGCGATGCGCGCAGCCGTGCCGGTACGCGCGCCGGCGACATCGTCTGCCACCGCGGCGAGCGCACCGGCTATAGCTGTTCGGAGGTCGAACTGACCGACTTCGCGCCGGCGGGCGATCTGTGCGGCGGCGCCTGCCTGCCGACCTGGACGACGGTGGCGGGGCCGGTGTGCAGGAGCGGCGACAGCGGCAGCCCGGTGTTCCTCGGCGATACCGCTTATGGAATTCTGAAGGGCGGCAGCTATCGCGCCGACGGCAGCTGCGCCTTCTATTTCTATATGTCGACCGACTTTCTGCCGACCGGATGGCGGCTGCTCACCGCTCCGATCGCCAGCCCCTGATCGCGCCTGTCCGGAACGCGCTCAGTGCGTGACGCGGTCGAGGCGCTCCAGCAACGTCTTGAGATCGTCGGGCATTGGCGTTTCACCGAAGACGCCGCGCAGAGCATGGCCGAGCGGATCGGCCGGGCGTGGCAAACGGACGACATAATCGCCGTTGCGCGCGCGTCCTGTTGTTTGCGTAGCCATGTGCATAGACCGGAGAACGATCCTGTGGCGGAAACGTTGCCGACTGCAATAAAGGATATCCGCGATGCCGACGCCCGTCTCCGCCGCGATCGATCGCGCCCGCGCGCATGCGCCGTTCCTCGCATTGCTGCTGGATCGCGAGCCGGTGCTCGCCGAGCGGCTCGCCGCCGGCATGTTCGACCTCGCCTACACCGCCGCGACTCCGGATATGCCGATCGCCCGCCAGTTGCGGCTCGACCGGCGCGCGCTGGCGCTGGCGATCGCGATCGGCGATCTCGCCGGCGTCTATGATCTGACCGCGGTGACGCAGGGCCTCAGCGACTTCGCCGATCGCGCGCTCGACCGGGCGATCACCGCGGCGATCGCCGAGCGCACGCCGGGGGAGGCACCGCGCGGCTTTGCGGCGATCGCGCTCGGCAAGCAGGGCAGCCGCGAGCTCAATTATTCGTCGGACATCGATCCCATCCTGATCTTCGACCCGCGCACGTTGCCGCGCCGCGCGCGCGAGGAGCCGGAGGAAGCGGCGGTGCGGATCGCCAAGCGCGTCGTCGAACTGCTCCAGGCACGCGACGGCGACGGCTATGTGCTGCGCGTCGACCTGCGGCTGCGCCCCTCGCCCGAGGCGACGCCGATCGCGCTGCCGGTCGACGGCGCGATCGGCTATTACGAATCGCAGGCGCTGACCTGGGAGCGGGCGGCGTTCATCCGCGCCCGCGCCGCGGCCGGCGATCGCGCCCTCGGCGGCTATTTCCTCGATGCGATCCGGCCGTTCGTGTGGCGGCGCGGGCTCGATTTCGGCGCGATCGGCGAGATCCGCGACCTCTCCCGCCGCATCCGCGATCATTATGCGAGCGGCCAGGCGTTCGGCGCGGGCTATGACCTCAAGCGCGGCCGCGGCGGCATCCGCGAGGCGGAATTCTTCGCGCAGATCCATCAGCTGATCCACGGCGGGCGCGATCCGGCCCTGCGCGCACCCGCGACGCGCGACGCGCTGGCGCGGCTGGCGGAGGCGGGGTGGATCGGTACGGACGAGGCGGCGGCGCTGAGCCGATCCTATACGCTGCTGCGGACGATCGAGCATCGTGTCCAGATGATCGACGATCGCCAGACGCATGTGCTGCCGGGCGGCGCGGCGCTCGACGGGGTGGCGCGCTTGCACGGCCTTGCGGACGGGGCGGCGCTGATCGCGCTGTTGCGGGAGCCGGTCGCGCGCGCCGGCCAGATCTACGACGCGCTCGATGACGGTCGCGGCGGCGACTTCCCGCACGAGCCGCAGGCGCTCGCCGCGCGGCTGGAGCAGGCGGGCTTTCCCGATGGCGCCGGTGCGGCGACGCTGATCGCGCGCTGGCGTGCCGGCCGCTATCCGGCGCTGCGCAGCCCGGCGGCGCGCGACGCGCTGGAGGCGGTGCTGCCGGCGCTGATGCCCGCCTTCGCCGACGCGCCCGATCCGAGTGCGGCGTTGCGGCGGCTCGACGGGCTGCTCGAACGCCTGACCAGCGCGATCAATATCCTGCGGCTGCTCGAGGCGCGGCCCGGGCTGGCGGTGCTGCTCGCGACGATCCTCAGCCATGCCGCGCCGCTCGCCGATGCGCTCGGCGTGCGCCCGGAGCTGATCGACTGGCTGATCGATCCCGGCGCGTTCGAGCCGCTCGGCCCGGTCGAGGCGCTGGCGGCGGAGATGCGGCGCGGCGAAGGCGGCGACTATCAGGCGCTGCTCGACCACGTCCGCCGCAGCGTCGGGGAGAAACGGTTCGCGCTCGGCGCGCAGGTGGTGGCGGGCGCGGCCGATCCGCTCGACGCGGCGGCGGGCTATGCGCGGCTCGCCGAGGCGGCGATCGCGGTGCTCGCCGAGGCGACGATCGCCGAATTCGCGCGCAGCCATGGCCGGGTGCCGGGCAGCGAGCTGCTGATCCTCGCCTTCGGACGGCTCGGCGGCGCGGCGCTGACCCATGCCAGCGACCTCGACCTCGTCTATCTGTTCACCGGGGACTTTCGCGCGGAATCGGACGGCGCCAAGCCGCTCGGCGCGACGCTCTATTATAATCGCCTCGCGCAGCGGATCACCGCGGCACTGTCGGTGGCGACCGCGGCGGGGCCGCTCTACCCGGTCGACACGCGGCTGCGCCCGTCGGGGACGCAGGGGCCGCTGGTCGTCTCGCTCGAGTCCTTCGCCCGCTATCAGCGCGAGGATGCCTGGACCTGGGAGCATATGGCGCTGACGCGGGCGCGGCCGGTGTTCGGCTCGGCCGAGGCGCGGGCGGCCGCCGCCGCGGTGATCGACGCGGTGCTGGCGGGCGAGCGGCCGGCGCGGGACCTGACCGGCGAGGCGGTGGCGATGCGCGCCGAGATGGCCCGGCACAAGCCGCCGACCGGGCCGCTCGACGCCAAATTGCTGCCCGGCGGACTGGTCGATCTCGAATTCACCGTTCACCTGACGCAGTTGCGCCATCGTACCGGCTTCGATCCGCACCTCGGGCGGGCGATCGGCGCGCTGGTCGCATCGGGCCTGCTGCCCGCGACGCTGGCGGTGGCGAACGATCAGCTGACGCGGCTGCTCGTGGTGCTGCGGCTGGTCGCGCCCGATGCCGCCGAGCCGTCGCCGGCGACGCAGGCGCTGATTGCGCGCGCCTTGCGACTCGCCGATTGGCCGGCGGTGCTTGAAGCGCTGGCGATGACGCGGCAGGACGTGGCGGCGGCCTGGACGCAGGCGACGGGAGGCTCGGATGGATGAAGGCGCAACGATACCTGCGGTGACGGTGACCGCCGCCGACGGCAGCGCGATGCCGCTCGCCGCGGTACCCAGCCCGGCGGTATTCTATTTCTACCCCAAGGACGATACCAGCGGCTGTACCCGCGAGGCGCAGGATTTCTCCGCGCTTGCGGCGGATTTCGCCGCGGCGGGGGTGACGGTGATCGGGATCAGCAAGGACCCGCCCGCCAAACATGCCGCCTTTACCGCCAAGCACGGCCTCACCGTGACGCTGGCGAGCGACGAGGACGGCAGCGCCTGCGACGCCTTCGGCGTGTGGGGCGAGAAGCAGCTTTATGGCCGCACCTATATGGGGATCGAGCGCGCCACCTTCCTGTTCGGGCATGACGGTCGGCTGGTGCGGGCGTGGCGCAAGGTGCGCGTGCCCGGCCATGCGGCGGCGGTGCTCGCCGCCGCGCGCGAGGTCGCGGCGGGATAGGCGGGCGCGCGGAGCCTTATCCGCCGACGGTGATCGTGCCCCTGGCGTTGCTGCCGTCACCGGCGAGGTCGAGGTGGAAGGGCTGCTTCTCTTCGGTGGTGCCGGTCAGGCCCTGGCCGTCCGGATGGACGGTGAAGCCCGCCTTGGCGAGCCGCTCGGTGAACCAGCCGCGCACCTGATCGGGGCTGGCAGGGCTGGTGAAGCGGACGCGCAGGCCGCCGTCGTCGTTCCTGCCGCCGGCGACGTCGACCGCGTCGATCGTCGAACCCGGATAGAGGTGGACGCCGTTGAGATCGAAATTGTCGGCCTTGAGTTGCACCTTGGGCAGCTTGAGCTGGCCCGAGAAGCCCGGCACCGCGATCTTGACCTGCCCGGTCGCGCCATCGACCGCGCCGAGCACATTGCCGCCATCGGCGTTGATCGTCACCGACGTGCCCGGACCGCGATCGCAGGCGGCGAGCGACAAGGCGGACAGGGCACAGAGCGACAGGCGGATCATGGCAACCTCGTGTATTGCGTCGGCAATACGCTAGGCCGGTAGGCGCATGCGATCAAGGGTTCCGGAGCCGATCGCTTCCCGGTAGGAGGGCGCCCCGTGACCCGCTCCTCGCACACTCCCGCGCCGGCGACCGCCGGTGCCCCCGCCGCGGCGGTGGAGCCCGCCGGCGCGCCGATCGGTTTCGCCGAATTCGTCGCGCTGGTCGCGGCGCTGATGTCGCTCGCCGCGCTCGGCATCGATTCGATGCTGCCCGCGCTGCCGGCGATCGGCGTCACGCTCGGCATCGGGACCGAGAACCAGCGCCAGTTCATCGTCACCGCCTTCGTCTTCGGTTTCGGCATCGCGCAGATCGCACATGGGCCGCTCGCCGACCGTTACGGGCGGCGGACGGTGCTGCTCGCCGCGATCGGCGGTTATGTCCTCGCCAATATCGCCTGCGCGATGGCGGCGAGCTTCCCGCTGCTGCTCGCCGCGCGCGTGTTCGGCGGCGCGATGGTCGCGGCGACGCGCGTCGCGACGGTGGCGATGGTGCGCGACTGCTATCACGGCCGGCCGATGGCGCGGGTGATGTCGATCGCGTTCATGGTGTTCATGATCGTTCCCGTGCTCGCCCCCGCCTTCGGCCAGACGGTGCTGCTGTTCGCCAATTGGCGCGGCATCTTCTGGACGGTGGCGGGGCTCAGCGCCCTGATCTGGACCTGGTTCTTCCTGCGCATGCCCGAGACGCTGCGGGTCGAGGCACAACTGCCGCTGTCGCTGGGCCGCGTCGCCGCGGGATGGCGGCAGACGCTCGGCGACCGGATGTCGCTCGGCTATGCGCTCGCCTCGACCGCGCTGCTCGGCGCGCTCTACGGCTATCTCAATTCCGTCCAGCAGATCATGTTCGACACCTTCCGGCAGCCGCGGCTGCTCGCGGTGATGTTCGCGGTGACGGCGACGCTGATGGCGGCGGCGAACCTGACCAACGCGCGGCTGGTGATGCGGCTCGGCACGCGGCTGATCAGCCACAGCGCGCTGGCGCTGCTGGTGGTGCTGAGCGCGATCCACCTCGCCCTCGCCGTGCTGGGCTATGAGACGCTGGTCGGCTTCGTCATCCTCCAGGCGCTGACGATGGGCTGTTTCGGCCTCGCCACCTCCAATTTCTCGTCGATGGCGATGGAGAATATGGGTGCGATCGCCGGCACCGCGTCCAGCGTGCAGGGCTTTGCCAGCATCACCCTCGGCGCGGTGATCGGCGTGGTGATCGGCCAGGCGTTCGACGGCACCACCGCGCCGCTCGCCGGGGGCTTCCTGATCTGCGGTCTCGTCTCGCTCGGCATCGTCGCGGCGACCGAGCGCGGGCGATTGTTCCGCCCCGTCTGATCCTTGCGTTCGGCGGTGTGGACGGAACCGGGCGCGCGCCCCGCCGTTCGCACCCGGTAACACGAGGAGGTTGTGATGGGCGGACATCAGGTCACGAGCCACGGGTCGGGCGACGACGGCTATGACGAGGAAGGCTATGACGAGAGCCAGCGCGCCGAGATCCTCGAGGCGACGCGCAACGGCCCCAGCGACGGGCTGGTGCTGACCGACCTCAACCCCGACATCGGCGACGACGACGAGGAAGAGGAATCGATCGACGAGCTCGACATGGATTCGCAGGAGGTCGGCGAGAGCGACCCGACTGTGACGATGGACGAGGCGGACATCGACGAGGATGACGCCCAGGACGATTTCGATAGCGATACGACGTCCGAGGACGTCAGCGACGCCGACGACGTCGCGCTGCGGCCCTGAGCCTGAGATGATCCACCCGGCCTTGCGCCGCCGCGGGTAGGCGGCGGTGCCGGGCCGGGCGGCAGACCATCGGACGAGTGATGCGTATCCTGCTCTTCCTTCCGGCGTGCGCGCTGCTCGCCGCCTGTTCGGACCGTGCCGCCCAGCGATCGACGCGTACGGTCGATGTCGCGGCCGCCGCCTCCCGCGGCCAGTCGGACATCGACAATTATGCCGCCGCGTCAGGCCATAGACCGCGCCTGCCCACCGCCGCCGGAGCGCCCTCCCAACCCGAGGTTCGTGCCGCGCAACGCTAGTGCAGCATCCTTGCCCTTTCCCCGGTGCGTCCCTGAGGCACGCTGCTGTGGCCGCTCGGCCGCAGTGTTTTGCCACGGTCGCGCCACGATTTGGGCGGATTTCGTTCATCGCTTGGCAAGGAAGTGTGATCGGAAAGCCACATCGCGGAACGTTCCCGGTAAAAGCGACTTCGCATTGCAACAAAGGTCCGAAAGCGCGGTTTGAACGGACCTGGGCTGATCGACGCTGCGGTGTCGTCGCCCGAGTTGAGGCAATAAAGGTAATCACATATGCGTAAGCTCGCCCTCGCGGCCGCCGTTGCGGCAGCGTCCTTCGCCGTCCCCGCCTTCGCGCAGGACATGTCGACCACCGGCACGACCGACACCACCGTCGCCACCGACGCGCAGGTCGACACCGCGCCCAAGGCTCCGGACGGCACGCGCGCCTTCGGCATCGAGCCGTATGTCGCCGTGATGGGCGGCTGGGAGCAGTTCGACCGCCAGACCGTCGCCGGCATCCCCGCGCAGCCCAAGGGCTATAACCTCGACGGCGCGCTGATCGAAGGCATCGTCGGCTTCAACGTGCCGCTCGGCCCGGTGTTCGTCGGCGCCGAAGGTGCGGTCGCCAAGGGCGTGTCGGGTGACATCGACTGGCAGTATGGCGCCTATGGCCGCGCGGGCTTCCGCGCCGGTGACAGCGGCCTGTTCTACGGCAAGGTCGGCTATCGCTGGAACAACTTCCACAATTTCGCGCCGGGCGTCGTCGGCGACCTGAACCGCGACTATCACGCGACCGTCTATGGCATCGGCGCCGAGGTCGGCCCGAAGGACATCGGTCTCGGTGGCCTGACCGGCAATTCGGGCCTGCGCCTGCGTATGGAGGTTTCGACCTTCGACGACGCGCACAGCTTCCGCCCGATGGCGGGTGTCGTCGCGCACTTCTAAGCGCAACGCACACGAGTGAGACGGGGGCGGGTCTGCTACGGCAGGCCCGCCCTTTTCGTATCCGCCGCCTCGTCGTCGACGGTTCGAACCCTATATCAAGGCCATGGTCGGACGGGTGAAGCGCAAGGCGGGGCTGGCGGAGGCCGCGGCACGCGCCGCGCGCGAGACGCCGCCGGCGCCGTGCCCGATCTGCGGCCGGCCGCTCGGGGCCAAGGTGGAATGGCACCATCTCGTCCCCAAGTCCGAAGGCGGCCGCGTCACCGCCGCGGTCCATCCGATCTGCCACCGCACCGTGCATGCGCTGATCCCCAATGCCGAGCTGGCGCGGACCTATGCCGATCCCGCCGCGCTCGCCGCGCATCCGGGGATCGCGCGCTTCGCCCGCTGGATCGCCGACAAGCCCGCCGACTTCCACGCCCCGACGCGGCGCGGGCGCTGAGCGGGCCGAAATAGGCCTGTCGTGGCATGTCAGGCGGTTGGACGCCGAACATGGACAAGATGGACACCTTAACGGAAACGATCACCTGCCATCGTTTCGAATCCTGACCGATTGAGAAAGAGCCGCCGCCGGCATGGGAGCCGGTGTGCGCAGGCTAGCGTAGGTTCGGGCGTGTAGGACAGAGGTTGTTGCTAGTGGTCGGAAGAGGGTGCCCGCTCCGTGACTTGGCGGCAGGGTCGGCGAGGCCGGCGCGACCGGGCGGGCGCGACTCACTCGCCGATCAGATTGGCGACCGCCTGGAGGTCGGCGGCATT
Organism: Sphingomonas kyungheensis; assembly: GCF_037120395.1. NCBI lineage: Bacteria > Pseudomonadati > Pseudomonadota > Alphaproteobacteria > Sphingomonadales > Sphingomonadaceae > Sphingomonas > Sphingomonas kyungheensis. The sequence goes on from NZ_JBBBDM010000001.1 coordinate 251,438, forward strand.
GGCGGGATCGCCCGCCGCGTCGGTGACGGCGCTGTCGTTGCCCTGATGGTCCGGCGCCGAGCCGGCATAGTCAACCGCCGCCCAGACGATCCCGCCCGCCCAGAGCAGCGCTGCCCAGCGGCTGCGGAAGATGCGGGGGGAGGGGAGCATGAGCATCGCAATAGCGGCGCGGCCTTGCCGCCGGGTTGCGCAACAGGGTTAAGCGCGGCGGGCTTGACGACGCTCGGCAATCGTGATGACATGATGTCACATCACGAGGAGACCATCGATGCCACGCAAGCGTGCCTTTGCTCCCGCCGCACCGGCTTTCGACCAGCCGTTGTCCGACCTCAACATCACGCCGCTGATCGACGTCATGCTGGTGCTGCTGGTGATGATGATCCTGACGCTGCCCACCGTGCTCCACAAGGTGCCGATCGACCTGCCGCAGGGCTATGCGCCGCCGAGCGAGACGGTGACGCATCCGCTGGTGCTGGCGCGCGACGGTACGGTGACGCTGGACGGCGCCGCGCTGAGCGATGCCGCGATGCCCGCGCGGTTCAAGGCGCTCGACGCGGATCGGGCGGCGCTGCTGGTGATGAGGACCGATCCGGACGCGCGCTACGACCGCTTCGATCAGGTGCTGGCCGAGGTGAAGCGGGCGGGGATCACGCGGCTGGGGTTTGCGGGGAATGAGGCGCTGGTGGAGTAAGGCGCGGTCTGTCGCGTGCCCATTCTCTTGTCGTGGAGGATGGGTAGGCACGGCCGGTCGACATCCGCCGCTCGCCAGTACGGATTGCCGGTTTCCCTTTGCCGGAAGGGTGCTGCTCTTGCCTGATCGACGCGCCGGCGTATCTTCCCACCCATGGCGACTCACCCGAACCATGACGACGCCGTGAGCGAGACACCGGCCGAGCCGGGCTATGCGGCATGGAAGCGGGCGAAGATCGAACGCGGTCTCGCGCAGTCGCGTGACCGCGCGGCGATGATCCCGGTCGACCAGATATGGCGTGATCTGACGCTTGAACGTTAGGTTCACGCCGCAGGCGCGGGACGATCTGATCGCCATCCGCGACTGGATCAGCGAGCATAACGAGTCCGCGGCCGACCGCACGGTCAGCCGCGTTATCCAGACAGCGATGATGTTCGGGTCGTTTCCGTTGCTCGGGCGGGTCGGCCAAGTGGCCGGGACGCGGGAGTTCTCGGTCGTCGGATTGCCGTATCTGATCGTCTATGCGCTGGCATCTGAGAGCGAGGTCGACGTGCTGACGATCCTGCACACGTGGCGGCGCTATCCTTTGGCACCGTAGCACGGCCGCGCCGGCATGGTTGATGTGGTGGACCAGTGTCCGATCCACCACATCGTGACGGCCTTACTCCGCCGCGACGCCAGCCTGCGCGAACATATCGCCGCTTGCCTCTCCCGCATCCTCGTTCGCCGGGCGGCCGATCTTCGCCTTCTGGCGCTTGTCGAACGAATCCCAGACGTCGTTCCACTGGCCCTTGGTTGCGGCCTTGGAATATTCGGTCGCGCGCTGTTCGAAGAAATTGGCGTGCTCGACGCCGTTGAGCATCGGCGCGAGCCACGGCAGCGGGTGTTCGTCGATCATGTAGATCGGCTTGAGGCCCAATTGCCCCATCCGCCAGTCGGCGATGTAGCGGATGTACTTCTTGATCTCCTTGGGCGTCATGCCGTTGACCGGGCCCATTTCGAACGCGAGGTCGATGAAATTGTCCTCCAGCCGGATGGTCGTCTGGCAGACGTCGGCGATGTCGTCCTTCACCGCCTTGGTCAGGCACTGACGCTCGGCGCAGAAGGTGTGGAACATCTTGATGATGCCCTCGCAATGCAGCGATTCATCGCGGATCGACCAGGTGACGATCTGCCCCATGCCCTTCATCTTGTTGAAGCGCGGGAAGTTCATCAGCATCGCGAAGCTGGCGAACAGCTGCACGCCCTCGGTGAAGCCGCCGAACATGGCGAGCGTGCGGGCGATGTCCTCGTCGCTGTCGACGCCGAAGTTCTGCATGTAATCATGCTTTTCCTTCATCTCGGCATATTCGAGGAAGGCGCCATATTCGCTTTCGGGCATGCCGATCGTGTCGAGCAGATGGCTGTAGGCGGCGATATGCACCGTCTCCATGTTGCTGAACGCGGTCAGCATCATCTTGACCTCGGTCGGCTTGAACACGCGGCCGTATTTCTCGTGATAGCAATCCTGCACCTCGACGTCCGCCTGGGTGAAGAAGCGGAAGATCTGGGTGAGCAGGTTGCGCTCGTGATCGGTCAGCTTCTGCGCCCAGTCGCGGCAATCCTCGCCGAGCGGCACCTCTTCGGGCAGCCAGTGGAGCTGCTGCTGACGCTTCCAGAATTCGAACGCCCAGGGGTATTCGAACGGCTTGTACTGCTTGCGGGCTTCGAGAAGGGACATGGGGTTACTCCGGAAAATCGGGGAAAGGGGGGCTCATGGCGTGGCCCATTGCCACATCGCATGCGCCGAAAAGGCGAGGACGACGGCGAGGCTGACCGCCATGATCCCCGCCATCCGGTAGACATAGACCCGCGCCGGCCCCTGCGGGCGGCGCAGTTCGAACAGCATCCACGCGCCGGCAAGGCCGAACACCGCGGCGACCGCGAACATGATGAGGCTTTCGAGCGGCATCAGGGCAGGCTCCGGCCCGTGCGGTGCGATGCATCCAAATCGGCATCGGCTCGTTGGACCGCCGAACCCCTTGCAGGAGCAATGTCATGCACGATCACAGCAACATCAAGGAGCATATGACGGTCATCGGCGCCGACGGCGTCCATGTCGGCACCGTCGATCACGTCGAGGGCGAGCGGATCAAGCTCACCAAGAACGATTCGCCGAGCACCGAGGACGGGCAGGGCGGCAAGCACCACTACCTGCCGGCCGGCCTCGTCGCCGAGATCGAAGGCGATACGGTGCGCCTGTCGGCGACCGCCGCCAACGCCGTCGACATGTTCGAAGAGGCGGAGTGATCCGTCCGTCCCTCTCCCCTTGTGGGAGCATCGGGTAGACCGCGCGCCGCGCTGTCTAGGCCACGCTGGGAGCGTGGCCGACCCGATGCCGGAGGGACCCGCGGCCGCAGGCCGTGGGAGGGCGAGGGGGCCGTCCATTACGGGCGGCCCTTTTTCATGTCCGCGACGATCGCCGCGATCGTCTGCACGACGCCGTCGATGGCTTCCATCACATCGGCATTGGTGAAGCGGATCACGTGGTAGCCTTCGGGCTGGAGGAAGCGGGTACGGGCGGCGTCTTGCTTGATCTTGAGGGCGTGCTCGTCACCGTCGACTTCGATGATCAGGCGCGCGGCGTGGGTCGTGAAGTCGGCGTGATAGGGGCCGAAAGGGACTTGGCGGCGGAAGCGCAGGTTCGGGAAGGTTTCGCGCAGGGCCTGCCATAGCCGCAACTCCGGTTCGCCCATCTCCTTGCGGAGCTTGCGTGATCGGGTGACGGTGAGGGCAGGGAGTTGCTGGCGTTTGGTCAAGCCTTGTGCATTCCCCCTCACCCTTCCCACGGCCTGCGGCCGCGGGCCCCTTCCCTCTCCCACAAGGGGAGAGGGAGCTTGAGCCTTCGTTCCCTCTCCCCTTGTGGGAGAGGGAGGGAGCGCCGAAGGCGCGGAAGGGTGAGGGGGAAGCGTCATGCGATATACCCGCCTGTGGTCGCGCTAGTCGAAGAGCGCCAACCTCGTCACCTCACTGGCACGCCAGACATTCATCATAATCGGTCGTCTCGCCGATCTCGAAGGTCGGTGCGGCGATGGTATTGTCCGCCTCGACGCCGCCGCTGCCGGCGAAGCCGGCCCGCTGCACCGACTTGGAGCGCAGATAGTAGAGCGACTTGATGCCCAGCTCCCAGGCGCGGAAGTGGAGCATCAGCAGATCCCACTTCTCGACGTCCGCCGGGATGAACAGGTTGAGCGACTGCGCCTGGTCGATGTACGGCGTGCGATCGCCGGCAAGTTCGAGCAGCCAGCGCTGGTCGATCTCGAAGCTGGTCTTGTAACAGTCCTTCTCGTCCTGGCTGAGGAAGTCGAGGTGCTGGACCGAGCCGCCGTGTTCGAGGATCGAGTTCCACACCGCCTCGCTGTTCTTCGACTTCTCGATGAGCAGCTTTTCGAGATAGGGGTTCTTGACCGAGAAGCTGCCCGACAGCGTCTTGTGCGTGTAGATATTGGCGGGGATCGGCTCGATGCAGGCCGAGGTGCCGCCGCAGATGATGCTGATCGACGCGGTCGGCGCGATCGCCATCTTGCAGCTGAACCGCTCCATCACGCCGACGTCGGCGGCGTCGGGGCAGGGGCCGCGCTCGATCGCGAGCTGCATCGACGCTTCGTTCACCTGCGCGTTGATGTGCTTGAAGATGCGCAGGTTCCAGCTCTTCGCCATCGCCCCTTCGAACGGCAGGCCGCGCGCCTGGAGGAAGGAGTGGAAGCCCATCACGCCGAGCCCGACCGACCGTTCGCGGCCGGCCGAATAGGCGGCGCGCTCCATGCCCGGCTCGTGGCGGTCGATGTAATCCTGCAGCACGTTGTCGAGGAAGCGCATCACGTCCTCGATGAAGACCTTGTCGTCCTTCCACTGGTCCCACGTCTCGAGGTTGAGCGACGACAGGCAGCAGACCGCGGTCCGGTCGTTGCCGAGATGGTCCTTGCCGGTCGGCAGCGTGATCTCGGAGCAGAGGTTGGAGGTCGACACCTTGAGGCCGAGCTCGCGGTGATGCTTGGGCATCGTGCGGTTCACGTGATCGGCGAAGACGATGTACGGCTCGCCGGTCTGCAGGCGGGTCTCGACCAGCTTCTGGAACAGCGAGCGCGCGTCGACGGTGGCGCGGACGGTCTGGTCCTTGGGGCTGAGCAGGTTCCATTCGGCGCCGTCGCGCACCGCCTCCATGAAGGCATCGGTGAGCAGCACGCCGTGGTGGAGGTTGAGCGCCTTGCGGTTGAAGTCGCCGCTCGGCTTGCGGATCTCGAGGAACTCCTCGATCTCCGGGTGGCTGATGTCGAGATAGCAGGCGGCCGAGCCGCGGCGCAGCGAGCCCTGGCTGATCGCGAGGGTCAGCGAATCCATCACGCGGACGAAGGGGATGATGCCGCTGGTCTTGCCGTTGAGGCCGACCGGTTCGCCGATGCCGCGGACGTTGCCCCAATAGGTGCCGATGCCGCCGCCACGGCTGGCGAGCCAGACATTCTCGTTCCAGGTGTCGACGATGCCGTTGAGGCTGTCGGGCACCGAATTGAGATAGCAGCTGATCGGCAGGCCGCGCCCGGTGCCGCCGTTCGACAGCACCGGCGTCGCCGGCATGAACCACAGTTTCGAGATGTAGTCGTACAGCCGCTGCGCATGGCCGGCGTCGTCGGCATAGGCCGAGGCGACGCGGACGAACAGGTCCTGATAGCCCTCACCCGGCAGCAGATAGCGGTCGTTGAGCGTCTCCTTGCCGAAATCGGTCAGCAGCGCGTCGCGGCTATGGTCGACCTCGACCGGATAGGGGCGCGCGCGCACCGTCCGGCTGCCGGTGCCGGTCTCGGCCGCGGGGGCGGCGGTGGTGGTCGTGTCACTGGCGTCCGCATCGCGGACGGGCGCTTCGATCGTGTCGCTGGTCATGGCCTCACCCTGCGTATCCCTGAAATCCATCGCACCCGGTCCTTCGTTCTCTAAGTGTTCGAATCGGCGGCGCAATTGGATGCTACCACCAAGACGCCCCAAGAGGAGAACAAAAAGAGCACATCGCGCTGACGCGACCAGTCCCTTGGCGCTACCCGATATGGGTGTCGCCAGTGTTCTCTACCAGTAGTTGGGTCGTCCCCCGAACTTGACCGCTACACGTTGTGGCAAACCGCAACGGCAAGCAAGAGGGTAATGCGGTGGGAGGCCGGCGGTTCCGCCGCCGCGCCGGATCGCCCTAGCAGCGAACGCGCCGCGACGCGCGGACTTTTGCGGGTTACGGAAATCGCAAGGGAAAGATCGCCTCGTGAAAATTTTTAACCGGGCGAATCTGGTTGGAGTCATGTCGGTTTTGGCGGCGACGCGGCGCGCCGAGCCGCGGCGCTCACACCGCGCGGCGGTGGTGGCGGGGCGGGGTGGCTTGCAGGCGGTCGAGGTTGATCCCCTCGGCGAATTGCAGCCCGGCCTTGCCGTCCTGCGCCCAGGCGATGCGACCGGCGACGATCAGTTCCTCGGCGAGCTCGATCAGCACGTCGAGCCCGACCGCATTCTCCATCGCGACGCCGTCGATCATCGCGCCGCTCGCCGAGATGTTGCGGATCCGCACGTCGCCCTCGCGCCCGCCGAGCGCGAGCCGGGCCGAGCGCAGCATCTTGGTGCGCGGTGCGCGGCTGACCTTGTGGCCGACCGGCGCGGCCTGCGCGCTGCCGCCGAGCTGGACGACGACATCGGCATCGGCGATGCCGCGGCCGTAGACATAGCCCTGGATATGGCTGCAGCCGAGCGAGCGGATCAGCTCGATCTCGTCCTGGATCTCGACGCCTTCCGCGGTCGTCTCCATGCCGAGCGTGTCGGCGAGCGTGACGATCGCGCGGATGATCGCGGCATTGCGATTGCCGGGCTGCGCCGCGCCGCGGACGAAGCTCTGGTCGATCTTGATCTTGTCGAACGGCGCGGTGCGCAGATAGCCGAGGCTGGAATAGCCGGTGCCGAAATCGTCGAGCGCGAGGCGCACGCCGATGCCCTTGAGCGCCTTGAACATTGCATCGGTCGACCCCGATTCGTCGAGGAACACGCCTTCGGTAATCTCCAGCTCGAGCCGGTGCGCGGGCAGGCCGCTGCGCGCCAGCGCCGAGGTGACGATCACCGGGAAGGCGGGATTGGCGAACTGGATCGGCGAGACGTTGACCGCGACGCGCACGTCGCGCGGCCACTGCGCCGCCGCGTTGCAGGCGGTGCGCAACACCCATTCGCCGAGCGCCTCGATCAGCCCGCATTCCTCCGCCACCGGGATGAAATCGGCGGGCGAGATATTGCCGCGCACCGGATGCTGCCAGCGCAGCAGCGCCTCATATCCGGTGATCTGCTCGGCGGCGGTCGACACCACCGGCTGATAATGAAGTTGGAAGCCGCCGTCGGCGAGCGCGGCGCGCATATCGTCCTCGAGCGCCTTGCGGCTGCGCGCGCCCGACAGCATCTCTTCCGAATAGAAACGGTGGACGCCGCGCCCGTCCGCCTTGGCGGCATAGAGCGCGAGATCGGCGTTGCGGACGAGCGCCTCGGCATCGTCGCCATGCTGCGGCGCGATCGCGATGCCGATCGAACAGCCGATCGTCACCGTCGCGCCGGCGATGAAATAGGGCTGCGACAGCGAGGCGATCAGCTCCTTGGCGAGCGTCGCCAGCGCATCGCGGCGGTCGACGCCGGGCAGAATCACCTGGAATTCGTCGCCGCCCAATCGTCCGACCAGCCCGACCGCGCCGACGCCGCGTTGCAGCCGCTGCGCGACCTGCTTGAGCAGCGCGTCGCCCGCCTGATGGCCGAGCGTGTCGTTGACCGCCTTGAACCGGTCGAGGTCCATCAGGAACAGCGCGGCGGGGCGCAGCACGCCGCCCTGCGGTTGCAGCGTCTTGTCGAGGCTCTGGCGCATGCGCTGGCGGTTGGCGAGGCCGGTGAGGCCGTCGAACAGCGCGAGGCGCTGGATCTCCGCATCCGACTTGCGCTTCTCGGTCAGGTCGCTGCCCGAGCCGATGAAGCCCTGGAAGCGGCCGAGATCGTCGATCACCGGGCGGCCGGAGATCGACCACCAGCGGTCCGGCTCCTGCGCATCGTCGCCCGCGGCGCAGACGGTGTAATCAGCGAAGGAGGTGCGCGAGGAGAGATGGAAGGCGAGCGTGCGCTCGGTGCCCGGCGCGGCGCTGTCCATGCGGAAGACGTCGCTGAGCAGGCAGCCGACCGGATCGCGATAGCGCGGCGCGAGCAGTGCCGCGACCTTGGCGGACAGATAGGTGATGCGGCCCTGGCGATCGGCTTCCCAGAACCAGCCGGTGCCATGGCCCTCGAATTCGGCGATCATCTTGACCGCATGGCTGCCTTCGCGGGCGGCGGAGACATGGCGCTCGACCGCGGCGCCGTCGAGCCGGGCGAGACGCTGCGCCGCGACGAGCAGCGCGGCGAGCGCGGCGAGCGCGACCAGCGCCGGCAGTACCGTGGCGGTGGCGATCGGCAGCAGTGTGACCATGCCGGCGGCGAGGGCCGGCGCGGCGATGCGCACCGGATAGAGCGCGGTCACCGTCAGCCCGATCGCGCCGCTGATCGCGACCGCGCAGCCGATCGCGACGGCGCCCGCCGGCAGCTGCGCCGCGCCCCACAGCAGCCACAGCGATGCGCCGCCGACCGGCACCGCGGCGGCGACGATCGTGCCGGTGCGGACGTGCGGCGGCCAGCCCCGCGGCACCCGCGCGGCGAGCGTCGCCTGCACGACGCCGCCGGCGAGCAACAGCACCGCCGCCGCGACGATGATCCCGACCGGCGCCGCGCCGCCGCCGCTGCCGGCGAGCGTCGCGCCGACCAGCATCGCCGCGGCGACCGCCTGCGCGGCGAGCGCCAGCGGCCAGATCGCGCGGACATGGCCGAGATGCGCGGCATGCATCAGCGCCTCGTCATCGGACGGCATGCCGCCGAGCCCGAACAGGCGCAGCATCGGCACGGGAACGCTATCGGAAGGGTCCATGCCCGCGATGCTAGTGGCTGATGGTTGAGAAAGCTTTGCCTTCTAAGGGTCTTCGGGGTCTTGCCCGGCCTCGCGCTCCTTCAGCCAAAGGCCGAAAGCGCGCATCGCGTCCACTACGGGAACGAGGCGGTCGCCGTCCGCGGCGAGCGCATATTCGACTGTCGCGGGGACGGTGGGAAAGATCGTCCGCGTCACAAGCCCCGCCTCTTCCAGCGCTCGCAGGTCTAGCGTCAACATCCGCTGCGAGATCGCCGGTATGCAACGTCGCAGCGCGCTGAACCGCTTGGGTCCGTTGATCAGATAGGAGACGATCAGCAATCGCCATCGACCGCCGAGCAGCCGCATCGCCTCTTCTACCGAACATCCGGTTGCGCTGCGTTTCATTTGCGGCCGTCCCTGTTCCGGCGGACGGTATTAATTTTGTGACTTTCGCACACAATAGTGCCTTCTTCCCAAAGCTCGGCCGTGTCGGCACCCATGTCGCCTCGAAGGCCGGTCCGGCCTCTTCCGTTCGCAAGGGACTGTGTCGTGAAGCTCTATTATATGCCTGCCGCCTGTTCGCTCGCCCCGCATATCGTCTTGCGCGAGCTACGCATCGACGCCGTGCTGGTACGGGTGGACAATAAGACGCACAGAACCGAAGACGGGAGCGACTTTACCGTCTTCAATCCGTTCGGTTATGTGCCTTTGCTCGATCTCGGCGACGGGACTCTTCTCCGCGAAGGACCGGCAATCTTGCAATATCTAGCCGATCTTCGACCCGAGTCGGCGTTTGCTCCCGCCGCCGGCTCGATGGCGCGCTACCGATTGCAGGAGTGGCTGAACTTTCTCTCTTCAGAAATCCACAAGGGTTTCATCCCGTTGCTCTATGCGCAGCTGGCCGGGCGCTATGCCATTGATACTGCCAGGCCGAAACTGGAGGAGCGGCTCGCGTGGGTCGATGCAGAGCTGGCGGGGCGCGACTATCTCATGGGCACTTGCACGGTTGCCGACGCCTATCTCTACGCGCTGGTGCAATGGGGGCGAGCAGAGTGGCTGGTGCCGACGTATCGGGTAAATATAAATTACGACGGGCTGCACCACCTTAGGGATTGGTATTTAAAGATGAGGGCGAGGCCTGCCGTTCGAGAGGCGTTGAGCGCGGAAGGACTACGGTAGAAGCCATTTGGACGTGAACTTGCGGCGCACGGCCGTCACCTGACTTGAACCTCCCTCGCGGTCTCTTTACTGATGCGAAGGCGATGATCTATGATCGCGGCGGACCCACCACCCCGCGCTTGGCGCATCGGTCGCGCGGCTTTAAAGGCGGGCGCGAAGGAGCCCGCCCGTGACCACCATCATCCGCGCCACCGACCTGATCGACAGCGTCGCCGATGCGCTGCAATTCATCAGTTACTATCACCCGATGGATTACATCCGCGCGCTCGGCGAGGCCTATCAGGCGGAGCAGAGCCCGGCGGCGAAGGATGCGATCGCGCAGATCCTGACCAACAGCCGGATGTGCGCCGAGGGGCACCGCCCGATCTGCCAGGATACCGGCATCGTCACGGTGTTCGTCAAATGGGGGCAGGACTGCCGGCTCGACGGCGACCTCAGTCTGCAGGAGGTGGTCGATGAAGGGGTGCGGCGCGCCTATCTCCACCCCGAGAACAAGCTGCGGGCCTCGATCCTCGCCGATCCGGCATTCACCCGGCGCAACACGCGCGACAATACGCCGTCGGTGCTGCATGTCGAAATGGTGCCGGGGTCGAAAGTCTCGGTCGATGTCGCCGCCAAGGGCGGCGGGTCGGAGAACAAGTCCAAGTTCAAGATGATGAACCCGAGCGACAGTATCGTCGACTGGGTGCTGGAGATGATTCCGCAGATGGGCGCGGGCTGGTGCCCGCCGGGGATGCTCGGCATCGGCATCGGCGGCACCGCGGAAAAGGCGATGCTGCTCGCCAAACAGTCGCTGATGGGCGCGATCGACATGGGGCAGCTGCGCGCGCGCGGGCCCAAGAACGACATCGAGGCGCTGCGCATCGAGCTGATGGACAAGGTCAATGCGCTCGGCATCGGCGCGCAGGGGCTGGGCGGGCTGTCGACGATCCTCGACGTCAAGATCCTCGACTGGCCGACGCATGCCGCCTCCAAGCCGGTGGCGATGATCCCCAATTGCGCCGCGACGCGCCACGCGCATTTCACGCTCGACGGCAGCGGTCCGTCGTATCTCGAGGCGCCCAAGCTCAGCGACTGGCCGCAGGTCGACTGGCAGCCGGACAGCGCGGCGATCCGCGTCGACCTCGACACGCTGACGCCCGAGGTGGTGGCGCAGTGGAAGCATGGCGACCGGCTGCTGCTGAACGGCAAGATGCTGACCGGGCGCGACGCCGCACACAAGCGGATCGCCGACATGCTGGCGAAGGGCGAGCCGCTGCCGGTCGATTTCCGCGGGCGGGTGATCTATTACGTCGGGCCGGTCGATCCGGTCGGCGAGGAAGTGGTCGGGCCGGCGGGGCCGACGACGGCGACGCGGATGGACAAGTTCACGCGGATGATGCTCGACCAGGGGCTGCTGGCGATGGTCGGCAAGGCCGAGCGCGGGCCAGCGGCGACGCAGGCGATCGCCGACGCCCGGAGCGCCTATCTGATGGCGGTCGGCGGCGCGGCCTATCTGGTCGCGCGCGCGATCAAGGGATCGAAGGTGGTCGGCTTCGCGGACCTCGGCATGGAAGCGATCTACGAATTCGAGGTGCAGGATTTCCCGGTCACCGTCGCCGTCGACAGCGAGGGGCAGAACGTCCACCAGCTCGCGCCGCTCGTGTGGCGCGAGAAGATCGCGCGCGAGCGGTTGCTCTCGCCGGTGTGACGGACACGGGTGTTGCGATGATGGTACCGGGAGACCGAGTGATGAAGACGATCCTTGCCGCCGCGCTGATCCTCACGCCGACGCTGGCGGAGGCGCAGAGCGCCGATCGGGCGCGTACCGCCGCGCAGGAGCGTGATCCGGTCGGGCAGGCGTCGCCGCTCGCCGGGCTGCTCGGCCAGGGGGATATGCAGCAGTCGCCGCTCGCCGGATTGCTCGGGCAGGCGGGCGGGCTGCTCGGCGGCGGCGGCCTGCCGCAGATCGGGTCGATCGGCGCGGGCAATGCGGCGGGTCTGCTCGGCTATTGCCTCAAGAACCGGCTGCTCGGCAGCGGGGCGACCGGCGCGGGCGGTGCGGCGAGCGTGCTCGGCCGGCTCACCGGGCAGCGCGACGTGCAGCGTACGCCGGGCTATGCCGCGGGTCAGGCGGGGCGGCTCGAGAGCCCCGACGGTGATGCGCTTTCCCTCGAAGGGCTGCGCGGGCAGGTCAAGACCCAGCTCTGCAACCTCGTCCTCAAGCGCGCCAAGGCGTTCCTCTAGGAGGCTGCGCTCTATTTGCGCGTGTAGATGAGCAGAAAGGTCGGGCGGCCGTTCGACGACCCGAAACTCGTCATGCGCCCGTCGAGGCCGAGCGTCGCGGCGCGGCGTGACAGGGCATCGCCCTGCAACGCCTGCATCGTGCGATTGCCGTCGGCCTCGGGCAGGCCGGGGGTCATGGTGCCGCTCACCTCGCACAGGCGGGTCGCGCAGCGGACCGCCAGCGCATTGCCGCCGCCGATCTGCGGCACGTCGGCGAGCGCGTTACGCAGCCCGGCCTCGTTGCGCGCGGCCCAGGCGGGATCGCGCGGCTCGGCGCGGAAGCGGGCGTGGAGCTGCGCGGGATCGGACCCGGCGGGCGGGATCAGCTGCGCGACCGGATCGTCGCCCGCGCCGGGATTGGGTGGGACGGCGAGCGGCGCCGGCGCGGCATGCGGCATGCGGGTGGGCAACGGCTGCGGCTGCGACGGCTGGGGCGGCGGCCCGACGCGGACGACCCGAACGCCGGTGTCCGCCGGCGGCGGCGTGACGGGGATCGCCTGACGCCGGCCGACCCACCAGACGATCATCGCCACCGCGACGACCCCGAACAGAACAGCCCAGATCCGCTTCGCCATCATCATCCCTCCGCGTGCGGCGGAGACTAGGCCGCCGCGGCGGCGACCGGAAGAGGGCGGCGTCAAAATGAGAAGAGGGTGCCGTGCGCCTCCCGGCAACACGACACCCCCCAAACATGGTCAGCGGCCGGAGAGCTCCAGCCCGGGAAACCATGAAACTCCCGTCATCCTCGTCGTGCCGTTGATTGGGGGAGGATACCCCCCGGACACGATTCAAACGGATGTCAGAAGCCAGTCCCCCGAACGAACCGAACCGAACTCACTGCTGAACCATGAGACATCGGATCACCTCCTTTCGCTTGTTGATAGCCATGTGACCGGTACCGGCCACGACGCCTATGTGCGCACAACCGGGGGCGCAAACAAGTCTTGTAATGCAGGACGAATTCCGCGAGGCTTCGCCGCTCTGCCGCCGGCTCAGCCGCGGCAATCCTCCGTCACCCGCTCGATCTCCGCCCAGGCCGGCACGACCAACGTCGCGCCGCCGCGATGCTCGATGACGAAACGGCCGCGGCTGAAGCCCATCGCATCGAGCAGGCCGTCGTCGGCGGCGAGCGCCGCCTGTAGCGCGGGCGGATTGCCGCCGGCGGGTTGCACCGGCACGGCGCGGGTGACGCTGGTGGTGCGGACGGTGAGCGTCGTCGCCGTCGCGCCCTCGACCGACAGCAGGATGCGGCGCTGCGCGGCGTCGCAGCGCAGGGCGAGGCGGATCGCACCGCCCGGCACGCCGAATCGCGCGATGCTGCCGCGCGCGTCGCGCGCCCAGGTCCAGTCGCCGGGGGTGAGCGGCCAGTCGCGCCAGTCGTTGCCACGCGGCGGCGGCGCGCTGACCGGCGGCGCGGGAAGCGCGGCGACCGGCGACGGCGCGGGGGCGGGCGGCGGCACCGGCTGCGGGACGCAGGCGGCGGCGGCGAGCGCCAGGGCGGCGGCAAGGACAATACGCATCGCCAAGGCTTATGCGGGAAGGGCGCCGCGGCCTCAACCCGCGCGTGCGTGGAACCGCCGCGCCCGAACGTCGGTTCACCTGCGGCAAGCAAGGAGCATCCGATGTCGACCGACGCCACCACCACCGCCACCCAGTTGCTCGTCCAGGCGAACGTCGCCCATTCGCTGAAGGTGGAAAGCCGCGACGGCGATCAGGTCGGGTCGGTCTATGCGCTGATGGTGCATAAGGGGTCGGGGCGTTCCACGCACGCGGTGCTCAGCCTCGGCGGCTTCCTCGGCATGGGCAAGAGCTTCTACCCGCTGCCGTTCGAACTGCTCCAGTTCGATCCGGTCCGCGACCTCTATGTGGTGACGATCGACCGCCGTATGCTGGAGGGCGGGCCGAGCTGGGCGAACAACGCGCCGGTGTTCGACCAGGCCTATGCTGATCGCGTGGCGAGCTATTACGGGGTGAACAGCGCCAATCTCAGCGCCGGTTAAGCGGGGCGAGGGACGATCCGGTCGAGCGCACCCGCCAAGGCGCGCTTGGCCGCGACGATCGCATAGCGATCTTGCAGGCGCAGGAAGAACCCCTCGGACAGGCCGAAATATCGTGCGAGGCGGAGATCGGTTTCGGCATCGACCGACCGGCGTCCATCGATGACCGCGTGGATACGGTCGGGATCGATATCGATCGCTTCCGCAAGCTGGGCGACGCTCAGATTCTCAGGCTCGAGGAACTCGCTGAGCAGCAGGTCGCCGGCGTGCTCATTGTCCAGCCAGTCGGCTTCAGTGGTAATCGGCGATTTCGACGTCATATGCGTCTCCGTCCTTCCATAGAAAGCATACCCGCCACTGCATGTTGATGGCAATCGCATGCTGGCCGGCACGATCGCCCTGTAAAGCGTGCAGCCGGTTGCCCTTGATCTGAGCCAGTTCTTCCAGGCTTTGTGCAGAGTCGAGCAGCGTCAACCGCCGCATCGCCCGCTGCTGGATGTCCGGCGGAAGCAAGCGACTTCTGTCGCGATTCCATATGCGTTCCGTTTTCGCATCGGCAAAGCTGCGGATCATCGGCCGGATCGATCCCGCTCGCCGATGTCCGCAGTTGTCACGGTCAGGTCGCCGTCATCCCGCATGCCACCATAATAGAGGCCCTACCGCCCGCGCCGTCCCCCCATCCGCATCTTCTGCTCCTTGCCGTAGCGCGTCTTGCGCGTGCCGGGCTTGCCCTCGTTCGAGCGGCCCATGATCGGCGCCTTCTGCTCGGCGGCGGGGAGGCCGAGCTCCTCGTTCTCGAGCTGGCGGATCTCGTCGCGAAGGCGTCCGGCCTCCTCGAATTCGAGGTCGCTCGCCGCCTTGCGCATCCGCTTCTCGAGATCCTCGATATAGGCGCGCAGATTGTGGCCGACCATGTGCGGACGGTCCTCGTCGATCGGCACGGTGACCTGATCGCCCTGGCTGACGTGCGCGATGATGTCGCCGATGTTGCGGCGGATCGTCGTCGGCGTGATGCCATGTTCGAGGTTGTACGCCTCCTGCTTCTCGCGGCGGCGCGCGGTCTCGTTCATCGCGCGCTCCATGCTGCCGGTGACCCGGTCGGCGTAGAGGATGACGCGGCCGTCGACGTTGCGCGCGGCGCGGCCGATCGTCTGGATCAGCGACGTCTCGGAGCGCAGGAAGCCTTCCTTGTCGGCGTCGAGGATCGCGACCAGCCCGCATTCGGGAATGTCCAGCCCCTCGCGCAGCAGGTTGATGCCGATCAGCACGTCATAGACGCCGAGCCGGAGGTCGCGGATCAGCTCGATACGCTCCAGCGTCTCGACGTCGGAATGCATGTAGCGGACCTTGATCCCCGCCTCGTGCATATATTCGGTCAGATCCTCGGACATGCGCTTGGTCAGCGTCGTCACCAGGGTGCGATAGCCGGCGGCGGTCGTCTTGTGGCATTCCTGGATCAGGTCCTGCACCTGTTCCTCGACCGGCTTGATCTCGACCGGCGGATCGATCAGCCCGGTCGGGCGGATGACCTGTTCGGCGAAGACGCCGCCGGTCTGCTCCATCTCCCAATTGCCCGGCGTCGCCGAGACGCTGACCGTCTGCGGGCGCATCGCATCCCATTCGTTGAAGCGCAGCGGCCGGTTGTCGATGCACGAGGGCAGGCGAAAGCCATATTCGGCGAGCGTGATCTTGCGACGATGGTCGCCGCGCGCCATCGCGCCGATCTGCGGCACGGTCTGGTGGCTCTCGTCGACGAAGAGGACGGCATTCTCGGGCAGATATTCGAACAAGGTGGGGGGCGGCTCACCCGGCAGGCGGCCGGTGAGGAAGCGGCTGTAATTCTCGATCCCCGCGCAGCTGCCGGTGGCGGCGATCATCTCGAGGTCGAAATTGGTGCGCTGCTCGAGCCGCTGCGCCTCGAGCAGCTTGCCTTCCGCGACCAGCTCCTTGAGCCGTTCGGCCAGCTCGTGCTTGATCGCGTCGCCCGCCTGTTTGAGCGTCGGTCCCGGCGTGACGTAATGGCTGTTGGCATAGACGCGGACGCTGTTGAGGCTCGCCACCTTCTTGCCGGTGAGCGGGTCGAATTCGATGATGTCCTCGATATCGTCGCCGAAGAAGCTGATCCGCCAGGCACTGTCCTCGTAATGCGAGGGGAAGATTTCCAGCGTGTCGCCCTTCACGCGGAAATTGCCGCGCGCGAAGGCGGCGTCGTTGCGCTTGTACTGGAGCGCGACGAGCTTGCGGACGATCTCGCGCTGGTCGACCGTCGTGCCCTTCTTGAGATCGAAGATCATCGCCGAATAGGTTTCGACCGAGCCGATGCCGTAGAGGCACGATACCGAGGCGACGATGATGACGTCGTCGCGTTCGAGCAGCGACCGCGTCGCCGAATGGCGCATCCGGTCGATCGACTCGTTGGTCGACGATTCCTTCTCGATATAGGTGTCCGAGCGCGGCACATAGGCCTCGGGCTGATAGTAATCGTAGTAACTGACGAAATACTCGACCGCATTCTCCGGGAAGAAGCTCTTGAACTCGCCATAGAGCTGCGCGGCGAGGATCTTGTTGGGGGCGAGGATCAGCGCGGGGCGCTGCAATTCCTCGATGACCTTGGCCATGGTGAAGGTCTTGCCCGAGCCGGTGACGCCGAGCAGCACCTGATCCTTCTCGCCGGCGCGCGCGGTGGCGGTGAGCTCGGCGATCGCCGTCGGCTGGTCGCCCGACGGCGAATAGTCGCTGACCAGCTTGAACGGGCGGCTGCCTTCGGCCTTTTCGGGGCGCGACGGACGATGCGGGACGAAGCTTTCGCCGGTCTCCGGCTCGGCGAGGCTGGTGCGGATCTGGATGGCCATATCGGGAACATATATGGGGAAGCGGTCGCGCGGCGGCAATGACCAGCCGGGGCAAGCCCAAGCTTTGCTTTGGTTGACCCGGGCGGCGCGGGTTCATAATGCGATCCCTTCGCAAACTGCCCGAAGCCCGATCCGCATGACCGATGTCCGCTCGCCCGTTACCCTGCCCGAGACCAAGGCGTTCGCCAACGTCAAGGTGCTGTGGGTGCGCCATTGGAACGACCGGCTGTTCAGCTTCGCGGTCGAGCGGCCGGCGAGCTTCCGCTTCCGCTCGGGCGAGTTCGTGATGATTGGCCTGCCCGGCGCTTGGCCGGAGGAGGGGGGCGAGGGCGCGAAGCCGATCATGCGCGCCTATTCGATCGCCAGCCCGCATTATGCCGAGGAGCTGGAATTCCTGTCGATCAAGGTCGAGGACGGGCCGCTCACCTCCAAGCTCCAGCTGATCCAGCCGGGCGACGAGGTCTATATGGGCAAGAAGCCGACGGGCACGCTCGTCACCGACGCGCTGATCGGCGGCAAGCGCCTGTTCTTCTTCTCGACCGGCACCGGTCTTGCGCCGTTCCTCAGCCTGGCGCGCGATCCCGACGTCTACAGCATGTTCGATCAGGTGATCCTGGTCCATTCGGTGCGGCAGGTCAGCGACCTTGCCTATCACGACGAACTGCAGGCGCGGCTGGCCGACGATCCGCTGGTGTCGGATGAGGCGGCGACGCAATTCCACTATGTGCCGACGGTGACGCGCGAACCGTTCCGCACCACCGGGCGGATCGGCGACCTGATCGAAAGCGCGGCGCTGTTCGGTGATCCGGTACAGGGGGCCAAACGCCTCGATCCGGAGACCGACCGGATCATGCTGTGCGGCTCGATGGCGATGATCCGCGAGACGGCGGCGATGCTTGACGGGCTGGGGTTCGAGGAGGGCTCGAACGCCAAGGCCGGGACCTATGTGATCGAGCGGGCGTTCGTCGATTGAGGTGATTCGCCCCTTCCAGGGGAGGGCGCGGGTGAGGGTGCCAGGGCACTGACGCCTCTCTTTCTCGTCATCCCGGCTTTCGCCGGGATGACGAAGGGGGGCGCGCGCTCCCCCAAGACCCTTCTTACCGTAACGCCCTCACCGCGGGCGTGTCGAGGCAGCGCATCATCTCGGGCGCCGTCATCGGCGTGCCGCGCGCCGGCGGCGCATAGACCGGCACCTCGAACGGCACGCCGATCGGCTGGGCGGCGAAGCCGTCGCCGCCCGAGCAGCGCATCGCCGCCGCCAGCATCCGCGGCGGCGTGTCATAGCCTTCGTAGGACAGGCGGAACGTCCCCCAGTGGATCGGCAGCGAGCGCGCCGCGCCGAGCCGCTGGTGGATCAGCGCCGCCTCGGCGGGGCCGATGTGGCTGCCCGAGGCCATCTGGCCGGGCTGGAAGCGGAAGGCGCCGATCGGGATCATCGCGAAGCGGATCGGGCCATAGGCCGCCGCCTCGCCCGGCCACAGGCCGTCGCCGAAGCCGGTGTCGCCCGCGAAGAACAGATTGCCGCCGCGCGGCAGGCGGACGACGAAGCTCGACCAGAGCGCGCGGTTGCGGTCGCTGAACCAGCGGCTGCCCCAATGATGGTTGCGCGTGACGAAGACGCGGGCGCGGTCGCCCGGGCACCAGCCGTCGGGGTCGCAGCGCGGATCGCGGCTGGTGTCGTGCAGGCCGGTGGCGTCGATCGTCGCGCTGCCGCCCCAGTCGAGCCCGAGCGCACGCGCCCCCGCCTGACCGATGACGCTGTCGTTGCCGAGGCTGGTGACGATCGCCGGATGGTCGCGCCGCCACAGCGCGCCGAGCGCGGCGAGGTCGAGATGGTCGTAATGGTCGTGGCTGACGAGGATCAGGTCGATCCGCGGCAGGTCGACGAGCCGCACCCCCGGCGCGGCGACGCGGCGTGGGCCGAAGCCGAGCGGCCCGGCGCGCTCGGCATAGATCGGGTCGGTGAGGATGTTGAGCCCCTGCGTTTGGATCAGTACGGTGGCATGGCCGATCCAGGTCACCACCATCCGGTCGCCGTCGACGCGCGCGGCGGGGCGCGCCGGCGTCACCGCGACCTGCGCCGGCCAGCGGGGGCGGCCGTCGCTGCCGGTCAGCTGCCGCCAGAAGAAGCCGGCACGGCCGCCGGGCAGCGTCGGCGCGGGGCTGTCGCGATCCGGGTTGACGAAGCGCGCGCCGTCGAAATGGTCGGTCGGCGGCCCGCGATAATAGAGGCGATCGAGGAAGCGCGGCACGATCGTCGCGCCGAGCCCGACGACCACGACGATCAGCACCAGCAGCCCGGCGAGGGGGCGGATCAGTCGTGCCACGGCAAATCGGTCATCGTCATCCTCTTATAGCGGCCGCACGCGGGCGCTTGCGCCGCACCGTCTTCGCCCTAGCATCGCGCAAAACGGCAGGGGGGTTCCATGCGATTGATGTTTCTAGCGGTTTTACTGTCCGCGACGGCGGCACCGGCGCTCGCCAAGGGGCCGCGGGTGGAGGAAGTGCCGCTCGACCAGGTGCAGGCGATGATGACCGCCGGCAAGACGACCAGCGTCGCGATGACGCGCGCCTATCTCGACCGGATCGCCGCGCTCGATCGCAAGGGGCCGCGGCTCAATGCGGTGATCGCGCTCAATCCCGACGCCCTGGCGCAGGCCAAGCGTCTCGACGAGGAACGCCGCGCCGGCCACATCCGTGGCCCGCTGCACGGCGTGCCGGTGCTCATCAAGGACAATATCGAGACCGCCGATCCGATCCCGACCACCGCGGGCAGCCTCGCGCTCAAGGACAATGTCACCCACCGCGACGCGCCGGTGGTGGCGCGGCTGCGCGCGGCGGGGGCGGTGATCCTCGGCAAGACCAACCTCAGCGAATGGGCGAACATCCGTTCGAGCCATGCGATGAGCGGCTGGAGCGCGGTCGGCGGGCTGGTGCGCAATCCCTATGCGCTCGATCGCACGGCCTGCGGATCGTCGTCGGGATCGGGCGCGGCGGTGGCGGCGAGCTTCGCCGCGGCGGCGGTCGGCACGGAGACCGACGGATCGGTGGTCTGTCCCTCGTCGATCAACGGGCTGGTCGGGCTGAAGCCGTCGATCGGCCTGGTCAGCCGCACGCACGTCGTGCCGATCAGCCATTCGCAGGATACGCCCGGGCCGATGGCGCGCAGCGTCCGCGACGCGGCGATCCTGCTCTCGGCGATGGTCGGCGCCGATCCGGCCGATCCGGCAACGGCGGGCGCGGTGGCGCACGATTATGCCGCCGGCCTGTCGGTGAGCGCGCTGTCGGGGATACGCGTCGCGGTGCTGCGCCCGGAGGGGCTGTCGACCGAGGTGGCGGCGTCGTTCGACCGCGCGCTCGCCGTGCTCAAGGCGGCGGGCGCGGTGCTGGTGCCGGTCGAGGCGCCCAAGACCGAGGCGCTCGGCGAGGCCGAGTTCACCGTGCTCAAGACCGAGCTCAAGGCGGATCTTGACGCCTATCTGGCGACCACCCCGCCGGCGGTGACCGCGCGCACGCTCGACCAGCTGATCGCCTTCAACCGCGCGCAGGCGGCGCAGGAGATGCCGTTCTTCGCGCAGGAGACGTTCGAGGCGGCGGCGCAGACCAAGGGGCTGGGCGATCCGGCGTACAAGGCGGCGCGCGCGACCTCGCTGCGACTGGCGAGCGAGGCGATCGACGGCATGCTGCGCCGCGCCGGCGCGCGCGTGCTGGTCGAGCCGACCTATGCCGAGGCATGGCTGAGCGATCCGGTGCACGGCGACCAATATAACGGGCCGTCCTCGTCGGAGCTGCCGGCGGTGGCGGGCTATCCCAATCTCACCGTGCCGATGGGCCTCGCCAAGGGGCTGCCGGTCGGACTGTCGTTCATCGCCACCAAGGGCGACGATGCGACGGTGCTGGGCGCGGGCTATGCCTATGAGCAGCGGGCGCGGGCGCGGGTGGCGCCGCGCTATCTCGCGCAGGCGGATGTCGGGGCGGGGCTGGAGGGCGCGCGGTAATCCTCAACGTTTCGCTCCTGCCCTCACCCTCCCACCGCCTTCGGCGACCCCTCCCTCTCCCGTCGGGAGAGGGAGGGGTCGCGTAGCGACCGATGGGTGAGGGCGGGGCGGGGGAGTCGTTTTAGCCGCCCGGTCATGAATGCGCGTCTATCCCCACAGCACCTTCACCGCGTGACCATCCGCGGCTAAAGGCGCGCGGATGACCGACTCGATCGCCACCGCCGCGCTGCTCGCCAAGGCCGAAACGCTCACCGACGCGCTGCCCTATCTGCAGCGCTATGCGGGCAAGACCTTCGTGGTGAAATATGGCGGCCATGCGATGGGCGATCCGGAGCTGGCGCGCGACTTCGCCGAGGATGTCGTGCTGCTCAAGGCGGTCGGCATCAACCCGGTGGTGGTGCATGGCGGCGGGCCGCAGATCGGTGCGATGCTCAAGCGGCTTGGCGTCGAATCGCGCTTCGTCGACGGGCTGCGCGTCACCGACGCGGAAACCGCACGGATCGCGGAGATGGTCCTCGCCGGTTCGATCAACAAGGAAATCGTCAACTGGATCGGCCAGGCGGGCGGCCGCGCGGTCGGCATCTCGGGCAAGGACGCCAATCTCGTCACCGCGCGCAAGGTCGGGCGCGATACGCCCGACACGTTGCAGGGGATCGAGCGGCACGTCGATCTCGGCTTCGTCGGCGAGCCGGTCGCGGTCGACCGGACGATCATCGACACGCTGTCGGCGAGCGGCATCATCCCGGTGATCGCGCCGATCGCCAGCGGCCGCGACGGCCAGACCTATAACATCAACGCCGACACGATGGCCGGCGCGATCGCCGGAGCGCTCGGCGCGGCGCGATTCTTCCTGCTGACCGATGTCGCCGGGGTGCTCGACAAGGACAAAACATTGCTCACCGACCTCGATCCGGCGAAGATCGCGGCGTTGCAGGCGGACGGGACGATCTCCGGCGGGATGATCCCCAAGGTCGAGACCTGCGTCGCCGCGGTCGGGGCCGGGGTCGACGCGGCGGTGATCCTCGACGGTCGCGTACCGCATGCGATGCTGCTGGAGATCTTCACCTCCGAGGGCGCGGGGACGATGGTGCACGCCTGAGCCATCGATCCGCGCAGGGGCGCGGAGGACGCGGGGGCGCGCAGCGTCGGTGCCTGATCGTACGGCCAGTCGGCGCAAGCTGAGGCTGCCCGCTACCTCTCCGCGTCTCCGCGTCTCCGCATGAACTCTCGTCCACGGTCCCCTGCGAGCCACGCCGGAACCGAATGCGACCCACATCCCGTTCGTGCTGAGCCTGTCGAAGCACACGCTTCCTCAAGAGCGCGGTGGGCGAGGAAGCCCGCCCTTCGACGAGCTCAGGACTAACGGACAGGGGAAAGGCGGGAAGCCAAGCTGCGGGCGAAATCCCGTCCGTCGGCGCTGCGACAAACCGCGCGTGCGGAACCGTCAAGCCCGAAGGCTTCGGTTCGCGCGGAGGCGCGGAGGAGCGGAGAGGCGGAGAGGTGGCTCTCCGTGCACGACGAGACATCGCAGGGCCAGCAAGTGACGAATGCGGCCGCCGCACCCGCAACTCCTCTGCGTCCTCCGCGCCTCCGCGTGACCCGGATCCGCGCCTTCCCCGAAGCGCGCCCGGCCGCGGACAAAAGCAGCCGTTTACCCGTGGCGAGCGCGTCGATCCGGCACAGTGCTTTCCGCAGGGGTTCCGCCCGCTGCCGCGGCGGAGTAGGAGGGCGACGATGCTGACCTTGCCCAACCTCCTGACGTTGTCGCGGATCGTCGCGGTGCCGCTGCTCGTCGCGTTGCTCTGGTGGCCGCGCTGGGAGGCGGGGTTCGGCATCGCCTTCGCGCTCTACTGCCTGATGGGCATCACCGATTATTTCGACGGCTATCTGGCGCGCGCGCAGGGCGCGGTGTCGAAGCTCGGCGTCTTCCTCGATCCGATCGCCGACAAGATCATGGTCGCCGCGGTGATCCTGATGCTGGTCGGCACGCGGCACGACGACCGCGCGCTGATCACCGGCGTGCATCTGATCGCCGCGCTGATCATCCTGCTGCGCGAGATCGCGGTGTCGGGCTTGCGCGAATTCCTTGCCGGCTTGCAGGTGTCGCTGCCGGTTTCGAAGCTCGCCAAATGGAAGACGACGCTGCAACTCGTCGCCTTCGGCGCGCTGATCCTCGCCGGCGCGCTGCCGGCGCAGGGCTGGATCAAGGCGACCGGACTCGGCTGCCTGTGGGCGGCGGCGGCGCTGACGCTGGTGACGGGCTGGGATTACCTGCGCGTCGGCCTCAAGCATATGGACTGAGCGATGCGCCTCGATCTCCTCTATTTCGCCTGGGTGCGCGAGCGGATGGGCCGCGCGCACGAGACGGTCGAGCTGCCCGCCGGGGTCACCGACGTCGCCGGCCTGATCGACTGGCTGGCGGCGCGCGACGAGGCCGGCGCGGCGGCGCTGGCGGATCGCGGCCGGCTGCGTGCCGCGGTCGATCAGGCGTTCGTCGCCACCGACGCCTCGATCGTCGGCGCACGCGAGGTCGCGCTGTTCCCGCCGGTGACCGGGGGATGATCCGCATCCGCGTCACTCCCGAAGCGATCGACATCGCGGCCGAAATGGCACTCGCCGAAGCGACGGCGGGCGCCGGCGCGGTGGCGACCTTCACCGGACTGGTCCGTGCCGACGACGGTGTCGGCACGCTCGAACTCGAACATTATCCGAGGGCGACCGAGGCGGCGCTCGAACGCGTCGCGGCGCAGGCGGTGGCGCGCTGGTCGCTCGGCGCGGCGACGATCGTCCACCGCGTCGGGACGATGGCGCCGGGCGCGCGCATCGTCTTCGTCGCCGCCGCCGCCCCGCATCGCGCCGCCGCGCTCGACGCCTGCGCCTATCTCATCGACCGGCTCAAGACCGACGCCCCCTTCTGGAAACGCGAAACCCGCGACGGCGAGGCACGCTGGGTCGAGGCGCGGGAGACGGATGACGCGGCAGCCTCGCGCTGGGAGTGAGTGGCGGTCGCCTTCGCGCGCGGCGGTGGTGGCTCTGCGGAGAGAATTTCGCGCAGTGGCGCAGTGGCGCGGCAAGGTGACGCGCGGGTCAGCCTCATACCTCTCAAGATAGCCACCATACCGCCTCGCTGACCCGGCACCCTCCGCGCCTCCGCGCGAACGAAAGCCGCCGGCGCGACAAGTCGACTCGCATCATTCTCTCAGCGCCTGGGACGATGGCGCCGGCTGATCGGCCCCTAGCCCCTCCTCCGTCAGCCCCGAGCGTGTCGAGGCACGTACGGCACATCAGCCGTAGGCGCGCCAGAAGAAGACCGCGGTCGTCGCGACCGTCACCAGCAGCGTCCAGCCGCGGATCACGCCCGGCGGCAGGCGGCGGCCGACGAGGGCGCCGAGATAGCCGCCGGCGATCGAGCCGATCATCATGGGCAGGCAGAGGGTCCATGCGACCATGCCGCTGGCGATGAAGACGATCGTCGCCGCGCTGTTGGCAACCGCGAGCATCAGCGTGCGCGGCGCGGCGAGCGCGGCGGGGCTGTCGCCGGTGAGCAATCCCCACATGGCGGTGAGCATCATGCCGACGCCGCCGCCGAAATAGCCGCCATAGATGCCGAGCAGCGCCTGCCCGGCGACGAGGCTGCGCGGCCCCGCGGCGAAGCGGGTGCTCAGCCAGTCGGAGGCATGGCGGCCGAGCGCGATCGCGATCGTCGCGGCGAGCAGCAGCCACGGCACGATGACGTCGAAGGCGCGCGCCGGCGTCCAGGCGAGCAGCAGGCTGCCGGCGAGGCCGCCGGCGAAGGTGATCGCGGACAGCGTGCGGATGCCGACCCCGCCGAGCGGCGCGAGCCCGCCGCGATAGGCCCAGGCGCTCGCCATCGCGCCGGGCTGGACGGCGACGTTGCTGGTCGCATTGGCAATCGTCGAGGGCAGGCCGAGCGCGATCAGCGTCGGCATCGTCGCGAACGAGCCGCCCCCGGCGAGCGCGTTCATCGCGCCGCCGACCATTCCTGCGCCCGCCGCGAAGGCGAGCGTCGCCGGATCAGCCAAGCGCGGCCATCTTCTCGTCGGCCTCGCGGTCGAGCTGCGCGCGGCTCTTCTTCTCGGCCGCGGTCTTGAGCTGGCCGCAGGCGGCGTCGATATCGCGGCCGCGCGGGGTGCGCACCGGTGCGGAGATGCCGCCCTGGAAGACGATGTCGCTGAACCGCCGCACCCGCTCCGGCGTCGACGTGTCATAGGGCGCGCCGGGCCAGGGGTTGAACGGGATCAGATTAACCTTGGCGGGCAGGTCGTATTTGCGCAGCAGCCGGACGAGCTCGTGCGCCTCGGCATCCGAATCATTCTTGTCCTTAAGCATGACATATTCGAACGTGATGCGGCGGGCGTTGTTGGTGCCGGGATAATCGGCGCAGGCCTGCAACAGCTCCTCGATGCCGTATTTCTTGTTGAGCGGCACGATCTCGTCGCGCACCTCCTTGGTCACCGCGTGCAGCGACACGGCGAGGTTGACGCCGATCTCCGCGCCGGCGCGCGCCATCATCGGCACGACGCCGCTGGTGCTGAGCGTGATGCGGCGCTTGGAGAGGGCGAGGCCGTCGCCATCCATCACCAGCTTGAGCGCGTCGCGCACCGCGTCGAAATTGTAGAGCGGCTCGCCCATGCCCATCATCACGATATTGGTGAGCATCCGCCCTTCGGGCTGGCTCGGCCATTCGCCGAGCGCGTCGCGCGCGAGCATCACCTGGCCGACGATCTCGCCCGCGGTGAGGTTGCGGACGAGGCGCATCGTGCCGGTGTGGCAGAAGCGGCAGTTGAGCGTGCAGCCGACCTGGCTCGACACGCAGAGCGTGCCGCGATCGGCGTCGGGGATGAACACCGCCTCGTAATCCTGCCCGTCGGGCGAGCGCAGCAGCCATTTGCGCGTCCCGTCGGTCGACACCTGCGCCTCGACCACCTCCGGCCGGCCGATGACGAAGCGCTGCTCCAGCCACGGATGCATCGTCTTGGAAATGTCGGTCATCGCCGAAAATTCGGTGACGCCGCGATTGTAGAGCCAGTGCCAGATCTGCTTGCCGCGCAGCTTCGCCTGTCGCGGCTCCATGCCGGCATCGAGCAGCGTCTGGCGCAATGCGTCCTTGCCGAGGCCGATCAGGTCGATCCGCCCGTCCTCGCGGAAGGTCGGCGCGCGCGGCACGGGCACGGGATCGATATGGCCCGGAATGGGCATCGGAGGAGCAACGCTGTCGAGCATCGCCGGCATATAGGCGAAAACGGTGCGATTTGCCATGGTGTCGGATAAGCGCGCGTGATCCTGCGCCAGCCGAAGCGGAGGGCCCGGCGGAGCACCGTCGGACGGCGTGTGGAACCCTGCGCTCCTGCCGGCGCAGGAACGCCTCACCGCCCCGCGCAGGCCAGCGCCGCCGCGTCGATCGCGGTGGCGGCGCCGGCGAGGCGGTAGACGTCGGCGAAGGGGCGGCCGCCGGTGGCGACGGCTTCGATGCTCATGCTGCGGCCGGAACGCAGCGCGGCGAGGATGGCGCGGTCGCTGGGGCCGTCGGTCGCCCAGGCGTCGCGGTCGGTGGCGGCGAGGTCGAAGCGGCGCTCGCCGACGCTCAGCGTCACCCGCGCGGCGCGGTCGCGCGGGCGCGACAGGCGGATGTGCAGCGAGTTGCGCAGGCCGCGGCCCGGCCAAGTGGCGATGCTCGCCCAGCCGCCGGTGCGGCCTCCCGCCGCGACCGGGCGCGCGATCGCATAGCAGCGCGCCGGCGTGGCGTCGCGGAACGCGCCCCAGCCCTGATAGACGCCGATCGTCTCGCGCCCGGCGGGGGTGGCGGCAACCAAGACGGCGAGCAGCAGGCTCATGCGGGGGCGTGGCCGGTGCCGCGATGCGCGATCGTCTCGACCCCGGCGGCGATGCAGGCGAGCGATCCCTGCGGCAGGCCGGCGGCGATCGGCGCGCCCCAGTCGGGATGCGGCGGCAGCCCGGTCATCACCCCGCGCAGCACGCGGCTGCTGATGCCGTGCGAGATCACCAGCCGGTCGCCCGGATCGCCCGCGGTGTCGACGAGCCAGCCGGTGACGCGCGCGGCGATCTGCCGGTAATCCTCGCCGTCGGGGGCGGGGCGGAGCAGGCCGTCGGCGGTGACGATCGGGCCGACCGCGCCGGCCAGCTCCGCATAGCCGCGCCCGCCCCAGCTGCCCATGCCGATCTCGCCGAGCCGCGCATCGAGGCGGGCGCCATGCCAGTCGAGGTCGAGCAGCTCGGCGATCACCGCCAGCGTCTGCAAGGCGCGGCCGGTCGGCGAGGCCCACAGGGTCAGCGCCGGCCGCACGCCGAGCCGCTCGCGCAAGGCGCACCCGATCGCCTCGGCCTGCGCGAAGCCGGCGCGGGTGAGCGGCGTGTGCGCCGCGTCGCCCTGCAACCGCGCGGCGGCGTTGAACACGGTTTCGCCGTGGCGGGCGATGAAATCACGGCCGCGGCGCGCAATCGGGGCGGGGAGGGTCATGCCGCGGGTGTCGGAGGGCGACAGGGCAAAAGCAACGGCTTTCGCATTTTCCCGCGCATCGCCGCGCTCCACCCGCGCTAACGCCACGTTAACTGGAATCGCCCGAGGGGTCGGCACGCTTGCTCCTACCCCTTTTTCATGGGTAGGACGGAGTGGAACACGCCCCGGACTCGGGGAATACCCGTTAGCGGGGGCAGGGGTTAGGATTCATGAAGGCGACGATCGAACGCGCAACGCTGCTCAAGGGGCTGAGCCATGTCCAGTCGGTGGTGGAGCGGCGCAATACCATTCCGATCCTGTCGAACGTGCTGCTCGAGGCGACCGCCGAGGGCCAGCTGCGGATGATGGCGACCGACCTCGACCTCCAGATCAACGAATCGGTGATGGCCGCGGTCGACCAGCCGGGATCGACGACGGTGTCGGCGCACACGCTGTTCGACATCGCGCGCAAGCTGCCCGACGGCAGCCAGGTGCAGCTCGCCGCGTCGGAAGGGCGGATGTCGATCGTCGCGGGGCGCGCGCGCTTCAGCCTCGGCACGCTGCCGCGCGACGACTTTCCGGTGATCGCCGAGGGCGAGCTGCCGACGCAGTTCGAGATTCCGGCGGAGACGCTCAAGCAGATCATCGACAAGACGCGCTTCGCCATCTCGACCGAAGAGACGCGCTATTATCTCAACGGCATCTTCCTGCACGTCCAGGACGATGCGGCCGAGCCGACGCTCAAGGCGGCGGCGACCGACGGCCATCGCCTCGCCCGCGTGACGCTGCCGCGGCCCGAGGGCGCGGCGGGGATGCCCGACGTGATCGTGCCGCGCAAATGCGTTGCCGAGCTGCGCAAGCTGCTCGACGAGGTCGACGGCTCGGTCGGCGTGTCGCTATCGGGGACCAAGATCCGCTTCGACTTGGGGCAGGCGATCCTCACCTCCAAGCTGATCGACGGCACCTTCCCCGATTATTCGCGCGTCATCCCGACCGCGAACGACAAGATCCTCAAGCTCGATCCGCGCAGCTTCGAAGAAGGCGTCGATCGCGTCTCGACGATCGCCACCGAAAAGACCCGCGCGGTCAAGATGGCGCTCGACCGCGACAAGATCACGCTGTCGGTGACCAGCCCGGAAAACGGCACCGCGGCGGAGGAAGTGCCCGGCGAATATGTCTCGCTGCCGTTCGAGATCGGCTTCAACAGCCGTTATCTGCTCGACATCCTGGGCCAGATCGACGGCGACGTGGTCGAGGTGCACCTCAACGACGCGGCGGCGCCGACGCTGATCCGCGAGAATGACAAGGCACCGGCGCTGTACGTGCTGATGCCGATGCGCGTCTGAATGACGCTCGACCGGCGCGCCCTGCTCGCCGGCATCGGTGCGAGCGTCGCCTTGCCCGCCGCCGCCGCGCCGCCGCGTGAGGGCGTCGCGGCGTCGTCGGACGGCGGCGCCTTCGCGCTCGGCGCGGCGGGCGGGGTGCGGCGGCTGGCGCTGCCGGACGGGCTCGAATGGACGGTGCCGGACGGCACGGGGCGGCTCGCGGTCTTTTCCGGCAAGGCGGGCGGGCGGCTGATCGGCTTCGACGCCGGCTGGCGGTCGCGCGGCGCGGCGGCGACCGGCGGCCACGAGCCCGTCCATCTCGCGATCGCGCCCGATCGCTCGGTTGCCGCGGTGGCGGATTACAGCGGCGGGACGGTGTCGGTGCATCGGCTGCGCGACGGCGTGCCGGGAGCGGCGCAGATCGTCCGGCATCACGGCCGCGGACCCAATGCCGCGCGACAGGCGGAGCCGCATCCGCATTGGGTCGGCTTCGGCGGCGGCGGGCGCTGGCTCTATGCGGTCGACCTCGGCGCGGATGCGGTGTTCGCGCATCGCATCGTCGGCGGGCGGGTGGTCGATACGATGGTCGCATGGCAGGCGCCGCCGGGATCGGGGCCGCGGCATATCGCCTGGCACCCCGACGGGCGGCTCGCCTATCTGGTCAGCGAACTCGACAGCCGGCTGACGACGCTGCGGATCGAGGCGGACGGCCGGTTCACCACGATCGGCGCGCAGCCGACGCTGCCGGCGGGGCGGGAGGGCTATGTCGGCCATGTCGCGGTCGATGCGGCGGGCAAGCGGCTCTATGCCTCCAACCGCGGGCCGAATACGATCGCGGTGTTCGCGCTCGACGATCCGCTGCGACCGCGGCTGATCGAACAGGCGCCGTGCGGCGGCGACTGGCCGCGCTTCTTCCTGCTGCGGCCCGAGGCGGGTGAGATGCTCGTCGCCAACGAGCGCAGCCCGGCGATGGCGGTGCTGCCGCTGCTGCGCGACGGGCGGCTCGGCGCGGCGCGGGCGGGACCGGCGGTGCCGAAAGCGCGGTTCGCGGCCTGGTAGCTGGGCGAGGCGGTTTGTGCGCGCAGAGGCGCGGAGGGCGCGCAGGTGCTCCCGATCCTCGCCGGTATGCCTCGATCGATTTCCTGCGAGGACGCGAAGACGCCAAGGGCGCGCGGTGGAGAGCACGGACCGCACCGGCGGCGAGGCAGGACGTCCTCGCGTCGTCGCGTGAACCCGTTCAGGCTTCCGGATCATCGGACCGACGGCCGCATACGTCGCTGCTCCGCGCCTCCGCGCCGGCACGCCTCGATGGAGATTTCACGCAAAGACGCGAAGACGCGAAGAGGGTGCGGCTGGGGCTGGCGTGTTCCTCTTATCTTGCCGGTAGAAAGCGTGGGCCGCGCCGGCGGCGGGGCGGGACATCTTCGCGTCTTCGCGTGAACTCACCTAGGCTCCGCCGGGAGATAAGCACGGAGCAGCGGCATAGCCGCCTCTCTGCGTCCTCCGCGCCTCTGCGCGAATACCCGAGATGACCTCAGCCGCGTTCGAGTTGCTCGCGGGCGACGAGTTGCAGCGAGGCGGCGAGGTCGGGGGAGAGGCCGAGTTCGTCGGCGGCGCGCTCGGTACGGCCGAGGGTGCGCGGATCGACGCCGGTGACGCGCCCGAAGACGAGCAGGGCTTCGAGATAATAGCCCGCGGCGCTGGCGTGATATTGATCGTAGGTCCAGAAATTGGCCTGGCCGTAGCTGACCCCGTCATAAGGATTGGGATCGGCGATGCCGGCGGCGAAGGCGCGCAGCCACGCCTGGCCAACCGGGATGATGCCGCTCACCGCGGGATGCGTGCGGCGGGCGCGGTCGGCGGCGGCGCGCAGATCGTCGGCCATGGCGGCGATGCCGCGGCCGTACCAGTGGCCGCCGGGCAGATAGGTCTGATCGGCGCGGCTCCACGTCGCCATCAGATTGACCCGCACCGCCGGATTGCGCGCGCGGAACAGATCGGTGAGCGCGCCGACGCTGCGGATGTAGCGCGCCGGATCGCCCGGCCGCTCGCGATCGAGCGTGCTATATTCCTGCAAGACGACGACGTCCCAGGCGCGGTCGAACAGATGCCGGCGCTGGTCGTAATGGAAGGCGAGGCTCTGCCCGCCCTGCGTCTCGAGGCTGACTGCGTAGCGCAACCCGGCCTCCTCGGTGAATTCCTTGAACAGCGCCGGCACGCCGCCATAGCCCGCGCCGTTGAGATCGGTGACGGTGCCGGCATGCCAGTTGCGCACCGGGGAATGTTCGCCCTGGGTGAAGCTGTTGCCGATGAACAGGATGGTGCGCGGCAGCGTGACCGGCTGGGCCGCCGCCACGGTCGGCACGAACAGCGCCATCGCCCCTGCCACGATCATCGCCCGTATCGTCATCATCCCCCCGCCTTCGCCGCGTAGCGCGTCGTCTCTACCGGAGGCGGCGGGGCGATGACCAGCGCGGGATGATGGCGTGTCGCGGTTCATCGGCTAAAGGGCGGGGATGCTGCAATTCTACCGCGACGATCTGGCTAGGCTGGCGGGCGCCGACCGGCTGCGGCGGCTGGTGCCGCGCGCCGGCGCCGATTTCACCTCGAACGATTATCTCGGCCTCGGCGACTCGGCGCGGCTGCGTGCGGCGGTGGCGGCGGCGCTGGATCGCGGCGTCGGGATCGGTTCGGGCGGGTCGCGCCTGCTGCGCGGCAACGATCCCGAACATGAGGCGCTGGAGGCGGAGGCGGCGGCCTATTTCGGCAGCGAGGCGGCGCTGTTCCTCGCCAATGGCTATGCCGCCAATGTCGCGGCGCTGGCGACGCTGCCGCAGCCGGGCGATCTGGTGATCCACGACACGCTGATCCACGCGAGCGCGCACGACGGCATGCGCCTCGGCCGCGCGCCGCGGGTGGCGGCGGCGCATAACGATGTCGCGGCGTTCGAGGCGGCGATCCGCGACTGGCGGCGCGGCGGCGGGACGGGCACGCCGTGGATCGTCGTCGAGAGCCTCTACGGCATGGATGGCGACCGCGCGCCGCTCGCCGATCTCGTCGCGCTCGCCGACCGACATCAGGCTATGCTGATGATCGACGAGGCGCATGCGACGGGCGTGTTCGGCGACGGCGGGCGCGGGCTGGCGGCGGCGCTGCACGGGCGCGAGAACGTCGTCACGCTGCACACCTGCGGCAAGGCGCTCGGCGCGGAGGGCGGGCTGTTGTGCGTGCCGCGGCTGCTGCGCGACCATCTGGTCAACCGCGCGCGCGGCTTCATCTTCTCGACCGCGCCGTCGCCGCTGATCGCGGTGGCGGTGCGCGAGGCGCTGCGCATCCTCGCCGACGAGCCCGAGCGGCAGGCGCGGCTCTGGGCGCGGATCGGCGTGGCGGAGGCGGCGCTGGGCCGGGCGACGGGATCGCAGATCCTCCCCGTCCTCGTCGGGGCGGACGGCGCGGCGGTGGCGCTCGCCGCGCGCTGTCAGGCGGCGGGCTATGACGTGCGCGCGATCCGGCCGCCGACGGTGCCGGCGGGGACGGCGCGGCTGCGCATCTCGATCACCTGCCACGTCGATGACGCGGCGATTCACGGACTGGCGGAGCTGTTGCGATGACGCGGACGATCGTAGTGACGGGCACCGATACCGACATCGGCAAGACGGTGTTCGCCGCCGGCCTCGCCGCGGCGCTCGGGGCGACCTATTGGAAGCCGGTGCAGGCGGGGTTCGATCCCGCCGGCGACGGCGATGGCGACGTGGTGCGGCGGCTCGGCGTGACGCGGGTGCTGCCCGAGGCCTATCGGCTGGCGACGCCCTGTTCGCCCCATCGCGCCGCGGCGATCGACGGGGTGACGATCGATCCGGCGCGGCTCGCGCTGCCCTCGGTCGACGGTACGCTGGTGGTCGAGGGCGCGGGCGGCGTGCTGGTGCCGCTCGCCGGCGACCGGCTCTACGCCGACCAATTCGCGGCGTGGCAGGCGCCGGTGGTGCTGGTCGCGCGGACCGCGCTCGGCACGATCAACCACAGCCTGCTCAGCATCGAGGCGTTGCGCCACCGCGGCGTGCCGATCCTCGGCATCGCCTTCGTCGGCGAGCCGGAGGAGGATAGCGAGGCGACGATCGCGGCGATCGGCCGGGTCAGGCGGCTCGGCCGGCTCGGTCGGGTCGCGCCGCTCGACGCCGCCACGCTGGCGCAGGCCTTCGCGGCCGGGTTCAGACCCGAGGATTTCGCATGACTTCGCCGATCTGGCATCCCTTCACCCAGCATGGGCTCGGCGAGCCGATCCCGACCGTGGTGCGCAGCGAGGGCGCGGCGCTGTACACCCGCGACGGGCGGCGGATCGTCGATGCGATCTCGAGCTGGTGGGTGACGACGCACGGCCATCGCGAGCCGCGGATCATGGCGGCGATCGCCGCGCAGGCGGAGCGGCTCGACCAGATCATCTTCGCCGGCTGGAGCCACGAGCCGGCCGAGGCGGTGGCGGCGGGGCTGCTGCGGCTGATGCCGCCGGCGCTGACGCGGGTGTTCTTCTCCGATTCGGGATCGACCGCGGTCGAGGTCGCGCTCAAGATGGCGCTCGGCTATTGGCTCAACCGGGGCGAGCCGCGGCACCGCATCCTGGTGCTCGAACACGGTTATCACGGCGATACGATCGGGACGATGTCGGTCGGCGCGCGCGGCGCGTTCAACCGGGCGTACGAACCGTTGCTGTTCGACGTCGCGACCATTCCCTTTCCCGCAGCGGGGGCGGAGCAGGCGACGCTCGATGCGCTGGAGGCGGCGTGCCGCGCAGCGCCGGCGGCGCTGATCGTCGAGCCGCTGATCGTCGGCGCCGGGGGGATGCTGACCTATCCGTCGCATGTCCTCGCCGAGATGGCGGCGATCTGCGCGCGTCATGCCGTGCTGTTCATCGCCGACGAGGTGATGACCGGCTGGGGGCGGACGGGGACGCTGCTGGCGTGCGAGCAGGCGGGCGTGGTGCCCGACATCCTCTGCCTGTCGAAGGGGCTGACCGGCGGCGCGGTGCCGCTGGCGGTGACGATGGCGCGCGAGCCGATCTATCAGGCGCATTACAGCGACGATCGCGCGCGGATGTTCTTCCACTCGTCGAGCTACACCGCCAATCCGATCGCCTGCGCGGCGGCGGCGGCGAACATCGCGATCTGGGAGGAGGAGCCGGTGCTGGCGCGGGTCGCCGATCTGGCGACGCGGCAGGCGGCGCGGCTGGCGGCCTTGCCGGGCGTGCGTCATCCGCGGGCGCTGGGGACGATCGCCGCGGTCGACCTGGGTCGCGACGGGGCGGACTATCTGTCGGCGCTGGGGCCGAAGCTGCTCGCCTTCTTCCGCGACCGCGACCTGCTGCTGCGGCCGCTCGGCAATACGATCTACGTCATGCCGCCCTATTGCATCGACGATGCCGAGCTCGACGCGATCTATGCTGCGATCGGCGAGGCTGCCGAACGCTTCGCCTGACCGGCCGCGATGGCCGCCTCATCATTGCGATGGGGATCGAGTGCTCGCTCCGGAGCGCGACACCTCCGCGCCTCCGCGTGAACCCACGTCTGCTTCGTTTTCTGGGAAGAAAAGAGGGTTTACGCGAAGACGCGACGACGCGAAGGATTTTGGTTCACGCGGAGGCGCGGAGGCGCGGAGGCGCGGAGTAGAGAAGGGATCGGGCCGCGCTTGTGGCTTACCCCCTGCGCTCTGACAGGAACGCAGCACCTGCGCGTCTTCGCGTGAACCCTGATGCTCGTTATTCGATGAACGGCTCCACCGTCAGGCGTTCGCCGCGCAGGAAGGCGTCGGCGACATGGCGCAGCGGGGCGATGTCGACGTCGCTGGTGCGGGCGTGGACGATCTCGGCGAAGCGCCGGTAGAGGCCGGAATATTCGCCGTGCAGTGCGGCGCTGTGCGACGGTTCGCTGCCGTCGGGCAGGACCAGCCGCGCGCCGCCGTCGTGCAGCGTCAGCGTGCCGCGGTCGGTCTCGACGACGATGTCCCAGCTTTGCGGGCCTTCCTGCCGGAAGTCGAAATCGGCGCTGATCGCCAGCCCCAGATCGTCGGCGAAGCGCAGCCGCGCGGCGATCGGTGCGGCGCAGTTCGACGGGAAATCGAGTTCGGCGTCGGTGATGAAGAACGGCCGCGGCAGGATGCGGGTGACGATCGACAGCGCGTTGATGCCGGGATCGAACACGCCGAAGCCGCCCGCTTCGAGAATCCAGCCCTGTCCCGGATGCCAGACGCGGATGTCCTCGCGCCAGGTCACCGTGACGCTGCGGATCTCGGCATCGGCGAGAAAGGCGCGCGCCGGCTCGACGCCGGGGGCGTAGCGCGAATGCCAGCTGGCGAACAGGCTGATCCCGGCGGCGTCGGCCGCAGCGCTGAGCTGCGCCACCTCGGCGAGCGTCGCGCCGGGCGGCTTTTCGAGGAAGACGTGCCAGCCCTGTGCGATCGCGCGCGCGGCGATCGCACGGCGGACCTGCGGCGGCGTGCACAGCGCGACCGCGTCGATCTCCAGACCGCTGGCGATCAGATCGTCGATGTCGCGGAAATGCGCGACGCCGGCGACGCCTTCCCCGTTGCGGCTGACCGTCGCGGTGAGGACGATGTCGGCATCAGCGGCGATCGCGGGAACGTGCTGATCGTGCGCGATCTTGCCCATGCCGATGAGCGCGAGGCGGATCGGCCCGCTCACAGCGCGCGCACCGTGACCGGGGTGGCGCCGGCGTCGGCGATGGCGAGCGGGTTGCGCAGCGGCAGCGTGAACGGCGCCGCCTCGATCGCGAAGACGTCGCCCGCCTGCGTCTGCACGCCGTCGGCGCAGGACAAGGTCGCGGTGCCGAAGAAATGGACGTGGATGTCGCCGGGGCGGCGGAAGGCGGCGTATTTGAAATGATGATGTTCGAGGTTGGCGAGCGTGTGCGACATGTTCGCCTCGCCGGTGAGGAAGGGCTTCTCCCACAGGGTCTCGCCGTCGCGCTCGATGCGGCTGGTGCCGCGGATGTCGGCGGGCGGTTCGCCGAGCAGCAACTCGGCCCCGAGCGCGGCGACGCGCAGCTTGCTGTGCGCGAGCCACAAATAATTGTGCCGCTCGGTGACGTGATCGCTGAATTCGTTGGCGAGCGCGATGCCGAGGCGGAAGGGCGTGCCGTCGTCGCCGATCAGATAGATGCCGGCAAGCTCGGGCTCCTCGCCGCCGTCCTGCGCGAAGGCGGGCGAGGTGAGCGGCGCACCGGGGGCGATCAGCGACTGGCCGTCGCCCTTGTAGAACCACTCCGGCTGCGCGCCGACCGCGCCGGCGGCGGGGCGACCGCCGTCCATGCCTTCGAGGAACAGCCGCATCGAATCGGTCTGCGTGCCGGTGGCGGCGGCCTTGTGCATCGCGTCGCGTCCGGCGGCGGAGCCGAGATGGGTGAGGCCGGTGCCGGCGAGCATCAGCCGCGCGTTGTCGTCGTGATCGATCGCGGGCAGCAAGGTGCCGTCGGCGAGCGCGGCGGCGAGATCGACCGTCTCGTCCGAACGGCGCGCGCGCGCCGCCTCGGCGAGCGTCACGCCCTCGGCGATGGCGAGCGCGGCGAGCTCGCGGGTGGTGGCGACGCCGGAGACGACATGCGCGGCCGCCTCGGCGAAGAGGACACGGCGGCTGCCGTCGGGCAGGCGTTGCTGGAGCAGGCGGGCAAAGGTCATGCGAGTTCCTTGGCGGCGGTGACGAACGCCGCGGCATCGCGCGCGACGTCGGCGACGGACTTGCCGGCGCGATAGAGGTTGGAGCCGAGACCGAAGCCGTCGGCACCGGCGGCGCGCCACGGCGCCATGGTGTCGGGCGCAATACCGCCGACCGCGAGCACGCGCGTCGTCTTGGGCAGCACCGCGCGCTGCGCCTTGAGGAAGCCGGGACCGGCACCGTCGGCGGGGAAGAGCTTGAGCGCATGCGCCCCGGCGGCGAGCGCGGCGAACCCCTCGCTCGGCGTGTAATAGCCGGGCAGCGAGACGAGCCCGCGCGCGACCGAGGCGCGGATCACCTCGGTATCGGTATTGGGCGAGATGATCAGCTCGCCGCCCGCCTGCGCGACATCGGCGACCGCCTGCGGGGTCAGCACCGTGCCCGCGCCGACCATCGCCCGGCCGGCATAGCGTTTCGCCATGGCGGCGATGCTGACCAGCGGATCGGGCGAGTTGAGCGGCACTTCGAGCAGGGTGAAGCCGGCATCGACCAGGGCGTCACCGACGCCTTCGCATTCGGCCGGGGTGAGGCCGCGCAGGATCGCGACCAGCGGACAGGCGGCAAAGGCCGCGGCAAACCGCGCGGCGGGATCGGTCATCGACGATGCTCCTGATGGGGAAGGGGGGGCGGGCTGAGGCAGGGAGCCGGGACAACCGACGGTTTCAGGGCTCCCGCGGAGGCGGGAGCCCAGTGTTCTTTCTACCGCAAACCGTTGCTCTGCTTGGCCACTGGATTCCCGCCTGCGCGGGAATACTGGGTCGTGGCGACCGGAGGGACTTCTCCGAGCTGCCCGCTCGCGCGGGACCGTTGCGAAACACGTTCCGTCAGGCCGGGCGTGTGCCGGCATCCACGGTTCAACACGAGCAGAAGTCGTTGAATTTGCGAAACGGTGAACCTCGGAGCACACGCGGGGTAACGGCCCATTTCGGGCGCGGTCAAGACTGTTGCACAGGTCCTGCCCGCGCGGGGATACCGGCTCTGTCGCGACGATAGGCGAAGAGCGCACGCCGTTCACGCCAGCATCCCGCGCAGCCGGTGAACGCCGCCGAGGAAGCCCGCGGTGGCGTCGATCGCGACGACGGTGCCGTCGAGCGTCTCGATCGCCACCTTGTAGAGATCGGCGAGCGCGCCCTCCGCGAGCAGGTGGACGGTGCGGCCGGCGACGGCGCGTGCGCCGACGTCCGATCCGATCAGGACGCCGCTCGCATAGGCCGCGGCCTCCTCGCTCGCGCGGCGGCCGAGCAATACGCTCGCGCGCACCTCGAACAAGGCGGTGCCGAGGTCGCAGGCGCCGGCGCCGCGGGCGAGGCCGTCGCGGAAGGCGGTGCCGTCGACCACCGCGCCGTCGAGCATGCCGGCGAGAATGCCGTGTCCCTTGAGCAGCGAGAACAATTCACCGGTCATCACCGTCGCGACATCGACGATGCGGGCGTCGGCGGTGGTGATCCATTTGTTGTGCGTGCCGGGCTGGCAGAAGAGCGCATCGGCGGGGGCGAGACCCGCGGCGATCGCGCCGAGCACCTGGATCTCCTCGCCGCGCATCACGTCGGCCCGCCGCTCGGTGAGCACCGACACGCCGGGGACGATCGTCATCCGCGCCTCCGGCAGGCGCAGCGCGGCCGCCGCGAGATCGGCAAGGCCGCAGGGGGCGGGGACGTAGGGCGCCTCCCGCCAGCCGCGGGTCGATCCGATCATCCCCGCCGCGATCACCGGCAGGTCGCCGAGCCGCTCGCGCAGCGCGGCGAGCGCGGGCGGATAGTCGTCCGCCGCCATCGTCAGCACGCCGCGATCGTCGCGCAGCGCGTCGCCGACGCGGCCGTCCGCGTCGAGCCGATAGGCGCGGCGGTTGGTGGTGCCCCAATCGACGGCGATGACGCCGCCGGGGCCGGATGTCGCAGTCACCGCTGGAGAATCCTCAGGCGACGGTCTGGTCGCCAAGGCTCGCCGTCGGCTTCGATCCCCACAGCGCGTAGGCGAGCACGATCACCTCGCACGCCATGGTCAGGAAGAACGAATTCTGCAGGCCGTAATGATCGGCGAGCCAGCCCTGCACGACGACGAGCGCGCCGCCGGCGATCGCCATGATCATCAGACCCGATCCTTCCTCGGTGAGCGGGCCGAGGCCGCGGATCGCGAGGGTGAAGATCGTCGGGAACATGATCGAATGGAACAGGCCGACCGCGATCAGCGCCCACATCGCTTCCGGACCGGTGGTGAAGGTGGCGATGGCGACGACGACCAGCGCGCCGAAGGCGAAGACCGACAGCACGCGCTCGGGCGCGATCTTCTGCATGACGACGCTGCCGACGAAGCGGCCGACCATCATCCCGCCCCACAGCAGCGACAGGTAGCGCGACGCCTGTTCGTGGGTCACCGCGGCGATCTGTGGCTGCGACACGAAGTTGACGAACAGGTTGGCGACGCCGATCTCGGCGAGCAGATAGGCGATCATCGTCGGGATGCCGAGCGTCAGGTTGCGGTGCTTCCACAGCGAATGCTGATGCCTGTCCGCCTTGGCGGCGCGCTGCGTCGCCGCACCGAGCGCGGGCAGCGGGAAGCGCGCGATCACCACCGCCAGCACGACCAGCACGATCGCGACGAGCACATAGGGCAGGATCACCGACTGGGCGTCGGCATAACGCTGCGCCTGGCTGATCGTCGCGCCTGCCTCGGCGGTGCCGCTGCGGCTGCGGCCGAGGATCAGATAGCCGGCGAACAGCGGCGCGAGCGTCGTGCCGAGCGAGTTGAACGCCTGCACCAGATTGAGCCGCGACGATCCCGTCTCGGGCGGCCCGATCACGGTGACATAGGGGTTGGCGGCGACCTGGAGCAGCGTGATGCCGCTGGCGATGACGAACAGCATCACCAGCGTCACGCCATAGGACGGGATGCTCGCGGCGAGCGTCATGCCGAGCGCACCCGCCGCCATGATCAGCAGGCCGATGACGATCGCACGCTGATAGCCGACCCGCTCGATCAGCTTGGCGGAGGGAATCGAGGCGAAGAAATAGGCGATGAACCAGACCGATTCGATCAGCGTCGTCTGGGTATAATCGAGCTCGAACACGCTGCGCAGATGCGGCAGCAGCACCCCGTTGATGACGGTGATGAAGCCCCACATGAAGAACAGACTCGCGAGCAGGCTCAACGCCTTGCGATACGATCCCCCCGCGCCCACCGCGGCGGGTGCCGCACCGTTCGTCGTTACGCCAATCGGTCCTGCCATAATCTCGTCCCTCTCCGCCTGTCGCGCGTTCGGCTGCCTTGCGCGCCGGGTATTTGTCAGACTATATAGTCCCGACGCGCCCGGTCAATGCCGGCGATACACGCTCAGGAGGGGGCAATGAAGCTTCGGAAGGCTATCTTCATCGCAGGCGCGGGATTGACCGCGCTCGCCGCCGCACAGGCCGATGCCGCGACCACACAGCGCGAGGCGGCGGGACGACTCGCCGACGGCACCGCGATCGAGGCGGTGACGCTGACCGCGGCCAACGGCGTCTCGGCGCGCGTGCTGACCTATGGCGCGACCTTGCAGAAACTGTCGGGGCCGGACCGCGACGGCAAGATCGCCGACGTGCTGCTCGGCTATGACGATGCCGCGGACTATGCCGCGCATCCCAATTATTTCGGCGTCACCGTCGGCCGCTTCGCCAACCGCATCGGCGGCGGCAAGTTCACGCTCGACGGCAAGACGTATCAGCTGCCGCTCAACGACAAGGTCAATTCGCTGCACGGCGGCCAGGTCGGCTTCGACAAGCGCCTATGGCGGATCGTCTCCGCCAAGGACGGATCGGCGACGCTGGCGCTGACCAGCGCCGACGGCGACCAGGGCTATCCCGGCAAGCTCGACGTCACCGTCACCTATACGATGGCCGACGACGGCGCGCTGACCATCGCCTTCGGCGCGAAGACCGACAAGCCGACGGTGGTCAACATGACCAACCACGGAATCTTCAACCTCGCCGGCGAGGGGTCGCCGCTCGGCATCCTCAACCAGCGGCTGACCATCCCGGCCAAGGCGATCACCCCGGTCGACGCCAATCTCGTGCCGACCGGCGAGCTGCGCCCGGTGGCGGGCACGGTGTTCGATTTCCGCAGCGGCCGGATGCTGGGCGAGGGCGTGCGCGACGGGCATGACCCGCAGATCGTGATGGGCCACGGCTACGATCACAATTTTGCGCTCGACAAGGGCCTGACCGCGACGCCGCAGCTCGCCGCGCGGCTCGAGGATCCCGTCTCGGGCCGCGTGCTGGAAGTGTCGAGCACCGAGCCGGGCGTGCAGATGTACACCGGCAACTTCCTCGACGGCAGCTACATCGGCAAGAATCGTCACGTCTATCGGATGGGCGACGGCGTCGCGCTGGAACCGCAGAAATTCCCCGATGCGCCCAACAAGCCCAATTTCGCCTCGGCCCGGGTCGATCCCGGCAAGCCGTATCGTCACGTGATGATCTACAAACTTTCGGTGGCCAAATAATATGACGCAATTGCGCAGCCGTGCCTGGTTCGACAATCCGGCGAACATCGACATGACGGCGCTCTATCTGGAGCGCTATCTCAACTTCGGCCTGTCGCTGGAGGAGCTGCAGTCGGGCAAGCCGATCATCGGCATCGCCCAGACCGGCAGTGACCTCAGCCCGTGCAACCGCCACCATCTGGTGCTGGCGGAGCGGGTGCGCGAGGGGATTCGCGAAGCGGGCGGGATCGTGCTCGAATTCCCGGTCCATCCGATCCAGGAGACGGGCAAGCGGCCGACCGCCGGGCTCGACCGCAACCTCGCCTATCTCGGGCTGGTCGAGGTGCTGTACGGCTATCCGCTCGACGGCGTGGTGCTGACGATCGGCTGCGACAAGACGACGCCTGCCGCGCTGATGGCCGCCGCGACGGTCAACATCCCGGCGATCGCTTTGTCGGTCGGGCCGATGCTCAACGGCTGGCACAAGGGCGAGCGCACCGGATCGGGGACGATCGTCTGGAAGGCGCGGCAGCTGCTCGCCGCGGGCGAGATCGACGATGCCGAATTCATCCGGCTCGTCGCCAGCTCGGCGCCGTCGACCGGCTATTGCAACACGATGGGCACCGCGACGACGATGAATTCGCTGTGCGAGGCGCTCGGCATGTCGCTGCCCGGCTCGGCGGCGATCCCGGCGCCCTATCGCGACCGGCAGGAAGTGTCCTACCGCACCGGCAAGCGCATCGTCGAGATGGTGCAGGACGATCTCAAGCCGTCCGACATCCTGACCAAGGCGGCGTTCCATAATGCGATCAAGGTCAATTCGGCGATCGGCGGATCGACCAACGCGCCGATCCACCTCGCCGCGATCGCGCGCCACATCGGCGTCGACCTGCCGCTCAAGGACTGGGAGACGGAGGGGCACAAGGTGCCGCTGCTCGTCAATTTGCAGCCCGCCGGCGAATATCTCGGCGAGGATTATTATCGCGCCGGCGGCGTGCCCGCGGTGGTCAACCAGCTGATCGGCCAGGGGCTGATCGACGAGGGCGCGCTGACCGTCAACGGCAAGACGATGGGCGAGAATTGCCGCGGCGTCGCGATCGAGGACGAGAAGGTGATCCGCCCCTTCGACCAGCCGCTGGTCGAGGATGCGGGCTTCATCGTCCTGTCGGGCAATCTGTTCGACGCGGCGGTGATGAAGACCAGCGTGATCTCGCCCGAATTCCGCGACCGCTATCTCTCCAACCCCGACGATCCCAATGCGTTCGAGGGGCCGGCGGTGGTGTTCGACGGGCCGGAGGATTACCACCACCGGATCGACGATCCGGCGACCGGCATCACCCCGGAGACGCTGCTGTTCATGCGCGGCGCCGGGCCGATCGGCTATCCGGGCGCGGCGGAGGTCGTCAACATGCGGCCGCCGGCCTATCTGATCACCGAGGGCGTCCATGCGCTGCCGTGCATCGGCGACGGCCGCCAGTCGGGGACGAGCGGATCGCCGTCGATCCTCAACGCCAGTCCCGAGGCGGCGGCGATGGGCGGGCTCGCGCTGCTCAGGACCGGCGACCGGGTGCGCGTCGATCTCAACACCGGCACCGCCAATGTGCTGATCTCCGACGCCGAATTGATGGATCGCCGGGCCGCGCTGGCGGCGGCGGGGGGCTTTGCCTATCCCGCCTCGCAGACGCCGTGGCAGGAGATCCAGCGCGCGGTGGTCGGCCAGATGAACACCGGCGCGATCCTGGAAGGATCGGAAAAATACCAGCGGATCGCGCAGACGATGGGGTTGCCGCGCGACAACCATTGATGCGGGCGAGGGCGGGGTGCCTGGCGGCGTCCCGTCCTTGTCGGTGGGGTGAGACCGGGGTTTCGCGGATGATTGCCTGAGCGCTCGGTTCGTATCGATACCCGCGCAGGCGAGGTCTAAGCCACAGCCTCGGCACCACTCCGGCGGAGGCCCGGGTCCAGTTGGGGGCCGGTCAGTGGGTGTCACTGATCTCGCCGAACTGGACCCCGGCCTCCGCCGGGGTGGTGCTGAAAGGTGATATCGCCCGTTCTCCAAAGGTCGCCTGTAGGCGAGGGCTAGTGGCCACGCTAAGGTGTGACCTTCGGCATCAGGAGCACCGTGCGCCCCGCTTCCGCAGGACCGCTGCGAAAGCGGGCCTCGTTGCCCACCGTCACCGTGTTCCTGCCCAAGCAGGACCCGCGGCCAGGCAGAGCAACGACTGACCCGCTTCGTGACCTTGGGCTCCTGCGTGCGCAGGAGCACGGGCGCGGTTTCGTCGAGGCCGCGCCTCCACGGTAACACGGGTGGCGCAGATGTCAGCCTCGCCCCGTTACACATCCGCCGGGGTCGACTTTCGCGTCTGGCCCGCTAACTCGACGTCGTCGAAGGAGAAACGATCGTGATCAGCGTCCCCCCTCTGGTAGCCGGCGTCGAATTGGGCGGGACGAAGATCGTCTGCCTGCTGGCCCGTGGACCGGATGCGATCGAGGATCGCGTCCAGCTGCCGACGACGCGCCCCGACGAGACGCTGGCGGCGATCGAGCGGGTGCTCGACGGCTGGGGCCGGTTCGACGCGCTCGGCATCGCCAGCTTCGGGCCGATCGCGATCGACCGCGACGCCGCCGATTACGGCCAGATCACTTCCACCCCCAAGCCGCATTGGGCGGGGACCGACGTCGCCCGCCGGCTCGCCGCCCGCTATGAGGTGCCGACTGGCTTCCACACCGATGTCGTCGGCGCGGCGCTCGCCGAGGCGCGCTGGGGCGCCGCCGCGGGGCTGCGCGACGTCGCCTATGTGACGGTGGGCACGGGGATCGGCGTCGGGCTGATCGCCAATGGCGTGCCGGTCGACGGGCTGACGCATAGCGAGCTCGGCCATCTCCGCCCCGACCGGCTCGCCGGCGACGACTGGATCGGCATCTGCCCGTTCCAC
Source organism: Sphingomonas kyungheensis (assembly GCF_037120395.1). NCBI lineage: Bacteria > Pseudomonadati > Pseudomonadota > Alphaproteobacteria > Sphingomonadales > Sphingomonadaceae > Sphingomonas > Sphingomonas kyungheensis. The sequence goes on from NZ_JBBBDM010000001.1 coordinate 295,304, forward strand.
GGCGGCTGCCTGGAAGGGCTCGCCGCCGGCCCGGCGATCGGCGCCCGCGCCGGCCGCAAGGGCGAGGACATCGCCGCCGACGACCCCGTCTGGGAACCGGTCGCGCACGTCCTCGCGCAGCTCTGCCATACGTTGGTGCTGACCGGCGTGCCGCGGCGGATCGTGATGGGCGGCGGCGTGATGGTCGGCAACGATCACCTGTTCCCGCGCATCCGCGCCGCGATGGTCAAGAGCCTCGCCGGCTATATCGCGCTGCCCGAGATCGCCGAACCCGCCTTCGTCGTGCCGCCGGCGCTCGGCGGCAATGCCGGGCCGCTCGGCGCGATCGTCCTCGGCGGGCAGGCGCTCACCCAGCATCTGGCTTCGTTCACAGCCTCTTAACCGTATTTCCTTAGCCCTTTCGCAACGTTGAGAGGGACAAGCCGTGTCGATGACTGCCGATCCCGCGCGCGCGCTGCCCAGGCGGCTGCTGATCATCGACGACGAAGAGGCGATGCACGACAGCTACCGGCGCAGCTTCGCGCCGCCGCGCGGACCCGATGCCCCGGCGCTGGGCGCAATGGCGGCGGCGCTGTTCGGCGCCGACCCCGCCGCCGAATCGCCGGGCTTCGCGCTGACCCATTGCCGCCAGGGCGAGGAGGCGGTCGCCGCGGTCGAGCGCGCGCTGGCCGACGGCGCGCCCTTCGCCGCCGCGTTCATCGACGTGCGCATGCCGCCGGGGATCGACGGGCGCGAGACGGCGCGGCGCATCCGCCGCATCGATGCCGAGATCAATCTGTGCATCGTCACCGGCTATTCCGATTTCTCGCCGGTCGAGATCAGCAAGGTCGCCGGGCCGGCGGACAAGATCTTCTACATCGCCAAGCCGTTCGAGGTCGCCGAGATCGTCCAGACCGCGACCGCGCTGGCGGATCGCTGGCAGGTCGACCGCGCGCTCGCCGCGACGCGGGCGCAGCTCGCCGAGCAGATCGTCCAGCTCGAACAGCAGGCCGCCGAACTCGCCGCCAACGAAAGTCGGGCGCTGCATCTCGCCACGCATGATTCGCTGACCGATGCGCCCAACCGGCTCGCCTTCCTGCGCGCGCTCGGCGACCGGGCGCGCCGGCCCGGCCGCTTCGCCATCGCGATGCTCGATCTCGACCGGTTCAAGCTGATCAACGACACGCTCGGCCATCTTGCCGGCGATGCGCTGATCCGCGACGTCTATGCGATCCTGACCGCGACCGCGCCGGAGGAGGCGATCGTCGCGCGGCTCGGCGGCGACGAGTTCGGCGTATTGTTCGACACCGCCGGCGACGCCGCCGCGACGATGGCATGCGACCGGATCATCGCCGCCTGCGCCGGTACGCACCGATTGTTCGGCCATGCGGTGCAGAGCGGCGCCTCGGCGGGGCTGGTCGTCGTCGACGGCGCGGGGGTCGATCCGCTCGATTCGCTGCGCCGCGCCGATCTCGCGCTCAACGATGCCAAGCGCGTCGGCCGCGGCGTCACCCGCCTGTTCGACGAGACGATGGACGAGGGCATCCGCTTCCGCCGCCGCGTCGAACAGGGACTCGCGCGCGCGGTCGAGCGTGACGAACTGCGCCTCGTCTATCAGCCGATCGTCGCGCGCGGCGAGCTGGAGGTGGTCGGCTTCGAGGCGCTGGTCCGCTGGGACAGCGCGGTCTACGGCCGGATCAGCCCGGCGGTGTTCATCCCGATCGCCGAGGAAAGCAACGTCATCCACACCATCGGCGACTGGATCCTCGCCGAGGCGCTGGCGATGGTGGCGCGGCTGCCGCAGCAATATGTCTCGATCAACTTCTCGCCGCGCCAGTTCCGCCGGCACAATTTCGTCGCCCATGTCATGGAGAGTGCGCAGCGGGCCGGCGTCGCACCGGGGCGGGTGCAGATCGAGATCACCGAAACCGCCATTTTCGACGATGCCGAGCGCGCCGCCGAAACCTTGTTCCGGCTGCGCCAGATGGGCTTCCGCATCGCGCTCGACGATTTCGGCACCGGCTATTCGTCGCTCTATAATATCCGCAAATTCGCGCTCGACAGCCTCAAGATCGACCGCAGCTTCATCGACGGCATGGGACGCGAGCGCGAATCGGCGGCGATCGTCCATTCGATCATCCATCTCGGCCGCGCACTGGGACTCGAGGTGGTCGCCGAGGGGGTCGAGACCGTCGCACAGGTCCAGGCGCTGCGGCTTGCGGGTACCAGCCATCTGCAAGGCTTCTTCTTCTCGCAGCCGGTCGACGGCGATGTCGCGGTGATGCTCGCCGAACGCCGCGTGCTCGCCGGCGGTGCGGCGGTGTAGGTGGCGCGGCTGGTCGTGCCGGGGCGTGGGCGGGGGGCGGCTGCGGGGCGGTGGATGCCGGGGTGCGAGCGGCGTGACGGAAGGTGTTTTGCAGAGGTCTCGCCGGCGCGGGAGTATCGGTGCCATCGGGGCGCGCCCTGTGCTCGGCACGAGCCTCGAAGGCGTCCGGCAACATCTGGCCACGGCGGCGACCAGGCAGAGAATCCGCCGGTGTCGGGATGGCGGGATGGCGGGAGAGGCAGTGTTGCGCGCTCCCGTGACCGCGCGGCCCGGCCAGCCTCCCGTCCCCGCCAAGGACGCCGTTTGACCGGCGGTAAGCCGCATCCGCCGCGCCGGCCCGCGGCGTGGCGTCGCTGATGCCGCGTCGGTTCGCCCGGCGGCTGCGGGCGCCGCGGTCGCTTGGCGCCAAGCTGGTGCTGATCCTGACGATCGTCGGCATGGCGGGGGCGATCGGCATCACCGTGCTGCTCGCGGCGGTCATCACCCCGAGCTTCGACGCGCTTGAGGCGAGGGCGGTGCGCGCGAATGTCGAACGGACGCACGCCGCGCTCGCCGATGCCGCCGCCGCGGTCGAAACGGCGACGCGCGACCAGGGCGATCGCGCGCACGGCGATGCGGCGATGCGCACGGGCGGCGCCGACAGGAAGCCGGTGCCGCGCGATCCCGGTATCGACGGCGTCGCTTATGTCGATCGCGATGGCACGATCCGCAATGTGCGCTGGCGCGGTGCCGACGGCGCGGGCGCGGCGGCGCTGCGCACCGCGATCACCCGGACCGATCTCGCGCGGATCGTCGGGCAGGGCCATTCGGGCCATGTCTTCGCGCGGCTCGGCGAGCAGGTCGCGGCGTTCGGCGTCGCGCCGTTGCGTGGCCGGGAGGATCGTGGCGCGGCGCGCGGATTCGTCGTGATGGCGCGCCTGGTGACCGGGCAGGCGCTTTCCGATCAACTCCATCTGGCGGCGCGTATCGATCGTACCGCGCGCGGCGACGAGCGGGTCGTGATGGACCATGGCCGGCTCGACATCGCGGTGCCGATCCGCGGCGCGGACGGGCGGACGATCGCCGCGGCGCGCTTCGCCATGCCGCGCGAGGCGATGCTGCTCGGCCGGCGGATGCTGTCCTTCGCAGTGGCAGGGTCGACGCTGCTGCTGCTGATCCTGCTGCTCGTCCTGCGGCGGGTGATCGCACGGCTCGTCCTCCAGCCGTTGCGGCGGGTGGAACGGCATATGGAGCAGGTGCGCGCCTCGGGGGTGATCACGCGGTTCGACGACGCCGCGCGGCGCGACGAATTCGGCTCGCTCGGCCGCAGCCTCGACGCGATGCTCGCGCAGCTCGAGGGCTTGCGGGAACAGGTCGAGGCGCAGGGCTTCGCGCTCGGCCGCAGCGAGAGCGCGGTGGCGGTGATGCACAACGTCCGCAACGCGCTGACCCCGATCAGCACGATCCTCGGCCAGGGCATCGCCCAGCCGCCGCCGATCGATCGCGCCACCGTCGCGCGGGCGCTCGCCGAACTGGGCGAGGCGGATTGCTCCGCCGAACGCCGCGCCCGGCTCGCCGCCTTCGCCGTCGCCGCCTTCGCCGCCGAGGCCGAAGCGCGCGAGACGATGCGCGGCGAGCTGCGCATCGGCCGCGAGGCGATGACGCACGTCCTCGACATCATCGGTCAGCAGCAGCGGCAGGCGCACGAACGCCCGCCGATCGAACCCTGCGACCTCGGCGAGATCGTTGCGCGCAACGCGGCGATCGCCCGCTATGCCGACAGCGCGTCGATCGCGTTCAGCTTTCCTGCCGGACACTATCCCGTGTGTGCCAACCGGGTGATCCTCAGCCAGGTGATCGGCAATCTGCTCGGCAATGCCGCCGAGGCGATCGCCGCGACCGGGCGCGGCAGCGGCAGTATCGGCGTGACGATCCACACCGCCGGCGGGCAGGTCGTCTGCCGGATCCGCGACGACGGCGAGGGGTTTGCGGCGGCGACGGGGGCGATGCTGTTCCAGCGCGGCTTTTCGACGCGGGCGCACAAATCCGGCGGGTACGGCCTGCACTGGAGCGCCAATGCGATGATCGCGATGGATGGCACGCTGCGGCTCGACAGCGAGGGGTCGGGGCGCGGCGCGATCGCGACCCTTGCGCTACCAGTTGTGCAATTGATTGCGTAAGTTGTGCAGTCTCGAAAATGCAAGTGATTATCGGTACTAATCGGCCGGATATTGGCCTGACATAGGTAACATGCTAAATATTAAAGCATAATCTATGTTAGGGAGTGAGGGCGTGCGACCTGCGACCATTTGGCTGACGGCGGCATTGCTGCTGACAAGCTGCGACAAACTCAATGAATCCGACAAGAACACCTTTATGAGCGTGATCGGTCACTATCTGACAAAGACGCCGCCATGCATCACCTTGCCGCAACATGGCTGGAGCGGCAGCGACGACGAGCAGGATTTTCCCGTCATCCTGGCATCGCCGGCCGAACCCGACCTGAGCGAGGCCGAACGGCGCGAGCGGCGCGAGGACATGGCGCCCTATGAGGCGCTGGCCAGCGCCGGCCTGCTCTCGGCGACGCCGAAGGGGTTCGACGAGCGGCAGCCGGGCGGCGGCACACGGCGCGTCGCCGGCATCGCCTTCGACCTGACCGACGCGGGCAAGGCGGCGCGGGACAAGCGCCGCGCCGGCGACAGCGCGACCTTCTGCTACGGTACGCCGACGATCGACGACATATTGCGCTATTCCGGCCCGACCGAAGCGGTCGGGATGAAGGTGTCCCAAGTCCGCTACCGCTACCACCTCGCCGACCTGCCGGATTGGGCGACCAATGCGAAGGTGCGCGAAATCTTCCCCGACATCCGCCGCGAAACCGCCGGCCCGCAGGAGCGCGACGCGACGCTGATCCTCACCAATGAGGGCTGGAAGCATCAGGGGGAGCTGTAAGGCCGCGATGCCATACAGGGCGGGGCGGTCAGGGCCGCCACCTGGTGATGGAAGGCGCAGCCCGGCGGCCGCGCCTTCCGTTCGCTCACTCCGCGGCGATCAGCCCCGGCGCGTCGGAGATGAAGCGGTCGAGCACGCCGTCGGCGATGCGCACGGGGCCGTCGAAGCGGGTCGCGCCGGGGATCGTCCGGATCGCCGCGGCCTGCGTGGCGAGCGCACGCGCCTCGGCGAAATAGCGGGGCGCGGCGGCGTCGCCATGATCCGCCGCGGCGAGGCCGGCGGCGGTGAGCTGGAGCGCCCGGCCCCATAGCGGCAGCGCATCGAGCCACGGCTTGGCCTGTGCGGCGAAACCGGGATCGACCGTGCCGGCGCGGATGATGTCGGCCGCGCCGGCGAGCGCATCGGCACGCTCGGCCAATGCCCCGATCGCCGCCTGCCGCGCGGCGGCATCGCCGCCGGCGATCGTCTCGCGGACGTGATCGAGCAGCGCCTTGAGCTGCGGCGCCTGCTCCTGCCACGGCTGGCTGCCGAAGGTCGGCGCGATATGCTGGGTGTCGAAGAACAGCAGCAGCGCCGCGGTCGCCTGCGCGTCGCCGCCGGCGAGCGCGCGCGCCGCGGCATGCCAGGTGAGCGTGGCGTCATAATCGGTGTCGTTCCAGCCGAAGGCGGCGACGCCGGTCACCGCGACGCGGCTCGGCGCTTCCTGGTTCATCGGGTTGGAAAGGATGCCGGTCAGCTCGCCCGACAGGCCCGCCTCTCGCCGCGCATAAGGCGCGAGCAGCAGCCGGCCGGTGGTCTGCGCATAGTCGTTGACCGGGTAATTGTCCCACAGCAGCGTCTTGCGGCCGAACGCCTTGGTCGCCGCCTTGGCATCGGGGATCGAGATCGCCGGCGGCACCACGTCGGTGCCGGTCCATTGCACGACGATCCGCGGGTCGAGGTGCTGGCGCAGCGCGGCCTTGTACGGCGTTTCCTTGGCGTCGTAATATTCGGTCGGCACCATGATCAGCGGCCGCGCGCGTGCATCCTTCGCCGTGAGATAGCGCTGCACGCCGTTGAGTAATTGCGCCTGTGCGACGCCCGCCGCCTGCGCGCCCGACGGACCGAAGGCGGCGGTATCGCCCGCACAATTCCACTTGGTATATTCGATGTCGTCGAGCGCGACGTAGAAACTGGTGACGCCGATGCCGCGCAGGGCATCGAACTTGTGCTCCAGCGCCGCGGCGTCGGCAGGGTCGGAGAAGCAGATGCTCGGCCCCGGCGAGATCGCGTAGACGAAGTCGACGTGATTGCGCCGCGCCGTCGCCGCGAGCGTGCCGAGCGCGCTCAGCGTCGCGGCGGGATAGGCCTCGCGCCATTTGTCGCGCGCGAACGGATCGTCCTTCGGGCTGTAGACATAGGTATTGGCCTTGACCGTGGCGAGGAAGGCGAGGTGGCGGCTGCGGTCTTCCATCGTCCACGGCTTGCCGTAGAAGCCCTCGATCGTGCCGCGGATCGGCATCGCCGGATGATCGCGGATGGTCAGCGCCGGCAGGCGCGGGCGGGTGGCGAGCTGGCGCAGCGTCTGCACGGCGTGGAACAGGCCGTCGCCGTCATGGCCGGCAAGCGTAACGAGCGCGCCGCGATCGAGCGCGCGCACCGTCAGCGTATAGCCTTCGGCCCGATCGTCGCGGGCCGCCTGGCTGCGCGCGAGCGCGGCACGGACCGGTGCGGTGTCGTCGCCGCCGATCACCACATAGGTCGCATCGAGCCGCGTCGGCAGCGCCTTGGCACGGGTGAGGGTGCGGACCCCGGCCTGCGACAGGATATCGCTGATCGCCGCGACGGTCGCCGGCTCGGTACCCGGCGCGACCACCAGGGTCGCCGCGGTACCGAGCGGCACCGCGCCGCCGGTCATCGTCAGCGCGGCCGGGGCGGGGAAGAGCGCGGGCGCGGTCACCGGATCGGCGGCGGCGGCAGCGCTGCTCCAGACGATTCCTGCGGTCAGTGCCGCGAGGGCGCCGATCCTGTCCAAGCGTCGCATCATCCTGCTCTCCGGTATCCAATTGGTATTATGACGGCTTAGGCAGATGTCGGCGCGCGGGCAAGCCGCCCCGCGGCGACCTTACCCCCTTGATCGTATACCGTCGGGCGGCTACAGGCACCGCAGCATCAAGAGTCGGGATGACGCCCGACACCAACCTGCTCCCGGGCAAGGTGGTGCCGCCACGCAAGTGGCGGGATGTGGCCGGACCGGCAATCCACGGGATCACGCCACATATCACGTCGTCCCGTCCGGTGCCGCCAACCGAAGAAGGACCCGAGACGTGACCGACGCCCAGCAATTCGCCAGCGACAATTATGCCGGTATCTGCCCGCAAGCCTGGGCGGCGATGGAACAGGCGAATCGCGGCTCCGCCAGCGCCTATGGCGACGACGACTGGACGCAGGCCGCGGCCGACGCCTTCCGCACCCTGTTCGAGACCGAATGCGAGGTGTTCTTCGCGTTCAACGGCACCGCCGCCAATTCGCTCGCGCTCGCCTCGCTCTGCCAATCCTACCATAGCGTGATCTGCTCGGCGCAGGCGCATGTCGAGACCGACGAATGCGGCGCACCCGAGTTCTTCTCGAACGGATCGAAGCTGCTCGTCGCGCCGACCGAGAGCGGCAAGCTCGATCCCGCGGCGATCCGCCGCCTCGCCACCGGGCGCGCCGACATCCATTTTCCCAAGCCGCGCGTGGTGACGATCACCCAGCCGACCGAGACCGGGCAGGTCTATACCATCGCCGAGATCGAGGGGATCGCCGCCGTCTGCCGCGAACTCGGCCTGCGCCTGCACATGGATGGTGCGCGCTTCGCGCATGCCTGCGCGACCTTGGGCTGCGCGCCGGCGGACATGACGTGGCGCGCCGGCGTCGACGTGCTGTGCTTCGGCGGCACCAAGAACGGCATGGCGGTGGGCGAGGCGGTGTTGTTCTTCGACCCGGTCCTCGCGCAGGATTTCGACTATCGCTGCAAGCAGGCGGGGCAGCTCGCCTCCAAGATGCGCTTCCTGTCGGCGCCCTGGGTCGGCCTGCTGGAGAGCGGGGCGTGGCTCGACAATGCCCGCCACGGCAATGCCTGCGCGCAGCGGCTGGCGGCGGTGGTGGCGGCGCTGCCGGGCGTCGCGCTGATGTTCCCGGTCGAGGCGAATGCCGTATTTCTCACCGCGCCGGACGCAATGCTCGACGGGCTGCGCGCGCGGGGATGGAAGTTCTACACCTTCATCGGTGGCGGCGCGCGCTTCATGTTCGCTTGGGACGCCGACCCGGCACGGGTGGACGAGCTGATCGCCGATCTGCGCGCGGTGGCGGGCGTAGCGGAGCCAGCCGAGGCACGGGTGCTGGCGGACGCCTAGGGGGCGGGGAGCGGCTGGCGGGCGGCTGACGCCGCAGGTGATTCGCGCGAAGGCGCGAAGACGCGAAGAGGGTGAGACACCTCTTCGCGCTCCGTCTCAGTTTTCGCAGCCGCAGACCGCGCGACATCTCCGCGCCTCCGCGTGAACCCATTCTCCTTTGCGTCTTCGCGTGATCGTTTAGCCGCTCGCAAGCCAAGCAGCGGGTCTTGGTTCGCGCGGAGGCGCGGAGGCGCGGAGGAGTCGCGTTCGAGGGGCCTTTGCGGTCCCGCCATGGGCCGGAATTGCGGGGTATTCGCTCCTGCGGAGCGGTGGATGCCGGAGCGGGGCTGGCGTGACGGCGTGCGTGTGCGGGATCCCGCCGGAGCCGGCCGGCCGTCGATCGGTCGACTGCGATCCCAATGAAAAAGGCCGGAGCGTCGCCGCCCCGGCCTCGTCGTCGCGTGGATCGCTGTCCGCTTACTTGGAGCGCTCGACCTGTTCGAAATCGAGCTCGACCGGCGTGGCGCGGCCGAAGATCGATACCGACACCTTGACCTTCGACTTGTCGAAATCGAGTTCCTCGACGATGCCGTTGAAGCTGGCGAACGGACCTTCGAGCACCTTGACCGCGTCGCCGATCTCGTAATCGACCTTGACCTTGGTCTTCGGCGCGGCGGCGGCCTCTTCCTTGCTGTTGAGCATCCGCGCGGCTTCCGCCTCGCTGATCGCCTGCGGCTTGCCCATGCTGCCGAGGAAGCCGGTCACCTTGGGCGTATTCTTGACGAGGTGGTAGACGTCGTCGTTCATGTTGAGCTTGGCGAGGACATAGCCGGGCATGAACTTGCGCTCGACCGCGATCTTCTTGCCGCGGCGCGCCTCGGTCACCGTCTCGGTCGGCACTTCGATCTGCTCGACGAGCTGTTCGAGGCCGAGCCGCGTCGCCTCGGCCATGATCGCGTCGCGGACCTTGCCCTCAAAGCCCGAATAGGCGTGAATGATGTACCAGCGCGCCATCTAAAAACCCTTACTTCGCGAGCTTGAGCAGCGCCTGGACGACCGCGTTGAAGAACGTGTCGACGCCGAGGAAGAACAAGGCGAGGATCGTGGTCATGATGACCACCATCACGCCCGTCATGATCGTCTCGCGCCGGGTCGGCCAGACGACCTTCTTGGTCTCGGCCTGCACCTGACGGATGAATTCGATGGGGGTCGTCTTCGCCACTGTGTCTCAAAACCCGCTGGAATTGCGAAAATCCGTATCGCTCCAGACATAAGCCCGGCGCCGCTTCCCCTGATGTGGGGAACCGGCATGGCCCGTCCTCGCTGTCGGATGGCCTGCGCAGATAGCCGCGCGGGGCAGCAAAGGCAAGTCTTAGGGGGAGATGCGGCGCGCGACGGCGGCGCCGGGACGATCAATGGCCGTAGGTCTTGATGCCGCGACGGCGCAGTTTCTCGCGCTTGCGGCGCCGCAGATATACGATCAGCATCGGTATTCCCACCAGAAGCAGGATGCCGATGATGCCATAAACAAGCGTAAATCGCGTAGCCTCGTCCATGCGGCGCTATATAGCAGGCTGGTCGCGGACGTCACCGGTCGAGTGACAAAAATTTCATTGTGTCACATCAAGCACATAGGAACATATGCTTGGAAAGACTGGCAGGAGTGCACGGACTCGAACCGTGGGCCCTCGGTTTTGGAGACCGATGCTCTACCAACTGAGCTACACTCCTGCAGCGCCGCGGCCTCTACCGCCTTGTCGCGAAAAGGGCAAGATGCTCTTGCGATGGTGTGATGGCCACTGCGGCGGCGGGCGATCCGAAGGTGACGCCCGCTTCCTGTCCCCCTATGGCGCCCGGGCATGACGAGGCGAAGGAGAGACGGCGTGGCGACGATCAGGGCGATGACGGCGGCCGTCCTTCTCGCATGGGCACCGGGGGCGGCGGCCGCCGCCGATCCGGTCGCCGCGCCGGATCTGGGACCGAATCTCGAACGCTTCACCTATCCCTGGCCGGTGCAGACGATGACCGTCGATATCGTCGGCCAGCCGGCGACGATGGCGTTCATGGATGTCGCCCCGGCGCGGCCCAACGGCCGCACCGTCGTGCTGCTGCACGGCAAGAATTTCTGCGGCGCGACCTGGGAGAGCAGCGCGCGGGCGCTCGCCGAGGCCGGCTATCGCGTGCTGATCCCCGATCAGATCGGCTTCTGCAAATCTGCCAAGCCGCGCGCCGCGCAATATAGTTTCGAAATGCTCGCAACGTTTACTCGCCGGCTGATGGAGTCGCGCGGTATCCCGCGGGCGGCGATCGTCGGCCATTCGTTCGGCGGCATGCTCGCGATGCGCTTCGCCATCCTCTACCCCGATGCGGTCGAGCGGCTCGTGCTGGTCAATCCGCTCGGCCTCAAGGACCGGTCGGAGGAGGGGCTGCCCTATGCCGATGTCGACACCTTGTGGGCCGGCGAGCGCAAGACGAGCTACGTCTCGATCAAGGCCTATCAGCAGGCCAATTATTATCACGGTACATGGAAGCCCGCCTACGATCGCTGGGTGTGGATGCTCGCCGGCATGTATCAGGGGGCGGGGCGCGACACGGTGGCGCTGGCGCAGGCCAAGACCAGCGAGATGATCAAGACGCAGCCGGTGGCGCACGAACTCTACCGGATCAAGGCGCCGACGACGCTGCTGATCGGCGCGCTCGACCGCACCGCCTTCGGCCGGGCGCAGACGCCGCCCGACCTGCGCCGCTTCCTCGAGGCGATTCCGGTGGTGGCGCGACAGGCGGTGACGCAGATGCCGAATGCGACGCTGGTGCCGATCGACGGCCTCGGCCATTCGCCGCAGGTCGAGGACCCGGCGCGATTCGAAAAGCTGCTGCTGACCACGCTCGCCAAGCGGTGACGGCGGGGCGCGCTCCGCCCCGTTGACCCGTCGCCCGACTCCGCGTATAGGCCGCCCCCGTCCGTGGGAGCGATCCGACGGACATGCTTGAACATTGCTGGATGCATTGTGGGGCCGGGGTGGCGCATGCGCCGCCTTCCGTCCCTTTTTGTATTCCGAAGTGCTGTGATGGCTCCAGCAAAGTAACCCACATACGAGGTGAAGGCTTCATGCCGACGATTAACCAGCTGGTCCGCAAGGGCCGCGACCCGCAGAAGGCCAAGTCCAAGGTCCCTGCGATGGAGCAGAACCCGCAGAAGCGCGGCGTCTGCACCCGCGTCTACACGACGACCCCGAAGAAGCCGAACTCGGCGCTGCGCAAGGTGGCCAAGGTCCGCCTGACCAACAGCCGCGAAGTGATCAGCTATATTCCGGGCGAAGGCCACAACCTGCAGGAGCACTCGGTGGTGCTTATCCGCGGCGGCCGTGTGCGCGATCTTCCCGGCGTCCGCTACCACGTCCTGCGCGGCGTGCTCGATACGCAGGGCGTCAAGGATCGCCGTCAGTCCCGCTCCAAGTACGGCGCCAAGCGTCCGAAGTAAGCCGGTTGGCCCCGTCGCTCGGGGCTCGACCACCAGGCTGAAGTTAGAAAGGTTTTTGAAATGGCACGTCGTCGTCGTCCCGAAAAGCGGGTCATCCTGCCTGATCCCAAGTTCGGGGATGAGGTTCTCTCCAAGTTCATGAATTCGGTCATGCTCGACGGCAAGAAGTCCGTCGCCGAACTGATCGTCTACGGTGCGCTCGAGACCGTCGAAAGCCGCGCCAAGCGCGAGCCGATCGGCGTGTTCCACGACGCGCTGAACAACATCAAGCCGGGCATCGAAGTGCGCTCGCGCCGCGTCGGCGGTGCGACCTATCAGGTCCCCGTCGAGGTGCGTCCCGAACGTGCGCAGGCGCTGGCGATCCGCTGGCTGATCGCCGCGGCCCGTGCGCGCAGCGAGAATACCATGTCGGCGCGCCTGTCGGGCGAGCTGATGGATGCCGCCAACAACCGCGGCAACGCGGTGAAGAAGCGCGAAGACACGCACCGCATGGCCGAAGCCAACCGCGCCTTCAGCCACTACCGCTGGTAAGGCTTGGAAGCCTCGACCTTCTGACCTATATCGTGGGGAGCCGGCGGAAGCTGCGCTCCCCACATCTCTAAGGAAACCACGATCATGGCCCGCAGCCATCCGCTCGATCGCTATCGCAACATCGGCATCATGGCGCATATCGACGCCGGCAAGACGACCACGACCGAGCGCATCCTCTATTACACCGGCAAGTCCTACAAGATCGGCGAAGTGCACGAAGGCACCGCGACGATGGACTGGATGGAGCAGGAACAGGAGCGCGGCATCACGATCACGTCCGCCGCGACGACTTGCTTCTGGACGGCCGAGGAGGGCAAGGGCCTCGAGCATCGCATCAACATCATCGATACGCCGGGCCACGTCGACTTCACGATCGAGGTCGAGCGTTCGCTGCGCGTGCTCGACGGTGCGGTCGCCTGTTTCGACGGCGTTGCCGGCGTCGAGCCGCAGTCGGAGACGGTGTGGCGTCAGGCCGACAAATACGGCGTGCCGCGGATGTGCTTCATCAACAAGCTCGACCGGACCGGCGCCGATTTCTATTTCTGCGTCGATTCGATCGTCGAGCGCCTCGGCGCGCGTCCGGCGGTGCTGTATCTGCCGATCGGTATCGAGGGTGGCTTCAAGGGCCTCGTCGACCTGGTCGAGAACCGCGCGATCATCTGGCTCGAAGAGAGCCTGGGCGCGAAGTTCGAATATCAGGCGATCCCCGACGATCTCGCCGAAAAGGCCGCCAAGTATCGCAGCGACCTGATCGAGATGGCCGTCGAGCAGGACGACGCGCTGATGGAAGCCTATCTCGAGGGCAACGAGCCGAGCACGGCCGACCTCAAGAAGCTGATCCGCAAGGGCACGCTCAACATGTCGTTCGTGCCGGTGGTGTGCGGCTCGGCGTTCAAGAACAAGGGCGTGCAGCCGCTGCTCGACGCGGTCGTCGACTACCTGCCGAGCCCGCTCGACGTGCCGGCGATCAAGGGCGTCAAGCTCGACGGCGAGACGCCGGACGAGCGTCCGTCGGACGATTCGGCGCCCTTCTCGGCGCTCGCGTTCAAGATCATGAACGATCCGTTCGTCGGGACGCTGACCTTCGCGCGCATCTATTCGGGCAAGCTCGAAGCGGCGTCGCAGGTGACCAACTCGGTCAAGGACAAGAAGGAAAAGGTCGGCCGCATGCTGCTGATGCATGCGAACGACCGCGAGGACATCCAGGTGGCCTATGCCGGCGACATCGTCGCGCTGGCGGGTCTCAAGGACACCACCACGGGTGACACGCTGTGCGCGATCAACGCGCCGATCATCCTCGAGCGGATGGAATTCCCCGAGCCGGTGATCGAGCTGTCGGTCGAGCCGAAGACCAAGGCCGACCAGGAGAAGATGGGCGTCGCGCTCAATCGTCTCGCCCGCGAGGACCCCTCGTTCCGCGTCTCGTCGGACTCCGAATCGGGCCAGACGATCATCAAGGGCATGGGTGAGCTTCACCTCGAAATCCTCGTCGATCGCATGAAGCGCGAGTTCAAGGTCGAGGCGAACGTCGGTGCGCCGCAGGTCGCCTATCGCGAATATCTCGCGAAGAAGGTCGACATCGACTACACCCACAAGAAGCAGTCGGGTGGTTCGGGTCAGTTCGGTCGCGTCAAGCTGACCGTCGTTCCCGGCGAGCGTGGTTCGGGCTTCCAGTTCTTCGACGAGGTCAAGGGCGGCAATATTCCGAAGGAATATATCCCCTCGGTCGAGAAGGGCATGCGCGAGACGGCCGAGACCGGATCGCTGATCGGCTTCCCGATCATCGATTTCGAGGTCCACCTGTATGACGGCGCCTACCATGACGTCGACTCGTCGGCGCTGGCGTTCGAAATCTGTGCGCGCGGCGCGATGCGCGAAGCGGCGCAGAAGGCCGGCATCAAGCTGCTCGAGCCGATCATGAAGGTCGAGGTCGTCACGCCCGAGGATTATCTCGGCGACGTCATCGGCGACATGAACAGCCGTCGCGGCCAGATCCAGGGCACCGACAGCCGCGGCAACGCGCAGACGGTCGAGGCGATGGTGCCGCTGGCCAACATGTTCGGCTACGTCAACCAGCTCCGCTCGTTCACGCAGGGCCGCGCGCAGTACAGCATGCAGTTCTCGCATTACGACGAAGTCCCGAGCAACGTCGCCGACGAGATCAAGGCGAAGATGGCGTGAGGCGCACGGGGCCAGGGCAACCTGGCCCCGGAATGCTGACCGGTCGGTCGGCAGGTCGCCGCAGCCGATCCCGTCCGCCGACACCGGATTTGCTCCGGTGCCGGTCGCTCCGGCGAAACGATTGTTTCGACTGGGCGACGGGCGGGCAGGGGCTGGCATAACCAATCAACACCCGCTAAAGGGCCGCGTTCGCGTGGCCCCGGCGGCACCGAATTCGAATCAGAAGGTAGGAAAATGGCTAAGGCAAAATTCGAGCGGAACAAGCCGCACCTCAACATCGGCACCATCGGCCACGTCGACCATGGCAAGACGTCGCTCACCGCCGCGATCACCAAGGTCCTGGCAGAGACGACCGGCGGCACCGCGGTCGACTTCGCGAACATCGACAAGGCTCCGGAAGAGCGTGAGCGCGGCATCACCATCTCGACCGCGCACGTCGAGTATGAGACGACCAACCGCCACTATGCGCACGTCGATTGCCCGGGCCACGCCGACTATGTGAAGAACATGATCACCGGCGCGGCGCAGATGGACGGCGCGATCCTCGTCGTCTCGGCGACCGACGGCCCGATGCCGCAGACCCGCGAGCACATCCTGCTCGCCCGCCAGGTCGGCGTGCCGGCGATGGTCGTGTTCATGAACAAGGTCGATCTGGTCGACGACGAGGAAATCCTCGAGCTGGTCGAGCTGGAAATCCGCGAGCTGCTCAGCTCGTACGAATTCCCGGGCGACGATATCCCCATCATCAAGGGTTCGGCGACCTGCGCGCTGTCGGGTTCGAACGACAAGTTCGGCAAGGACGCGGTCACCGAGCTGATGCAGGCGGTTGACGACTATATCCCGCAGCCCGAGCGCCCGCTCGACAAGCCGTTCATGATGCCGATCGAAGACGTGTTCTCGATCTCGGGTCGTGGTACGGTCGTCACCGGCCGCGTCGAGACCGGCATCGTCAAGGTCGGCGAGGAAGTCGAGATCGTCGGTATCCACCCGACCGTCCGCAAGACCACCGTCACCGGCGTCGAGATGTTCCGCAAGCTGCTCGACCAGGGCCAGGCCGGCGACAACGTCGGTGCGCTGATCCGCGGCGTCGCCCGTGACGAGGTCGAGCGTGGCCAGGTGCTCTGCAAGCCCGGCTCGATCAAGCCGCACACCGACTTCCAGTCGGAAGTGTACGTGCTGTCGAAGGAAGAGGGTGGCCGTCACACGCCGTTCTTCGCCAACTATCGTCCGCAGTTCTACTTCCGCACCACGGACGTGACCGGTACCGTCGAGCTGCCCGAAGGCACCGAGATGGTGATGCCGGGCGACAACATCGCCCTCGGCATCAAGCTGATCGCGCCGATCGCGATGGACGTCGGCCAGCGCTTCACCATCCGTGAGGGCGGTCGTACCGTCGGCGCGGGCGTCGTGAGCGGCATCGACAAGTAAGTCGCCGTACCGGCGGTCCGCCGCCGGCACGATCAACAGCGGCCCGGCTCTCCAAAAAAGGAGAGTCGGGCCGTTGCTATTTTATGAGGGCTCCTTTAAGGCGCGCCCTCCAAGTTTTACTGAGTTACGGCTCTTTCTCGTCGTCGCGCGGCATCCGTCATAACGGGCCGGGCGATCTCATCCCGCCGGTCCAGCACCAGCGGCACGAGTCCTCCGCCCAGCCGGCGGTGGAGACGGCCGGGGTCGTGCTCCTTCGCATCGGTAGGGATCATGGACAGCAATATCCGCATTCGCCTCAAGGCGTTCGATCATCGTGTGCTCGACCAGGCGACCGGCGACATCGCCGACACCGCGCGCCGCACCGGCGCGCTCATCCGCGGCCCGATTCCGCTGCCGACCCGCATCGAGAAGTTCACCGTCAACCGCGGTCCGCACATCGACAAGAAGTCGCGCGAGCAGTTCGAGGTGCGCACCTACAAGCGTATGCTCGACATCGTGCAGCCGACCCCGCAGACGGTCGACGCGCTGATGAAGCTCGACCTCGCCGCCGGTGTTGACGTCGAGATCAAGCTGGCGTAATGGCCCGCATCCCGCGGTCGACGTGAGTCCCGCGGGTTTGCTGTTTTCCGCCTCTGGCGAAACAGCGGTTTGGGATCTCCGCCTCGCGCGGAGCACCTGACAGACACGAGATACCGCCGGCCGCTTCGGTTGCCGGGACAGCGTCTCCCGTCATGTTCCCGGCAACGGGAACGACCAGCCCGGGACGGGGCGACGTGCATACAATCGGGCTGGGCGGCGCCTTTTGCGAGGCGCCACACGCACGTACGGGAATGGTCCCGGGCGTGCCTCTGTTGAGGAGTGACGGATCATGCGCACTGGCGTGATCGCGAAGAAAATGGGTATGACCCGCCTGTTCCAGGATGATGGCCGCCACGTGCCGGTCACCGTCCTGCAGCTCGAAGGCTTGCAGGTCATTGCCCGTCGCGAACAGGATCGTGATGGCTACACCGCCGTCCAGCTTGGCGCTGGCGTCGCCAAGGCCAAGAATGTCGCCAAGCCGCAGCGCGGCCACTTCGGCAAGGCCGAAGTCGAGCCCAAGGCGGTGGTTGCCGAATTCCGCGTCAGCGAGGACAATCTCCTCGACGTCGGCGCAGAGATCTCGGCCGAGCATTTCGTTGCCGGCCAGCTGGTCGATATCCAGGGTCGTACCCAGGGTAAGGGCTTTGCCGGCGGCATGAAGCGCTGGAACTTCGCCGGTCTGCGCGCGACGCACGGCGTGTCGGTCTCGCACCGCTCGCTCGGTTCGACCGGCCAGCGTCAGGATCCGGGCAAGGTCTTCAAGAACAAGAAGATGGCCGGCCACATGGGCGACCGTAACCGCACCCAGCAGAACCTCGAGATCGTCGGTACCGACGTCGAGCGCGGCCTGATCTTCGTCAAGGGCTCGGTGCCCGGATCGAAGGGCGGCTGGCTGTTCGTCAAGGACGCGGTCAAGGTCAAGGCGCACGCCGACGCTCCGTACCCCGCCAGCCTGAAGCAGGCTGCCAACAGCAACACCGCAGCCGACACGCCCGCAGAGACGAGCGCGCCGGAAGCTACCGACGGCCAGGAGGGCTGAACGTGAAGGTCAAGGTTCAATCCTTCGCCGGCACCGCTGCGGCGGACGTCGAGCTCAACGACGAGGTCTTCGGCCTCGATCCGCGCGCCGACATCCTGCACCGCGTGGTCACCTGGCAGCTCGAGAAGCGCCGCGAGACGGCCCGTGGCACGCGTGAGCGCGCCGACGTCGCCCGGTCGGGCAAGAAGTTCGGTCGCCAGAAGGGCGGCGGTACCGCCCGTCACGGCGATCGCCGCGCTCCCGTCTTCATCGGCGGTGGTAAGGCCCACGGCGCCCGCGTCCGTGACTTCAACCCGTCGCTGAACAAGAAGATTCGCGCGCTCGGCCTGAAGATGGCGCTCAGCAGCCATGCCAAGGCCGGCTCGCTGATCGTCATGGACAGCATCGCGGTCGAGAACAACAAGACCAAGACGCTGGTCGGCGATCTCGCCAAGCTCGGCTTCGGCAAGACGGCGCTGGTCATCGACGGCGACGCCGTCGAGACGAGCTTCGCGCTCGCCGCGGGCAACCTGCACGGCATCAACGTGCTGCCGAGCGCCGGTGCCAACGTCTACGACATCCTGAAGGCTGACACGCTGGTGCTGACCCGCGCGGCGGTCGAGAAGCTGGAGGCTCGCTTCAATGGCTAAGCAGCAGAAGGCCGTCGACAACCGTCACTATGACGTGATCGTCGCGCCGCACATCACCGAAAAGGCGACTTTGCTCTCCGAGCATAACGCCGTCGTGTTCAAGGTCGCGGGAGACGCGACCAAGCCCGAGATCAAGGCGGCCGTCGAGGCTCTCTTCGACGTCACCGTGACCGGCGTGAATACGATCGTCCAGAAGGGCAAGACCAAGAAGTGGAAGGGCGCTCCTTACCAGCGCTCTGACATCAAGAAGGCCATTGTCACCCTGAAGGACGGCCAGTCCATCGACGTGACGACGGGGATCTAAGGGTCATGGCACTCAAGCATTACAACCCGACGAGCCCGGCCCGCCGCGGCCTGATCCTCGTCGACAAATCCGCGCTCTACAAGGGCAAGCCGGTCAAGGCGCTTACCGAAGGCAAGCGCAAGACCGGTGGTCGCAACAACAAGGGTCACGTGACCTCGCGCGGCATCGCCGGCGGTCACAAGCAGAAGTATCGCTACGTCGACTTCAAGCGTCGCAAGTGGGACGTCGAAGGCACGGTCGAGCGTCTGGAATATGACCCCAATCGCACCGCGTTCATCGCGCTGGTGAAGTATGCCGACGAAGAGCTGGCCTACATCATCGCGCCGCAGCGGCTCGCGCCGGGCGACAAGGTGCTCGCCGCCAAGAAGACCGACACCAAGCCGGGCAACGCCATGGAGCTGGGCCAGGTCCCGGTCGGCACCATCGTCCACAACGTGGAGATGAAGCCGGGCAAGGGCGGTCAGATCGCGCGTTCGGCCGGCACCTATGTGCAGGTCGTCGGCCGTGACCGCGGCATGGTCATCGTCCGCCTCAACTCGGGCGAGCAGCGCTACATCCGTGGCGAGTGCATGGCGACGGTCGGTGCGGTGTCGAACCCGGACAACCAGAACCAGAACCTCGGCAAGGCCGGGCGTTCGCGCTGGATGGGCAAGCGTCCGCTGACCCGCGGCGTCGCCAAGAACCCGGTCGACCATCCGCACGGCGGTGGTGAAGGCCGGACCTCGGGCGGCCGTCATCCGGTCACCCCGTGGGGCAAGCCGACCAAGGGTGCGCGCACCCGTCACAATAAGTCGACCGACAAGATGATCATCCGGTCGCGTCATTCGACCAAGAGGAAGGGCTAAACCATGGCTCGTTCAGTCTGGAAGGGCCCGTTCGTCGAACTGAGCCTTCTGAAGAAGGCGGAAACCGCGCAGGACGCCGGTGGCCGCGCGCCGATCAAGACCTGGTCGCGTCGCTCCACCATCCTGCCGTCGTTCGTCGGCCTCACGTTCAACGTCTACAACGGCCGCAAGTTCGTGCCGGTGTCGGTCAACGAAGAGATGGTCGGCATGAAGCTGGGTGAGTTCGCGCCGACGCGCTACTTCCCGGGTCACGCCGCTGACAAGAAGGGCAAGCGCTGATGAGCAAGCCTGTATCCCCCCGCAAGGTCGGCGAGAAGGAAGCGCTCGCGGTCGCGACGCAGATCCGCGGTTCGGCGCAGAAGCTGAACCTGGTCGCGGCGCTGATCCGTAACAAGCCGGTCGGCGATGCGATGAGCATCCTGCAGTTCTCGACCAAGGCGATGGCGGTCGACGCGCGCAAGGTGCTGGCCTCGGCCATCGCCAATGCCGAGAACAACCACAACCTCGACGTCGACGCGCTCGTCGTCGCCGAGGCGTCGGTCGGCAAGTCGATCACCATGAAGCGCTTCGCGACCCGCGGCCGTGGCAAGTCCACCCGCATCCTGAAGCCGTTCAGCCGTCTGCGCATCGTCGTGCGCGAGCAGGAAGAAGCATAATGGGTCACAAGAGCAACCCGATCGGCATGCGGCTCCAGATCAACCGCACCTGGGACAGCCGCTGGTTCGCCGAAGGCCATGACTATGGCCAGCTGCTGCTGGAGGATCTCAAGATCCGCGCCTTCATCATGAAGACGCTGCCGCAAGCCGCCATCTCCAAGGTCGTCATCGAGCGTCCGGCCAAGCTGTGCCGTATCTCGATCTTCGCCGCCCGTCCCGGTGTCATCATCGGCAAGAAGGGCTCGGACATCGAGAAGCTGCGCAAGACGATCGGCGCGATGACCAAGTCCGACGTGTCGCTGAACATCGTCGAGATCCGCAAGCCCGAGATCGACGCCAAGCTCGTCGCGCAGGGCATCGCCGACCAGCTGGAGCGCCGTATCGCGTTCCGCCGGGCGATGAAGCGCGCGGTGCAGTCGGCGATGCGCCTGGGTGCCGACGGCATCCGCGTCGCCTGCGGCGGCCGTCTCGGCGGCGCCGAGATCGCGCGTTCGGAAAGCTATCGCGAAGGTCGCGTTCCGCTGCACACGCTGCGCGCGAACATCGATTATGCCGAGGCCCAGGCCCACACGTCCTACGGCGTGTGCGGCGTCAAGGTCTGGGTCTTCAAGGGCGAGATCCTCGGCCATGACCCGATGGCGCAGGACCGGCTGATGATGGAGGCCCAGACCTCCGGCGTCCGCCCGGCCCGCGACGACCGTCGTTAAGGACTGACACGACATGTTGCAGCCAAAGCGCACCAAATTCCGCAAGGCCTTCAAGGGCCGTATCCACGGCGACGCCAAGGGCGGCACCAGCCTCAACTTCGGGTCGTACGGCCTGAAGGCGATGGAGCCGGACCGGATCACCGCACGCCAGATCGAGGCGGCCCGCCGCGCGATCACGCGTCACATCAAGCGCCAGGGGCGTTTGTGGATCCGCATCTTCCCGGACGTGCCGGTCTCGTCGAAGCCGGCCGAAGTCCGCATGGGCTCGGGCAAGGGCAGCCCTGAGTTCTGGGCCGCCCGCGTCAAGCCGGGCCGGATCCTGTTCGAGCTCGACGGCGTCGAGGGCAAGATCGCCGCGGAGGCGTTCGAGCGCGCCGCGATGAAGCTCCCGATCAAAGTCAAGGTCGTCGCCCGCCTGGGTGACACCAGCCACCTCGGAGGCGAGTAACCATGGCAAAGTCTGATTTTCAGAGCCAGAGCGACGACCAGCTGACCGAGAGCCTCGGCCAGCTGAAGCGCGAGCAGTTCAACCTCCGCTTCCAGGCGGCGACGAACCAGCTCGAGAAGCCGAGCCGCGTCAAGGAAGTCCGTCGCGACATCGCGCGGATCAAGACCCTCCAGGCGCAGCGCACCAGCGCTGCTCCTGCCAAGTAAGGAACATCAGATGCCGAAGCGCGTGCTGACCGGACTGATCGTGTCCGACAAGGGCGACAAGACGGTGGTCGTGAACGTGGAGCGCAAGGTCAAGCACCCGCTCTACGGCAAGATCATCCGCCGCTCGAAGAAGTACCACGCCCATGACGAGGCGAACGAGTACAAGCAGGGCGAAACCGTGCGGATCGAAGAGACCGCACCGATCTCCAAGCTGAAGACCTGGAAGGTCGTCGATCGGGTCAACACCCATGCGACGCCCGAGCGGGTCGACGTCGACGCATAATTCTCTGCCGGCTTCGGCCGGCGGATGAACAGGGCAGGGCTTGCGTCCTGCCAGCGGAGTGGTTACAGGGCCGCTCCCCCGGTGCAGTCCGCTGCGCCGGGGTCATTGTTTTAGGCGGGGCTGGGTCGGTATCCACCCCATGAGTAGAGAAGGAAGATGGATCGATGATCCAGATGCAATCCAATCTCGACGTCGCTGACAATAGCGGCGCGAAGCGGGTGCAGTGCATCAAGGTGCTGGGCGGCTCGAAGCGTCGTACCGCCACCGTCGGCGACATCATCGTCGTCAGCATCAAGGAAGCACAGCCCCGCGGCAAGGTGAAGAAGGGTGACGTGCATCGCGCCGTCATCGTCCGCACCGCCAAGGACATCCACCGTGCCGATGGCTCGACCATCCGCTTCGACGGCAACGCCGCCGTCCTGGTCAACAAGAACGAGGAGCCGATCGGCACCCGTATCTTCGGCCCGGTCGTGCGCGAGCTGCGTGGCAAGAAGCACATGAAGATCATCTCTCTCGCTCCCGAGGTGCTGTAATGGCCGCCGCGAAGATCAAGAAGGGTGACCAGGTCGTCGTCCTGTCCGGCAAGGACAAGGGCAAGACCGGCACCGTCACCCAGGCGATGCCGAAGGACGGCAAGGTGATCGTGGGTGGCGTCAACGTCGCGACCCGTCACCGCAAGCCGACCCAGGCGAACCCGCAGGGCGGTCTCGAGAAGGTCGAGGCGCCGCTGCACATCTCGAAGGTCGCGCACGTGACCGCCGACGGCAAGCCGACCCGCGTCCGTTTCGAGACGCAGGATGGCAAGAAGGTCCGCGTGGCCGTGAAGACGGGAGCCAAGATCGATGGCTGATGCCTACAAGCCCCGCATGAAGGGCATCTATGAGGACACGATCATCAAGGCGATGGTCGAGAAGTTCGGCTACAAGAACGTCAACGAGATCCCGCGGATCGAGAAGATCGTGCTCAACATGGGCGTCGGTGAGGCGACCCAGGACAAGAAGCGCGTCGATCAGGCCGCATCCGAGATGGAGCTGATCGCGGGCCAGAAGCCGGTGATCACCAAGGCGAAGAAGTCGATCGCGCAGTTCAAGCTGCGTGAGGGCATGCCGATCGGCGTGAAGGTCACCCTTCGCCGCGAGCGCATGTACGAATTCCTCGACCGGTTCATCACGATCGCGCTGCCCCGCGTCCGCGACTTCCGTGGCCTCAACCCGAAGAGCTTCGACGGCCGTGGCAATTACGCCTGCGGCATCAAGGAGCAGATCGTGTTCCCGGAGATCAACTATGACCGCATCGACAAGGTGCGCGGCATGGACGTGATCGTCACCACCACCGCGAAGACCGACGACGAGGCGCGCGAGCTGCTGCGTCTGTTCGGCTTCCCGTTCCCTCAGCCCGAGGCTGAGCAGCAGAAGCAGGCTGCGTGAGCAGCGCTGCCGTCCTGAAGTAAGGAAGAGAGCTTAAGT
This sequence comes from Sphingomonas kyungheensis, assembly GCF_037120395.1. Classification (NCBI taxonomy): domain Bacteria; kingdom Pseudomonadati; phylum Pseudomonadota; class Alphaproteobacteria; order Sphingomonadales; family Sphingomonadaceae; genus Sphingomonas; species Sphingomonas kyungheensis. Next base: position 318,679 of record NZ_JBBBDM010000001.1, read on the forward strand.
CCATGGCGAAACTGAGTTCGATCAACAAGAATGAGCGTCGCAAGAAGCTTGTGAAGCAATATGCTCCCAAGCTGGCGAAGCTGAAGGCGATGGCCAATGACCAGAGCCTCGACGAGAGCGAGCGGCTGATCGCCCGCCTCAAGATGGCGGAACTGCCGCGCAACGCGAACCCGACCCGGATCCGCAACCGTTGCGAGATCACCGGCCGCCCGCGTGCCTATTACCGCAAGTTCCGTCTCGCCCGTGTGATGCTCCGCGATCTGGCCAATAAGGGCATGATCCCCGGTCTCACCAAGTCGAGCTGGTAAGGAATCATCATGGCAGTGACCGATCCCCTGGGTGACCTGCTCACCCGCATCCGCAACGGCCAGCGCGCCAAGAAGGACTCCGTCCTCTCGCCCGCGTCGAAGCTGCGCATCCGCGTGCTCGACGTGCTGCAGCGCGAAGGCTATATCCGTGGCTATAGCGACGAGCAGATGGGCCCCGCCGCGGGCGTCCGCATCGAGCTGAAGTATTTCGAAGGCCAGCCGGCGATCAAGCACGTCGCGCGCGTCTCGAAGCCCGGCCGCCGCGTCTATTCCGGTTCGCAGGAATTGCCGCGGGTCCGCAACGGCCTCGGCATCACCATCGTCTCGACGCCGCGTGGCGTTCTGTCCGACGCGGAAGCGCGCGAGCAGAATGTCGGTGGCGAAGTGCTCGCGGAGGTCTTCTGATGAGCCGCATCGGCAAGAAGTCGGTCCCCGTACCGGCGAACGTCACCCCGACGATCAGCAACGGCGTCATCAGCATGAAGGGCCCCAAGGGCACCCTGACCATGCCGATGCGCGACGAGATCAGCTACACGCTGGAAGACGGCGGCATCTCGGTGCAGCCGGCGAATGACACCAAGCGCGCCCGTGCCTTCTGGGGCATGCAGCGCACGATGGTGCAGAACCTCGTCACCGGCGTGACCGACGGCTTCACCAAGAAGCTGCTCATCACCGGCGTTGGCTATCGCGCCGCGGCGCAGGGTCGCACGCTCAAGTTGCAGCTCGGCTACAGCCACGACGTCAACATCGACGTGCCGGAAGGCATCGAGGTCAAGACGCCCGACGCGACGACCGTCGAGATCAGCGGCTCGGACAAGCAGAAGGTCGGCCAGTTGGCCGCGGAAATCCGTCAGTGGCGCAAGCCCGAGCCGTACAAGGGCAAGGGCATCAAGTACGACGGCGAGTTCATCTTCCGCAAGGAAGGGAAAAAGAAGTAATGAGCACCAAGGGTCTCTCTCTCTTCGCGAAGCGCCGTCGGCGCAATCGTACCGCGCTGAAGGCGCGTGCCGGCACCCGTCCGCGGCTGTCGGTGCATCGTTCGGGCAAGCACATCTATGCCCAGGTCATCGACGACGTCGCCGGCAAGACCGTCGCGTCGGCCTCGACGCTGGAAAAGGACGTGCGCGACCAGTCGGGCGCGAACATCGCGGCGGCGACGGCCGTCGGCACCCGCGTGGCGGAAGCGGCGAAGGCCGCGGGTGTGACGCAGGTCGTGTTCGACCGCGGCGGCTTCCTGTTCCACGGCCGCGTCAAGGCGCTGGCGGAAGCGGCGCGTGCCGCCGGATTGGAGTTCTAATATGGCTGACGAGAACAACGTGCAGCCCGCAGCGGCTGAAGGCGCCACCCCGGACGCCGGCGCGGCGCAGGGCGGCCAGCAGGGCGGCTTCGCCGGCCGTGGCGGTCCGCGTGGCGGCCGTGGCGGCGGCAGCGGTCGCGGTCCCGGTGGCCCCGGCGGCAACCGTGGTGGTCGTGACGGCGGCCGTGGCGGTCGTCGCGACGATCGTCGCGGCGGTCAGGACGACGGCGGCGAAGAGCTGATCGAGAAGCTGGTCCACATCAACCGCGTCTCGAAGACGGTGAAGGGCGGCAAGCGCTTCGGCTTCGCGGCGCTGGTCGTCGTGGGCGACGGCAAGGGCCGGGTCGGCTTCGGTCACGGCAAGGCGCGCGAAGTGCCGGAAGCCATCTCCAAGGCCACTGCGGCCGCGAAGAAGGCGATGGTCCGCGTGCCGCTCAAGGACGGTCGCACGCTGCATCACGACGGCAACGGCCACTTCGGTGCCGGTCGCGTGACGCTGCGCTCGGCGCCGCAGGGCACCGGCATCATCGCGGGTGGCCCGATGCGCGCCATCTTCGAATCGCTCGGCGTGGCCGACGTGGTGACCAAGTCGGTCGGTACGTCCAACCCGTACAACATGATCCGCGCCACCTTCGAGGCGCTGGGGGATCAGACTTCGCCGAAGTCGGTCGCACAGCGTCGTGGCAAGAAGATCGCCGACCTGCTCGGCCGCGGTGGGTCGCAGACCGCCGAGGCGGATGCTGCGGCCGTCGTGGAGTAATCGAAATGGCGACGATCAAGATCAAGCAGACCGGTTCGCCGATCCGCCGCACCAAGGATCAGCGCGCGACGCTGATCGGCCTCGGCCTCAACAAGATGCACAAGGTCTCGGAGCTGCAGGACAGCCCCGAGGTCCGCGGGATGATCCGCAAGGTGCAGCACATGGTCGAAGTGCAAGGCTAAGCCCTCGCTCCGAACCCAGTGACAAATACGGGGAAGGGGGCTAGGCGGCCCCCTTCCTTTTTCCATCAGCGCGACAAAAGCGAAAGCGAGTGCATATCATGAAACTGAACGATCTCCGCGACAACCAGGGTGCCCGCAAGTCCAAGATCCGCGTCGGACGCGGTATCGGCTCGGGCAAGGGCAAGACGGGCGGCCGCGGCGTCAAGGGTCAGAAGAGCCGCGAGGGCGTCAGCATCGCCGGCTTCGAAGGCGGCCAGATGCCGCTCCACATGCGTCTGCCGAAGCGCGGCTTCAACAACATCTTCGCCAAGGATTATGCCGAGGTGAACACCGGCGCGATCCAGAAGGCGATCGATTCGGGCAAGCTGTCGGCCGAGGGCACGATCGACCAGGCGGCGCTCAAGGCGGCCGGCCTCGTCCGTGGCGGCAAGGACGGCGTGCGTCTGCTCGCCAAGGGTGAGCTGACCACCAAGCTCGCCTTCCACGTCGCCGGGGCTTCGGCGGGTGCGCGTGCCCAGGTCGAGAAGACCGGCGGTTCGCTCGATATCCCGACGATCGTCCCCGCCGCCGAGAAGGCTGCCGCCAAGAAGGGCGTGCAGTACAAGGCGCGTCAGGAAAAGAAGGCGTCGTTCAAGGCGTAACGCCGGTTGTCTCCATTCGCCTTGCCGGACCGGGTTCGGCAGGGCGGGGAGCGACCGCGGGCTCGATAAAGAGCCGAACGTCGAGCGTCGCGATTAGACAAGGCGCGTCGAGCGCTTATATGAGCGGCGGGGCGGTTCAAACGCATCCCGCCGTTTTTGTTTCCAGGACACACGCATGGCATCCGCAGCCGACCAGATGGCGCAAAGCATCAGCCTCGCGAAATTCGCGCAGGCGACCGACCTCAAGAAGCGGCTGTGGTTCACGATCGGCGCGCTGATCGTCTTCCGGCTGCTGAGCTATGTGCCGTTGCCGGGCATCGACCCGACTGCGCTCGGCCTGCTCAGCCAGCGCACCACGGGCGGCGTGCTCGATTTCTTCAACACCTTCTCGGGCGGATCGCTCAGCCGCATGTCGCTGATCGCGCTCGGCGTGATGCCGTACATCACCGCCTCGATCGTCGTGCAGCTGTCGACCTCGCTGTCGCCGCAGCTCGCCGCGATCAAGAAGGAAGGCGAATCGGGCCGCAAGAAGCTCAACCAGTACACCCGCTACGGCACCGTCGCGCTGACCGCGATCCAGGGCTATTTCATCGCCGTCGGGCTCGAGGCGCTGTCGGCGAGCAACGGCGTCGCCGCGGTGATCGAGCCGGGCATGACCTTCCGCATCGCCGCGGTGATCTCGCTGATCGGCGGCACGATGTTCCTGATGTGGCTGGGCGAGCAGATCACCAGCCGCGGCATCGGCAACGGCGTGTCGCTCATCATCATGGCCGGCATCGTCGCGCATCTGCCGACGACCCTGGTCAATCTGCTCGAAGGCGGCCGGTCCGGGTCGATCGACGCGGTGCGGCTGATCGGCATCATCGTCGCGGTCGTCGCGCTGATCCTGTTCATCTGCTTCATGGAGCGCGCGCAGCGCCGCATCCTGATCCAATATCCCAAGCGCCAGACGCAGCGCGGCATGCAGGCGGATCGCAGCCACCTGCCGCTCAAGATTAACACCGCGGGCGTCATCCCGCCGATCTTCGCCTCGTCGCTGCTGCTGATGCCGCTGACGATCAGCCAGTTCGCCGGCCAGCGCGTCGCGGGTCAGTCGAAGTGGGGCGATTTCATCATCACCCTCAACCAGTATCTGGCGCACGGCCAGCCGGTATACATGGCACTCTACGCCGCCGGCATCATCTTCTTCTCGTTCTTCTACACCGCGATCGTCTTCAATCCGGAAGAGACCGCCGACAATCTGAAGCGCTATGGCGGGTTCATCCCCGGCATCCGCCCGGGCAAGAACACCGAGAATTATTTCGACTATGTGCTGACGCGGATCACCGTGATCGGGGCGGCCTATCTGACGATCATCTGCCTGCTGCCGGAATATCTGGTCTCGGCGCTGTCGATCCCCTTCTATCTCGGCGGCACCAGCCTGCTGATCGTCGTCAACGTGACGATGGATACGGTGACGCAGATCCAGAGCCATCTGCTGGCGCATCAATATGGCGACCTGATCAAGAAGGCGAAGCTGAAGGGCGGGCGCCTCCGTTAATCTCGGTCCACGAGCCAAACAGGGAGTGCTCGCGTGAACATCATCCTTCTCGGGCCGCCAGGGGCGGGCAAGGGCACCCAGGCGCAGGCGCTGATGGCGACGCGCGGGATGCAGCAATTGTCGACCGGCGACATGCTGCGCGCCGCGGTCAAGGCGGGCACGCCCGTCGGGCTGCAGGCCAAGGCGGTGATGGAGGCGGGCGAGCTCGTCTCCGACGCGATCGTCTCGGCGCTGATCGGCGAGCGGCTCGATCAGGGGGTCGGGGGCGGCGCGATCTTCGACGGCTATCCGCGCACCGCCGCGCAGGCGATGGCGCTCGACGAACTGCTCGACGCGCGCGGCATGACGCTCGACCACGTCATCGAGCTGGAAGTGGACGAGGCGGCGTTGATCGAGCGCGTCGAGGGCCGCTACACCTGCGCGACCTGCGGTGAGGGCTATCACGACCGGTTCAAGCTGCCAGCGGTGGCGGGCGTCTGCGACGTCTGCGGCGGCACCGAATTCAAGCGCCGTCCCGACGACAATGCCGCGACGGTGCAGACGCGGATGGCCGAATATCGCGCCAAGACCGCGCCGATCCTGCCGATTTACGAAGCGCGCGGACTGGTGCAGCGCGTTAACGGCATGGCCGACATCGATCACGTCACGCAGGCGATCGCGACGATCCTCGACGGCGAGGCGTAACGGCGCGGGAGGGTATTTGCCGCGTTGGCGGCTGGTGTTCTCCCTTCGTTTCTCCCCTAATCTGGTCATCCCGGCGAAGGCCGGGATCCATGGATACGGTGTCGCCAGCGACTGCGCGCCTCATCCTTGTTCCGTGTCCATGGATCCCGGCTTTCGCCGGGATGACGAAGGAAGGGGAGATGTCACGCCCCCGCATCCCCTCACATTGCCACGGCTATGAATTTAATGTCATAATCCGGTCACGGCCCCGCTACCTTGGCGAGCCTAAGTTGTGCCTCACGGTCGCAGCAACGGTCGGCAAGGTTGACGAGATCGGTACCCGACACTCCCGGGGGTGCCGTAGGGGCCGGCGGAAGGGATGCTTTCCGCCGGTCTTTCCGTTGGGAATGGAGGCGTGAGCAAACCATCGTGAGCCGCAAGATCCTGATCGTCGAGGATGATAGCTCGACCGCCGCCTATCTCGCCAAGGGCCTGTCCGAGGCCGGCTATTCCGTCGAATCCGCGCGGGATGGCCGAGACGGCCTGTTCCTTGCCAGCGAGGGAATCTTCGACCTGATCATCGCCGACCGGATGTTGCCGGGCCTCGACGGCCTGTCGATGGTCAGCGCGATCCGCGCCGCGGGCATCGACACGCCGGTACTGGTGCTGTCCGCGCTCGCCGCGGTCGACGATCGCGTCGACGGCCTCAAGGCCGGCGCCGACGACTATCTCTGCAAGCCCTTCTCCTTCGCCGAACTGTCGGCGCGGATCGAGGCGCTCGTCCGCCGCAGCGATCGTGTTGCCACCGAGCCGACCAAGACCAAGCTCGCGGTCGGCGATCTGGAGATCGACCTGCTCGCCCGCCACGTCACCCGCGCCGGCCGCAACATCCCGCTCGGCGCGCGTGAGTTCAACCTGCTCGAATTTCTTGCCCGCCACGCCGGCCAGGTGGTCACCCGCACGATGATGCTCGAGAAGATCTGGAACTATCATTTCGATCCGGGTTCGAACGTCGTCGACGTGCATATCGGCCGCCTGCGTCGCAAGCTCGAGGACGGTTTCCCGTCGCCGATCCTGCACACCGTGCGCGGCGCCGGTTATCGTCTTGCGGCCGATCCCGTCTAATCGAGGTTCGCTTTTGACGATGGCTCGGCTAGGTCGGGTCATGCGTCTGTCCGTCACCGCCCGCATCGCCCTGCTGTCGATCGCGCTGGCGCTGGTTTCGAACCTCGTGCTGGTCGGTTTCGTGTGGAAACAGACGGATGCGGCGGTGCTCGGCACCGTCCGGCGCGAGACGATCGAGCAATCCGATGCGATGCGGGCGATCTACCGGGCCGATGGCCTGACCGCGGTAACCGAGGCGATCGAACATGCCCGCGTCGCCGGCGACACCGCGCTCCTGCTCGCGGTGCTCGACCGCAGCGGCACACGCATCGCCGGCTATGCGCCCGCGCGCATCCCGGTGCCGCTGACCCCGACCACCTTCCGCGTCGCCGATTTCGATCCCGGCGCCGCCACCAACGACATCGGCTATACGCTGCGCCCGATCGGCGACCACTGGCTGCTGACCGGGCGGCGGCTCGATCTCGTCGAGGCGGAGCGGCATGCGATCGAGGATGCGCTGGCGGTGGCGGTGCTGCTGTCGCTGGTGCTCGGCGTCGCGGCGGGGCTGGTCCTCGCCCGCTATGTCGGGATGCGGCTCAACCGCATCGCCGCGGTGATCGAGGCGGCGGGGGAGGGCGATCTGTCGCGCCGCGTGCCGGTCGCGCCGGCGCGTCGCGACGCCTTCGACCGGCTCGCCAACCAGCTCAACCTGATGCTCGCCAAGCTTGAACGGCTGATGGTCGAGCTGCGCGTCGTCACCGATTCGATGGCGCATGATCTGCGCTCGCCGCTGACCCGGCTGCGCACCAAGACCGAACAGGCGGTGCTGATCGCCGATCCCGCGGCGCGCGAGGCGGCGCTCGGCGGCCTGCTGGTCGAGACCGACCTGGTCATGCGGATGCTGACGATGGTGATCGAGATCAGCCGCTCCGAATCGGTGTCGCGCGAACGCTTCATCCTCGTCGAGCCGGCCGAACTGGTCGAGGAGATCGCCGAACTTTACGAGCCGGTGGCGGAAGAGGCGGGCTTCGCCTTCACCGTCGCGATCGATCCGTCGGCGCCGGCGATGCTGCTGCACCGCGAACTGCTCAGCCAGGCGATCACCAATCTGATCGACAATGCCCTGAAACATGCGGCGAGCGGCAAGACGCTCACGCTGCGCCTCGTCTGTCATGCGCAGGAGATTGCGATCCAGGTCGAGGATCGCGGCAGCGGCATCGCGGTGGCCGATCGCGCGCAGGCGCTCAAGCGCTTCGGCCGCCTCGACGCGGCGCGCACCACGCCGGGGGCGGGGCTTGGCATGGCGCTGATCGAGGCGGTGGCGCGGTTGCACAACGGCCGGTTCGAGCTTGCCGACAACGTGCCGGGACTGGTCGCGCGGATCGTGCTGCCGGTGACGTGAACGGCCGGCCCGGGTTTATCGAGGTCCGGCGCTCACACGCTCCGTCACCAGCCCGCATCCTGAACCCCGCGCCGTCCCCCGCGATCCGGACGCTCGTCGCGTTTCATGCCCGGCCGATGGTTAACCTCTTGTCAGGCGCAGCGGGATAAGGCTGGAGCCGGTTGAGCGTGCGGCCGGGGGGCTGCGCGGGGGCTTTGCGCCGGTGACGGCAAGAGGAGCATTATGCTTGGGGCGATCGTCTTTACGTACAGCATGCTGATGAGTTTCGTTCTGCAGGGCGCGAGCCGCAACGCCAGGCTGGCGCGGCCCAATCCGCCGATGCTGCAATATGTCGGCTATCTGCTCTGCGGCCTGTCGGCAGGGCTGTCGATCATGCTGCTGATCATGGCCTTCACCGCCAGGGCGCCGTTCCCGCTGATGTGACGGGCGCGGGCGCGCACCGGCGGTGATTGGCGACGGGAACCAGTCGCTTGACACCGCGTTTGCGCGCGCCTACCTGCACCGGTCTTCGACATACCGGTATCCGGCGACGCGCGGACTGCGCTCGTCGCCTTTTGCGTGAAATGCGGACCGCCGGTGTGGTGCGAAGGATGCGACGAGATGGAGCGCGTGCGGCCATGCCGTGCTCCGTGGAGCTAGGAGAAACATTTCATGGCACGTATCGCGGGTGTCAACATCCCGACCAACAAGCGCGTGGTGATCGCGCTGACCTACATCCACGGCATTGGCCTGACCAAGTCGAAGGAAATCACTGCCAAGCTGAACATCGCGCCCGAGCGTCGTGTTCAGGACCTGACCGATCAGGAAGTGCTTCAGATCCGCGAGACGATCGACGCCGATCACACCGTGGAAGGCGATCTGCGTCGCGAAACCGCGATGAACATCAAGCGCCTGATGGATCTCGCCTGCTACCGTGGCCTGCGTCACCGCAAGGGCCTGCCGGTCCGCGGCCAGCGCACGCACACCAACGCGCGCACCCGCAAGGGCAAGGCGAAGCCGATCGCGGGCAAGAAGAAGTAATTCGTCCGGGGGACGAATTGCTCCGCCGGAGGCTGGTACGAGGCTGATTGCCTCCCGGCTTCCGCCTCAGGACTAAAGGTCAGGAATACCCATAATGGCACGTGAACCGCAGCGTATTCGCCGTCGCGAACGCAAGAACATCACCGCCGGCGTCGCGCACGTGAACGCCAGCTTCAACAACACCATGATCACCATCACCGACGCGCAGGGCAATGCCATCTCGTGGTCGTCGGCCGGTGCGATGGGCTTCAAGGGCAGCCGCAAGTCGACGCCGTACGCCGCGCAGGTCGCTGCGGAAGACGCCGGCAAGAAGGCCGCCGAGCACGGCGTCCGCACCCTTGAAGTCGAGGTCAAGGGGCCGGGTTCGGGCCGCGAATCGGCGCTTCGCGCGCTGCAGGCGGTCGGTTTCCAGATCACCTCGATCCGCGACGTCACCTCGATCCCGCACAATGGCGTGCGGCCGTCGAAGCGTCGCCGCGTCTGATCTTCCACGCGCCGGCTGACGAGTCGGCGCGTTTTTCTCCCGGCTGGAGCTGCCCCCGTTCCGGCCCAAATTAGGGGACACCTGTGTCTGTCAATGCAAAGAACTGGCAGGAACTGAAGAAGCCCAACGGCCTTGAGAAAAAGGGCGGCGACGGCAAGCGGAAGGCGACCTTCGTCGCCGAGCCGCTCGAGCGTGGCTTCGGCCTGACGCTCGGCAACGCATTGCGTCGCGTGCTGCTCTCCTCGCTGCAGGGCGCGGCCGTGACCTCGATCAAGATCGAGAACGTGCTGCACGAATTCTCGAGCCTCGCCGGCGTGCGCGAGGACGTCACCGACATCGTCCTCAACGTCAAGCAGATCGCGATCCGCATGCAGGGCGAAGGCCCCAAGCGGCTCCAGCTGTCGGCGACGGGTCCGGGCGAGGTCAAGGCCGGCGATATCGCCGTGTCGGGCGACATCGAGGTGATGAACCCCGATCTCGTGCTCTGCCACCTCGATGAGGGCGCGACGCTCAACATGGAGCTGACCGCCGATATCGGGAAGGGCTATGTCCCGGCGACCGCCAACCGTCCGGCCGATGCGCCGATCGGCCTGATCCCGGTCGACGCGCTCTACTCGCCGGTGCGCCAGGTGTCGTACAAGGTCGACCCGACCCGCGTCGGTCAGGACCTCGATTATGACAAGCTGACGCTGACGATCGAGACCGACGGCACCGTCACGCCCGAGGATGCGGTGGCCTATGCCGGCCGTATCCTGCAGGACCAGCTCGCGCTGTTCGTGCACTTCGACGATTCGGCGATCACCCGTTCGTCCGCTCCGATCGGCCAGGCGGCTGCTCCGGCGGCTGGCGGCGACGCGGCCGGCGACACGCAGCAGATCAACCGCTATCTGCTCAAGAAGGTCGACGAGCTCGAACTGTCGGTGCGTTCGGCCAACTGCCTCAAGAACGACAATATCATCTATATCGGTGATCTCGTCGGCAAGACCGAGGCGGAGATGCTCCGGACCCCGAACTTCGGCCGCAAGTCGCTCAACGAGATCAAGGAAGTCCTCTCGTCGATGGGCCTGCGCCTCGGCATGGAGATCCCGGGCTGGCCGCCCGAGAACATCGAAGAGATGGCCAAGAAGCTCGAGCAGGAGATCATGGGCTGAGCCGCAGCGGGATAGCCCTGCTATCTCGAAGACGGCGATAGCCCGGCCGACGGGCAGGAGCGCGACACAGTCGCAATCCTGCCCGTCCGACGTGACCGATGCGGCTTCGCCGCATCGCCACCCGGCGGCCCCAGGAACGCGCGTCCACCGTGCGATCCGATCTGTACAAGGGCCCGAATGGCGGTGGCCCGTTACGAACCGCCTGGTCTGGGGATTCCGTCAAACGGCCCCTTAACGAACGAAGGAATTATCTATGCGTCATCGCGTCGGCGGCCGGAAGCTGCAGCGTACCTCGGCCCATCGTCTGGCCCTGTTCCGCAACCAGTCGGCCGCGCTCATCAAGCATGAGCAGATCACCACCACCGTCGCCAAGGCGAAGGAACTGCGTCCCTACGTCGAGAAGCTGGTCACGCTCGCCAAGAAGGGCGGCCTGTCGAACCGTCGTCTGGCGCACGCCCGCCTGCTCGACGATGCGCAGCTGGTGAAGCTGTTCGACGTGCTCGCCGAGCGCTATGCGAACCGCAACGGCGGCTATACCCGCATCATCAAGGCCGGCATCCGCGCCTCGGACGCCGCGCCGATGGCGATCATCGAGTTCGTCGACCGCGACGTCTCGGCGAAGGGCCAGGATTCGGGTCCGGTCCAGTCGGACGAGGATTTCGACGAAGCCGCCTGATTGGCGTTTCGCTTTGATCGAACATGAAGGGCGCGCCCGCACGGCGCGCCCTTTTTTTGTGCCGGTAACCGTTGCGTCAGATATAGACCTATATACTATCCAGACACAGGGAATGCGGGGGCAGTCCATGCTGTATCGGTGGAGGATCGTCGTACCGGCACTGGCGGCATCGGCCTGCGCCTATCAGCCGCAGCGCACGCCGATCTCGACACCGAGTTCCGAGCGTCTGCAAATGGAGCGCCGCGGTGCATATGTCGGGGCAGGCAGTGTTGGCTTTATCGGCGGCCTGTTCGCGCTGAGGGCGCTGGGGATCGGCAAGCCGGCGGCGGAGGACGAAGCGAACGACCTGCGTCGCCAAGGCGACCGCACCCGCGATCCCGCCGGAACCGATGCCGGCACCGTACCGCTCGTCCTCAAGCTGCCGCCCGGCCTGCAATAACCGCTGGTGCCAAAATCGGCTGGCGGAGTCCGCCCGCTTTGCTATGCGGGCGCGCATGCAGCATACCGACACCATCCTGATCGTCGATTTCGGCAGCCAGGTGACCCAACTCATCGCCCGCCGCGTCCGCGAAGCCGGCGTCTACAGCGAAGTCGCGCCGTTCCAGTCCGCCGAAGAGGCGTTCGACCGGCTCAAGCCCGCCGGCATCATCCTGTCGGGCGGACCCGCCTCGGTCACGCTCGACCATAGCCCGCGCGCGCCGCAGCGCTTCTTCGAGGCCGGCGTGCCGATCCTCGGCATCTGCTACGGTCAGCAGCTGATGAGCCGGCAGCTCGGCGGCAATGTCATCGTCTCCGGCGACGGCGGCGAGTTCGGCAAGGCCTATGTCGAGGTGAAGGCGCCCTGCGCGCTGTTCGACGGCCTGTGGGCGACGGGCGAGCGCCATCAGGTGTGGATGAGCCACGGCGACAAGGTCGATGCGATCCCGCCCGGCTTCACGCCCGTAGCCACTTCGGAAGGCGCGCCTTATGCGATCGTCGCCGACGAGGCGCGCCGCTTCTACGGCGTCCAGTTCCACCCGGAGGTGGTGCATACCCCGGACGGCGGCAAGCTGATCGCCAATTTCGCGCGGCGCGTCTGCGGCCTCGCCGGCGACTGGACGATGGCCGAGTTCCGCGCCGCCAAGATCGCCGAGATCCGCGCGCAGGTCGGTGATGCCAAGGTGATCTGCGGCCTGTCGGGCGGTGTCGATTCGTCGGTCGCCGCTCTGCTGATCCACGAGGCGATCGGCGACCAGCTCACCTGCGTCTTCGTCGACGGCGGCATCCTGCGGGCAGGGGAGGCCGAACAGGTCGTCAGCCTGTTCCGCGGCCATTACCATATCCCGCTCGTCCATGTGGAGGCGCAGGACCTGTTCATGGACGGCCTCGCCGGCGTCACCGATCCCGAGGCGAAGCGCAAGTTCATCGGCAAGACCTTCATCGACGTGTTCGAGGCGGAGGCGAAGAAGATCGGCGGGGCGGATTTCCTCGCGCAGGGCACGCTCTACCCCGACGTGATCGAGAGCGTCAGCTTCACCGGTGGCCCGTCGGTGACGATCAAGAGCCACCACAATGTCGGTGGCCTGCCCGAGCGGATGAACATGAAGCTCGTCGAGCCCTTGCGCGAATTGTTCAAGGACGAGGTGCGCGCGCTAGGCCGTGAACTGGGGCTGCCCGAGGTCTTCGTCGGCCGCCACCCCTTCCCGGGGCCGGGCCTCGCGATCCGCATCCCGGGCGAGGTGACGCGCGAGCGCTGCGACATCCTGCGCAAGGCGGATGCGATCTATCTCGAGGAGATCCGCAACGCCGGCCTCTACGATGCGATCTGGCAGGCGTTCGCGGTGCTGCTGCCGGTGCGCACCGTCGGTGTGATGGGCGACGGCCGCACCTACGACCATGTGCTGGCGTTGCGCGCGGTCACCTCGACCGACGGCATGACCGCCGAGGTCTTCGATTTCCCGAGCGACTTCCTGCCGCGCGTCGCGACGCGGATCGTCAACGAGGTCCGCGGCGTCAACCGCGTCGTCTACGATTACACGAGCAAGCCGCCCGGCACGATCGAGTGGGAATGATCGGACGCCCGTGAACGGCGCGGGCAGCGATGCCCGCGCCGTTCGTGCCTTATGGCGCGCCCCGCAGCGCCGCTAACGCGACAGGGAGTCGCGATAGCGGAGCAGGGCCTCGGGCTCGTCGGTCTGCAGGATGGTGACGCCGTCGCGGTACAGACGGCCCCAGACCCGGTCGGGATCGCGCAGCGCCTGGATGTCGCCGCCGTAATCGGCGAGGAATCCCTCCCACAAGGTGTTGATCCACAGCCGCACGCGATGCGCGCGCGCGATGGCGGCGACGGCGGGCAATTGCTCGGCCGCCATCCGCGGCAGCTCGACGCCGATCGGATGGGCGCCGGTCACCTGTCGCGTCACGATCGCGGCGATATCCGCCTTGCCCTGCGCATTGAGCGGGATCGGCATATAGGGCAGCGTGTCGAACGGCGGCAGCGCCGCCATCGCCGGCGTATCCGGTCCGACCTCGCTCTTGATGATGATCTGCCGCGTCATGCCGGCGCGGCGCACCGCGGCGGCGACCTCGACATAGATGTTCGCCTTGACGTCGAGGTTGAGGATGATCCGCCCCTTGGCGAGCGCGAGCATCTGGTCGAGCGTCAGCATTCGTTCGTCGGTCGGCGCCGCATGCGGCCCGCCCTCGTCGTCGCGCAGCCGCAGCGCCGCGAGCTGCGCCCAGGTCAGCCGGTCGACCGCGCCGCTGCCGTCGGTGGTGCGATCGACGGTGGCGTCGTGAATCATCACCAGCACGCCGTCGGCGGAGCGCCGCACGTCGGTCTCCATCACGTCCGCGCCGATCGTGACGCAGCGTTCGAGCGCGGCGTGCGAATTCTCGGGCACCGGCTCAGGCTGGCCGTGGCGTGGCGCCGGATTGTGGCAGCCGCGGTGCGCGACCACGACGATGCCGCCGTCCGGGTTCATCAGCCGCGCCGCGATCGCCGCGACCCCGCCGGGCGGAGCCGCGGCGGCGGCGGGCGTCGCCGCGAGCGCGAGCGCGGCGATGACGGTCCTGCTGGTCATGACGATCCTCTCAGAAGCGGGGGGTGACGCGGAGGCCGAGCCAGAAGGTGGTCGGCACCGAATAGCTGTCCTTGAGCAATGTCCGGCCGGGGCCGGTCAGGCTGGTGATGCGGTGGTGGGTGACGTTGCCGATCTGTCCGATCAGGCTGACGCCCGAGGCCATCCTGTACGTCGCCGACAGATCGACCTGGCTGCGCGGCGCCCAATAGAGGTCCTGCCAGCTGATGTTGCTGATGATCGTGCGCAACGCCTTGCCCTGTCGGTTCCACGCGGCGCGCAATTCGAAGCCGCCGGCATTGTAGAAGCCGGTGATGTTGAGCGCCCGGTCGGGCTGGCCGACGAGGCGATCGAGCGAGCGCGAGACGACCGTCGTGGTCGTCACCGAACCGGTCTTGGTCGTCACCGAATAGGGCACGGTCATCCGCCCGTTGAGGAGCGCCGCATTGGCCGACAGGCCGAAGCCGCTGAGGAAGCCGGCGACCGGCCGCAACGTGTTGAGGATCAGCGACCCCTCCAGGCCGCGGATATGCGCGGCGGCGGCGTTGGCCGGCGTGCTGATGCTGGCGTTGGCATAGGTCGTGCCGTCGAAGGTGAAGGGCGCGATGCTGGTCAGCGTGAAGATCTCGTTGCTGATCCGCTTGTCGAACGCGGCGAGCGACGCCATCCCGCCGAAGGGCGTAAGCCGCACGTCGGCGGCGAGGTCGAGATTGTTGGACACGCGCGGGCGAATGTCCGGCGCGCCGATCGTGACCTTCACGTCGACCGCATTGGCTTGGCCGACGTCATTGGGACTGGCGAAGCTGATCGAGGTGCGCGCGGCATAAGCGTCATAGGGCGGGCGGCCGAGCGTACGGCTGGCGCCGGCGCGCAGATCGAGCAGCGGCGTCGCATGGAAGGTCAGCACCGTCGACGGAAGCAGGTAGCGATAGGACGAGCCCGTCGTCCGGTCGGCATAGACATAGGCCGCGCGTGCCTTGTCATAGGCCCGCTGGCGGCCGACCGTGGTCTGCGTCGTGTCGTCGTAGCGCAGCCCGACCTGCAGGTTGAGCTGTTCGCCGCGATAGCTCGCCAGGCCATAGGCGCCGAACAGCGTTTCGCGGTGGGTGAAATCGTCCTGATTGCTGAAGGCGAGCTGGTCGGTGGCGTTATAGGCGGTGCGTGGCGCCGCCTCGACCTGCGCACGGGCGCGCACCGGATCGATCGCGAACAGCGTGTAGCCGAGATACGGCATCACTGCATTCGAGGGGCCGAGCACATCCGCCATCTTGAGCGCCGGCGCGGTGGCATTGGGCTGATATTCGGTGCGGCCGATGTCGAACCGCGGGCGGTCGTCAGTATAGGCCAGCCCGACGGCGGCCCCCAGGCCGCGATCACCGCGGCCCTGATTGACCTTGTAATCGAGCCGCGTCGTCACGATCCGGTTGCCCGCCGCCCGGACATAGTCGCTCGCCGGCCGCCAGTAGAGCAGGCTGTAGTTCGCGAGATTGGTATAGGCGGCTTCGGCAATCGGGAAACGCTGGTCGAAGCCCGACGTATCGTAGGTGAAGGCATAGTCCTTGGTCGCGTTGACCGTCGGGCCGTTGCCCGTGGTGGTCGTCGCCACCGCCACCTGACGGGAGAGATTGGTGGCATATTTGACCATGAAGATGGGCTCGCGATAGGTCGCGTTCGAGAGCGACGCGCGCCAGCTGAGCAGCTGATGTGCCGCCGGCCGCCAGCTGACCCCCGCCTGCACGAGCCGGGTGCGCGCGGTGGTGATCTGATTGGCATAGCCGACCTCGACGTCACCGCCCGGATAGCTGCCCGAGGTCGCGGTCTGGTTGAAGACGCGATTGCGGTTGCGCGGATCGATGATGATCTCGTTGCGCTCCATATTGTCGCGGAAGACGTAATAGCCGCCGGTGACGAAGGCATCGACGTCGGCGGCGACATGCGCCTCCAGCTTGCCGGTGATGCCGAACCGGTCGCGCTGGTTCATGACGTACCAATATTTGTCCTGCTGCGGCACCGCATAGCCATTGCCGAGCGCATTGCCGGCGAGCAGCGCGCCGGCATCACTGTAGAAGCCGTAATGGACGGTGTCGGTGGTCATGTGCGTTTCGGTGAAGCTCGCCAGCGTCTGGTAATTGGCGGACAGCGTCAGGCCGAACTGCTTCGCCGGGCCGAAGGTGGTGCTCGCGGTCGCGATCAGGCGATAGCCGGGATCGCGCTGGTCGCGGGGCTTGCCGTTGTCGCTGGCATGGCCGAGCGATCCTTCGGCGGTGATGAACGGCTTGCCGCCATTCTCGAATGCCGAGCGGGTGATGAGGTTGATCGCGCCGCCGGTGGCGTTGGGATCGAGATCGGCGGTGAAGGTCTTCACCACCTGGATCTCGCTGACCATCGACGACGGCAGGATGTCGAGCCGCACGCCGCGGGTGATCGACCCCAAGGTGCCGTTGGGCGTGCCGGGCGAGGCGATCGTCAGCCCGTCGATCGTGACGCTGTTGTAGCTCGGTCCGAGCCCGCGCAGCACCGGCGTCGCCGCCTCGTCGCGCGGATGCTCGTTGTCGGTCGCCGGCAGCACCGACAGGCCGGGGATGCGGCGCAGCGCCTCGACGATCGTCGCATCGGGCAGCGCGCGCACGTCGGTGGCGCTGATCACGTCGACGATATTGTCGGCATCGCGCTTGCGCTCGATCGCGGCGGCGTTGGCGCGGCGGATGCCGGTGACGATGATGTCGGCCGGTTCCGCCGTTTCGTCCGACGGCGTCGCCTGCTGCGCCTGTGCGGCGGAGGCCGCGGCAAGCAGCGACGTGGATAGCAACAGGCGCCAGGCGGCCTGATGAATATGCATATGATGTCCCCCAGACCACCGCCAGCGGTGATTATGCCCGACTCGGGTAGTATTCGTTGCGGGTTGCCGTTTGATGACAGCGCCGCTAGCGCTATCGGGATGAGCGTCGCGCCCCTCGGCCAGCTGCCGCGTCCCGACTGGATCCGACCGATCAGCACCGGCGGTCGTGCGGTCTTCGATCTGCTGTTCCGGCGGCAGGCGGTGGCGCAATCGGATATCGTCCGGCTGCTCGCGCTGTCGCAATCGAGCGGCGCGCGGCTGGTCGGCGAGTTCGCGCGCGCCGGCATGGTGACGCTGGCGAGCCGCAAGGCGTCGGGGCCGGGCAATCCCAGCGCGATGGTCGCGCTCGCGCCGGATTATGCCTATACGCTCGGCGTCGCGGTGGTCGGCGATGCGGTGGCGATGGCGATCGTCGATTTCACCGGCGCGAACCGTGCTTATGCCAGTGTCGCGATGCCCGACATGGCGCCCGAGCGCGTCGTGCCGGAACTGCGCCGGCTCCAGCAGCGACTGATCGCCGAAAGCGGCATCGATCCCCGCCGGCTGATCGGCGCGGGCGTCGGCATGTGCGGCTATTTCGTCGGCGACCCGCTGCGCATCTGTCCGCCGCCGCTGCTAGCCCCCTGGGCCACGGTCGATCCGGTCGCGATCCTGCGCGAGGCGCTCGGCCTGCCGGTGCTCTGCGACAATGATGCGACCGCGGCGACGGTGCACGAAAGCCTGCTCGGTGCCGGGCGGACCTGCCCGACCTTCGCTTACTGTCACCTCACCAACGGCTTCGGCGGCGGACTGGTGATCGACGGCAAGCCGGTGCGCAGCTGGATGGCGAATGCCGGCGATTTCGGCGGCGTATGGTGGCTGCTCGATCGCGGCTATCCCAATCTCGACGCGCTGCTCGCCGCGGTCAATGCCGCGGGCGGGCGGTTCGCGACCGTCGAGGCGATGGTCGGCGCGATCACCCGCGACACGCCCGGGGTGGAGGATTGGCTCGCCGCCGCGGTGGTGCCGTTCGGCATGCTGGTCACCATCCTCGGCCATGTCGTCTCGCCGGAGAAGGTCGTGATCGGTGGCCGTATCCCCCATGATATCGCCGCCGAACTCGCCGCCCGGATCGTGCCGCCGCAGACGCCGCTGCGGCACGACGTCCACTTCCCGCTGCCGCAGGTCGTGGCGAGCCGGGTGGAAGGCGACACCGTCGCGCTCGGCGCAGGGCTGCTGCCGCTGCTCGATCTGTTCTTCTAGCCCTGCCGCTCGGCGGCTAGGCGGCCGCAACCCGCAGCGCGCCGGCACCGCCGAGCGCAGGGTCGGAATAGCCGCCCGCGCCGCTCTGGCCGGCGATCCGCCAGACCTGCCCGTCTGCGGCGAAGCGGCGATCATACCAGCCGTGGCTGGCGGTCAGATCGAGCGTCAGCCGCTGCGCGCCCCGCGCCGGCAGGGTGATCGCGCGCGGCGGCGCGCCATAGGCCGCATCCTGCATGTCGATCGTCTGTACGCTGTCGCTGTGGTTGGCGAGCGTCAGCGTCTCGCCGGTGATCGCGACCGAGAAGATGCCGGCGCGCCCGGCGAGGCGGCGGTGGAAGCCATCCGGTCCGATCACGAACAGATCGAGCGCCGCGCCGTCCGGCGGCAGCGGATGCGCGGCGCTGCTGCCCGCGGCGACGGTGTAGCGGGCCGGTAGCCGCGCGGCGTCCGCCGCGTCATAGACGTGGAAGACCACCGCCCGCGCCGCCGAGCGGTTGATCAGCCGCAGCGTCTGCGCCGTCACCTCCGCATCGAGCCGATAGGGCGTGGTGCGGCGCGGGCGGACGCCGGGCTCCTGCACCGGCACCTCGGGCGTGTCGGGCAGCGGCGGCGGCACCTCCTTCAACTGCGCGGCGCGGGCCGCGGCGGCGGCGGTGGCGGGCAGCGTCGCCATGAAGCGCGTCACGTCGGGCGCGGTGAAGTCGAAACAGCTGGTCAGATCGCCGCACACCGCGCGCCGCCACGCGCTGATATTGGGCTCACGCACGCCGAACCGCGCCTCGAGGAAGCGAAGGATGCTGGTATGGTCGAACACTTCGGAGGCGACGAAGCCGCCCTTGCTCCACGGCGAGACGACGTAGAGCGGCACGCGCATGCCGAGGCCATAGGGGCGATTCCGATAGGCGGCGTCGGCCGGGGCCTGCGGCAGGCGGTGATATTCGTCGTCGGCGGCGATGTCGCTGCCGCCGATCGCCCGGCCGTCGATCCGCGCGGGCGGCGCGGGCGGCGGAATATGATCGAACAGGCCGTCATTCTCGTCGAAGTTGATCAGCAGCACGGTGCGCGCCCAGACATCGGCATCGGCGGTGAGCGCCGCCAGCACCTGCGCGACATAGTCGCCGCCCTGCAACGGCGTCGACGCGCCGGGATGTTCGGACAGCGCCGCCGGTGCGATCACCCATGATACCTGCGGCAGCCGCCTGGCAAGCACGTCACCGCGCAGATCGTCGAGCGAGCGCGTCGTCACCGTCCGCCGCGCCAGCAGCGCATCGGCCGGGCTCATGCCGGTGCCGCCCGCGGCATCGCGATAGCGGCGGAAGCCGACCAGCGGATTGTCGGAGAAATTGTCCGCCATGTCCTGATAGATCTGGAAGCCGATCCCGGCGGCGAGCAGCCGTTCGGGATAGGTCGTCCAGCGATAGCCGCCATGGCCGTAGGGATCGGCGGCGAGCGTGTCATATTCGTTGTCGATCACCGGCCCATGGCCGCGCCCCTCGGGATCGTGCGTCCCGGTCCAGACGAACAGCCGGTTGGGGTTGGTGCACAGGTGCATCGCGCAATGATAGGCATCGCACAGCGTGAACGCCTCGGCGAGCGCATATTGGAAGGGCAGGTCGGCGCGGGTGAAATGCGCCATGGCGTGGTTGTGCTTGGCCTGCGTCCACGCCCCCATCCGGCCATTGTCCCACGCCGCCTGGCTGTCGGTGAAGCCGTGCGGCGTGCCGAGCGGCCGGTAGAGGCGGAAATCGGTCGTCGTATCGAGGCGGAAGGGGGCGATCAGCGCCGGCGCGGCGCCATCCTGTTCGTTCGGCTGGAGCAGCACGGTGCGCTTCGGCGCGGCGGCCAGCGGCGGCGCGGGCACGACGAAGCGGTCACCGAAGCCGCGCACGCCGCGCATCGTCCCGAAATAATGGTCGAAGGCGCGGTTCTCCTGGGTGAGGACGACGACATGCTCGACATCGCCGATGCTGCCGAAGCGATGCTGGCCGGGCAGTTCGAGCGCCCGCGCGATCGCCGACGTCGATGCGGCGGCGGCACCGGCGCTCGCCAGCATTGCGCGGATGAAGCTGCGGCGGTCCTGAGTCGGCGGCATGACGCTGCGCTACACGCGCTATGTAACATGGGGATGACGGGGCGGGGAGGCGGCTGCCGGCCGGACCGGCGCGCCGGTTATCGCGCTACGCCGGAGCCTTGGCGCGCCCGGCTGGATTCGAACCAGCGGCCACAAGCTTAGAAGGCTCGTGCTCTATCCATCTGAGCTACGGGCGCGCGCCGGCGTCCGATTAGCGCGCTTTGCGCGATACGGGAACCGCCATATAACGGCGCCATGGGCAGGTCGAGCGAAGCGGCGGTCGAGGCGGCGGCGGTGCGCGGGCAGGCGTTCCGCTATTATGATGTCGTCATGGCGGCGTTCGTCGCCATCCTGCTGCTGTCCAACGTCATCGGCGCGGGCAAGGTCGCGCAGATCGTGCTGCCGGGCATCGGGCCGTGGCCGTTCGGCGCGGGCATTCTGTTCTTTCCGGTCAGCTACGTGATCGGCGACGTGCTCACCGAAGTCTATGGCTATGCGCGGGCGCGGCGGGTGATCTGGGCGGGGACCGCCGCGGTGGTGTTCATGGCGCTGATGAGCTGGGTGGTCGTCGCGCTGCCGCCGGCGCCGAGCTGGGGCAATCAGGCCGCCTATGCGACGATCTTCGGCCAGGTGCCGCGCATCGTCCTCGCCAGCGTCTGCGCCTTCTGGGCGGGCGAATTCGTCAATTCATACGTCATGGCGCGGATGAAGGTGTGGAGCGGCGGCCGGCATCTGTGGATGCGGACGATCGGCTCGACGATCCTCGGCGAGGGCGTCGACAGCCTGATCTTCTACCCGCTCGCCTTTCTTGGCGCCGCCGGGTTCACGCCGGCGCTGGTGGTGACGGTGATGCTGACGCAATGGGCGCTCAAGGTGGCGTGGGAGGTGATCCTGACGCCGCTGACCTATGTCGTCGTCGGCGCGCTGAAACGCGCCGAGGGCGTCGATATCTATGACCGGGGGACGGACTTCACGCCGTTCCGCACCGGGGTGTGATCGCGCGGCGGTCCCGACATGGACAGTTTGGACACCTTGACGGAAACGATCGGGCCCTATCGTTTCGATTTCGGGGATGATGGATCGGGGGTGCGAAAGAGCCGGCGGCGGGTATAGCGGGTGCGGGGCGTGTAGGACAGCGTCGCGAGGTCGATAGCCCGGTGCCACGCCTTCGTTTGGCATGGCTCGCGCCAAGGCTTTGGACTGCGGAGATTTATTCGCGCAGAGGCGCAGAGGCGGTCACGCTTGCCACGCATGCGTGCGGTTCAACGGACCCGAGGATGACAGGACCACGATCGACCGACACGCGACCTCTCTGCGTCCTCCGCGCCTCTGCGCACAACCAATGAGATCGCGTCTACCGGTCGGGCCGTATCGTAAGCCTTTGCGCTCGCCGCCAAGTGGGCCCCGGAACCGGTCCCGGGTGGCGGGGCGCACGGGACAGGCGGGGGGCCACCACCGGCGGCGCGCTTATGCCCCGATCGTCTCGAGCACGCCTTCGAACAGGCGGCGGCCGTCGCTGCCGCCGTGCGCCGCCTCGATCTTGCGTTCCGGGTGCGGCATCATGCCGAGCACGTTGCCGGCGGCGTTGAGCACGCCGGCGATGTCGCGCGCCGAGCCGTTGACCGATTCGCCATAGCGGAAGGCGACGCGGCCTTCGCCTTCGAGCCGGTCGAGCGTCTCGGCGTCGGCGAAGTAATTGCCGTCGTGATGCGCGACGGGGACGCGGATCGTCTCGCCCGCGTCATAGCGGCTGGTGAAGGCGGTCTGCGCATTGGCGACGGTGAGCGCGACGTCGCGGCAGACGAAGTCGAGCCCGGCGTTGCGCATCAGCGCGCCGGGCAGCAGCCCCGTCTCGGTCAGCACCTGGAAGCCGTTGCACACGCCGAGCACCGGCAATCCGCGCCCCGCCTGTTCGACGATCGCGCGCATGATCGGCGAGCGCGCGGCGATCGCGCCCGAGCGCAGGTAATCGCCATAGGAGAAGCCGCCGGGCACCGCGACGAGGCCGATGCCGTCGGGCAGGTCGCTGTCGCCGTGCCAGACCATCGTCGGCGCGACGCCGGTGACGGTCTCCAGCGCCACCGCGAGGTCGCGGTCGCAATTGGAGCCGGGGAAGACGACGACCGCGGTTTTCATGTCAGACGCGCTCCACGCGATAGTTTTCGATCACGGTATTGGCGAGCAGCTGGCGGCACATGCCGTCGATCGCCGCATCGTCGGTCGCATCGGCGACCTCGAGCTCGAACATCTTGCCGGCGCGGACGTCCTCGACGCCTGCGAAGCCGAGGCTGCCGAGCGCATGATGGATGGCGCGGCCCTGGGGATCGAGCACGCCGGGCTTGAGCGTCACGAAGATACGCAGTTTCATCTTACTTTCCCCAGCCTTTACTTGCCACGCCGCTTGCGATGGCTGTCGAGGTCGAGCACTGCGCCGTCCTCGCCCTCGGGCAGCAGGCCGAGCCGGCGCGCGACCTCCTGATAGGCCTCCGCCTCGCCGCCGAGATCGCGGCGGAAGCGGTCCTTGTCCATCTTCTCGTTGGTGTCGATGTCCCACAGCCGGCAGCCGTCGGGGCTGATCTCGTCGGCGAGGATGATCCGGCCGAAGTCATTATCCCAGATGCGGCCGAATTCGAGCTTGAAGTCGACCAGGCGGATGCCGACGCCGGCGAACAGGCCGCTGAGGAAGTCGTTCACGCGGATCGCGAGGTCGGCGATGTCGTGCATCTCCTCCTGGCTCGCCCAGCCGAAGGCGGCGATATGCTCGTCGGTGATCATCGGATCGCCGAGCGCATCGTCCTTGTAATAATATTCGATGATCGTGCGGGGCAGCTTGACGCCCTCCTCGATCCCGAGCCGCTTCGACAGCGAGCCGGCGGCGACGTTGCGCACGACGACCTCGATCGGCACGATCTCGACCTGGCGGATCAGCTGCTCGCGCATGTTGAGCCGGCGGATGAAGTGCGTCGGTACCCCGATCGCGTCGAGCATCGTGAAGATATGCTCGCTGATCCGGTTGTTGAGCACGCCCTTGCCGTTGATCGTGCCCTTTTTCTGGGCGTTGAACGCGGTGGCGTCGTCCTTGAAATACTGGATCAGCGTGCCGGGCTCGGGGCCCTCGTACAGGATCTTGGCCTTGCCTTCGTAGATCTGGCGGCGCCGAGCCATGCGCGTGTCCCCTGAAATAGAGCAGCCCCGGCGGCGCGAGGGTTCGCGCGCCGGGGCCGGAATGGCGCGCCTATAAGGGACTGGGGGCGGAGGCGCAATCGGCAGGGATCATGCGGGTTCGTCGGTGCGCGCCCGCATCGTCGCGGCGATCCTGCGCCACAGCGGCGCGCCGAGCCAAAGCCACAGCCACGCGACGAGAGCGAGGGCGAGCAGAGGCGGTCCGATCATCGCCACCAGCCACGTCATAGCGGTGACGGTCGCCGTCGCGGATGCGATCGCGGTATCGCCGGAGTCGCGCAGGCTGTTGAGCAAGCCGCTGCCGCGCCCCGCCTCATAGTGGAATTCGACCGGGGTGGTGGCGATGCTCGCGGCGCTTTGTGTCTGCGTCGCGGCGGCGGTTCGCGCGGCTTGCGTCTCAGCGGCGCGCTGGCTCTGTAGCTCAGCGCGTTCGGCCGGCGGCAGGTCAGGGCGGGCGAGCTGCCGATCGATGCGGCTGAGCTCGACGGTCGCATCGTCCGACTGGCGCGTCGCTGCCGTTTGCAGGGGCGTGACATCGTCGCCACCGATATGCGCGCCGGTGAGCGTCGCGCCGGCCTTTTCGGCTGCCGTCACCGCCTCCCGCGAAAAGCGTCGCGCGATCGGGGCGGCGACGCGGACCGACAGGTCCGCCGACACCGTACCGGCGCGATCGACCGTATAGCCGAGCCCGGTGATCCGGCAGCGCCCCGACCCCAGCGCCTCGCAGGCGGCGGCATGTGCCTCCTGCACCGTCGCGATGCTGCGGGCCGGCAACGTCAGTCCGTAGGAATAGGTAAAGGCCAGTCCGGCGGTGGCGGCACCGTTGCCGACATCGGGGCCGCCGTCACCGCCGCCGCCCGGCGCCTTGCTGCATCCCGTCAGCGCGAGCGCGAGGATGCCGATCCCGGCGATTGCAAGACGCATGACGGTCCCCATCCCAATGGCCTTATATCCATCATCCAGATAGGAGATGCCGTCAAGCCAGGTCGTTGCAGACAAGAAACGATCGCATGACATCAGCCACTTGCCCCGGTATCGCCGGCCTCGTGGCCCGACTTTCCTACCTTATCGTCGCGACGCGACTCGTCGGCAGCCTATGCGTCGCATCACCCCTCTCCGGTTTCGCCAGCCCCGCATCCGCGCAGCAGCAGGACGTGCAGCTGTGGACGCAGATCAACACCAACGTGCCGCTCACCGACGACATGCGGGTGACGCTGGAGCAGATCGCACGGTTCAGCGACCGGCAGGACGGGCTGTATCAGACCGAGTTCGGCGCGCTGCTCGGCGTCAGGGCGGCGCGGGGGATCGAGTTCGGCGTCGGCTATCGCAAGGTCGGCGCGCATAACGGCAATACCAGCGCCGACGAGGATCGCATCCGCCAGCAGATCGTCGGCACGTTCGGCGCCATCGCCACCCGCTTCCGGGTCGACGAGCGGTTCAATCCGCGCGGATCGCAGATCGGCGTGAGGATCCGGCCGCTGGTCCGCTACAACCAGCGGCTGGGAACGGGTCGCTGGGCGGTGTTCGTCAGCCACGAAAGCTTTTACCTCCCGAACAGCACGCGCTGGGGGCAGCGCGCCGGCTATGAGCGGATGCGCAACATCCTCGGGCTGGTCGTGCCGATCGGTAAGATGATGACGGCGGATGTCGGCTATCTCAACCAGTTCCGGCCGGCGCGCGGCGGCGCGCGGGGGCAGATGGATCATGCGCTGACGCTGCAGCTGACGATCAATCTGCAAGGACAGATCTTCCCCCACCTCGACGATTGAGGCGGGCGCGGCGTCACGTCACCGCGTTGCGCGTCGCATAGGCGGGATCGCGCCACGCCTCGTCGGCGATGACCTCTTGCAGCAGTGCGCCGGCGCGCCAGACGTCCTCATGGCTGAGGTAGAGCGGCGTCAGTCCGAGCCGCAGGACGTCGGGGGCGCGGAAGTCGCCGATCACGCCGCGCGCGATCAGCGCCTGCGTCACCGCATAGGCGTGACGGTGGCGGAAGCTGATATGGCTGCCGCGCTGCGCCGGATCGGCGGGGCTGACGCAGGCGAGGCCGGCGGCGGCGCCCGCCTCGGCAAGGATCGCGAACAGCGCGGCGCTCTTGGCGGCGATCTGCGCCATGTCGATGTCGTTCCACAGGTCGAGCGCCGCCTCGAGGCTCGCCATCGCGAGGATCGACGGCGTGCCGACCAGCCAGCGGCGCATGCCCTCCGCCGGGCGATAGCCGTCGGTGAAGGCGAAGGGCTCGGCATGGCCCATCCAGCCGCTCACCGGATTGGCGAGCGCCGCCTGCCACTGGCGCGCGACGTAGAGGAAGGCCGGCGCACCGGGACCGCCGTTGAGATATTTATAGGTGCAGCCGACCGCGAGATCGGCCCCCGCCGCGGCGAGGTCGATCGGCACCGCGCCGACGCTGTGGCTGAGGTCCCACAGCATCAGCGCACCGGCGGCATGCGCGCGCGCGCTCCAGTCGGCGAGGTCGAAGCGCTCGGCGGTCTTGTAATGGACGTGGGTGAGCAGCAGCACGGCGGTGTCGTCGCCCAATGCCGCGGCGAGCCGGTCGCGCGCCACCACCTTGAGCGTCGCGCCCGGGACGCAGCCGACCGCGCCCTCGGCGATATGCAGGTCGGTGGGGAAATTGCCCGCTTCGCTGACGATGGTGCGCCGCGCCGGATCGTGGCGGAGCGCGGCGACGAGCGCCTTGAACAGATGCGTCGAGGTGGTGTCGCCGACGATCACCTCGTCCGCCGCTGCGCCGATCAGCGGCGCGATCTTGGCGCCGAGCCGCTGCGGCGCCTCGATCCAGCCCTCGTTCCAGCTGCGGATCAGCCGCTCGCCCCATTGCCGCGTCAGCGTATCGGCAAGCGCGGGCGTGACCGCGCGCGGCAGCACGCCGAGCGAGTTGCCGTCGAGGTAGATCACCCCCTCGGGCAAGGCGAACCGGTCGCGGAAGGCGGCGAGGGGATCGCTGCGGTCGAGGGCACGGGCATCGTCGCGGGTCATCAGCGGTCTCGTTCGACGGCGGCGACGACCAGCGCACGCGCGTGCGTCCAGGCGGCGGTGCCGGGGGTGATCAGTTCGACATGGCCGGTGTCGGCGACAGTGTGGAGCCGGGCGTCGTCGCCGGCCGCCTGCGCCTGCGCGACATAGGCCTCGCCGAGCCGGAGGGGGACGATCCGGTCCTCGCGGCCGTTGACCAGATGCTGCACCGCGTCGATCGGCAGCAGCGGCGGCAGCGAGGTATCGGCATAAGGCGAGGGCCGGCTCGGGTCGACGAGGCGGGCGATCACCTCGGTGCCGCAGCCATTGTCGGGGCTGGCGGCGACCGCGGCGAGATCGGGCAGGCCGCCGAGGCAGATCACCGTGCCGATCGCGAGCGGGGCCGGGCGGTGCAGCGGGCTGTCGGGGCTCAGCCGGTGGCGCGCGGCGAGCCACAAGGCGAGATGCCCGCCCGCGGAATGGCCGATGGCGACGCCGCCGCGGAGGTCGAGCGCGAAGGCGGCGGCCGCGTCGCGCAGCCGGTCGGCGGCGGCGGCGACGTCGCGGAAGGTGCCGGGATAGCCGCCGCCGGCACGATCGACGCCGCGATAGTCGATGTTCCACACCGCGATGCCGGCGGCGCGCAGGTCCGCCGCCGCCCAGTCCATCAACCGGCGATCGGCGATGCTCGTCTGCCAGCAGCCGCCATGCACCATCACCACCACCGGATGCGGCCCGTCCCCCGCCGGCCGCCACAGGTCGGCGACCTGCAAGGGGTCGTCGCCATAAGCGACCGTTGCATCGGGCGCCCCGCGCACGCGGCTGGTAAGATCGGGCCAGGTCAGCATGATGCGACGCTAGCCGAGGGGAAAGGCCGACGCCATCGCTACGCCGTCGGCACCGCCGATTGCGCCGATTGCGCCGCCCCGGCGCGCCCGTTGCCGTTTGCGCCCCCGCCCAGTAGAACGTTCCCGATATGGCCACCGACTTTCAGGAACCCCCGATCGGCATCCTCGACGCGCCGTTCGATACCGCGCTGTCCGATCGCTATCTCGTCTATGCGCTGTCGACGATCACCGCGCGCTCGCTGCCCGACGTGCGCGACGGGCTGAAGCCGGTGCACCGGCGGCTGCTGTGGGCGATGCGGCTGCTCAAGCTCGATCCCAATCAGGGCTATAAGAAGTGCGCGCGCGTCGTCGGCGACGTCATCGGCAAATATCATCCGCACGGCGACCAGTCGGTCTACGACGCGATGGTCCGGCTCGCGCAGACCTTCTCGCTGCGCTACCCGCTGGTCGACGGTCAGGGCAATTTCGGCAATATCGACGGCGATAACGCCGCCGCCTATCGCTATACCGAGGCGCGGCTGACGCAGGTCGCGATCGACCTGATGGACGGGCTCGACGAGGATGCCGTCGCCTATCGCCCGACCTATAACGGCGAGGAGCAGGAGCCCGAGCTGTTCCCCGGCCTGTTCCCCAACCTGCTCGCCAACGGCGCGGCGGGGATCGCGGTCGGCATGGCGACGAGCATCCCGCCGCACAATGCCGCCGAGCTGCTCGACGCGGCGATGATGCTGGTCGACAAGCCGGATGCGCCCGACGCCGCGGTGCTCGACTTCGTCAGGGGCCCCGACCTGCCGACCGGCGGGTTGATCGTCGATCCCGCCGCCGTGATCGCGGAAAGCTATGCGACGGGGCGTGGCGCGTTCCGTGTCCGCGCGCGCTGGGAGATCGAGCGCGAGAAGGGCGGCGGCTGGCATGCCGTCGTCACCGAAATCCCCTATGGCGTGCAGAAGGGCAAGCTGATCGAGCAGATCGCCGGCCTGATCAACGACAAGAAATTCCCGATCCTCGCCGACGTGCGCGACGAATCGGATGCCGAGATCCGCATCGTCCTCGAACCGCGCAGCCGCACCGTCGATGCGCAGGTGCTGATGGACGGGCTGTTCCGCTTCTCCGATCTCGAAACGCGGATCAGCCTCAACCTCAACGTGCTCGACAAGGACCGCACGCCGCGGGTGATGTCGCTCGGCGGCGCGCTCAAGGCGTGGGTCGAGCATCAATTCGTCGTGCTGGAGCGGCGCACCCGCCACCGGCTCGGCAAGATCGCCGACCGGATCGAGCTGCTCGACGGCTATCTGATCGCCTATCTCAACCTCGACCGGGTGATCGAGATCATCCGCACCGAGGATGAGCCCAAGGCGGTGATGATGGCGGAATTCCGCCTCACCGACCGGCAGGCGGAGGCGATCCTCAACATGCGGCTGCGCTCGTTGCGCCGGCTCGAGGAGTTCGAGATCCGCGGCGAACGCGACAAGCTCGACAAGGAACAGGCCGAATTGCAGGCGCTGCTCGCCGATCCCGCCAAGCAGAAGCGGCGGATGAAGCGCGACATGAAGAAGGTGCGCGACCGTTATGGCGCGGAGACGCCGCTCGGCGCGCGCCGCACGACGATTGAGGAAGCCGCGCCGACCCGCGACATCCCGCTGGAAGCGATGATCGAGCGCGAGCCGATCACCGTGATCCTGTCGCAGCGCGGCTGGATCCGCGCGATGAAGGGGCATGGTGACCTGTCCCCAAAAGAAGCAGGGGGGGCGGAGACGCTCAAGTTCAAGGAAGGCGACGGCCCCGCCTTCGCCTTTCACGCGCAGACCACCGACAAATTGCTCCTCGCCGCGGAGAACGGGCGTTTCTTCACGCTGGCGGCGGACAAATTGCCGGGCGGGCGCGGCTTCGGTGAGCCGGTGCGCGCGATGATCGACCTCGACGGCGCGATCGGCATCGTCGCCTTCCTCAACGCGCGTGCGCAGGAGCAATTGCTGATCGCCGCCACCGACGGCCGCGGCTTCCGCGTCGCGGTGTCCGAGGTGATCGCCGAGACGCGCAAGGGCAAGACGGTGATGACGCCGCGCCCCGGCGCCAAACTGCTCGTCGTCCGTCCGGTCGCGCCGGAGGCCGATTATGTCGCGGCGATCGGCGACAACCGCAAATTGCTCGTCTTCCCGATCGCCGAGCTGCCGGTGATGACGCGCGGCACCGGCGTGCAGCTGCAACGCTTCCGCGAAGGCCATCTGTCGGACGCGACCACCTTCGTCTTCGCCGAGGGACTGAGCTGGCCGATGGGCGGCGGCTCGGGCCGCACCCGCACCGAGACCGACCTGTCGCTGTGGCGCACCGCGCGCGGCGCGGCGGGGCGCACGCCGCCGACCGGCTTCCCGCGGGACAACCGCTTCGGGGGGTAATTTATCGCTCGCCGGTGCGTGTGGCCGCGATTCCACCCAAGATGAACGTATACTTTCAGGCGGCTTTAACGAACGGCGTCTACAAAGAAGGCATGGCCACCGCTTCGCCAGACCTGTCAGCCATACCGCGCGATGCGGCGGAGCTGTTCGAGCGCGATCTCGAGCTGATCCCGATCCCGACGGTGCAGGTCGGGCGCGAGGGGGGCGGCTTCACCTTTCTGGCGATCAATCGCGCCTATCGGCTCGCCGGGCTGGGGGTGATCGCCGACCGGTCGCCGATGCTCGCGCTGCTCGGCAGCCGCATCGATGCCTTCCTGCGGTCGAGCGACCTGCGCAGCGATTTCGACTGGTCGATCGGGCAGGTGATCGATTCGCGTTATTATCGCGTCACGCTCGCGCGTCCGACCGCCGCGCTGCGCGACCGCTGTCAGATCGCCTTCATCGACCTGACCGCGCAGGTCCATACCGAACGCTCGCTGCGCCGCGAGATGACCACCGACAGCCTGACCGGCCTGCCCAACCGGGAAGGCTTCAGCGACATGATCGAGGCGGTGCAGGCGGAGCGCAGCGGCCATGCGGTGCTGGTCATCGACCTCGATCGCTTCGGCCAGCTCAACGCCTGTCTCGGCGGGCTCGCCGGCGACGAATTGCTGATCACCGTCGCGCGGCGGATCAAGGGCGCGCTGCGCGCCTGCGATTCGCTCGCCCGGATCGGCGGCGACGAATTCGGCATCCTGATGGCGGTCGACAACGACCGGGACGAGGCCAACCGCCTCGCCGAGCGCATCCGCCGCGCGCTGGCGGCGCCGTTCCGGCTGAGCGACTATGAGATCGGCGTCGAATGTTCGATCGGCATCGCTTATGGCGACGATGCGATCGACGATGTCGAGGAGCTGATCCGCAACGCGCAATTCGCGGTCAAGGGCGCCAAGACCGGGCGGCAGGTCGAAAGCTATCAGACGCAGGCCTTCACGCTGGCGCGCGAGCGGTTCGCGATGGAGACGGCGCTGCGCCGCGCGATCGACGACCGCCAGCTGCGGCTCGCCTTCCAGCCGATCTGCGATCTCGCCACCGGTGCGATCGTCTCGTTCGAGGCGCTGGCGCGCTGGCGCGATCCGCAGGGTGTCGAGCATCAGCCGAGCGACTTCATCCCGGTCGCGGAGGAATCGGGGCTGATCGTCCCGCTCGGCCGCTGGGCGATGGACGAGGCGGCGCGGACGCTGCGCTGGTGGGACGAGGAATGCGGCGGCAATTGCGGGATGCGCGTCGCGGTCAATCTGTCGGCGATCCAGCTCCAGCGCGACGACATCACCCCGGTGGTCGAGGCGGCGCTGATCCGCCATGCGCTGAGCGGCGACCGCTTCGTGCTCGAACTGACCGAAAGCGCGATCGTCACCGATCCCGATCGTATCGCCGGCATCATGCACGGGCTGAAGGCGCTCGGCACGACGCTGGCGATGGACGATTTCGGCACCGGCTATTCCAACCTCGCCTATCTCCAGAAGCTGCCGATCGACATCCTCAAGATCGACCGCAGCTTCGTCTCCGGCATGCTCGCCGACCGCGACAAGATCGCGATCGTGCGCGCGGTGCTCAGCCTCGCGCAGGCGCTCGGCATGCGCACCACGGCGGAAGGCGTCGAGAGCAACGAACTGGCGCAGACGCTCGCCGCGCTCGGCTGCACCTTCGGCCAGGGCTATCTTTATGCGCGACCGCTCGAGGCGTCCGACGCGCTGCGCATGATCGTCGCGGCGCGCACCGCCTCGTCGGCGAGCTGAGCGACGCGCGCGGCGTCGGGGAAGCCCTCGGCGATCCAGCGCGTCTCGATCTGGCGCAGCACCGCCGCGACCTCCGGCCCCTTGCGTAGGCCGCGCTCGACCAGCGCGCCGCCGCCGATCGGCAGGGCCGGCGGCGTCCAGTCGCGCAGCGGCGCGACGTCGGCGCCGGCGATCAGCAGCCGGTCCTCGGCGCTCGCGAAACCGACGCGATAGGCGAGCGCGCGCGCGCCCTCGTCGCCCGGACCTTGCGTCGCCGCGATCAGCCGCTTGCGATCGGCATTCGACAGCTTGAGCCGCGCGCCGACCGCCTCCGCCGCAGCCGGCGGGATCAGCGTCGCGAGCCGACGGATCGGATCGGGCGCGACACCCGCCGCCGCCTCGCGCGCGGCGAGGTCGGCCAGTGCGCGCGCGTCGGTGATCTCGGGCAGCACCGCGCGCCAGATGCCGCGCTCGATCATCAGCGCGATCACCGCCACCGCATGGCGGGCGACGAGCAGCTTGAGCAATTCGGCGGCGATCCGCTCGCGCGACAGCGCCATCAGGTCGTTGGCGCGGGCGGTGCAGGCGTCGAGCCCGGCGGCGTCGATCTGCGTCTGGTCGGCGTCGCCGAAACGCGCGTGAAAGCGGAAGAAGCGCAGGATGCGCAGGTGATCCTCGGCGATGCGGCGATAGGGATCGCCGATGAACCGGACCCGCCCGGCGGCGAGATCGGCAAGCCCGTCGAAATAATCGACCACCGCGCCGGTCGCCGGATCGGCATAGAGCGCGTTGATCGTGAAATCGCGCCGCGCCGCATCGTCCTGCCAGACGTCGGTGAAGGCGACGACGGCGTGGCGGCCATCGGTGGCGACGTCGTGGCGCAGCGTCGTCACCTCGATCGGTCCGCCCGGCAGCACCGCGGTGACGGTGCCGTGGGCAAGGCCGGTCGGCACCGCGCGGATCGCCGCCGCCTCGAGCCGCGCCAGCACCTCGTCTGGCAGCAACTGGGTCGCCAGGTCGATGTCCGCCGGGTCGAGCCCGAGCAACGTATCGCGCACCACGCCGCCGACCAGCCGCGTCCGCTCCGGCCCTCCGAGCGCGGCGATCAGAGCGGCGAAGCCCTCGCGTGCGGCGATGGCGTCGAGCGCCAGCGTCACCATGCGAGCTGCCGCGACAGATTGACGATCATCGCGGCGGTCGCGCCCCAGATGCGTCGGTCCTGCCAGTGGATCTCATAGTAATGCCGCGTCTGCCCACGCCATTGTGCGCTCGCCGCGAGCTGGTTGGCGGGATCGAGCAGATGGTCGAGCGGTACCTCGAACACGCTGGCGACCTCCGCCTCGCTCGGCACCAGCGGCAGATCGGCGGGCACGGCGGCGAGCACCGGCGTGACGGCATAGCCGGTGATGGTGCGATAGGCGGCGACCGGACCGATCACGGCGACCGCGGCGCGGGGCAGCGCGATCTCCTCCTCCGCCTCGCGCAGCGCTGCGGCGACCGCATCCTCGCCGGGGTCGAGCCGCCCGCCGGGAAAGGCGATCTGACCGGCATGATGGCGTAGCGTCTCGGTACGCTGGGTCAGCAGCACGCCCGGCCGATCGCGATCGGTCACCGCGATCAGCACCGCGGCGGGGGTGAGATCGGCGGGCGGACGGGCGTCGAGTTCGCGGTCGTCGCCGGTGAGCAGCGACGCGTCGCCACCGCGCCCGGCCTGCCAGGCGCGTGCGAGCCGCTCGGCGAGCGTCATGCGGCGGCCAGCGGGAAGAAGGCGCCGGTGCTCCACACGCCGGGCTGTGCGTCGTCACCGGCGAGCGCGCGCTCGGCCAGCTCGTAATAGACCGGCCGTGCGACCAGCGCCTCAAGACCGCCGCGGACGTGGAGATAGGGGCGGGGGCCGTCCTCACCCTCGACGAAGCGCAGCGGGTGCGCGGCATCGGCGGTGACGAGATCGCCGGTGTTGAGCCGGAAGGCGAGCCGCGCGTCGCGTCCGTCGCCCTCCGCCTTCATCTCGACCGCGACGAACGGCGCGTCCTCGACCGCGATGCTGAGCTTCTCGGCGGGTGTGACGAGGACATAGCCGCCGTCGGGCTCGCGGCGCAGGATGGTCGAGAACAGGCGGACCATCGCGCTGCGGCCGATCGGCGCACCCTGATGATACCAGCTTCCGTCGCGCGCGATGCGCATCTCGCTGTCGCCGCAATGCGCGGGCTGCCATTGCTCGACTGGCGGCAGGCGGCGCTGTTCGGCCAGGGTCGCGATCTCGGCAAGGCTGAGACCGGCGAGATCGGGAAGCTCCTCCATCGGCATCGCGGCGAGGTAGGGACTCGGGCGGCGTGCGTAAAGGCTGGCGGTCGCCGGGACGATGGCGCGCTAAGCCGCGAAGCCGCGAAGAGGGTGCGTCCGCCGCGGTAGCGGCTCTTCATGTCGAGTCGAATCAGGGCGCGGCGCCCGTCCGCAGGCAAGACCCCTTGGCGCCTTTGCGTCTTCGCGTGAACGGCCCACCGGGCGAGCGCCGGTGCAGCTCCGTCGAAAAGGAGGGTTCACGCGGAGGCGCGGAGAGGGGGGCATTCTGACGCAACGCTGCACCGCCTCTCCGGCGTCGGCGGATGACAGGGCCACGCCTGCCCATGCGCGTCATCTCCGCGCCTCCGCGCCTCCGCGCGAACCCTACTACTGCGCCGCTATCGCGGCCCGAGCACCCCCGCCACCGCCGGCACGCCCGTGCCGCGCGAGAGCAGGCGGTGGCGTTCGACCGGGCCGGGCAGGCGCCAGTCGGCGGTGCGGCTGGCGTCGAAGCCGAAGAAGCGGCCGTAATATTCGGGATCGCCGATCAGCATCAGCCGGTCGTCGAGCCCCGCCGCCGCCGCCGCATCGAGCGCGTGCGTCATCAGCAGCCGGCCGATGCCGTCGCGCTGGTGCGCCGGCGCGACCGCGACCGGCCCGATCATCACCAGCGGATGGGCGACGCCGTCGTCGCCGTGCAGCGCCACCGGCCAGCATTGGATCGAGCCGATCAGCCCGTCTCCGGCAACGGCGGCGAGGCTGAGCGCGGCGATCGGCTGCCCCGCGCCGCGCACCTTGTACGCGGTGCGGCGATGACGGTCCGGGCCGAAGGCGGCATCGAGCAGCGCCTCGATCGCTGCGCCGGGCACGTCGGCGAGCGGAACGAAGGCGAGCGAGGGCAGGGCAGGCGAAAGGGACGCGGACTCGGTCACGGGGTCCTCGGCAACGGAGAGCGGAAGCGCGCGGCGCATGCGGCGGCGCCGCGCGGAAGGCAAGCTGCAATGCGATTGGCAGTCGGGCGCAGGGCTTGCTAGAGGCGGGCGCCATGCAAGACAGTCTTCAGCTGGAGGTCCACGACCTCGAGGTTCAGGTGCTCACCGGTATCTATTCGGAGGAGACGCACCTACCGCAGCCGCTGCGCATCGACCTCACCGTCGATCTGGTCTGCCCGGCGCATTTCGCCCCCGACACGCCGCTGTCGGCATCGAAGAACTATCTCGACCTCAAGCATGCCGCGACGACGGCGTTGCCGGAAGGGCAGCATTTCACGCTGATCGAGGCGGTCGCCGACCATATCTGCGAAACGCTGTTCCTCGGCGACCGGCGCGTGCGCAAGGTCCGCGTCAAGATCGTCAAGCTGGCGATCGCCGAGGCGGGGGAGTCGATCGGCATCACGCTGGTGCGGCACCGCCCGGCCGACGCGGGCTGATCCGTCAGCGGATCGTCCGCGTCCGGCCGCATGGGCCGAGCTGGCTGAGGATAAAGTGATAATCGTCGCGCGCGATGCCGGCGTCCGCCTCGGCCAGCGAGGCGGTGCTGCGCTCGGGCAGATCGGCGGGCAGCGCACAGGCGAGGCGATACCAGAGCAGCGTGTCGCGCGCCGGCGGCGCCGCCGCCTCGTCGACGATCTCCGACAAGGCGACCGCCCAGCGCGGCTGCTCGCCGGGGCGGCGCAGCACAGTGAGCGATACCGGCGCGCCATTGGCGGTGGTGAGGAACACCTGCGTCTCGCCCTCGCCTGGTAGCGCACCCGGAACGTGGAAGGCATTGCCGATCCCGGTGATCACCGGCGGCGCATCGGTGGCGACCAGAGCGCGGGCGACGGCGCGGACGCGCGCGTCCTCCGCGGGCGTCCAGGAAATTTGTGCGTCGGGTGCGACCAACTGTATCTGATCGGGACGGTTGGCGACCGGACGGCCGAACAGGATCACCCGCATTTTCTTCAACTTGGCCAATCGGCCCGAGGAATCAGGTGCAATATCCACAAGATAGCCGATTCGCGGCGGC
The DNA here is from genome assembly GCF_037120395.1 of Sphingomonas kyungheensis. Taxonomy (NCBI): domain Bacteria; kingdom Pseudomonadati; phylum Pseudomonadota; class Alphaproteobacteria; order Sphingomonadales; family Sphingomonadaceae; genus Sphingomonas; species Sphingomonas kyungheensis. Next base: position 354,565 of record NZ_JBBBDM010000001.1, read on the forward strand.
AGTCCGCCGGCGCCGCGGACCAGCGCGCCAATGTCGGCCTCGACATAATATCGTGTGAATCCGGGCGCTACGCCTGCCGCTTCGTCACCTTTCAGGCGGATCGCGGAGCGGATCGTCGCATCGGCGATCACCGGCGCGGCGATCACCAGATCGGTCAGATCGGCATAGCCGATAGCGCTATCAGAGCCGGGCTGATTCGGCATCGCAGTCGCGCTTTGTGGCGGAAAAGCGGCGTAAATCGGCGCGGCGGCGACGGCGGCAACGACGGCCAGAATGGGGCGAAAGCGCATAACCATGCCGAATTCGCTAGCCGAATGCTCCTGAACGATACAGAAATAAAAGTGTCGCTAAACGATTGTACGTTTGTTGCGTCCGACAAAGCGTTTGCGTGGCGAGAAACGGGACGATAGGGTTTGCGCACTGTCACACGCGGCGTAAGCCGGGGCAGGGGCCTACGCGCGCTCTTCCCCCGGGCGCTGCGAGGACCGTGAGATTAGGGAGTGTCGTTGCTGAATGGCCTATGCTGACCAGAAGATGTCCGGTGGCAGGGTGGTCGCGATCGTCATCGTCGTGCTCATCCATGCGGCGCTGGGCTACGCCTTCGTCACCGGGCTCGCGTACCAATACGTGAAGAAGGCCCAAGAAAAACTTAACACGTTCGACGTGGAGGAGCCGCCTCCCCCGCCGCCGGACGAGCCGCCGCCCCCGCCGCCCGATACGCCGATGACGCCGCCGCCGGTGGTGTCGCCGCCGCCGATCGTGCAGAATCCGAACCCGCCGCCCGTGGTGATCCAGACGGTCACGACGCCGCCGCCGGCCGTCAATCTGACGCCGATCGCTGCGCCGCCCGCTCCGCCGGCACCGCCTGCGCCGCCGGCTCCGCCGCGCGTGTCTCAGGCCGCCAAGTCGAAGGGTAACCCGTCGAGCTGGTACAGCACCGACGATTATCCGTCGGGCGCGCTTCGTGAACAGGCTTCGGGACGTGTCGTCGCACGGCTCAGCATCGGGACCGATGGTCGCGTGTCGGGTTGCACGGTCACCTCGTCGAGCGGCAATTCCGATCTCGATCGCGCAACGTGCAGCGTCGCGCAGCGTCGTGGTCGCTACACGCCGGCGAAGGATGAATCGGGCCAGCCGATCGCTGCTAGCGATACCATCTCCATCCGCTGGCAGGTGCCGACGGATTGATGCACCGACGTTCTAATGCATGCCAATCGGCCCCAGCGGCCAGCCAGATAGATTAGAGGGATACCATAATGCTCACCACCATTCTCGCGGCCGGCGGCACCGCGGCCGCCGAAAACCAGTTCGGCCTGCAGGCCGCTCTGAAGGAAGGCGGCCTGATCTCGCAGTCGGTGTTCACGATCCTCGTGATCATGTCGATCGTCTCGTTCTACATCCTGTTCTCGAAGCTGTTCGAGCAGCAGAAGATCATCAACCAGGCGAAGCGCGTCCGTCAGGGCTTCTGGAACTCGGCCAACCTGCGCGAGGGCGCCGCCAAGCTCGAGAAGAACTCGGCGTACAAGCAGCTCGTCGACGACGGCCTGCAGGCGCAGGACCAGCATGCCAAGCTGACCGATCCGGTCGAGGCGCATGACTGGCTGCACGGTTCGCTCGCCCGTTCGGAAGCGGCGATCAACTCGAAGCTGGGCGGCGGTCTCGCCTTCCTCGCGACGGTCGGCGCGACCGCACCGTTCATCGGTCTGTTCGGCACCGTGGTCGGCATCTACCGCGCGCTGATCAAGATCGGCGCGTCGGGCGACCCCTCGATCGACAAGGTCGCCGGCCCGGTCGGTGAGGCGCTGATCATGACCGCGCTCGGTCTGGTCGTCGCGGTTCCCGCGGTGCTTGCGTACAACTGGCTGCAGCGCCGCAACAAGTCGATCGCGGAGGACCTGTCGGCCTTCTCGAACGACGTGCTCGGCTTCCTCGCCTCGAACGGTGCCGTCAAGCCGACGCTCGGCAATGCGCCGGCTGCCAAGGCCCCGGTGAAGCCGGCGGCTGCGACCACCACCGCCGGCCAGGCCGGTGGCGTGCAGAGCCGCCCGTAAGACGATAAGGCTGCGGGGTCGCGCTTTGGCGACCCCGCGACCAGCCGGCGGCGAACGGCCGCCGGCACATGGAATGGATAGGATAGCTCGCACATGGCGATGAGCACAGGCGGAGGAGGTTCCTCCGAGAAACCATTGTCGGACATCAACACCACGCCCCTCGTGGACGTGATGCTGGTGCTTCTGATCATCTTCCTGATCGCCGTTCCGGTGGCGATCCAGACGGTCAAGGGCATCGTCCTGCCCAAGGTCCGTTTCGATCCGACGACGACCAAGCCCGAAAACGTCCTGCTGTCGGTGACGACCAAGCCGGACGGCAGCTGCCTGGTCTATTGGGGCACGTCGCCGATCACCAGCAAGGACCTGCTGACCCGCGCGGTCGACAAGCTCAAGCTCGAGATCGACCGTCAGGGCGGTGCCGGCAATCCGGACCTCGAACTGCCGGAAGTGCATATCCGCGGCGACGTCAACACCCCCTATAAGTGCATCGGCGGCACCGTATACACGATGCAGCAGGCCGGCTTCGCCAAGGTCGGCTTCATCTCGCAGCCGCCGCCCGCGGGCGGCTGATCCGCCCCGCCCGATCCAGGAGTATCTGAAATGGCAATGAGTGGTGGCACGGAAGACGGCGAGCCGATGATGGACATGAACACGACGCCGTTGATCGACGTCATGCTCGTGCTCCTCATCATGTTCATCATCACGCTTCCGATCCCGACCCACGCGGTCAAGGTCGATCTGCCGGTCAACGATCCGCGCAACGTCAAACCGCCGGTCGATCCGCAGAAGAACAAGATCATCATCGACGCGGCCGGCACGGTGTCGTGGAACGGCGTTCCCGTCGACGAGGTGACGCTGCGCACCTATCTCGACGCGGCGGCGGCGATCAATCCCGAGCCGGAGCTGCACTTCCAGCCCGACCCGGCGGCGAAATACGACAAGGTCGACCAGACGCTGGCGGTGATCAAGCGTTCGGCGGTGACCAAATTGGGCTTCATCGGCAACGAACAGTATCGCAACGATTTCTGATCCCCGCTGAAGGCCATGTGTCTGGGGCGGTTCCGCAAGGAGCCGCCCTTTTTCGTGCGCGGTCCCGGCGTGACGGCGCACCGGCGCCGGGCTGATCGCCATCAGCACGCAGGGGCGTCGGACGGCAAATCGCGTCTTCCCGACGCATGGCGGTTGCCAGCGATGTTGCTGCGCTGCAACATGCCCGCTCCGCCGGGAGCCCTCTGCCATGTCCTACCGACGCAGTCCGACCCGTTTCCTGCTCCACTACATCCGCGTCCGTCCCTGGACCTTCCTGTCGCTCGGCCTGCTCGTCGCGGCCTCGTCGACCTGTTCGATCGGGGTGCAATATGCGCTGAAGCTGCTGATCGACGCGATGACCGGCTCGGACCGGATCCGCGCCGCCGTCTACACCTTCCTCGCCGCCTTCCTCGCCCTCGTCGTGCTGGAAAGCGCGCTGCAACGCGCCGCGGCGCTGACGCTCGGCCATGCCACGGTCAAATCGGGCGTCGATATCCGCCTCGACATGGTCGACTATCTGACCGGCCACCAGATGCCGTTCTTCCAGAACCAGCGCGCCGGCTCGCTCGGCCATCGCGTCTCCGGTCTCGCCGGCATCTTCGGCTCGATCGTCCACCGTCTGCTTCAGGAGGTGACGCCGCCGTTGATCGCCTTCGTCGGGGCGATGATCATCTTCGTCAGCATCGACCCGGCGATGGCTGCGGTGCTGGGCGTGATCTTCGTCGTCGTCACCGTCGTGCTGGTGCTGCTCGGCCTGCGCGGGCACGTCCACCACAAGGCCTTCGCCGAGCGTGCCGGCACCGTCGGCGGCGAGCTGGTCGACCTGATCGGCAACATCTGGGTGGTCAAGGCCTTCGCCGCGCATCAGCGCGAACTCTCGCGCCTGCAGGGCTTCCTCGACGACGAGGCGAGCGCGCAGCGGCGCGGCTGGTTCTTCGTCGAGCGGATGCGCGGGCTGCACGACCTCGCGCTCGCCATCCTCGTCGGCGGCACGCTGATCTGGGCGATCGGCCGCTGGTCGGCGCATGCCATTTCGACCGGCGACGTGGTGGTGATCAGCACGATGACCTTCCGCATCCTGCATGGATCGCGCGACCTGGCGATGGCGCTGATCGATACCAGCCAGCAATTCAGCTATCTGCGCGAGACGCTCGACATCATCGGCGTGCCGCAGACGTTGGGCGATGCGCCGGCGGCGAGCCGGCTGCGCGTCGGCGAGGGGCGGGTCGAGCTGTCGCAGGTCACCTTCGGGTACGACCCGGCGCATCCCGTGCTGCACGACCTGTCGCTCGTCATTCCGGCGGGGCAGAAGGTCGGCGTCGTCGGACCGTCGGGCGCGGGCAAGTCGTCGCTGCTCCAGCTCATCCAGCGCTTCCACGATCCGCAGGCCGGCCATGTCGCGATCGACGGCCAGGATATCCGCGAGGTGACGCAGGAGAGCCTGCGCGATGCGCTCGCAGTGGTGCCGCAGGAGGTGATGCTGTTCCACCGCACGGTGATGGAGAATATCCGCTTCGCCAAACCCGATGCGAGCGACGAGGAGGTGCATCGCGCCGCGCAGACCGCAGGATGCGACGAGTTCATCCGCCGCCTGCCGCACGGCTATGATTCGATCGTCGGCGAACGCGGCACCAATTTGTCGGGCGGCCAGCGGCAGCGTATCGGCATCGCCCGCGCCTTCCTGAAGAATGCCCGGATCGTCCTGCTCGACGAGGCGACCTCGGCGCTCGATTCGGAATCGGAGCTGGAGGTGCAGAACGGGCTCGACGCGCTGATCGAGAACCGCACCGTCATCGCCGTCGCGCATCGCCTGTCGACGATCGCCGGCTTCGACCGCGTCGTCGTGCTCGCCGACGGGCGGATCGTCGAGGACGGCCCGCCGCAGCAGCTGCTGCGCCAGAAGGGCGGCGCCTTCCGGCAATTGTGGGTGATGCAGGTCGAGGGGCTGGATCGCAGCACCGGCATCTCCGCCGCGGGCGAGCGGCTGCGCCACCTCTCCGACCGGAGCCGCGAGCGGTTGCAGCATCTGATGCGCAGCGCCTGGCAGGGGGTGACCGAACGGACCTGATCGGACCTTGCGTCGTTGTCTTCAAAGTGACACACCAGTGTCATAAAAATGAAACCTGCCATTCGGGCAGGGGGGAGACGATGCAATGCGTAATCTTGTCCTCACGATGGCGGCCGGCACGATGCTGGCGACACCGGTGCTCGCGGCCGACCGGACCGGCTATCAGGCGATCGCCGCGGGCGACTTCGTCACCGCGGCCAAGCGGATCGAGGCGGAGCGGCGGATCTTCCCCGACCGGCCCGAGCTGATGCTCAACCTCGCCGCCGCCTACACCCGGATCGGCCGCAGCGCCGAAGCGCGCGCGCTGTACGATACGGTGCTGGAGCGCCCGGCGGTGGCGATGGACATGCCGAGCGGTGCGGTGGTCTCGTCGCACGACGTCGCGGCGCGCGGTCTCGCGCGACTGCCGATGCGGGTCGCGACGCGATAGCCGAAAAGGCGCGCCCCCGCCCGACGCGTGATCCTGCCCATAGCCGGACCAGGCGTTTCGGCGCGGCGGGCGACGATCGGACGAGCCCCCTAGAGGTCGAGGGAGAGGCTGAGTCGTATCGTCCGCGGCAGCCCTTGCGCGAGCAGGCTCGATCCGGTCGACGCCCAATAGCGTCGGCCGGTGACGTTGTCGGCATAGGCGCGCACGGCCGCGGACCTGCCCGACAGCGTGAAACGATAGCCGGCGCCGAGGTCGATCGTCGTATAGCCCGGCACCTCGGCCTGATTGAGCGCATTGACCGCGCGCCGACCGACCCGGAACAGCCCTGCCGATAGGCTCAGGCCGGGGGCCGAGGCGACCCGGTAGAGGGCGAATAGGGAGCCGGAACCGGGCGCGACATTCTCGATCCGCTTGCCGGCGACGTCCGGCGAACCCGTCCGCTGACGCGCGGACAGCGCCATCGCACTCGCGGTGATCGACAGATTGGCACCGACCTCGCCCACCGCGCTGAATTCGCCGCCCTGATAGACCGCCTCGCCGTCCTGCACGAAGAGGTTGCTGCTGTTGAGATAGGCCGAGGGCCGGGCGATGCGGAACCAGGTCCCGGTCAGCAGCAGCCGGGTGAGCGGCGCGATCTTGATCCCGGCCTCCTGCTGCCGGCTGACCGCGGCGGGGAGCATCTCGCCGGCGTTGCGCGCGATCTGCTGCGCGATCGGGCCGGGTTCGAGCCCCTCGATATAATTGGCATAGGCGCTGATCCAGCGGACCGGCTTGACCATCAGGCCATAGGACAGCGTGGTCGGATCGACCTCATAGGCACTGGCGGAGCTGACGTCGGTATAGCGCGTCTTGCGCCACCCGATCGTCGCCTGCAGCCAGTCGCCGACCGACGCGCGGTCGAAGAGGTAGACACCCCGGTCGACGGTCCGCGTCGGATTGGGAACGATGCGGGGCGGGGATGGCTGCGGGGGGATGGGGACCGGGTGGTTCAGGTTTTGCGGCACCGCGCGACGGACGGCGATCGGCACGTTGCCGTCGCGGATCTGTACGGCGATGCCGACGAGCAGATCATGGTGGAGCGGACCGGTGCGGATGCCGCCGGACAGGTCGCCGCGATAGACGAGGTTGGTGAAATCGTTGCCGCGCGTCCGCGCGACGGTGACGATCCCATCCCCGGTGAGCGGATCGTAGCGGCCGAACGACGAATAGGCCCGATCGCGCGTCAGATAGGAGCGCCCGATCGCGGCCGCGAGCCGCCAGCGCGGCGCGACATCATAGTTCACCCGCGCCAGCAAATTGGTTTCGCGACCCCGCGCCTGCATCCAGTCGGCGCCGAGGTTGCGGTGCGGTGACGACAGCGGCGGCAGGACGATCCTGTCGTGCACCGCGGCCAGGCTGAATTCGGTCGGCTCGGTGATCGTCTTGGCGATATAGGCAGCGTCGACGAGAATCTGGACCGCGTCCGTCGGCGTCCAGTCGAAGGCGAGCGTCGCGAAGCCGCGCTGGCCCCTGGTCCACCGGACCCCCGTCGCGACGAGGCCGGTGCCGCCGTTGATCCGGATGCCGACCGCGCCGGAGCGCCGGCCGACATCGCCGGTCAGGCCGATCGCGCCATAGGCGTTGCCGCTGACCGTGAAGCGGGTGACGGGCGTCGTGCCCGCGCGCGCGGTGACGAGATTGACGATGCCCGATGGCGTGGCAAATCCGTAATAGAGACCGGCCGCCCCTTTCAGCACCTCGACCCGGTCCATCGCCTCGACCGGCTGTTCGATGACGTTGACAACCGGCAGCACGCCATTCCACCGCACGTTGGTGAAATTGTTGAGCGTGATGCCGCGTACCGCCAGATTGCTGTAGATGCTGGTGTTGATCTGCGCCTGGCTGACGCCGGCGGTGTTGCGGACCGCATCGTTGAGCGACTGCGCCTGCTGGGCGTCGAGCAGGGGGCGGGTCAGCACCGACACGGTCAACGGCGTGTCGATCAACCGTGCGTCGCGGAATGTGCCGGCCTGCACATAATCGGCGCCGAAGCTGTCGCGCCGATCGGCGCTGACGACGATATCGTCACTGGCGCCATCCTCGGCGCGCTGCGCGATCGCTGCCGCCGGAAGCAGGCATCCGCTCGAGACGAGCGACATCGACAGCAGAAACGCCCGCGCCGAGCGGGCCTGCACGACAGCAACCACGATGATCCCCCTGTTCAGGTCATCATCGATGCCAGTGATGCAAATGACTTGCAATAGCTTGCAGGAAAGGGCTGGATCATCAGGAGGTTGGCGCCGGGGTCGGTCGCGCCGCCATGCGCGTGCGGGCCTTTATGCGCGAATCGGCCCCTCGTCACCGCAGGCGCCGGTCCGGACGGACGGGGGGGCGGGTGCCCTCCCGGCGCGCCTACAGCTTCGGCAAGGTCACGCCGCGCTGGCCCATATATTTGCCCGCCCGGTCGGCGTAGCTGATCTCGCACGGCTCGTTGCCTTGCAGGAACAGGAACTGGCAGGCGCCCTCATTGGCGTAGATCTTGGCAGGCAGCGGCGTCGTGTTGGAGAATTCGAGCGTGACGTGCCCCTCCCAGCCGGGCTCGAGCGGCGTCACGTTGACGATGATGCCGCAGCGCGCATAGGTCGACTTGCCGAGGCAGATGACCAGCACGTCGCGCGGCACGCGGAAATATTCCACCGTGCGGGCGAGCGCGAAGCTGTTGGGTGGGATGATGCACACGTCGGTCTTGCGATCGACGAAGCTGTTGGCGGCAAAGTCCTTCGGGTCGACCAGGGCATTGTCGACATTGGTGAAGATCTTGAATTCGTCGGCGACGCGGGCGTCATAGCCATAGGAGGACAGGCCGTAGCTGATGCAGCCCTCGCGGCGCTGGCTCTCGACGAACGGTTCGATCATCCGCTGCTCGCGCGCGGCGTCGCGGATCCAGCGATCGGACAAGACGGACATAGGCTTCCCTTCGATCCGCCTCTTTGCCGGTTCGCCGGCATCGCGCAAGCGTTGGTGGCAGGCGCCGCGACCGGCTATGGCGGGGCGATGCGCCCGCTCATCGATCTCGGCTATCGCCTGCGCCGCCGCATGCTCGCGCTGCTGCGCTGGCGGACGCGCGGGGTCAAGGTGATGGCGTTCGATCCGGCGGGGCGGCTGCTGCTCGTGCGCCACCGTTACGGGCGGTCCGATTGGTGATGCTGCCGGGCGGCGGCATCGGCCGTCGCGAATCCCCCGCCGACGCGGCGGTGCGCGAGCTGGCGGAGGAGACCGGCTGCACGCTCGACGCGCCGACCGCGATCGGCCGGTTCGAGGCGCGGCAGGAGGGGCGGCGCGATACCGTCTTCCTGTTCCGCGGAACGACGCGGGACGCGCCGGCGGCCGATGGCGTCGAACTGGCCGAGGCGCGGCTGTTCGCGCTCGACGATCTGCCGGCGGCGGTGTCGCCGGCGACGGCGCGACGGATCGCCGAATATCGCGGCACCGCGGCGGCCGATGGCCGCTGGTAGGCTTGCCGCGACGTGCCGCCGCTCCCAGTTGGGGGCGACACGATAAGGATTAGCGGCATGGCCATCAAAGTGATCGCATTCGTCTCGGTAAAGCCCGGCGCGGAGGCGGCGTTCGTCGCGGCGGCGCGCGTCTGTGTCGCAGCGTCGCGGGCCGAGCCGGGCACGCTCCATTACGAGCTGTGGCGCGAGACCGAGGGCGCGCGGCGGTTCGTCTTCAACGAACTTTATGCCGATCAGGCGGCGGTCGACGCGCATATGCAATCGGATCATTTCAAGGCGTTCGGCCTCGCCGCGCGCGATCTTGCGACGGCACGGCCAGAGATCATCGTGACCGAGGCGGTCGACGTCGCCGGCTGACCCGGCGCGCGCACGGGTGGCTGGCGGGCGCGAAATCGGCTAAGGCGGGTCATGCTCCGCATCACCGAATTGAAGCTGCCGCTCAACCATCCGGAGGAGGCGCTGGCCGCGGCGATCCGCAACCGGCTGCGCATCACGCCGCGCGACCTCGTCCGCTATACCGTCGCGCGGCGCGCGCACGACGCGCGCGACAAGATGGACATCCACTTCGTCTATTCGATCGACGTGACGGTCAAGAACGAGGCGGCGGTGCTCGCCCGGTTCAAGCGGGACCGCCACGTCAACCCGACGCCGGACACCGGCTATCGCTTCGTCGCCAAGGCCCCGGCGGGCTATGCCGGGCCGCGGCCGGTGGTGGTCGGGGCGGGGCCGTGCGGGCTCTTCGCCGGGCTGATCCTCGCGCAGATGGGCTTCCGGCCGATCATCCTCGATCGCGGCAAGGTGGTGCGCGAGCGGACCAAGGACACCTGGGGCCTGTGGCGGCGCAGCGAACTCAATCCCGAATCGAACGTCCAGTTCGGCGAGGGCGGCGCCGGCACCTTCTCCGACGGCAAATTGTGGAGCCAGATCAAGGATCCGCGCCATCTCGGCCGCAAGGTGCTGAGCGAGTTCGTCAAGGCCGGCGCGCCCGAGGAGATCCTCACCGAGGCGCATCCGCATATCGGCACCTTCCGCCTGGTGACGATGGTCGAGAGCATGCGCGCGACGGTCGAGGCGCTCGGCGGCGAATATCGCTTCGAACGCCGCGTCGACGATATCGAGGTGGCGACCGGGGCGGACGGCAGCCGCCGCCTCGCCGCGCTCCACCTCAGCACCGGCGAGCGGCTGGCGACCGATGGGCCGGTGGTGCTCGCGCTCGGGCATAGCGCGCGGGATACGTTCGCGATGCTGCATGCGCGCGGTGTCTTCCTCGAAGCCAAGCCCTTTTCGATCGGCGTTCGGATCGAACATCCGCAAAGCTGGATCGACGAGGCGCGGTTCGGGCCGTGCGCCGGCCATCCCGATCTCGGCGCGGCGGCGTACAGCCTGTCGCACCACTGCAAGAACGGGCGCACCGTCTACAGCTTCTGCATGTGCCCGGGCGGCACCGTCGTCGCCGCGACTTCGGAGCCGGGGCGGGTCGCGACCAACGGCATGAGCCAATATTCGCGCAACGAGCGCAACGCCAATTCGGGGATCGTCGTCGGCATCGATCCGGCGCGCGACTATCCCGGCGATCCGCTCGCCGGCATCGCGCTGCAACGGCAGCTCGAGACGCGCGCGTTCGAGGCGGGCGGCGGCGCCTATCGCGCGCCGGCGCAGCGGCTCGGCGACTTCCTCGCCGGCCGGCCGTCGACGCGGCTCGGCAGCGTCATCCCCTCCTATCGCCCCGGCGTGACGATGACCGATCTCGCCGAGGTGCTGCCCGACTTCGCGGTCACCGCGATGCGCGAGGCGCTGGTCGCCTTCGGCCAGCAGATCCCCGGCTACGATCATCCCGATGCGGTGATGACCGGGGTCGAGACGCGCACCTCGTCGCCGCTGCGCATCACCCGTGGCGACGATTTCCAGAGCGTCAACACCGCCGGCCTGTTCCCGGCGGGCGAGGGGGCAGGCTATGCCGGCGGCATCCTCTCCGCCGCGGTCGACGGCATCAAGATCGCCGAGGCGGTGGCGCGCGAGCTGGTCGGCCGGCCGGTGCTGGCGGATGCGGCCTGAGGGGGCGGGGGCTCGCTAGGAAAGAAGGTGTATTCGCGCGGAGGCGCGGAGCTTCGCGTAGCTGCCGCCGGCACCTGACGCAGTTGAGCAAGCCGTCCTAGTTCAAGACTTCCGCAAAAGGCGCTACGCGTGCCGCACACACCAGTATTCCCGCGCAGGCGAGACCCCTGCGAAAGTTTCGAAACCGCCGCGGCGAAGGCCGCGGCCCAGTTTGGAGGCCTTTGTAACTAATTGCAAAGCTTCACCAAACTGGACCCCGGCCTGCGCCGGGGTGGTACGTGGGCAGGTCGGGTTGCTACTTTCGCAGAGGTCTCGCGCAGGCGGGAATCCAGTGCCGAGCAGAACAGTGGCCGGAGACAAGAAACTGGGCTCCCGCTTTCGCGGGAGCACTGGCTACTCTTGGGTGCGTCGGCGCGGTCTGGCGGCGACGTTCGTATCTGCGCACCGGCGGTTGAGCGGAGGCGGCATCTTCGCTCCCGCCGACCCTCGCCTTGGCCTGTCCCCCGCCCGGCCGAGAAAGGTTGCAGTCCGCAACGCCTTGTATGGGACGCCCGCGAGTTCTATACTGAGCGATATGGAAAGCATGACCCTGTCGCATGACGACGCGCCGGTGCCCGCCAAGGGCCGCCCGCGCGAGTTCTGCACCGACACTGCGCTCGCCGCGGCGCTGCGCGTGTTCTGGAGCAAGGGCTATGAGGGCGCGTCGCTCGCCGATCTGACCGAGGCGATGGGGATCACCCGGCCGAGCCTCTACGCCGCCTTCGGCAATAAGGAAGCCTTGTTCAACAAGGCGCTCGATCTCTACGAGGCGGAGAAGCTTGCCTATGTCCGGCAGGCGCTCGACCAGCCGACCGCGCGCGGCGTCGCCGAGACGATCCTGCGCGGTGCGCTCGCCCTGCAGACCGGGCAGAGTGGCGATCCTAAGGGCTGTCTCGGCGTGATCAGTGCGATGCCGTGCGGCGCGGAGGCCGATTCGATCAAGGCGCATGTCAGTGCGCGCCGTGCCTCGTCGCATGCGGCGCTGATCGAGCGGTTCGATCGCGCCAAGGCGGAGGGCGACCTGCCGCCGCATGTCGACGCCACCGGGCTGACCTGCTGCCTCTACGCGCTGTTGCAGGGCATGGCGGTGCAGGCCGGATCGGGCGCGAGCCGTACCGATCTCGAGCGGCTGGTCGATACCAGCCTGACGATCTGGCCCAGCCGCTAGGCCGGCTGCGGCGGCTGGCGTGGCTGCCGCTGCTCGCCGGGCTGATCGCGGTGATGATCCTCGCCGGCACGCGCTGGGCGGAGACGACCGCGCGGACGGCGGCGGATCGCGAGGCGCTGACGCTGGCGCGCACCCATGCCGGCCTGCTGACCAGCGAGTTGCAGAAATTCCGGCTGCTGCCGCTGGTGCTCGCCGAATATCCCGACGTGCCGGTCGCGCTCGCCGGCGATGCCGCGGCACTGCGGCGGCTCGACGCGACGCTCGAACTGCTCGCGACCCGCACCGATGCCGCCGCGCTCTATGCGATCGATGCGCGCGGCCGTGCGGTGGCGGCGAGCAACTGGCGCAGCGAGGCGAGCTTCGTCGGCCAGGATTATACCTTCCGCCGCTATTTCACCGAGGCGATGGCGCGCGGCACGTCGGAGCTGTTCGCGCTCGGTACGGTGAGCGGGCGGCCCGGCCTGTATCTCGCGCGGCGGATCGATCGCGGCGGGCGGGCGCTGGGGGTGATTGTCGTCAAGGTCGAGTTCGACCGGCTCGAGCGCGAATGGGCGCAGTCGCCCGGCGCGACGATCCTGACCGATCCGCGCGGCCTGATCCTCGTCACCAGCGTGCCGGCGTGGCGCTTCCATCCGATCCGACCGCTCGACGCGGCGCGCCGCGCCCGGCTGATCCGCTCGCGCCAGTTCGGCGCGGCGCCGCCGTTCACCCCCGCCTTCGCGATCGACGGGCGCGACGTCCGCGCGATCCGCGACGCACGGCCGCTCCGCTACCGCAGCGCGAGCGTCGCCGCGCCGCTCGATGGCGGGACGGTGTCGCATCTCACCCCGCTGCGTCCGGCGCTTGCGGGCGCGCGGACGCAGGCGGCGCTCGGCGGGCTGGTGCTGCTGCTCGTCGTCGCTGTCGCGGGCGGGATCGCGTGGCGCGGCGCCGACCGGCGGCGGTCGCAGACCCAGGCGCGCGAATCGCTCGAACGCGCGGTGGTGCAGCGCACGCGCGAGCTGCGCGAGGCGAATGCCCGGCTGATCGTCGAATCGCAGGAGCGCGCCGAGGCGGACCGCCGCTTCCGCGCCGCACGCGAGGAGCTGGCGCAGGCCAACCGGTTGGGCTCGCTCGGCCAGATCACCGCCGGCGTCGCGCATGAGATCAACCAGCCGCTCGCCGCGATCCGGACCTTCGCGGAGAATGGCGCGACCCTGCTCGACCGGGGCGCGGCCGATGCGGCGCGCGACACGCTCGGCCGGATCGTCGCGCTGACCGACCGGATCGCGACGATCACCGGCGAGCTGCGCGCCTTCGCCCGCCGCCGCACGCCGTCGCGCGGCGCGCCGACACTGGGCGCGGCGATCGAGGGGACGCTGTTGCTGATCGGCGAGCGCGCGCGCGGCATCGTCGTCGACACCGTCGCCGCAGAGCTGCGCGACGCGCGCGTCGTCGGCGATCGCATCCGGCTCGAACAGATTCTCGTCAACGTCATCGGCAATGCGCTCGATGCGGTCGCCGGATGCGACCAGCCCGAGGTGCGGATCGCGGCCAGCGCGACCGCGGAGACGCTGACGGTGCGCATCGCCGACACCGGCCCCGGTATCGATCCCGCCATCGCCGACACGGTGTTCGAACCCTTCGCCTCCGCCAAGCCGGAGGGACTCGGCCTGGGGCTGGCGATCGCGCGCGACATCGCGCGCGAATTCGGTGGCGAGCTGACCGTCGCACCGGACGGGCCGGGCGCGACCTTCCTGCTGACGTTGCGGCGCGCATGAGCGGGCAGGTGATGTTCGTCGAGGACGACGAGGCGCTGCGCTTCGCGACCGTGCAGGCGCTGGAGCTGGCCGGGCTGACCGTCCGCGCCTTCGCCGGGGCGGAGGCGGCGCTCGCCGCGCTGCCCGCCGATTTCGACGGCGTCATCGTCTCCGATATCCGCATGCCGCGCATCGACGGGCTGCAATTGCTTGCCCGGCTGCGCGCGATCGACGCCGATCTGCCGGTGATCCTCGTCACCGGTCATGGCGATGTGCCGATGGCGGTGGCGGCGTTGCGCGACGGCGCGTTCGACTTCCTCACCAAGCCGTTCGCCACCGACCACCTCGTCGCGACGATCGGCCGGGCGCTGGAGCGGCGCGCGCTGGTGATCGAGAACCGGCGGCTGCGCGCCGCGCTCGATGCCGGCGACGACCATCCGCTGATCGGCGACAGCGCCGCGATCGTCCGGCTGCGCGCGACGATCGCGCGGCTCGCCGCCGCCGATCTCGACGTGCTGGTCGAAGGCGAGACCGGCACCGGCAAGGAACTGGCCGCGGTGCTGCTCCACCGGCTCGGGCCGCGGCGCGGCCGGCCGTTCGTCGCGGTCGATTGCAGCGCCTTGGGCGAGGAAGGGGCGGCCGATCTGTTCGGCCATGCCGCCGACAGCGTCGCGCACACCCGGCTGTCGCGCACCGGTGCGATCGCGGCGTCGAGCGGCGGCACCTTGCTGCTCGACGCGGTCGACGCGCTGTCGCCGGCGATCCAGGCAGCGCTGACCCGCGTCATCGAGGAGCGCGAGGTGCAGCCGATCGGCGCGGAGCGGGCGGAGGCGGTGCAATTGCGCGTCGTCGCGACCAGCCGCGACGACCTCGCGCAGGCGGTCGCGGCGGGGCAGTTCCGGGCCGACCTCTACCATCGGCTGGCGATGACGCGGATCGCGCTGCCGCCGCTGCGCGAGCGCGAGCATGACCGGCTGCTGCTGTTCGTCGCCTTCGTCGATCAGGCGCGCGAGGCGCTGGCGCGACCCGATTATGCGATCGGCGAGGCGGAGCGGCAGCATGTCCTGTCGCACGGCTGGCCGGGCAACGTCCGCGAATTGCGCAACTATGCCTATGCCTGCGTGCTCGCCGCGGAGGATCGGCCGGACAGCGCCCCGCAGGACCTGCCGAGCCAGGTCGCCGAATTCGAGACGCGCGTCATCGTCGATGCGTTGCGCGCGAGCGGCGGCAATGTCGTCAGGGCCGTCGAACTGCTCGGCGTGCCGCGCAAGACGCTCTACTATAAGCTGGCGCGCTACGGCATCGATCCCGATGCCTTCCGCCGGGCGTGATCAGCCGTCCTGCTTGTCGACCACGGCGGCGCGACGCAGCGCATCGACGTCGCGGTCGATCGTCGCGACCAGCGCCTCGACCAACGCCGAATCATCCTCGTCGGGGCGCACCATGCTGTGGTGCAGCATGCCCAGCGACATGATCAGGATGACATCGGCAAGCGCCGACCGCCGGTCCGCCAGCGCGTCTCCGGGGGCGAGCATCTCGAGCGCGTCGAGCATCAGCGCGCGGACGTCCTGATGCGTCGCGTTGAAGATCGAGGCGATGCGGCTGTTGCGCGCCGCCTCGGCCAGGATCTCGGCGAACAGGCGCGGGTCGCCGTCGCTCTCGTCGTCGTCCCGGCCGGGGGTGACGAGCTGGTGGAGCCAGTCGCGGACGTGGCCGACGTCCTTGGCCTGGATCGCCCGGCGTAGCGACTCGGCGGACAGGAAGGACCGGCAGTCCGAGTTGACGATCGCCGCGACGATATCCTCCTTGGCGGAGAAATCGCGATACAGCTGACCGACCGCGACGCCCGATTCGCGCGCGATCTGGGCGATGCCAGTGGCATGGAAACCGTTTTCGATGAACAATCTACGTGCCGCCTCGATGACCTTGAAACGGCGCATTTCCGCATTGTTTCGTGGTGCACCGCAACAAATTCTCGAGCCGTCCATTCCATTCCTCGTCGGCGAGCCTTGACGCCAGTTCCTGACTGCGAGTAGCAGAGCGTGAGTGATCGATCACTCACATTCTTATCAGCGGACATTTTGCATGGCGAATAGGCGACACGGGGTGGCGGTGCTAGCGTTGGCGCTGTCACTGGCGGCGTGCGGCAGCAAGCAGCAGCAGCAACAGCAGGCGCCGCAGGGCCCGCCGCAGGTCGAATATCTGACCGTACGTGAACAGTCGGTGACGCTGACGACCGAATTGCCGGGTCGCACCACCGCCTATGAAACATCGGACGTACGGCCGCAGGTCAACGGCCTGATCCGCGCGCGGCTGTTCACGGAAGGCGACATGGTCCGCGCCGGCCAGCCGCTCTACAGCATCGATCCCGCGCCCTATCAGGCGGCGGTGGCGAGCGCGCGCGCGGCGCTGTCGCGCGCCCGCGCCAATATCGCCTCCACCGCCGCGCTCGCGCGCCGCTATGGCGAATTGGTCAAGATCAACGCGATCGCCCGCCAGGAATATGAGAATGCGCAGACCAGCGCGGCGCAGGCGCAGGCCGACGTCGCCGCGCAGCAGGCGGCGCTGCGCACCGCGCAGATCGACCTGTCGCGCACCACGGTGCGGGCGCCGATCGCCGGGCGGATCGGCCGTTCGCTGGTCACCACCGGCGCGCTCGCGTCGGCATCGCAGACGCAGCCGCTGGCGACGATCCAGCGGCTCGACCCGATGTACGTCGACATCCAGCAGTCGAGCGCCGGGCTTCTGAAGCTGCGCCAGCAGATCCTCAGCGGCCAGGTTGCGCGCGACGGCAATGCCCGCGTCCGGCTGACGCTGGAGGACGGCAGCGCCTATGGCCCGCAGGGCAGCCTGCGCTTCGCCGACGTCACCGTCGATCCGACCACCGGATCGCAGACGATCCGCGCGCTCTTCCCCAATCCCAACGGCCTGCTGCTGCCCGGCATGTTCGTCCGCGCCTCACTGGTCGAGGGCACGCAGGCAAAGGCGCTGCTGGTGCCGCAGCGCGCGGTCAGCCGCGACGAAAAGGGCCAGGCGACGACGATGGTGATCGGCGCGGACGGCAAGATCCAGGTCCGCACGCTGCAGACCAGCCGCACGATCGGTGAGGACTGGCTCGTCACCGGCGGCATCAAGCCGGGCGAGAAGGTGATCGTCGCGGGTGCGATGATGCTGCGCCCCGGCATGCCCGTCCAGGGCAAGCCCTGGGACCCCAACGCCAAGCCCGCCGCCCCCCAGGGCGCCGGTGCGCCCGCAGCTCAGGCAAAGTAACCCCTCATGGCCCGCTATTTCATCGACCGGCCGATCTTCGCCTGGGTGATCGCGATCATCCTGATGCTCGCCGGCGTCATCGCGATCCGCTCGCTGCCGATCGCCCAGTTCCCGGCGATCGCGCCGCCGGCGGTGTCGATCACCGCCACCTATCCGGGCGCGGATGCGACGACGCTCGAAAACACGACGACGCAGATCATCGAGCAGCAGATGAAGGGGATCGACAACCTTCGCTACTTCTCGTCCTCCTCGTCGTCGGCGGGCACCGTCACGGTGACGCTGACCTTCGAACAGGGCGCCGATCCCGATATCGCGCAGGTGCAGGTCCAGAACAAATTGCAGGCGGCGACGCCGCTGTTGCCGCAGGAGGTGCAGCGTCAGGGGCTGATCGTCGCCAAGGCGACGCAGAACTTCCTGATGTTCGTCGGCCTCTATTCGTCGGACGGCAGCCATAGCGACGTCGACCTCGCCGACTATGTCGCGTCCAAGTTGCAGGACCCGCTCGCCCGCGTGAACGGCGTCGGCGATACGCAGATCTTCGGGTCGCAATATGCGATGCGGATCTGGGTCGATCCGATCAAGCTCAACAATTACGCGCTGACGATGGCCGACGTCACCTCGGCGATCACCGCGCAGAATGCGCAGGTCTCCGCCGGGCAGCTCGGCGCGCAGCCCGCGCCCAAGGAGCAGATGCTCAACGCGACCGTCTCGGTCGAATCGCGACTGACCTCGCCCGAACAATTTGCGGCGATCCGGTTGAAGAGCAACACCGACGGTTCGGTCGTCCGCCTCAGCGACGTCGCGCGCGTCGGCATCGGCGCGGAAAACTACGCCTTCTCGGCGCAGTGGAACGGCAAGCCCGCCTCGGGCATCGGCATCAAGCTGGCGCCGGGCGCCAATGCGCTCGACACGGTCAAGGCGGTGAAGGAGCGCGTCAACGCGATCGCCAAGCAGTTCCCGCCCGACGTCAAGGTCATCTACCCCTATGACACGTCGCCGTTCGTGCGCCTGTCGGTGGAGCAGGTGGTCCATACGCTGATCGAGGCGGTGATCCTCGTCTTCCTGGTGATGTTCCTGTTCCTGCAGAACTTTCGTGCGACGCTGATCCCGACGATCGCGGTGCCGGTGGTGCTGCTCGGCACCTTCGCGATCCTCGCCGCGGCGGGCTTCTCGATCAACACGCTGACCTTGTTCGGCATGGTGCTGGCGATCGGCCTGCTGGTCGACGACGCGATCGTCGTCGTCGAGAACGTCGAGCGACTCATCCAGACCGAGGGGCTGAGCCCCAAGGAAGCGGCGCGCAAGTCGATGGACGAGATCACCGGCGCGCTGATCGGCATCGCGCTGGTGCTGTCGGCGGTGTTCCTGCCGATGGCCTTCTTCGGCGGGTCGACCGGCGTCATCTATCGTCAGTTCTCCATCACCATCGTCTCGGCGATGGTCCTGTCGGTCAGCGTCGCGCTGATCCTCACCCCGGCGCTGTGCGCGACGATCCTCAAGCCGCACGATCCCGGCAAGGCGGAAGGCAACGGCCCGCTCGCGCGCTTCTTCCGCTGGTTCAACGACAAGTTCGATCGCGGCCAGGATCGCTATGCCAGGGGCGTGCGCTCGACCGCGCGCAACTGGAAGCGCTCGCTTGTCGTCTATGCGCTGATCGTGATCGGCATGGCGGTGCTGTTCGTGCGCCTGCCCACCGGCTTCCTGCCGGAAGAGGATCAGGGCATCATGATCGCGCTGGTCCAGGGCCCGCCGGGCGCGACCACCGCGCGTACCCAGAAGGGCCTCGACACGATCCGCGACCATTTCCTCCAGACCGAGGGGAAGAACGTCCAGGGCGTGTACACGATCAATGGCTTCAGCTTTGCGGGGCAGGGCCAGAACAGCGGCATCGCCTTCATCCCGTTGCAGGAATGGTCGCATCGCAAGGGCGCCGAGAACAAGGCGCAGGCGCTGGTCGGCCGGGCGATGGGCGCATTCTCGCAGTTCAAGGACGGCATGATCTTTGCGGTCATCCCGCCCGCGGTGCAGGAATTGGGCAATGCCAGCGGCTTCGACCTGCAATTGGTCGACGAGGCCGGCATCGGCCACGAAAAGCTGCTCGCGGCGCGCAACATGCTGCTGGGCATGGCGTCGCAGGACAAGTCGCTCATCGGCGTGCGTCCCAACGCGCTCGACGATGCGCCGCAGCTCAAGATTGACGTCGATCAGGACAAGGCGAAGGCGCTCGGGCTGGACCTCACCACGATCAACAACACGATCGCGACCGCCTGGGGCAGTGCCTATGTCAACGACTTCATCGATCGCGGCCGCGTCAAGCGCGTCTATATCCAGGCGGATACCGACTATCGGCTGAAGCCCGAGGATGTCGCCAATTTCTACGTGCGCAGCGACACCGGCACGATGGCGCCCTTCTCGGCCTTTTCGACGGTCCGCTGGTCGCAGGCGCCGGCGCAGCTCACCCGCTACAATGGTCTGCCGTCGATGGAGATCCTCGGCCAGCCGGCACCGGGCGTGTCGTCGGGCGCGGCGATGAAGGCGATCGAGGCGATGCACGCGAAGCTGCCGCCGGGGACGCGGCTCGACTGGACGGGTCTGTCCTACGAGGAACGCCTGTCGGGCGGACAGGCGCCGGCGCTCTACGGCCTGTCGCTGCTGATCGTCTTCCTCTGCCTCGCGGCGCTGTACGAAAGCTGGTCGGTACCGATCTCGGTGCTGCTGGTCGTGCCGCTCGGCATCATCGGCGCGCTGCTCGCGGCGACGCTGACCGGGCTCAATAGCGACATCTACCTCCAGGTCGGGCTGATCACGACGATCGGCGTGTCGGCGAAGAACGCGATCCTGATCGTCGAATTCGCCGAGGAACGAATCAACGAGGGGATGCGGCCGTTCGACGCCGCGGTCGAGGCGGCGAAGCTGCGGTTGCGGCCGATCCTGATGACGTCGCTGGCGTTCATCTTCGGCGTGCTGCCGCTCGCGGTCTCGACCGGCGCCGGTGCCGGCGGGCAGAATGCGATCGGCCGCGCGGTCGTCGGCGGCATGCTGTCGGCGACGGTGCTTGCGATCTTCTTCGTGCCGATGTTCTTCGTCGTCGTGCTGCGGCTGTTCGGCCATGGCGAGGACGGCAAGCGCGGCGCGCAGGATGACGGGCATGACCGCCACGACGATCATCCGCAGGATGATCGCCCGCATGATGATGGCGCACGCGGCGATACGCCCGCGCCGCAGGGAGCCTGAGTGGTGATGACGAGCAAGATCCTCCTCGGCCTGCTGGGCGCGACCGCGCTCGCCGGCTGCAACCTCGCGCCGCATTATGTGCGGCCGGTGGGCGAAGTGCCGGCGGCGCTGCCGCAGGGCGGTGTCTATCCGGCCGCGGCGACCGATGCGCCCGACGTCACCAAGATCGGCTGGCGCGACTTCTTCACCGACGAACGGTTGCGCCGGACGATCGCGCTGGGCCTCGACAACAATCGCGACCTGCGCGTCGCCGCCGCCAACGTGCTGCAGGCGCGCGCGCAATATCGCATCCAGCGCGCCGATCTGGTGCCCTCGACCAGCCTGTCGGCTTCCGGCACCTACACCAACAACATCCAGGGCGCGGCGAGCACGCTCGGCGGCGCCGCCAGCGGCAGTAGCGGGACGGGGACGGGGACGGGCACCGGTGTCGGCACCGGGACCGGCGCCGGGTCGAGCGCGGGCAGCGGCACCAGCGGCAGCGTCGGGACGAGTTCGTCCAACTTCGAATTCTACTCGGTCAATGCGGGCTTCTCGGCGTTCGAACTCGATCTGTTCGGCCGGGTGCGCAACCTCAACCGCGCCGCGCTCGAACAATATTTCGCCACCGAAGAGGCGCAGCGCTCGACGCGGATCAGCCTGATCGCCGAGATCGCCACCGCCTGGCTGACCTTGGCGTCGGATCAGGACCAGCTGGCGATTTCACAACGCTCGCTCACCTCGTTCGAACAGTCGCTCGAACTGACCCGCGCGCAATTCCGCATCGGCGTCGCCTCCGAGCTCGAGGCGCGGCAGGCGGAGACGACCTATCAGGGCGCGCGCAACGACATCGCGGTGCTCAAGACGCGGGTGGCGCAGGACAAGAACGCGCTCGACCTGCTCGTCGGTACGCCGGTGACCACCGAGCTGCTGCCGCAGGGGCTCGGCAGCGGCGACGCCGCCTTGCAGGTGCTGCCCGCCGGGATCCGCTCCGACGTGCTGCTGCGTCGTCCCGACGTCTTGCAGGCGGAGCATCAGCTGATCGCGCAGAACGCCAATATCGGTGCGGCGCGGGCGGCGCTGTTCCCGCGCATCTCGCTGACCGCGACGCTGGGCACGATCAGCACCGCGCTGAGCGGCCTGTTCGCGGGCGGCAGCTTCACCTACACCGGTGCGCCGTCGGTTTCGCTGCCGCTGTTCGACGGCGGCCGGCTGCGCGGCAACGTCGACCTCGCCCGCGCGCAGCAGCAGGCGGCGGTGTCGACCTATGAGAAGACGGTGCAGACCGCCTTCCGCGAGGTCGCCGATGCGCTCGCCCAGCGCGGCACGATCGACGAGCAGCTCGCGGCGCAATCCGCGCGTGTCGAGGCGGCGAATGTCGCGCTGCGCATCTCCGACGCGCGCTATCGCGCCGGGGTCGAATCGTTCCTGACGACGCTCGATTCGCAGCGCACCGCTTATGCGGCGCAGCAGCAGCTGGTGACGACGCGGCTCAACCGGGGGAGCAATATCGTCGAACTGTACCGGTCGCTGGGCGGCGGGCTCGACGTCGACGATCCGGCCAAGCCGGTCGCGGCGCGATAGGGGCGTTCGGCGGCATCCTGGTGTCGCTGCGGCGAGGGGCGGCTTCGGCCGGCGCGGGACGGTTGCGCTGGCCGCAGCGTGCCGGCGCGGCGCGAGCAAGTCGGCAGGGCTGCTGGGGGCCTTTGGGGTCTATCCCGCTTTCCTTTTCTCTCGCGCCCTTTGCGAGAGTCGCCCGCATAGCTTCAAGCACCAGTGTTCCCGCGCAGGCGGGAACCCAGTGGCCAAGCAGAACACCGTCTCCCGGGAAAAGAACACTGGGCTCCCGCCTTCGCGGGAGTACTGCGCTATTCTGTTCGTCATGCCGGACCTGTTCCGGCATCCACAGTTCCGGATGAGCGTAACTCGGTGACTGCGCGGCACAATGGATCCCCGAACGCGTCCAGGGTGACGGCATGACTGCGGCGGCGGCGAGACTTCCGTAGAGATTCGACCTTTGCAGATGCTGTGGCGAGATTTGCGCGACAGTCGTACCGTCGCCGGTATCGCGCCCAAGTTCCACGCAATGCTTTAGCAACTCAGCCAGTGTGCTTCGAAAACGACGCGATCCGAGGATGCCCGAGGGTCGGCCCATCGTGTCCCAGACCATCTGCCAGACAGGAGCGGAGCGCCGCCCTTGGTCTTTCAGCCTCGCCCCGCCAGCCGCCGGCTTAGGCGGCGCGGACCTCCGCCGCGCGAATCGGGGCGAGGCTGTCGAGGAACTGGCGGGCGCTCGCCTGCCAGGTGAAGCGTTTGGCATAAGCGGCACAGGCGGCGCGGTCGCGGGTCATCGCGAGGCGGATCGCGGTGTCGAGGTCGCCGTCGATCGCACCGACCTCGGGCGACAGGACATCGACCGGTCCGGGCGCGGGCAGCGCCGCGACCGGCGTGCCGCAGGCGAGCGCCTCGATCATCACCAGCCCGAACGTATCGGTGCGGCTCGGGAAGACGAGCAGATCGGCGCTGCGATAGGCCGCGGCCAGCGCGTCGCCGAAGCGCGCGCCGAGGAAATGCGCGGCGGGGTAGCGGGCCGCGAGCGTCGCGCGCGCCGGACCGTCGCCGATCACCACCTTGGTGCCCGGCACCCTAGTGTCGAGGAACGCTTCGATATTCTTCTCGATCGCGACGCGGCCGACGTAGAGCTGGATCGGTCCCGGCAGCGCCGCGATCGCCGGATCGACCGGCCCCTCGGCGGCGAAGACGGTAAGGTCGACACCGCGCCCCCAGCGCCGCAACCGGTTGAGCCCATGCGCGCGCAGCGCGGTGTCGACCGATGGCGTCGAGGTCAGGATCGCGTCGGCAGGGGCGTGGAACCAGCGGATGTAGCGCCAGATCCATTCGGCGCTCACCCCGGTGCGCGCGGCGACATAATCGGGGAATTGCGTGTGATAGGCGGTGGTGAAGCGCAGCCCCCTGGCGACGCACCAGCGCCGTGCCGCGACGCCGAGCGGGCCTTCGGTGGCAATATGGATCGCCTCGGCGTCGAACTCGCCGATCAACCGGCCGATGCTGCGGCCGCCGGCGATCGCCAGCCGGATCTCGGGATAGCTCGGGCAGGGCAGGCTGACGAAACGGTCGGGCGAGACGACGAGCAAATCATGCCCCTGCGCCTCGACCTCGCGTTTGATCGCGGTCAGCGTGCGGACGACGCCGTTGACCTGCGGCTGCCAGGCGTCGGTGACCAGCGCGATGCGCATCAGGCGGCGATCGATCCGGCCCGCTGCGCGGCGCGATCGGCGGCGACGCGGGCGGCGATCTCGTCACCCCACAGCAGCAATTCCATCCGGCCGTCGAAATGTTCGACCAGCGCGGTGCAGCCTTCGACCCAGTCACCGTCGTTATAATAAGCGACGCCGTTGATGTCGCGGATCTCGGCGGTGTGGATATGCCCGCAGACGACACCGTCGACGCCGCGCGACCCGGCGGCATGCGCGACCACCTCTTCGAAGCGCGAGATGAAGGCGACGGCATTCTTGACCTTCGCCTTGGCGTGTTTCGACAGCGACCAATAGGGCATGCCGAGCCGCCGCCGCGCCGCATTGACCCAGCGGTTGAGCACCATCAGCGCGGTATAGGCGCTGTCGCCGATCTTCGAGAGCCAGCGGTGGGCGAGGGTGATCGCGTCGAATTCGTCGCCGTGCAGCACCAGCAGGCGGCGGCCGTCGGCGGTGGTGTGGATCGCCTTGCGCCGGATGCGCACGCCGCCAAAGTCGAGCCCGGCGAACTGGCGGAACACCTCGTCGTGATTGCCGGGGATATAGGTGACCCTGGTGCCGCGTTTGGCGCGCTTCATCAGCCGCCAGACGACGTCGTTATGCGCCGCGGGCCAGTAGAATTTCTTCTTGAGCCGCCAGCCGTCGATCATATCGCCGACGAGATAGAGCTGTTCGCTGTCGACATGGTCGAGGAAGTCGATCAGCATGTCGGCGTTGCAGCCGCGCGTGCCGAGATGGACGTCGGAGATCCAGATCGTCCGGAAGCGGCGGCGGGGGATATCGCCACGCTCGACGACCGACGGACGTTGCGGCAGAAAGGCGAGAACGTCGGCGCTGCTCGCATCGATGACGGTCATGGATCGGCCCCCGGGGGCCTATCGCCCCGCTGCCTCCATGCCATCGGCATGTGACGGCGCGATCACGAAGCGATGACGATCGTGTTGCAGTCTTGGCGCGTCGTCGCCAAGTCTTGCGGGATGCTTGTCGGTCGTCACGCCGGCCCGATGACCACATGGGCAAGCAAGGCAACGACTTGTCTTATCTCTGCTATTCGGTGGCGCGGCATCGCCGGCAGACCGGCGACGGTGGCGTCCCTGCCGATCACGCCGCGCGCCGCTCAGGCGGCGGTGGCCACGCGCAGGATGGCGGTGAGCGCCCAGTAGAGCCCGCCGGCGAGCAGCATCGCCGCCGGCAGCGTCATCACCCAGGCGAGCGCCATGTTGCGCAGCGTCCGCCATTGCAGCCCGGCGCCATTGCCGACCGCCGCGCCCGCGACGCCCGAGGTGAGGACGTGCGTGGTCGATACCGGCATGCCGAAGCGGTCGGCGAGGAGGATCGTGCTCGCCGCCATCAGCTCCGCCGATGCGCCCATCCCATAGGTCAGGTGCGTCTGGCCGATCTTCTCGCCAACGGTGACGACGATCCGCCGCCAGCCGACCATCGTGCCGAGGCCGAGCGCGATCGCCACCGTCACCTTGACCCAGAAGGGGATGTAGCGCGTGCCCTGTTCGAGGCTGCCGCCATAGCCCTTGATCTGCTCGATCTCGCGCGCGGAGAAGCGCGCCTTGGCGCCCTCGTCGGTGACGATCTGCTTGCTCGCGTCGAGCACCAGATACATGTCGGCGCGCAGGTTCGGCGTCGCGGCGGCGGGGACGCGGCTCAGCGCGCCATAGCTACCGATCCGCTGGCCGACATCGGCCGACAGCGCGGCGAGCGCGCCATAGACGTCGGGATCGTTGACGCGGCGCACCGACAGGCCCTGGGTGATCGTCGCGCGCGCGGCGTCGAGCGAGGCGGGTGGCGTGCCGGCATGCGCGGCGAAGGTCGCCTGTGCCGCGCGCGCCTGCGCGACATAGGCGGGGGTGGCGCTCGACGGCACGGTGCGGTTGAGCGCATAAGCGGTGGGGGCGCAGCCGATCAGGATCAGCATGATCAGCCCCATGCCCTTCTGCCCGTCGTTGCTGCCGTGTGCGAAGCTGACCGCGGTGCAGGTGAAGACGAGCAGCGCGCGGATGCCGCGCGGCGGCGGCGCATCGGTCGGCGGCTCGCGATAGAGTTTCGGATCGCGGAAGAAGCGCTTCATCACCAGCATCAGGATCAGCGCCCCGGCGAAGCCGACCAGCGGGCTGACCAGCAGCGACAGGAAGACGTTCTTCGCCTGATGCCAGTCGACACCCGAGGTGCCGCTCAACCCGCGTGCGAGCAGCTGGTTGGCGAGGCCGACGCCGAGCACCGAGCCGATCAGCGCATGGCTCGACGAATTGGGCAGCCCCGCCGCCCAGGTCGCGAGGTTCCAGATCACCGCGGCGAGCAGCAACGCGAAGATCATCGCGAAGCCGCCGAGCGAGCCGACGTGGAGGATCAGATCGACCGGCAGCAGCGTGACGATCGTATAGGCGACCGCGCCGGACGAGGTCAGCACGCCGAGGAAGTTGAAGAAGCCCGACCAGACCACCGCGAGCGGTGCCGGCATCGCATGCGTGTAGATCACCGTCGCCACCGCATTGGCGGTGTCGTGGAAGCCGTTGACGAATTCGAAGCCGAGCGCGATCAGCAGCGCGAGGCCGAGGAACAGGAAGACGCCGGTCGCCAGCGTCTCGCCCACCTCCGCCGTGTCCGACACGACGCTCGCCCCGGCATAGCCCAGCGCGCCGACCAGCACGACGAGGAACAGCCAGCGTCCCGCCGGGTGCAACTGCCCGTCGAGTCGCGGGCCGGGGCCGTGGGGCCGCTCGGTCGATGGTGGGGAGGCGGACGCAGCGGAGACCATGGTAGCCATATTAGCCGCGGTGCACTGCCGATGTGACGGGTTCGTGACATTTGTCGCCCGGCCGCAGCATGAGGATCACTCCGCGGACGCTGTCGGCGGCGTGAGCGTCGCGGCATTCTCACGCTTTTCCGGGCGGATATAGATGGATGACAGGATCGGTACGGCGTCGCGCAGACGATCCTCCATCTGCTCGATGATCGTCTCGCCTTCGCCCATCGTGATGCTGTCGACGAAATCGGCGCTGACCGCGACGAAGATCGCGTCGGGTGCGGTGTGGATGGTGCGGACGTGATTGACCGCACTGATCGCCGGATGCGCCGCGACGATGCCGCGCACCGTCTCGACTACTTTCGGGTCGGCGCGTTCGCCGATCAGCAGCCCCTTGGCCTCGCGTGCGAGCAGCATCGCGACCAGGCCGAGGATCAGGCCGATGAGGATCGAGGCGATGCCGTCGATCCGCGGATCGGCGAAGGCATGGCTTGCCCAGACGCCGATCGCGGCGATCACCAGGCCGGCGAGCGCCGCCGAATCCTCGAACAGGACGATGAAGCCGGCCGGGTCCTTGCTCTGGCGGATCGCCTGCCACCAGCCTTCGCCGCCCTTCGCCTTGGCGAATTCGCGCATCGCGATGAACCAGGACGAGCCTTCGAGTGCGACCGCGATCGCCAGGACGATGTAATTGACCAGCGGGTCGCGCAGCGGTTCGGGTTCGAGGATATGCAGATAGCCTTCGTAGACCGAGACACCCGCGCCGACCGCGAAGATCAGGATGGCGACGACGAACGCCCAGAAATACAATTCGCGGCCATAGCCGAACGGATGGATCGCATCGGGCGCGCGCTTGGCGCGATGCTGGCCGTAGAGCAGCAGGATCTGGTTGCCGCTGTCGACGCAGCTGTGCACGCCCTCGGTCAGCATCGACGACGAGCCGGTGATGCCGGCGGCGACGAACTTCGCGACGCCGATCCCGAGATTGGCGGCAAGCGCGCCATACAGCACGATATTCTCGCGAATGCGCGCGGTCAGCCCCTGATCCATCCCATGTCCCGTCATTGGTGTTGCAGGCGTTACGCGCGAGGGGGTGGTGAAGCTCCCTTGACGATGTTATAACGGGCGTATGAACAAGGTGCTCGACAATAAGACGGCCCAGGAAGTCCGCATCATCAAGATCGGCAATTCACAGGGCGTGATCCTCAGCAAGGAGGTGCTCGCGCAGCTTCGCGTCGGACTCGGCGACTCGCTGTACCTCACCGAACATCCATGGGGCGTCGGTCTGCGCGCGCACGATCCCGATTTCGCCGAAGCGATGGCGGCCGCCGAAGACATCATGCGCGAGGATCGTGACATCCTCGCGGTTCTCGCAAAATGACGACGACACCGCCGCGGTTCCTCAGTCCGGATATGGCGGTGGCGGTTCACGATCGCCAATTGGCCGAATATGGCGGGCTGGCCGGGGTCAAGGATATCGGCCTGCTCGAATCGGCGCTGGCGCGTCCGGTGAACAAATTCGGCTATGGCGAGACCGACCCGAGCGTGCTGGCCGCTGCATATGCCTATGGCATCGCGCGAAATCATCCGTTGGCCGAGGGCAACAAGCGTACCGCCTGGGTCATGGCGCGTCTGTTTCTGCGGCTCAACGGGGTGGAGATCGCCTTCGACAAGGCGGATGCGATACGGACGATGCTCGCCCTTGCCGCCGGGGAATTGGAAGAGGCCGCGCTCGCCGACTGGTTCCGAGGCCACATCGTCCGGCCGTAGAACGGGAATGGCCGCCAGCGTACGAGACGCCGGCGGCCACCTTTCCTCCCCAGGAAACTTTCGTCGTCATCCCTAGCGTCCTGCGCCGGGCGTGGCAGGGGGCAGGTGCGGCGTGTCCGGTCATCGTGTCCACCGGACGGACATGGTGTTTCGTCAAGCTGTAAGGATTTGACAACGGCTTTGGCATATCTGATCCTCGAGCCGAGGAGATCCGATGCCCGACCGCAAGTTATTCGCCGGCCATGCCGTCCGCCGCCTGCGGCGTCAGGCGGGGCTGACCCAGGCGGCGATGGCGGAGGTGCTCGGCATATCGTCGAGCTATCTCAATCTGGTCGAGCGCAACCAGCGGCCGCTGTCCGCGACATTGCTGGTCAAGCTCGCCGAATCCTACGATTTCGATCCGCGTGCGCTGACCGCGGGCGAGCCCGGCGGCGGCGAGGCGGCGATCCGCCGGCGGCTCGCCGATCCGATGTTCGCCGATCTCGAGATCGACCGCAACGAGGTCGGCGAATGGCTCGCCGGCGCGCCCGGCGGGGCGGAGGCGTTCGCGCGCGCCTATGACCGGCTCGGCGCCGGCGGCGGCAGCGGCGTCGGCGACGGCGTCGATCCGGTCGCCGAGGTGCGCCGCGCGATCGAGCGCTGGCGCGGGCATTTCGCCGATCTCGACAGCGCCGCCGAGGCGCTCGCCGACGAGTTGCGCCTCGGCGCCGGCGACCTGTACGGCGCGATCGCCGAGCGGCTGCGCGTCAAGCATCAGCTCACCATCCGCATCCTGCCGATGGACGTGATGCCCGACCTGCTGCGTCGGCTCGACCTCCACGCCCGGCAGTTGCAGCTGAGCGAGGTGCTCGATCCCGCCTCGCGCACCTTCGCCGCCGCCTATCAGCTCGCGCAGATCGAGGCGCGGGCCGAGATCGACGCGCTCGCCAAGGGCGCGGATTTTGCCGACCGGTCCGCCGAACGGTTGTTCCGCCGCCACCTCGCCAGCTATTTCGCGGCGGCGGTGATGATGCCCTATGCGCGCTTCCTGCGCGCCTGCGAATCGACCGGCTATGACTTCGAACTGCTCCAGCGGCGGTTCGGCGCGGGGTTCGAACAGGTCGCGCACCGGCTGACGACGCTGCATCGCGTCGGCGCGCGCGGATTGCCCTTCTTCCTGATCCGCGTCGACCGCGCCGGACAATGTTCGAAGCGCTTTTCGGGCGCGAGCGCGTCGCCGCTCGCCGAGGCGGAGGGTCGATGCCCGCTGTGGCGGCTCCACCATGCCTTCGACCGGCCGGGCAGCCTCGCGGTGCAGCTCGTCGAGCTGGAGGATGGCGCACGTTGGCTGACGATCGCGCGGACGGTGACGCCGCAGCGCCGCCGCTACGGCGGCGTGCTCGCCGAATTCGCGGTCGGCATCGGCGTCGCCGCCGAGCTCGGCGGCGCGCTGGCGGTGGCGCGCGGGGTCGACCTGAAGGGCGATGCGACGCCGATCGGGCTCGGCTGCCGCGCCTGCCATCGCACCGACTGCCCGCAACGCTCCGCGCCGCCGGCGGGGCGGGCGCTGCTGATCAACGAACGCGACCGCGGCGTGTCGGGGTTCACCTTCACGACCGACTGAAAACTTCCATACAAAATTACCGATAATGTACCGAGGATGTGACATCGCAACGCTGGAAAACGGCGCATATCTGCTCTGCATCGTGTGAAGTTCGGTACAGTCTCGCCCCGACACCACCAAGCGAGGACGGGATATGAGCTATCAGCAGCAGATCGGCGCGGCACGGCAACGGATCGCAACCCAGCCGTATTGGAGCGGGATCGACGCCGAATCGGTCGCGCGGATGCGGGTGCAGAACCGCTTCCGCACCGGGCTCGACATCGCGCGCTACACTGCGGCGATCATGCGCCGCGACATGGCCGCCTATGACGCCAATCCCGCCGCCTACACCCAGTCGCTCGGCTGCTGGCACGGCTTCATCGGCCAGCAGACGATGATCAGCATCAAGAAGCATTTCGGCACCACCGATCGCCGCTACCTCTATCTGTCCGGCTGGATGGTCGCGGCGCTGCGCAGCCAGTTCGGGCCGTTGCCCGACCAGTCGATGCACGAGAAGACCAGCGTCCCGGCGCTGATCGAGGAACTCTACACCTTCCTGCGTCAGGCGGATGCGCGCGAGCTCGGGCTGCTGTTCCGCGATCTCGATGCGGCGCGCGCCGCCGGCAATGCGATCGAGGCGCAACGGATCGGCCAGGCGATCGACCAGCACCAGACGCACGTCGTGCCGATCATCGCCGACATCGACGCCGGCTTCGGCAATGCCGAGGCCACCTATCTGCTCGCCCGCAAGATGATCGAGGCCGGCGCCTGCGCGCTCCAGATCGAGAACCAGGTCAGCGACGAGAAGCAGTGCGGTCATCAGGACGGCAAGGTCACCGTGCCGCACGACGATTTTCTCGCCAAGGTGCGCGCCTGTCGCTACGCCTTCCTCGAACTCGGCGTCGAGGACGGCATCATCGTCGCGCGCACCGATTCGCTCGGCGCCGGGCTGACCAAGCAGATCGCCTATTCGGCCGCGCCCGGTGACCTCGGTGATCAGTATAACAGCTTCCTCGATTGCGAGGAGATCGATCCGGCCGCGGTCGGCAGCGGCGACGTGGTGATCGCTCGCGACGGCAGGCTGTTGCGCCCCAGGCGGCTGCCGTCGAACCTGTTCCAGTTCCGCGACGGGACGGGGGCGGACCGCTGCGTGCTCGACTGCATCACCAGCCTGCAACACGGCGCCGACTTGTTGTGGATCGAGACCGAGAAGCCGCATATCGAGCAGATCGCGGCGATGGTCGATCGCATCCGCGCCGTCGTGCCGAACGCCAAGCTGGTCTACAACAACAGCCCGAGCTTCAACTGGACGCTCAACTTCCGTCAGCAGGTCTATGACGCCTGGGCAGAGGCGGGGCGAGACGTGGCGGGCTATGACCGCGCGCGGCTGATGGCGGCGGACTATGACCGCACCGCGCTCGCGGTCGAGG
Organism: Sphingomonas kyungheensis; assembly: GCF_037120395.1. NCBI lineage: Bacteria > Pseudomonadati > Pseudomonadota > Alphaproteobacteria > Sphingomonadales > Sphingomonadaceae > Sphingomonas > Sphingomonas kyungheensis. The sequence continues at coordinate 385,933 of NZ_JBBBDM010000001.1, forward strand.
CGGACGAGCGGATCCGCACCTTCCAGAAGGATGCCGCGGCGCGTGCCGGCATCTTCCACCATCTCATCACGCTGCCGACCTATCATACCGCGGCCTTGTCGACCGACACGCTGGCGCGCGCCTATTTCGGCGAGGCGGGGATGCTCGGCTATGTCGAGGGCGTGCAGCGTCGCGAGATCCGCGAGGGCATCGCCTGCGTCAAGCACCAGAACATGTCGGGCTCCGACATCGGCGACGACCACAAGGAGTATTTCGCGGGCGAGGCGGCGCTGAAGGCGGGCGGCGCGGGGAATACGATGAACCAGTTCGCGGCGTGAGGGGCGGGGCGGGGTGCGTGCCCCGCTCCATCGCCTGTTCGAGGCGGCGCGAAGACGCGTCGCCTTGCACGTCGTTTCCGAGCCTCCTCGGCCCGACCATGTCTGGCCTCCTCTATAATGACGGTACGGCGCCGCGGCGGCGGCGTGCGTCATCGATGGATCGGTTGGGGAGAAGAATCTCTGCCCCGTCGATCGTGGGGGAGAAGAAACGACGGATGCTGTCCGGTTACGTCGCGCGGCCCTTCCGGCTCTTTGCAACGTTCCGCGGCCGATCGTCGCGGCGGGAATTCCTGTGCTTCACCATAATGATGTGGACGAGCATGTTTGCCGCAATTGGCATCGGTGGCGCGTTTGACAGGGAGGGCAGCCACAATTGGACCGTCGGGCTGTTCCTCGTCGTGATGCTCGCCTTCATCACCCCCGCTTTGGCTGTGAAGGACGGCGGGTGCATGACTTCAATGCATCGGGATGGTGGGTTCTCGCGTCCGCCGTGCCCTACCTAGGCTTTCTCGTAGAGCTGTGTTTTGCCGTCATGCCGGGTACCGCTGGCGAGAACGACTTCGGGCCTGACCCACGCACCGCCGCCAACGTTACCGCCTGATCGCCGTCACGCCCCCGCGTTGGTCAATCGCTCGAGCTGATCCTTGCTCAGGTCCAGCGTCATCGCGGGGAGCAGCTCCTCGACCTGCGCCACCTTGGTCGCGCTGGCGATCGGCGCGGTGACGCCGGGTTGCGCGATCAGCCAGGCGAGCGCGATCTGGGCGTGGCGTGCGCCGGTTTCCTCGGCGACCGCATCCATCGCGGCGAGCACCGCCGCGCCCTTGTCGTCGAGCAGATCGCCCATCCGGCCGCCGCGCACGCTCTGACCCAGATCGTCGCGGCTGCGATATTTGCCGGTGAGGAACCCCGAGGCGAGGCCGTAATAGGGCAGCACGCCGATATTCTCGGTGACGCAATAATCCTGCAACTCGCCCTCGAACTTGTGGCGGCTGACCAGGTTATATTCGGGCTGGAGCACGTGATAGCGCGGCAGGCCGTGCGCCTTGGCGGCGTCGACCGCGGATTTGAGGCGCGCGGCGTGGAAATTGGAGGCGCCGATCACCCGCACCTTGCCCGCGTCGATCAGCCGCCCGAAGGCCTCGAGCACCGCCTCCTGCGGCACCGAATCGTCGTCCTGATGCGCGTAATAGAGATCGATGCGGTCGGTGCCGAGCCGCTGGAGCGAGGCTTCGGCGGCGGCGATGATCCGAGACGGCGCGAGCTTCTCGCCGCCCTCGCCGGGAAGCATGCCGACCTTGGTGGCGATCAGCACCGTGTCGCGCTTGCCGCTCGCGGCGAGCCATTCGCCGATCATCGCTTCCGATTCGCCGCCCTTATGGCCGTCGACCCAGGCGGAATAGACGTCGGCGGTGTCGATCATCGTGCCGCCGCCGGCGACGAAGGCGTCGAGCACCGCGAAGCTGGCGGCACGATCGGCGGTCCAGCCGAAGACGTTGCCGCCGAGGACGAGCGGGGCGATCTGCAGATCGGTGGAGCCGAGGCGGCGCTTGGTCATGGCTGGGCGTCCGTGTCGTTGGTGGTCACTGCGTCGAGGTCGATGCTGTTGGCGTCGAGCATCGCCGCGGCGTCGTTGAGCTGTGCGGCTTCGTCGGCGCTCACCGCGCCGGAATCGTCATGTCCACGCGCGCAGGCGAGGAGGGCGAGGGGAAGCACCGCCGCGATCAGCCGCGGCGACGGGCGATGCCTCCCCATCCGGCTCAGTCCTTGATCGCGCGGCCGGCGCGCTCCAGCGTGTTGCCGGTCGCATCGGCGGCGCGATCGGCGCCGTTGCTGATCGCCGCACCGGCGCGATCCGCCCCGCGGTCGATCCGCGCGCCGGCGCGATCCGCGTTGGCGTCGATATTGTCGCCCGCCCGGTCGATCGCCGCGCCGGCATTGTCGAGGTGGCGTTCGGCCGAACCGAAGGCGCGGTCGGTGGCGGCATCGACATCGCTCACCGCATTGCGCGTCGTTGCCTCGGTATCGGCGGCGATGGCATTGGCGGCCTGTTCGGTCTGGTCCTGGGCGTTCTGGCTACAGGCGGCGAGGCCGATCGCCAGCGGCGCGGCGAGGATCAACAAACGCTTCATCGTCTTCTCCCGGTAGAATCGGATCATAGCGCTGGGCAACGCGGCACGGCGGCTTCGGGTCCGCGTTGACCGCATATAAAGATATCTTTATATGTTGATGCGACATGACCCTCGCGCTCGACATCTTCCGTGCCTTAGCCGATGCGACGCGGCTGCGCATCTTCTCGTTGCTGCGCACGATGGAGCTGTCGGTCGGCGAGCTTGCGCAGGTCCTCGGGCAGAGCCAGCCGCGCGTCAGCCGCCACGTCAAGATCCTGTGCGACGCCGGCCTCGCCGAACGGCGCAAGGAGGGCAGCTGGGTATTCGTCGCGCTCGGCCGCGCCGCGGCGACGGCGCCGGTGGCGGCGGCGATCGACGAATGGCAGCGGACCGAGCCCGATCATTGGGCGGTCGCCGATGCCGCGCGCCTCGCCGCGGTCCGCGCCGATCGCGCGGCGAGCGCGGCGCAATGGTTCGAAGGCCATGCCGACGAATGGGACGCGATCCGCTCGCTCCATGTCGCCGAGAGCGAGGTGGAGGCGGCGATGGCCGAGGTGCTTGGCGATGGTCCGCTCGGCCAGTTGATCGACATCGGCACCGGCACCGGGCGGATGCTCGAACTGTTCGGCGACCAGGCGGACAGCGCGCTCGGCATCGACCGTTCGTCGGAGATGCTCCGGCTCGCGCGGGCCAAGCTGCACGATCGCGCCAATACCGAATTGCGGCAGGCCGACCTCTATGCGCTGCCGATGGCGGACGGCGCAGCCGATGTCGCGATCCTGCACCATGTGCTCCATTTCGCGCAGCAGCCCGGCGCCGCGATCGCCGAGGCGGCGCGGGTGCTCGGCCCGGGCGGGCGGTTGCTGATCGTCGACTTCGCGCCGCACGACCGCGAGGATCTGCGCACACGCGACGCGCACACCCGGCTGGGCTTCGCCGACGAGCAGATCGCCGGCTGGTTCGGCAATGCCGGGCTGGCGCTGGCGCGGACCGAGACGCTGAAGGGCGGCGAATTGACGGTGACATTGTGGCTCGGGCGCAAAGCCGGTGCGAGCCTGCGTGAGGTGACGATGACGAGGGTCGGACAAACGGTGGGGGCGGCATGACGATTTCGGTGACCCAGCTCGAAGAGGCGCAGATCGCGCTCAAGGCGCCCCTTTACGCGGACGTGGCGGGCGACATCGCCGTGTCGTTCGAATTCTTCCCGCCCAAGACGGAGAAGATGGAAGAGCAATTGTGGGAAGCGGTGCGCACGCTCGAACCGCTCGCGCCCGATTTCGTCTCCGTCACCTATGGCGCGGGCGGATCGACGCGCGAGCGCACCCATGCGACGGTGGCGCGCATCCAGCGCGAGACCAGCCTGGCCGCGGCGGCGCACCTCACCTGCGTCGAGGCGACGCGCGCGGAGATCGATCAGGTCGCGGAGGATTATTGGGCGGCGGGCGTGCGGCATATTGTCGCGCTGCGCGGCGATCCGCCCGCGGCCGGCGCGAAGTTCGCGAGCCATCCGGGCGGCTATGAGAATGCCGCGGCGCTGGTCGCGGGGTTGAAGCGGCTGCACCCGTTCGAGATCTCGGTCGCGGCCTATCCCGAATGCCATCCCGATTCGCGCGACATGGCCGCGGATATCGACAACCTCAAGGCGAAGTTCGATGCCGGCGCGACGCGCGCGATCACGCAGTTCTTCCACGAGCCCGAGACCTTCTTCCGCTATCGCGACAAGGTCGCGGCGGCGGGGATCGATGCGGAGATCGTGCCGGGGATCATGCCCGTCACGAATTTCGCCAGCGTCGTGAAGATGAGCAAGATGTGCGGCACCGACGTGCCGGCGTGGATGGCGCGGCTGTTCGAGGGGCTGGAGGATCATCCCGCGTCGCGGCAGCTGATCGCCGCCACGCTCGCCGCGGAATTGTCTAGAAAGCTGTATGCCGGCGGGGTGAAGTCGCTGCATTTCTATACGCTCAACCGCGCGGAACTGGCGTTCGCGATCTGCCACCTGCTCGGCGTGCGGTCGAAGCCGGTGGCGAGCGCGGCGGCGGCGTAGCGACGGTAATTCCTCCCCGGCACGGGGAGGGTCGTGCGGGTCGCCATGTCCCCCCGGACATGGCTGGAATTGCCGGGGGCAATTCCTCCTGTGCGACATGCAACGCATGGTGGAGGGGGCTCTCCACCAGCGATATCGTTCGTGGAGAGCCCCCTCCACCCCTCGGCTGCGCCGAGCGGTCCCCCTCCCCGTGCCGGGGAGGATCGGAGATTGACATGACCACACGCGACACATTTCTCGGCGAGGCCGCCAAGCGCATCCTGATCACCGACGGCGCCTTCGGTACCGAGATCCAGAACTGGAAGCTGTCCGAGGCGGATTATGCCGGCACGCTCCAGCTCGGCCACGACCAGAAGGGCAATAACGACATCCTCGCGCTGACCAAGCCCGAGGTGCCCGAGGCGATCCACCGCGCCTATTTCGAGGCGGGCGCCGACATCGCCGAGACCAACACCTTCTCCGCCAATCGCATCAGCCAGGCCGATTACGGCGCGGAAGGGCTGGTGCGCGAGATCAACCTGGAAAGCGCGCGGCTCGCCCGCCGCATCGCCGACGAATATCAGGCGAAGGACGGCCGCCCGCGCTTCGTCGCCGGGGCGATCGGCCCGACCAACAAGACCTTGTCGCTGAGCCCCGACGTCAACGATCCCGGCTATCGCGAGATCGACTTCGATTACCTCAAGCAGGTCTATCGCGAGCAGATCGACGCCTTGGTCGAGGGCGGCGCGGACTTCATCCTGATCGAGACGGTGTTCGATACGCTCAACGCCAAGGCCGGGATCATGGCGACGATCGAGGCTGCCGAGGATCTCGGCCGCGACCTGCCGCTGATGCTGTCGATGACGCTGACCGACCTCAGCGGGCGCAATCTGTCGGGCCATACCGTCGAGGCCTTCTGGCATGCGGTGCGCCATGCCCGGCCGGTGACGATCGGGCTCAACTGCTCGTTCGGCGCCGAGCAGCTGCGCCCGCACGTCAAGACGCTGAGCGAGATCTGCGACACGCTGATCATGGTCTATCCCAATGCCGGCCTGCCCAACGAGCTCGGCGCCTATGACGAGGCGCCGGCGACCACCGCGGCTCTGGTCGGCGAATGGGCGCAGGCGGGGCAGGTCAACGTGCTCGGCGGCTGCTGCGGCTCGACGCCGGCCCATATCAAGGCGATCGCCGACATGGCGCGCGGTGTCGCGCCGCGGCAGCTGCCGGTGCCGCCGGTCCGCACCCGCCTCGCCGGTTTGGAGCCGTTCACGATGGCAGCATAAAACATCCTCCCCGGAACGGGGAGGGGGACCAGCCGGAGGCTGGTGGAGGGGGCTCTCCACGAAAGACAACGCTGGTGGAGAGCCCCCTCCACCCCTCGGCTACGCCGAGCGGTCCCCCTCTCCGTGCCGGGGAGGAATAGGAATGATGATGACCACCACGTCCTCCGCCCAGTTCGTCAATATCGGCGAGCGCACCAACGTCACCGGATCGGCGGCGTTCAAGAAGATGATCATGGCGGGCGACTATACGCGCGCGGTCGAGGTCGCGCGCCAGCAGGTCGAGAACGGCGCGCAGGTCGTCGACGTCAACATGGACGAAGGCCTGCTCGACGCGCATCACGCGATGACCACCTTCCTCAAGCTGATCGCCGCCGAGCCCGATATCGCGCGCGTGCCGATCATGATCGACAGCTCGAAATGGAGCGTGATCGAGGCCGGGCTCAAATGCGTCTCGGGCAAGCCGATCGTCAATTCGATCAGCATGAAGGAGGGCGAGGAGGCGTTCCTCTACCATGCGCGCAAGTGCATGGCCTATGGCGCAGCGGTGGTCGTCATGGCGTTCGACGAGGTCGGCCAGGCGGATACCAAGGACCGCAAGGTCGAGATCTGCGCGCGCGCCTATGACCTGCTGATGGGCATCGGCTTCCCGCCCGAGGATATCATCTTCGATCCCAACGTCTTCGCGGTGGCGACGGGGATCGAGGAGCATAACAATTACGCGGTCGACTTCATCGAGGCGTGCCGCGAGATCAAGGCGCGCTGCCCACACGTCCATATCTCCGGCGGCCTGTCCAACCTGTCGTTCAGCTTCCGCGGCAACGAGCCGGTGCGCCGCGCGATGCATTCGGTGTTCCTCTACCACGCCATCCCCGCGGGCATGGACATGGCGATCGTCAACGCCGGCCAGCTCGACGTCTATGATACGATCGATCCCGAATTGCGCACCGCCTGCGAGGACGTCATCCTCAACCGCGATGCCGAGGCGGGTGACCGGCTCGTCGCGCTCGCCGAGAAATACCGCGGCACCGATGCGGTGGCGGAAAAGGCGGCGGCCGAATGGCGCGGCCTGCCGGTCACCAAGCGGCTCGAATATGCCCTGGTCAAGGGGATCGACGCGCATGTCGTCGACGATACCGAGGAATGCCGCCAGCAATTCGCCCGCCCGATCGAGGTGATCGAGGGGCCGCTGATGGACGGGATGAACGTCGTCGGCGACCTGTTCGGATCGGGCAAGATGTTCCTGCCGCAGGTGGTGAAGAGCGCGCGCGTGATGAAGAAGGCGGTCGCGCACCTGCTCCCCTTCATCGAGGCCGCCAAGGAACCCGGCGCCAAGGGCAAGGGCAAGATCGTCATGGCGACGGTCAAGGGCGACGTGCACGATATCGGCAAGAACATCGTCGGCGTCGTGCTCCAGTGCAACGGCTTCGACGTCGTCGATCTCGGCGTGATGGTGCCCTGGTCGAAGATCATCGCGGCGGCGAACGAGAATGACGCCGACATGATCGGCCTGTCGGGCCTGATCACCCCGTCGCTCGACGAGATGGTGACGGTGGCGGAGGAGATGAAGCGCGCCGGCATGACGATGCCGCTGCTGATCGGCGGCGCGACGACCTCCAAGGTCCATACGGCGCTGCGCATCTCGCCCGCCTATGACGGGCCGATCGTCCATGTGCTCGACGCCAGCCGCGCGGTCGGCGTCGCCACCACGCTCGTCTCCGACACGCAGCGCGACGCCTATGTCGCGAGCGTCGCCGAGGATTACGAGAAGGTGCGGATCGCGCGCGCCAACAAGGGGCAGAACGACCTGCTGCCGCTCGCCGAGGCGCGGGCGCGCGGCTTCGTCGCCGACATGGCGCTCAAGGCGATGCCGGTGGCGCGGCCGGGCGTGCATGTCTTCGACGACTGGGATCTCGCCGACCTGCGCCAGTATATCGACTGGACGCCGTTTTTCCGCGCCTGGGAACTCGCCGGCAACTTCCCCGCGATCCTTACCGATACGGTGGTCGGCGCGAGCGCGAGCGCGCTGTACGCGGATGCACAGGCGATGCTCGACCGGATCGTCGCCGAGAAATGGCTGACCGCGCGCGGCGTCGCCGGCCTGTGGGCCTGCCACCGCCATGACGACGATGTGTGGGTCTATACCGAGCATCGCGAATCGCACCGCAGCCCCGATGGCGCGAGCATCCCCGAGGGCTTCCACATCCCCAATCTCGACCGCAGCGGCGAAGCGACGGTGCGGCTGCCCTTCCTGCGCCAGCAGATCGCCAAGCGCGAGGGGCGCGCCAACCTTTGCCTTGCCGATTTCATCGATCCGGCGGGCGACTGGATCGGCGGCTTTGCGGTCGGCATCCACGGCATCGACGCGCATATCGCCCGCTTCAAGGCGGACAATGACGATTACAACGACATCCTGCTGAAGGCGCTGGCGGATCGCCTTGCCGAGGCCTTCGCCGAGGCGTTGCACGCGCACGTCCGCCGTGAGCTGTGGGGCTATGCCCCCGACGAGCAGCTGACCAACGAGGCGCTGGTCCGCGAACAATATCGCGGCATCCGCCCCGCGCCCGGCTATCCCGCCTGCCCGGAGCATAGCCTCAAGCGGACGCTGTTCGACATGCTCGACGCGGAGGCGAACGTCGGACTGGAGCTGACCGACAGTTTCGCGATGCTGCCGACCGCGGCGGTCAGCGGCTTCTACTTCGGCCACGCCCAGGCGGAATATTTCGGCGTCGCGCGGATCGGCCAGGATCAGGTGGCGGACTATGCCGCGCGGCGCGGCGTCGAGGTGGCGCAGGCGGAACGCTGGCTGCGGCCCAATCTGGATTGAGCCGATCCGTCCCGATCCTTCCCCATGCAAGGGAGGGACCGGGGCGGCGGATCATTTCGCGCGGATCGTCACGCCATAGTCCGCCCAGCCGGCGACGGTGCGGCACAGCGTGTCCGGCAGCGTCTTGTCCTTGGCGAGCAGCGGGCTGGTGGTGCGCGGCATGCAGATCTTGGCGGCGGGATCGGCGATGACCCGCGCCGGTACGATGACGACCGGCGGCTTCCTGGCCGCGAGCGCCGGGCCGGCGGCGGCGATGGTCGTGGCGGCGAGCGCGGCGGTGATACGGATGGCGACGAACATGATGACCCCTTGCTGATGCGGCTGCGGGTGCAGCGACATCGGGGCTGGTGCATTAGTCGTGCCAGACACCGGGGATTGGAAAAGCCACGCTATTTCGGCCAGCCAATTGGTCGCTTGCGCCGCCGGTCGGTGAAAACCGCCATTGAGCGGCCGATCGTGCCAATTCGGACGGATCGACCGGTCGCGTCATGTCGTCCGTCCCGCTGAGCGGGCGCACGCTCAGCGCAGAAGCAGCCACAAGGCCATTCCCACCAAGGCGGGCGGCAGGAGGGTCGCCAATATGCCGCCGGCCCAGCCCAGATGGCGGTAGGTGAAGCGGACGACCTCGGTCCAGACGCTCAGCGCCGCCTCCGCCGCCCATTCGGCGAGCCATGTCATGACCCCGATCGGTCCGGCCCCGCCGCGGTCAGGACCCGCGACGGCGCAGCGAGGCGTCGCGTTTCAGCATCGGCGCGACGACGGGGATCGTCATCATCGTGCTCGCCACCGCCATCAGCAGCAATGCGGTGAACGTCTCATGCGTGATGATCTGCTTGTCGAGCAGGATGTTGGCGAAGATGATCATGATCAGCGCCTTGGTCTGCAACAGCCAGCCGATCGCGCGCGCATCGCCCTTGGGCCATTTGAGGATGCGGCCGGCAAGGTGGATGCCGGCGAGCTTGCCGCCGACCGAGGCGGCGAGCAGCAGCGCCGCCACCGCGAACACCGAAGCGCCGCCGACGCCCCATTGCGTCTTCAGGCCGGTCGACAGGAAATAGACCGGCATCACGGCGAGCAGGATCGTCTGCCGGAAGCGGTCCATCCGCGCCTCGCCGAACCAATGCGCGTCGAGCACGGCGCCGGCCAGGAATGCGCCGACCATGAAGTGCAGCCCCGCCCAGTCCGCCGCAAAGCCGCACAGCGCCAGCCAGATCAGCCCGACATACCAGCGATCATTCTCGCCGAGCGCGCGCAGCAGGCGGCGGATCGCCCAGGTCGCCACCGCAAACCCGATCAGGAACCCCACCTGCCGGCCGACCCGCTCCCAGTCGAGCAGGATCAGCGCGAGCACGCCCCAGATCGCGATATCGTCGAGGCTGGCATAGCGCAGCACGCGCTGGCCGAACGGCGCGCGCAGGATGTCGAGCTTCTCCATGAACAGGACGAGGATCGGTAGCGCGGTGACCGCGCAGGCCATGCCGATGCCGAGCACCACCTGCCATTCCGCGCCGAGCGGCCCGCGCCAGCCGGGATAGCGCAGCATCAGCAGCGCCGCGGCGCTGCCCGCGAGCAACGGCACGCCGAGCGCGAGGCCGGCAGTGATCCCGGTCTCGCCACGCCGCCGCCACGCCTCGCCGATGTCGAGTTCGAGCCCCGCCACCCAGACGAACAGCATCACCGACCACCAGGCGATGCCGTTGAGCGCGCCCATCGTCGCCGGGGCGAAGACGAAGGCATAATAATCGGGGAAGATCGCGCCGACCACCCCCGGTCCGAGCAGGATGCCGCCGATGATCTGCACGACGACCAGCGGCGCCCAATAATCGGTCCGCCCGACGCGCCAGATTAGCCACGGCAGCGTGAAGATGATCAGGATGGCGAGGAGAAAGATCTCCGTCGGCGACATGGCGTGCATCGAATCCCCCCCCGTGCGGCCCCCCGGCCGCCGTCTCCCTTGCTCAAGGGGTTAGCCGAGGCGGTGCTGGGAGCGCAATCATCAGTTGGTTGATGCGGGTGTCGGCCGGACGCCTCTTTGGCGATCTGGCCGTATCGTCCCGGAGGGGCGCGTCACGCGTCGGGATGATGGCTAGCCTCGGTCCGTCTTGGCCGTTGCGCGCTCGTCATCGCGGGTGTCTAGCACAGGTCCCACCAGTGCTCCCGCGGAAGTAAGACCTCTGCAACAGTCCTGGCCTCGCCCAAAATGCGTCGTCACCCCGGACGTGTTCCGGGGTCCACCGTGCCGCGTAAACAACGCCTTCGCTCTTACGGAACAGTGAATTCCGGAACACGTCCGGCATGACGACGGGGGTTTCGCAGAGGTCTCGCGCAAACGGGAGCCAGTGCTTCTTCCCACGCCAGCCGTCGCTCTGCTTGGCCACTGGATTCCCGCCTGCGCGGGAATACTAGATAAGTATCAGCTTCAGCGTTTTACGCACCGGTTCTGCCGACCGGCCTTGGCGCCTGCCAGACACGCGAAGCGCCCTCGGCGACAGCGCCCGCCGGCGCATCCTTGCATCAATCCGGGACGCCGCGCGTGCGGATCGCTGCGGCGGCGCGGCGCGAGAGGCGATAAGGTGCGCGGCATGACCCGTCTGCTGCTCGCGCTCGCCCTGCTCGCCGCTCCCGCCTTCGCGCAAAGCGGCAAGCCGTTCACCATCGCCGAGACGGGCGAGGGGTTCGACGATCTGCAGGCGGCGGTCTCGTCGGTGCGGATGGGCACCGCGACGATCCGGATCGCGCCCGGCGTCTATCGGCAATGCGCGGTGCAGCAGGGCGGGCGGATCACCTATCAGGCGGTGACGCCGGGCACCGCGATCTTCGAGAAGCAGACGTGCGAGGACAAGGCGGCGCTGGTGCTTCGCGGGCAGGGCTCGCGCGTCGACGGATTGGTGTTCCGCGGCTATCGCGTCGCCGATGGCAATGGCGCGGGCATCCGGACCGAGATGGGCGACCTCACCGTCAGCAATGCGATGTTCCTCGACAGTCAGGAGGGCATCCTCGGCGGCGAGCCGACCGGGCAGCGGATTACCATCGATCATTCGACCTTCGCCGGGCTCGGCCAGTGCGACGAGGCACCCAATTGCGCGCACGCCATCTACCTCGCCAATCGCGGGCAGGTGACGATCACCCGTTCGCGTTTCGAGCGCGGCACCGGCGGCCATTACGTCAAGCTGCGCGTCCCCAACGTGACGATCACCGACAACAGCTTTGACGACACCGCCGGGCGCAAGACGAACTATATGATCGACCTGCCGGATGGCGCCCGCGGGCTGATCGCGCGCAACAGCTTCGTCCAGGGGCGCGGCAAGGAGAATAGCAGCGGGCTGATCGTGGTGGCGGCGGAAGCCCGGACCTATCCGTCGGCGGGCTTGCGCATCGAGGACAATGACGCGCGCCTCGCCCCGGGGGCGCCGGGCAACCCGGCCTTCGTCGCCGACTTGAGCCACGAGCGGCTGGCGGTCGGCGCGAACCGGCTGGGGGCGGGGATCCGGATGTTCGAGACGCGCTGAGCGCGGCGGTCGCTTCGTCGAGCTCGTAACCGCCTGACGGCGATGTATTGAATCAGCGGAGGCGCTCTATCGTCTCGCCCTCGTCGGGCAGCGCGGGCGGAACTTCCGCCGGTCGGCGGGCGGTGCGGACGATCACCGCGGTCGACAGCAGGATCGACGAGACGAGCGCGCCGACCGAGAGCAGCCCGGCCGGCGTCATCGTCAGCTCGGCGCGCACACGGCTGCGTTTGCCCAGGCGCAGGGTGAACGCCGCGCGCTGGGCGTTCGGCTGGTGGGGATGGTGCCTGGCCATGACCGCTCAACGTGCGACGCGGTCTGACGGTCCCGGCGCGACGCGCAGCCGCCGCGGATCGAGCACCACATAGCGGATGTGCGTGCGGTTCCACGTATAGCTGATATGGATCAGCCCGTCGCGGCTCTGGATCACCGCGGGATAGGCATAGCCGTCGGGCCGCGGCTTGCTTTCCAGCGTCAGCACCGGCTGCCAGCACGCCGTCGTCGGACAGCGCGACGGCGAGCGGATAGCGCGGGCCGTCGCCGGGCCGGTCGGGCCAGTGCGCGCTGTGATTGTAGACGATCAGCTGCCGCCCGTCGGTGAGCGTCACCGCATCGGTGCCGGCATTGGGATTGGGCAGGTCGATCGCGGCGAGCGGCGACCAGCTGCGCCCGTCGTCACGCGACCAGCTCATCGCCAGCGCCCCCTGCCGGGTGCGCGCGACGAGCTCGAGCCGGCGATCGGGATAGACGAGCACGCTCGGCTGGATCGCCTCGATCCCCATCGGCGAGGCGATCGGCGGCCCGACCTGCCAGCTCGCACCCGCGTCGGTTGAGCGTTCCATGCGCAGGAACCAGCGATTGTGCTCGGGCGTGCCCTCCTCGCGACTCGACGGAGCGAGCCAGGCGCCCTCCGGCGTCACCACCGGCTTGTTCTTGATCGGACCGAGCACGCCGTCGGGCAGGCGGCGCGGTGCGCTCCAGTGGCGGCCGCCGTCGCGTGACACGATCTCCATGCCCCACCAGGCGCGTGGATTCGGCCCGACCTTGTAGAACAGGTGGAGCGGCTGGCCGTGGGGTGCGAACAGCACCGGGTTCCACGTCGGGTAGCGTTGGCCATCGGCGCTGCGCCCGTCGGCGACGCTGACCGGCTTGCTCCAGCCGGAGCGGTCGTGGCGGGCGAACCAGATGGTGACGTCCGGCCGGCTCTCGCCGCTGCCGCCGAACCAGGCGGCGGCGATCGTCCCGTCGGGCAGCTCGGCGAGCGTCGAGGCATGCGCCTGCGGGTACGGCGGCGCGGGATCGATGAACGCGCTGCTCACGATCGGCGAGGCGGCGGCAATGAGCAGCGCGGATATGGCTATCATAAGGGTTCCGATGCCGGCGGGGACGGGTGCGTTAGCATCGGTGTGGCGGCGGGGGGAAGCGCGGGGGCTGGCTACCCCCGCGTTGGTTTGCCGCCCCTTACCGCGCGCAGGTGTCGCCCGCGCCCGGATCGAGATCGAGGCAGCGGCCGTCGAGGCCGTGCACCGGCAGGCCGATCGTCGCCGCCAGCGTCGGCGCGATGTCGACCGTCTCGACCGACAGCGGCTGTTCGAAGCCGGCCATGCCCTTGCGCCAGAACAGGATCGGCACGCGGCGATCGTAATCCCACGGGCTGCCGTGCGTCTCGACATAGCCCGGGCCGGGCGTCTCGATCGTCGTCACGCGCGGTTTGAGCAGGACGAGCAGGTCGCCCGACACGGCGGGGTTGAACGAGGCGCGGGCACGTTCGAGCAAAGTCCAGGTTTCGGGCGGGGTCGTCGCGAACGGCTGCGCCGCGATCTGCGCGCGGGTAAAGGCGGCGGCGACCTGCGGCTGCGCGGCGAAGCGCTTCTGCGCTTCCGCCAGCACGCGGGCGCGATTCGCCGGCGACAGGCCCTTGGCGAGATAGACGTCGCCCTCCGCCCCGACCAGCACCGGCCCCTTGAGCCCGAGCGCCGCCGAGACCGCGGCATCGACCGCCTTGATCGTCGCGTCGCCGGAGACGTGGCTCTCCATCGGCATCGCATGCTGCTGCTGCCGCTCGGTCATGTCGTGCGCGCCATGGTCGGCGGTCAGCACCACCTCGTAATCGAGGCCCCAGCCGTCGAGCGTCTGGAAGAAGCTGGCGAGCGTCTGGTCGAGCTGATCCATCTGGATGCACATTTCGGTGCCCTGCGTGCCCAGCGAATGGCCGATATAGTCGGTCGCCGAGGCGCCGATGTCGATGATGTCGGTGGTTTCGCCCCGGCCGAGCTTCATGTCCTGGATCAGCCCGGCGGCGATCGCGAACACCGCCGCGTCGCTGGCGGGCGAGGCGCGGAACGCCTTGAGGTCGCCCGCGGCGCGTTCGAACCGGCCCTGGCCGTAGACGGTGCCGGCGACGGTGATCGGCCGGTCGAGCGGCTGGCAGAATCCGGGCAGCGGCAGCGCCGGCTGCGGCTTGGCGACCATCGCGGCGACCGCGTCGCGCCCGCGCTGCACCGCGCGCGGCACCGCGCGGCCGGCGTAGCTGCTGTAGGTCTTGCCGTCCCACCACCAGAGTTCGTCGACCTTGTGGCCGCCCATCATCACCGCGGCGCGGTCCTTGCCGGCGACCGAGACGACGCGCGTCGCCGGGTGCGCCGCCTTCATCATCTCGCCCAGCGTCGGCACCTTGAGGTGCTTGTCGCTGACGACGTAATTGTTGTGGTCGGTGCCGGGGACGGTCTCGTCCTCGCTGCAATAGACCGTCTTGTCGGCGCGCGCGACCGACTGGTCGATCCAGTTGTTGGCGACGATGCCGGTGTGCGCCGGGCGCATGCCGGTGAGGATGGTCGAATGGCCCGGGCAGGTCTCGGTCGCGGCATGGCTCTGATAGCCCGAGGGGAAGACCGCGCCGGTCAGCAGCCGCGCAAAGCCGCCGGTGAAATGGTTGCGATATTGCTGGAACAGATCGGCGGAGAATTGATCGACCGAGATCGCGACGATCAGCCGTGGCGGCGTGGTCGGCGCTGCGGCGGTGGCGACGGGCGCGGGCGTCGCTGCCGGGGGCACGGACTGGGCGGCGGCGGTGGCCGCGAAGCCGGAAGAAGCAAGCAGGGCGGCGGCGATCAGCGCTTTCATCGGGAACACTCGTTTTGCGGGGCCGGCGCCGCTATGGCGGTCGGCGATGAATCGGGCAACTCAGGTCGGGCGGTATGCCGCCGTGAAAGCGATGCGCGCGCTGTGTTGCGTGTTGATGACGCTGGCGCTGTTCTGGACGGGGGCGGCGCATGCCGATCTCGCGCCGGCGGACGGGCCGAAACATCTGGCGATGCGACTCGTCGCCGACAGCGACGCGCCGCGTGCCGGCCAGAGCGTGACGCTGGCGATCGACACGCGGCCGGCGCCGGGCTGGCACGGCTATTGGCGCAATCCCGGCGATGCCGGCTTCGCCCCGGCGTTCGACTGGACGCTGCCCAAGGGCGCCAGCCTCGGCGGCGAGGTGCAATGGCCGGTGCCGACGACGTTGCTCGTCGCCGGGCTGATGAACTACGTCTATGAAGCGCCCTATGCGCCGCTGGTCAGCCTGCGCGTGCCGGCGGGTCTTGCGAAGGGCACGCCGCTGCCGATCAAGCTTGCGATCAACTATCTCGTCTGCACCAATGCGATCTGCGTGCCCGAGCAGCAGACGCTCGACCTCGACCTCGTCGTCGGCGACGGGGCGCCCGCGCATGGCGCGGACTTCGACCGCTGGCGCGCCGCCATCCCCAAGCCGCTCGACGCGGCGGGGACCTATCAGGTCAAGGACGGCGCGCTCGTTATCGCCGTGCCGCTGCCGGCGGCGGCGAAGGTGGACAAGGCCGCCTTCTTCCCGTTCGGGCCGGACATGATCACCTATGCCGCGCCGCAGACGGTGACGCGCGACGGCGACCGGCTGCTGATCGCCACCAAGGGTGCGCCCAAGGGGCCGATCACGGGCGTGCTGCGCATCGGACCCGATCTCGGCCTCAGCATCCATGCGACGGCGGGGACGGTGGCGCAGGCGAGCGATCGCAGCGGCTGGGCGGCGGCGCTGCTCGCCTTCGCCGGGGCGGTGCTCGGCGGGCTGATCCTCAACGTCATGCCCTGCGTCTTCCCGATCCTCAGCCTCAAGGCGCTGCATCTCGCCCGCGGCGGCGAGGACGAGCGCGCGGCGCGGATCGATGCGCTCGGCTATCTGCTGGGTACGGTGCTGATGTGCGTTGCGCTCGGCGGGCTGATCCTGGCCTTGCGCGCCGGCGGTTCGGTGGTCGGCTGGGCGTTCCAGTTGCAGGACCCGCGCATCGTCGTGCTGCTGATCGCGCTGACCTTCGCGATCACGCTCAATCTCGCCGGGCGGTTCGAGATCCCGGTGCCGCAATTCGCCAGCCATGGCGGCGCGGCGGGATCGGTGGCGACGGGAGCGCTCGCCGCCTTCGTCGCGACGCCGTGCAGCGGGCCGTTCATGGGCGCGGCGCTCGGCGCAGCGCTGGTGCTGCCGTGGCCGGCGGCGCTGGCGGTGTTCGCCGGGCTGGGGATCGGGCTGGCGCTGCCCTTCCTCGCGATCGGCTTCGTGCCGGCGCTGCGGCGGCGGCTGCCGCGGCCGGGGCTGTGGATGGAGCGGTTCCGCCGCATCCTCGCGGTGCCGATGGCGCTGACCGTGCTGGCGCTGCTGTGGCTGGCGTGGCGGCAGGCGGGGACGATGGGACTGGCGATCGGCATCGCGACGATGGTGGTCACCGGCCTCGTCCTGTCGCTCGGCGGCGCACGGCAGCGGCGCGGTGCCGGCTTCGGCTGGGCGCTGGCGCTCGCCGCCTTGCTGCTCCCCGCCGGCCTCGCCGCGGCGCTGACCGGCGGCGCGGCCAAGCCCGCCGCGGTCGGCGGCGATGCGTTCAGCGAGGCGCGACTCGCCGCGCTGCGCCGACAGGGGCGGCCGGTGTTCGCTTATTTCACCGCCGACTGGTGCCTGTCGTGCAAGGTCAACGAAGCCTCGTCGATCGACACCGCGGCGACGCGCGCCGCTTTCGCAAAGCACAAGGTCGCGGTGCTGGTCGGCGACTGGACCGACGGCGATCCCGCGCTCGGCCGCTTCATCCAGGCGCACAATCGCGCCGGGGTGCCGCTCTACCTCTATTACGCACCGGGGGCGGCGGAGCCACGCGTCCTGCCGCAGGTGCTGACGCCAGGCATGCTGACGACCCTGCGGTGATCGCCATCGGTCTCGGAACGGAGCGGATTTAGGCGGTTACTTCCGTCGTAAGCCTCTTGTGCGACGCAGCGATTGCCCGCAGCATGGAACCGGCAGGCGGAGGAGGGCTTTACCGTTCCGATGGGGAAACGACCGGCGTTCGATGAGATCATGGGGATGTCCGGCGAGGCGCCGCCGCGTCCCGCGCTCGCCGCGCTCGGTCGCTGGCTCGACCAGACCCCAGACGACGAACTGCGCCGCCGTCAGGAGGCGGCGGAAACGACCTTCCGCCAGCTCGGCATCACCTTCGCCGTCTATGGCGACAGCGATACCCGCGAGCGGATCATCCCGTTCGATATCGTCCCGCGCGTCTTCCTCGCCGACGAATGGGCACGGCTGTCCGAAGGACTGGTGCAGCGCGTCGAGGCGATCAACGCCTTCCTCGACGATATCTACGGCGAGCGCCGCATCCTGGCCGAAGGCGTGCTGCCGCCCGACCTGATCCTCGGCAATCCGCAGTTCCGCCCGGAGATCGCCGGGATGCGCCCGCCGCACGGCATCTGGGCGCATATCTGCGGCATCGACCTGGTGCGCACCGGCCCCGACGAATTCTTCGTGCTCGAGGACAATGCGCGCACGCCGTCGGGCGTCAGCTATATGCTCGAAAATCGCGAGGCGATGGTGCGGCTGTGCCCCGAGCTGTTCCGCGAATACCGCGTCGAGCCGGTCGACAGCTATCCCGACCGGCTGCTCGCGACGATGAAATCGGTGGCACCGCCGGGTGTGCGCGGCGGGTCGGCGGGGCCGGTCTGCGTCGTGCTGACGCCGGGTCATTACAATTCCGCTTATTACGAACACAGCTTCCTCGCCGATTCGATGGGGATCGAGCTGGTCGAGGCGGCCGATCTCGTCGTCGACGACGATTACGTCTGGATGCGCACGATCGCCGGGCGGGTGCGCGTCGACGTCATCTATCGCCGGGTCGACGACGATTATCTCGACCCGCTCGTCTTCCGCGCCGATTCGATGCTCGGCGTGCCGGGGCTGATCGCCGCTTATGCCGCGGGCAATGTCGCGATCATCAACGCGCCCGGCAACGGCATCGCCGACGACAAGGCGATCTACAGCTATATGCCCGAGATCGTCCGCTTCTATTCGGGCGGCGAGGCGAAGCTGCCCAATGTCGAGACGTGGCGCTGCCGCGAGCCGAAGGCGCTGCGCTACGTGCTCGACCATCTCGACGAGCTGGTGGTCAAGCTGGTCGACGGATCGGGCGGCTACGGCATGCTGGTCGGCCCGACCGCGAGCCGCGCCGAGATCGACGCCTTCCGCGCCGCGCTGATCGCCGAGCCGCATCGCTATATCGCGCAGCCGACGCTGGCGCTGTCGACCGTACCGACGCTCGCCGACAGCGGGCTCAGCCCGCGCCACGTCGACTTCCGCCCGTTCGTGCTGACCGGATCGAACGGCGTGCAGGTGGTGCCCGGCGGGCTGACGCGGGTGGCTCTCAAGCAAGGATCGCTGGTCGTCAATTCGAGCCAGGGCGGCGGCACCAAGGACAGTTTCGTGCTGATGGCGGAGCCTGCGGGGCAGTCGCAGACCCAGACGATGGGCGGGATGACGCAGCGGCAGGGAGGCGGCGCATGATGCTCTCGCGCACCGCGTCGTCGCTCTACTGGCTTGGCCGCTATATCGAGCGCGCGGATTTCTACGCGCGGCTGATCGAGGCGACGGTGCGGCTCGACGTGATGTCGTCGCGCCCCGCGGGCGAGGTCGCCTGGTCGTCGGCGCTGGCGGTGACCGATACCGAGGCGGACTTTGCGGCGTTCGGCGGCGAGTTGACGCAGACCGACGTGGTGCGCTTCCTCGCGCTCGACACGCGGCACGGCGGCTCGGTGATCCGCTGCCTCGACCGCGCGCGCACCAACGCCAAGGCGGTGCGCACCGCGCTGAGCCGCGAGGCGTGGACCGCGATCAACCGCGCCTGGCTGGTGTTCGAGAACCGCCGCCAGATCGGCGAGACGCAGGCGACGCTCAGCCTGGTCGAGGCGGTGAAGAACGAGACGCGCGGTTTCGAGGGCGCGGTGCACCAGATGCTGCGCAATCAGGCGCATTGGTTCATCCGGCTGGGGCAAGCCGTGGAGCGCGCCGACAACACCGCGCGGCTGCTCGACGTCAAATATCATATCCTGCTCCCCGCCGGCGAGACGGTCGGCGGCGTCGTCGATCGCGATCAATGGACGACGATCCTGCAGACGGTGTCAGCGGTGACCGCCTATCGCTGGCTCTATTCGGACGGGCTGGTCCCCGCCAACGTCATCGACCTGCTGATCGCCAGCCGCGACCTGCCGCGCAGCCTGATGGCCTCGGCGGACACGACGGTCGAGCTGCTCGGCCTGCTCGCCGAACGCACCGGCAGCCATGGCGAGGCCGACCGGATGGCGCGGATGCGCGCGACGCGGCTCGGCAAGACCCGCTCGGGCGAGGTCATCGCCAGCGGCCTGCACCAATATCTGCAAGCCTTCATCCGCGAGAACGGCCAGCTGCACGAAGCGATCGGCCGCCAGTTCCGGTTCGGCTGATGCGCCTGTCGATCGATCACCGTACCGTCTACCGCTTCAGCGAGCCGCAGAGCCGGCTGGTGCAGATGCTGCGCATGACGCCCGAGAACAGCCACGACCAGACGGTGGCGCGCTGGCGGATCGACGTCGATTGCGACGTCAAGATGCGGCGCGGGCGCGACGGTTTCGGCAATGCAATCACGATGCTCTACGCCGAGGGGCCGATCGCCGACATCGAGATCGCGGTGCGCGGCGAGGTGCTGACCAGCCATTCCGACGGCGTGGTGCGCGGCGTGTCAGAAGCGCTGCCGCCCGCCGTCTTCCTGCGCGCGACCGAGGCGACGCCGCGCGATCCGGCGATCGCCGCCTTCGCCGCCGGAATCACCGCCGCGGCGGATGGCGTCGTCGGCATGCTGCACGGGCTCAACCGCGCGATCCATGCGCGCTTCACCGCCGACCGCGCGCGGCCGGAGCCGGGGCTGAGCGCCGCGGCGGCCTTCGACCGACCGACCGCGACGTCGCGCGATCTCGCGCAGATCTTCGCGGTGGCGGCGCGGTCGCTCGACGTGCCGGCGCGCTACGTCACCGGCTACAGCATCGTCGAGGGCGCGACGCGGCCGACCCCGCACGGCTGGGCGGAGGCCTTCGTCGAAGGGCTCGGCTGGGTCGGCTTCGATCCCTTCACCGGCCGCTCGCCGCAGGAGGAGAGCGTCCGCGTCGCCGCGGCGCTCGATGCGGCGGGCGCGGCGCCGGTGGCGGGATCGCGGCTCGGCGAGGGCGAGGAGGAACTCGACGTCGCGGTCACCGTATCCGCCCAGTAGGGCATTAAACTCGGTGTCACGAAGGCACCGACTTCGATCAGCTTCGTTGAGTGAGCGCAGATCCCTGCGAAGCGAGATTTCCGATCATGACCGATACCCTGGCCCGCAACCCCGGCAACGGCGGCGAGACGCATCAGACCACCGACGCCGACCATCCGGTGCTCACCACCAATCACGGCACGCCGATCAGCGACAACCAGAACCAGCTGAAAGCCGGTGCGCGCGGCCCGGTGCTGCTCGAGGATGAGGTCTATCGCGAGAAGATCAACCATTTCGATCACGAGCGCATTCCAGAGCGGATCGTCCATGCGCGCGGTTCGGCGGCGCACGGCTATTTCGAATGTACCGAAAGCCTCGCCGACATCACCGTCGCCGACCTGTTCCAGAAGAAGGGCCAGCGCACCGAGGTGTTCACCCGCTTCTCGACCGTCGCGGGTGGCGCGGGATCGGTCGACACGCCGCGCGACGTGCGCGGCTTCGCGGTCAAATTCTACACGCGCGAAGGCAATTGGGACCTGGTCGGCAACAACATCCCGGTCTTCTTCATCCAGGATGCGATCAAATTCCCCGATCTGATCCATGCCGCCAAGATGGAGGCCGACCGCGGCTATCCGCAGGCGGCGACCGCGCATGACACCTTCTGGGACTTCATCAGCCTGATGCCCGAGGCGACGCACATGATCATGTGGGCGATGTCGGACCGCACGCTGCCGCGCACCTTCGCCAATATGGAAGGTTTCGGCGTCCACACCTTCCGCTTCATCAACGCCGAGGGCAGGAGCACCTTCGTCAAGTTCCACTGGAAGCCGCGCGCCGGCCTCGCCTCGACGATCTGGGACGAGACGGTGAAGATCGCCGGTGCCGATCCCGACTTCCAGCGCCGCGACCTGTTCGAGCGGATCGAGCGCGGCGATTACCCGACCTGGGATCTCGGCGTGCAGTTGTTCGACGAGGATTTCGCCAACAGCCAGCCCTATGACGTCCTCGACGCGACCAAGATCATCCCCGAGGAAGTCCTGCCGGTGAAGATCGTCGGCAAGATGGTGCTCGATCGCTATCCCGACAATTACTTCGCCGAGACGGAGCAGGCGGCGTTCGTGCCGAGCCATGTCGTACCGGGCATCGGCTTCTCCAACGATCCGTTGTTGCAGGGTCGGCTGTTCAGCTACACCGACACGCAATTGTCGCGTCTCGGCTCGGTCAACTTCCACCAGTTGCCGATCAACGCCGCCAAGGGCCGCGAGGCGGCGACAGGCTGTCCGTTCCTCAACCAGCAGCGCGACGGCCACATGCAGATGGCGGTGCCCAAGGGACGCGCCAACTACGAGCCCAACAGCCTCGCCAAGGCAGGGGAAGAGGCGGGCGCGCGCGAAGACCCGGCCAAGGGCTACAAGACCTTCCCGTCGGAGGAGCAGGGACAGAAGCTGCGTATCCGCCCCGAGAGCTTCGCCGATCATTACAGCCAGGCGCGGCTGTTCTTCCGCTCGATGGATACGGCGGAACAGGCGCATATCGCATCGGCGCTGGTGTTCGAACTGTCGAAGGTCAGCCTCGACCATATCCGCACCGCGATGCTCGCCAACCTGCGCAACGTCGATGAGGATCTTGCGACGCGCGTCGCCGAGGGACTGGCGATGGATCTGCCGGACGCCGCCCCGACCGCCGCGCCGGTGCTCGACATGGCGGTGTCGCCGGCGTTGCGCATCATCCGCGGGCCGCTCGAAAAGCATACGCTCGAGGGGCGCACCGTGGGCATCCTGATCGCCGACGGCAGCGATGCGGCGGCGCTCGCCACGCTCAAGGATGCGGTCAAGGCGGCCGGTGGTCATGCGATGACGATCGCGCCCAAGGTCGGCAAGGTGCCGCTCTCCGACGGATCGACGATCGCCGCCGATGCGCAATTGTTCGGCCAGCCTTCGGTGACGGTCGATGCCTGCGCGGTAATCCTGTCCGACGCGGCGGCGGCCAAGCTCGTCAAGGAAGGCGCGGCGGTCCAGTGGGTGATGGACGCCTTCGGTCACCTCAAGGCGATCGGCGCGAACGAGGCGGCCAAGCCGCTGCTCGACAAGGCGGGCGTCGAGGCGGACGAGGGCGTTACCGATCTCGCCGGCTTCGTCGAGGCGGCGAAGCAGCGCTATTGGGATCGCGAGGCGAAGGTGCGCACGCTGGCGTAACGGCCCCGGGCGGCAGCCCCAGCTGCCGCCATTAACCCTATCATAAGCCGCCCGCTCTACCCGTCATACGGTGAGCGGGCGGCATATCTCTTTCTTCGGGCAGGCATTCATGGGGCTGACGCTGCTCGTCACCTCGTCCTGCATGCCCTCCGGCAACGATGCGACGCGGGTCGCGCAGGCGGTGCCGGCGCCGAGCCCGCGCCAGTTGCTGCGCGCGCTCGCGCTCGACACCCCCGGTCTCGACGGTCTGCCCGATACGCTGCGCGCCTCGCTCGCCGCGGAAGACGACGGTGCGGCGAATCCGCAGGCCGCGCCCGCCTTCCTCGCCCAGGCGGCGAGCGCGGAGGATGCGGCGCGCGCCAGCGACTGCCTGACCGCCGCGGTCTATTACGAGGCGCGCTCCGAACCGCTCGACGGTCAGCGCGCGGTCGCCCAGGTGGTGCTCAACCGGGTGCGCGACCGGGCTTTCCCGCACAGCGTCTGCGGCGTCGTCTTCCAGGGTTCGAACCGGCGCACCGGTTGCCAATTCTCCTTCACCTGCGACGGATCGATGGCCTATCGCCGCGAACCCGGTGCGTGGGCGCGGGCGCGCGCGGTCGCCGAGGCGGCGCTCGCCGGCAGCGTCTATGCGCCGATCGGTGGGGCGACCTTCTATCACACCAGCGCGATCCTGCCGTGGTGGGCATCGAGCCTTGCGCGGATCGGCTCGGTCGGCGCGCACATCTTCTACCGCTGGCGCGGCGCGATGGAGGGGGCGTTGAGCTTCCGCGCCGCTTATGCCGGCGTCGAGCCGCTCGCGGCGCCGTCGGAACCGGTCGCGCAGACCGCGGCGCTCTATCGCGACAGCGGCGAGGATGGCGGCGTCACCGTCCATCGCGGGCAGCTCGCCGCGATCGTCCGCCCCGATTCGCCGGCCGGCACCGCCATTGCCGTCGCGGCGCCGCGGATGACGGTTACCGCGGGCGTGCGCGTCCATCTCGGCAGCGTCGCGCCGACGCGCGTCGTCACCGAGGGCGCGACGGTCGGCGAGGAAAGCGATCCCGGCTGAGCGGTGTCACACCGCGGCGGCGAGATCCGCGTCGCTGAGCGGCCGCCAGCCGTTCGGCCCGAGCATCTCCAGCGGGCGATAGCGCGTCTTGTACGCCATCCGCGCCGAGCCCTTCACCCAATAGCCGAGATAGACGTAGGGCAGTCCCGATTCGCGCGCGCGCATGATGTGATCCATGATGATCACGTTGCCGAGGCCCGGGCGACCGTCGCCGCCTTCGGTATCCGCGGCGAAGAAGCTGTAGATCATCGACAGGCCGTCCGCCTGCCGGTCGGTGAGGCAGGCGCCGACCAGTTCGCCGCGCGACCCGTCGGCGGTGCGGGTGCGATATTCGACGATCATCGAATTGACCGGCGAATGTTCGATCATGTCGGCGTAATCGTCCTCGTCCATCCCGGCCATGCCGCCGCCGGGGTGGCGCGCGGCGAGGTAGCGGCGCAGCAGCTGGAACTGTTCGTCGGTCGCCCACGGCCGGCAGATCGCGATGTCGAGATCGGCATTGCGGCGCAGCAGCTTGCGCTGGCTGGCATTGGGCGTGAACGCCTGGGTGACGATACGGACCGAGACGCAGGCGGTGCAGCCTGCGCACGACGGACGATAGGCGACCCCCTGCGAGCGACGGAAGCCGATCCGGCTCAGCGCGTCGTTGAGTTCGCTGGCATGCGGGCCGCTCAATTCGGTGAACACCTTGCGTTCCTGCCGCCCGGGCAGATACGGGCAGGGTGCGGGCGTCGTGACGAAGAAGCGCGGAAAACGGAATGGCGCAGTCACCGCCGGCAATCTCCTGGGAACGTCACGCGCGAAGCGGTACCACCCGACCTATGAAAGAAGCGTGCCGCCTTGCAAAGTGGCTTTCCGGTCGGAAACGGTTAATTTGCGGCTAATTGTCTTTTCGTGCGTTGGCTTGCCGTCAGATCAAGTCAATGTTGCACCGCAGGAACAAAGTTGGTAACCGCTCGTTCCCGGTATCCAATCCGCTTGGAGTTTTCTGTTTATGTCGAAGTTTGCTGGTTCGCTCGCCGCCCTGGCGATGATTGCCGCCCCGGTCGCTGCTAGCGCCGCTCCTGCCAACCCCGCCGCGTCGCTGTCGGTTGCCAAGTCGGTCCGCGCCAGCGCGCCGTCGGCGAAGAAGAGCGACCTGGCTGGTGGCGGTCTGCTCGCCGCGCTGATCGTCGCTGGCGTGGTCGCGATCGGCGTCGTCGCCGTCGTGCAGGACGACAACGCCGACAGCAACTAAGCTTCGGCTTATGCTTTCGAACGGGGGCTGCGCCACGGCGCGGCCCCCGTTTTTGCGTCCGGTGTCTTGGCAGCCCCAGCTTAACCGCGCCGGCGGGGATCCCGTGGCCGAGCAGGACAACCGCTCATGGCAAGAATACTGAACTCCCGCCTTCGCCGGAGCACTGATACTTCGCGCGGCGCCGAATAAGGGCAGGGCTTAGTCGGGCGATCGGTCCAAAGGACGTCCATCGCTTCCCGACGGAAGCCCCGCCGGCCTACGCCTGCTCGATCATGCTCGTCTCGAACCCGCCTTCGCGCAGCGCCGCGATCAGCCGGTCGAGGTGCGGGCGGTCGCGGGTTTCGCATTCGATCTCGGTGAACAGGCCCTTGGCCGGCAGCGAGGTGAAGATGCGCTGGTGATAGACTTCGATGATGTTGACGCGCTGCGCGTCGAAGATGCGCGCGACGTGGAACAGCGCGCCCGGCTGGTCCTGGAGGCGCACGCGCAGGCGTGCCAGCCGCCCCGACCGGGCGAGGTCGCGCAGCAGCACGTTGGCAAGCAGCCGCGTGTCGATATTGCCGCCGCACAGGATGATACCGACGGTCCGCCCGCGGAACCGCTCGGGATAGGCCATCAGTGCGGCGAGCCCCGCGGCGCCGGCGCCCTCGACCACCGTCTTCTCGATCTGGAGCAGCAGGCTGACCGCCTCTTCGAGGTTGCGCTCGCCGACCAGCACGATGTCGTCGACTAGCTCGGCGACCATCCGCGCGGTGATCCCGCCCGGCTCCTTGACCGCAATCCCCTCGGCGAGCGTATCGCCGGCGCAGGGCAGGCTGGTGCCGCGGATGCGATTGTACATCGACGGAAACAGTTCGGCCTGCACGCCGACCACCTCGATCGGGTGATCGGCCGCACGCGCGACGATCGCGGTGCCCGAGATCAGCCCGCCGCCGCCGATCGGGATCAGCAGCGTATCGAGCGTCGGCACGTCCTCCAGCATCTCCGCCGCGGCGGTGCCCTGGCCGGCGATGACGCGCGGATCGTCGAACGGGTGGACGAAGGTGAAGTCGCGCTCCGCCTCGAGCACGCGGGCATGGGCGTAGGCGGCGTCGAACGTCTCGCCCTCCAGCACCACCGTCGCCTTATGGCCCTCGGTCTGCATCACCTTCACCGTCGGCGTGGTGCGCGGCATGACGATCGTCGCCGGAATGCCGAGCCGGTTGGCGTGATAGGCGAGGCCCTGCGCGTGATTGCCCGCCGAGGCGGCGATGACGCCCTTGGCGCGCGCCTCCGGCGACAGCTGCAACAGCGTGTTGAGCGCGCCACGCTCCTTGTACGCCGCAGTGAACTGCAGATTCTCGAACTTGAGGTAGACGTTGGCGCCGGTCATCTCGCTCAGCGTGCGGCTGATCAGCGTCGGCGTGCGGACGATCTTGTCGCGGATGCGGGCATGGGCGGCGCGGACGTCGTCGATCGATACGGGCAGCGCGGCGGCGGCAGGGTTCGTGGCCATATCGGTCCCGCTAGACCATCTGGTGCAGCGGGGGAACAGCGCTTATGCGCACGGCATGGCACGACGGCTTTTCAGCACCTTCGCCGGGACGGCGATCACGACCCTCACGCTGGCGGCGGCGCTGCTGCCCGGAGTCGCCGCGGCGGACGGGCTGGTCGACAACGTCAACGGCATGACGCTCGACAAGGACGGCAAGGTCGTCCGCTTCCAGGCGATGCTGGTCACGCCCGACGGCCATGTCGCGCGGCTGCTCAGCGCCAAGGACAAGCGGCCCGACAAGCTCGACTGGCGTGCCGATTTCAAGGGCAAGACCTTGCTGCCCGGCATGATCGACGCGCACGGCCACGTCATGGAACTGGGCTTCCGCGCGCTCGAACTCGATCTGTCGGAGACGAAGAGCCTCGCCGAGGCGCAGGCGAAGATCGCCGATTATGCCCGCGCCAATCCGGATCGCGCCTGGATCATCGGCGGCGGCTGGAACCAGGAGGCGTGGAATCTCGGCCGCTTCCCGACTGCTGCCGAGCTCGACGCGGCGGTGCCCGACCGGCCGGTCTGGCTCGCCCGCGCCGACGGCCATGCGAGCTGGGGCAATAGCGCCGCGCTCAAGGCGGCGGGCGTCACCGCCAAGAGCGTCTCGCCCGCAGGCGGGCGGATCGAAAAGGGGGCAGGGGGCCAGCCCGCGGGCGTGTTCGTCGACGCCGCGCAGGCGCTCGTCGCCAAGGTGGTGCCGCAGCCGCTCGGCAAGGATCGCAACGCCGCCTTCCTCAAGGCGCAGACGATCCTGCTCGGTTACGGCGTCACCGCCACCGCCGACATGGGCACGACCATCGAGGACTGGCTGACCTATCGCCGCATCGGCGATCTCGGCGGCCTGCGCGTGCGGATCATGAGCTACGGCATGGGCGTCGACACGACGGTGCAGATCGGCGGCACCGGGCCCACGCCGTGGCTGTACGGCGACCGGCTCAAGCTGGTCGGCGTCAAGCTCTATGCCGATGGCGCGCTGGGTTCGCGGGGGGCGTGGCTCAAGGCGCCCTATGCCGATGCGCCGGGCCAGTCGGGCGCGGGCTTCATGAGCGATACGGTGCTGCGCAACCTGATGAGCCGCGCGGCGATGGACGGCTATCAGGTCGCGGTCCACGCGATCGGCGACCGCGCCAATGCCGAGGTGCTCGATGCGATCGACGAGATGGCGCAGACCTACAAGGGCGACCGGCGCTGGCGGGTCGAACATGCGCAGATCATCGATCCGGTCGATCTGCCGCGCTTCGGCCGCTACGGCACGATCGCGTCGATGCAGCCGACGCACGAGACCAGCGACCGGACGATGGCGGAGGCGCGGCTCGGCGCGGCGCGGCTGACCGGGGCCTATGCCTGGGCGTCGATGCTGCGCAACGGTGCCAAGCTCGCCTTCGGGTCGGACTATCCGGTCGAGCGGCCCGATCCCTGGGCAGGCTGGGCGGCGGCCTTCACCCGCCAGGGTGCCGACGGTCAGCCGTCGGGGGGCTGGCGGCCCGAGGAGGCGGTGACGCGCGAACAGGCGTGGTGGGCCTTCACCGGCGGCGCGGCCTATGCCGGTTTCGCCGAGGACCGGATCGGCCGGCTCGCCCCCGGGCTCGACGCGGACTTCGTCATCGTCGATCAGGACCCGCTGCTCGCCTCCCCCGCCGACCTGCGCGCGACGCGCGTGCAGGAAACCTGGGTCGGCGGGCGGAAGGTCTGGGAGCGCAAGTAGCTCAGCCGTTGGGCGCGGTGTCGGCGGCGTCGATCAGCTCGATCGCGTGGGCGAGGTGCGCGGCGGCGATCTGAGACGAGAAGGTCGGCATGTTGTCCAGCAGTTGCAGGGCGTCTGCAATCAGGGCGCGGGCAGTTGCCGTTGCCAGATCATTCTGCTGATTCAAGTCATTCGTCATCATCGGCCTCGTCGTACTGCGACTCCTTTATTATCTCGTCTCATAAGGTGGCGTTAATAACCAGTCAGTATTTGTAGCTGATTTGGATCAGGCCGATCCGCGATGGCAAGTATAGTGAGCGGTATGCGCACAAGTAACAATAAGGCCGCGGCATCGGGGGATGCCGCGGCCTTTCATAGTAGACCGAACAGACGAACGGGCGTCAGGCGACCGCGCCGATCTCCTCGGGCTCGCGCAGGACGTAGCCGCGGCCCCATACCGTCTCGATATAATTCTCGCCGTCGCAGGCCAGGCTGAGCTTCTTGCGCAACTTGCAGATAAAGACGTCGATGATCTTCAATTCCGGCTCGTCCATGCCGCCGTACAGGTGATTGAGGAACATTTCCTTGGTCAGCGTGGTGCCCTTGCGCAGCGAGAGCAGCTCGAGCATCGCATATTCCTTGCCGGTCAGATGGACACGGCTGCCATCGACCTCGACCGTCTTGGCGTCGAGATTGACCGCGAGCTTGCCGGTGCGGATGACCGACTGGCTGTGGCCCTTCGAGCGGCGGACGACGGCGTGGATGCGCGCGATCAGTTCTTCGCGGTGGAACGGCTTGGTGACGTAATCGTCGGCGCCGAAGCCGAAGCTGCGCACCTTCGAATCCATTTCGTTGATCCCCGACAGGATCAGCACCGGCGTCGCGACCCGCGCGACGCGCAGCTTCTTGAGCACGTCATAGCCGTGCATGTCGGGCAGGTTGAGGTCGAGCAGGATGATGTCGTAATCGTACAGCTTTCCCAGATCGAGGCCTTCCTCGCCCAGATCGGTGGTGTAGACGTTGAACCCTTCCGTGCCGAGCATCAGCTCGATCGCCTTGGCGGTGGTGGGCTCGTCTTCGATCAACAGCACTCGCATCGCATCAACCCCTGTTGGTCCGACCCTGAGCACCCCTGCTGCACGGCGCGACCCGATTCCATTAACCAAAGAACATCTGAAGGCAAAAGGTTAATTAGGATTTAATCCAGCGCGCTGAACGGTGCGGATAGTTAATCTTTTTTAGCTTCCTCGTCGGGATCGGTCGGCGTCAGGTCCGGTCCGAGCAGCGTCTGGTGGCGGCTGCGCGGAATGTCCTCGCCGAGCACCTCGCGCAGGTAGAGGCTGCGGACAAGGGTGAAGATCACCACCAGCAGCGCCGCCGAGAAGAACAGGCCGAAGATGCCGAAGATCACGCCGATGCCGATGATCGCGAAGACGGTGATCGCCGGCGGGATCGAGATGACGCGGGCCTGCACATAGGGCGTGATGAAATTGGTCTGGATCAGCCGCACCACCGCATAGGTGACGAGCGTGCCGATCAGCGGCCCGGTCCCCTGCGTCGCGGCGAGGCCGAGCGCTGGCACCATCGCCGCGGTCGGGCCGATATAGGGAATGAACTCCGACAGGCCGGCGAGCAGCCCCAGCGCCGCGGCCGACGGTACGCCCGAAATCCACAGGCCGATGCCGACCAATATCCCCATGCTCGTCATCAGGATCAGCGACGAGCGCAGCCACAGCCGCAAGGTCGAGCCGACGTCGAACAGCGCATCCTCGATCGCCGGACGCTTGCCGCGCGGGATCAGGAACAGGAAGCCGCGCTGGTAGATGCCGGGATCGGCGGCGAAGAAGGCGGCGCCGACGAGCAGCAGCAGGCTGTTGAGCACCAGTTCGCCGCCGCCCTGGAGCAGGCCGCTGACGTCCTGCGCGGCACGCGACCCGGCATAGGCCTGCTGCACCGCGTCGACCAGCTTGGCGCCGACCGGACTGCGCGACGCCCAGGCGGCGAGCTGGTCGAGCAGGCTGGGCAATTGCGTCACCAGCACGTTGACCTGTTCGCGGAACTGGACGCCGAACAGCCAGACGAGGAAGCCGACGATGCCGAAGGCGGTGGCGATGCCCAGGCCGATTGACGCCTTCTCGGGAACGCGCAGATGATCGCGGTACAGATCGGCAATCGCGTGAATGGCGATCGCGCCGAGCATCGACCCGAAGGCGAGGATGAGCAGATTGCCCGCCTTGAACAGAGCCGCGGCGACCGCGGCGATGATCAGGATATAGACCAGCCGCCGGATGAAGCGGCTGTCGGCAGCGTCGGGGGCAAGGCGGTTCATGCGGGCGGACGGGCAGGGGAGGGTACGCAGGCGGCAATGGTCACGTACGCATCTCCTTGGGGCCGCATCGACCTGTGCGCGGTTAAACGTCCGATTCCGCGATTTGGCCGCATGTCCTGGCGTGTACGCTTCCGTCGCGCAGGGTAGGGCTGTACGGACCCTGTCGCCGCTGCCCCGATCGGGGATATCCCTGCACGCTTGCGAAAGACCGATGATATGAAATTCTGCCGCTTCGGCCAGCCCGGCCAGGAACAGCCCGGCCTCATCGACGATACGGGCCGCATCCGCGACCTGTCCGCGCTGGTCGGCGACATCACCGTCGATACGCTCGCCACGGTGCGGGCCGCCGATGTCGCCAGCCTGCCGGTGGTCGAGGGGACGCCGCGCTATGGCGTGCCGGTCAAGGGCATCGGCAAGATCGTCGCGATCGGGCTCAACTATCGCGACCATGCGATCGAATCGAACCTGCCGATCCCGACCGAGCCGATGATGTTCCAGAAGCCGCTGTCGAGCCTGTCGGGTCCCTATGACGACGTCATGCTGCCGCGCGATTCGACGCATAGCGACTGGGAGGTCGAACTGGGCGTGATCATCGGCAAGACCTGCCGCTACGTCAGCGAGGACGAGGCGCTCGACAAGGTCGCCGGCTATGTGCTGGTCAACGACGTGTCGGAGCGGTTCAACCAGAAGCAGCGCGGCTCGCAATGGTCGAAGGGCAAGGGGCATGACACCTTCTGCCCGGTCGGCCCGTGGCTGGTGACGCCCGACGAGGTCGGCGACGCGCAGGCGCTCGACATGTATCTCGACGTCAACGGCGAGCGGATGCAGACCGGCAATACCCGGACGATGATCTTCGATCTCAAGCAGCTGATCGCCTATGTCAGCGAATATATCACACTCTATCCGGGCGATCTGCTGATCACCGGGACGCCGCCGGGCGTCGGCGAGGGCAAGAAGCCCGAGGCGGTCTATCTCAAGGCCGGCGACGTGATCGAACTAGGCGTCGACCGGCTCGGCACGCAGCGCCAGCAGGTCGTCGCGTGGCGGCAGCTCGGCGACGCGCCGCTCGCCTGACCGGCGCGTGCGGGGCGGCTGCGGCCGCCCCGTTCAGGGCGCTGCGGGGTTGCCCGAATCCAGCTCGGCGATCAGCCGCGCATAGCGTTTCGCCATCTCGCGATGGACCCGTCGCGCATCAGGCGTGGCGCTGCGATCCGCAAGGCGCCGCTCCTGCTCGGCGCGACGTTGGTAGAAAGCGATATCGGCGGCCATCATCGCTCGCGTCCCCGCATGCCATCCGCCGACTCACCCGCGGGCCGGCGGTAACCATCTGCATATTAGCAGCTTTTTCGATCGCTTACGCGGGCTTTATCGACGCATGAGGCGCGGCGAGCGGCAGCCGTATCCGGCAGGTCATGCCGCGCGCGCCGAAGGTGAGCGTCACCTCGGCATCGATCTCATAGGCCAGCGCGCGGGTGAGCAGTTCGAGACCGAAGCCCTCGCGCGCGGGCGGGCCGGCGCCGTCGCGGCTCGTCTCGTTCCAGTCCAGGCGCAGCTGCGCGTCGGGCGCCTCCTCGACCGTCCAGCGTACCGCCAGCGTGCCATCATCGCGGCTCAGCGCGCCATGCTGGACCGCATTGTCGGTCAGCTCGTGCAGCGCGAGGCCGAATTGTTCGGCGAGCTGCGGCGGCAGCCGCACCTCGGGGCCGCCATAATCGACCCGCCCGCCGAGCTGATGCGCGAGCAAGGCGTCGACCAGCAAGGTCTCGAGATCGACGCCACGGTCGCCCGCGCCCATGATCTGGCTTTGCGTCCGCGCCACTGCGGCGAGCCGGCCGTCGAAGCGATAGCGATAGTCGTCGATCGTCTCGCTGGTCTCGGCGGTGCGGCGCGCGATCGAGCGGATGATCGCCAGCGTGTTGCGCACCCGGTGATGGAGCGTGTAGCGGCGGCGCCGTTCGCTCGCGAGGCCGTCGCACAGATCGGTGACGTCGACCGCGACGCCCTGCCATCCGTCCGCATCCGGCACGCCGCTCAACCGCAGCCAGCGATAGGCCTCTGCCGGCGCGAGCCGCACGCGCACGTCGGCGCTGAACAGCGCCAGACCGGCGGCGCGGCGCCATTGGGCGCCGAGCCGGTCGTGATCGTCGGGATGGACGCTGACCGCATCGTCGGCCGCGCGGAGAAAGCGCAGCGCCGCGCCGTCCGCCGCCGCATGCCAGGCCAGAGGGGCGATCGGATCGGCAGCGGCGGCGGGATCACCCAAGGGCATCGAGATGCCGTCCTTCGTGGTCGAGGTGGAGATAGGCCGGATTGAACATCGCGACATCGCACAGACCGTCAAGATCAAGTGCCTCGAATTCGCGTCCTTTCCAGCGGATCAACTGGCGCGAGCGCAACTCCTGCACCATCCTGTTGACATGCACCGGCGTCATGCCGGTCGCCTCGGCGAGATCGGTCTGGGTCAGCGGGATTTCGCAGCGCAGCCCGTCGATCATCCCGACCGCGCGCAGGCGGAAGATCAGCTCGCAGAACAGGTGCGACAGGCGTTCGAGCGCGTCGCGCTGGCCGAGATTGACCGTCCATTCGCGCTGGATCGCCGCGGTGGTCAGCGAATCCCACCACAGGGCCTGATGGACGCGCGGTCCGAGCGCCGCCAGATCGTCGATCTGGTCGCGGGTCAGCTCGACATAGCGGACCTGGGTCAGCGCGCCGATCGAATGATCCATTTTGCGCAGGATCGAGCCGTGGATGTCACACAGATCGCCGGGCAGATGGAGGGCGATGATCTGGCGGCGGCCGTCTTCAAGCGTCTTGTAGCGGAACGCCCAGCCCTCGAGGATCAGCGGCACGCCGCGCGGCCGATCGCCTTCGCGGATCAGATCGCGGCGCTGGCGGGCGACGAGCGCCGATCCGCCGCAGGCCGTATTGATCGCATTCCGCTCCTCGGGCGAGAAGACGGTGAAATGTCGTAACCGGGCGAGCAGGCGGTGAGCGGGCGGGGCAGACATGGTGCGACCTGACAGCATTTGTCGCGCCTGCTCGTTCACCCATGTTAACGCCAACCATTACTGAGGCTTTATCCCGCGATTTAGCAAGGAGTAGCGCAATGACGTCAGGGATATCGCCGCTCGTCGGCAAGGCGGTGCTCGTCGTCGAGGACGAATATATGATCGCCGACGACCTCGCGCGCGAATTGCGCGGTGCCGGCGCGCATGTCGTCGGGCCGGCGGCATCGCTGCCGCAGGCGATGCGGCTGAGCGACGCGGGGGCGCTCGACCTTGCGATTCTCGACATCAATCTGCGCGAGATGCTCGTCTATCCGCTGATCGACGCGCTGCTCGCCGCGGGCGTGAAGGTCCTGCTGACCAGCGGCTATGACGAGGCGATGATCCTCGACCGCTATCACGACCTGCCGCGCTGCGAGAAACCGGTGACCACCGAACGCCTGCGCCGCGCGGCGGAGGCGTTGTTCGACGAGGCGGCGCGCGGGTAGGGCGGCGGTCGGCCGCGCTGGGTTTCCGAGCGGCGAACCCGGCAATGGCCTGGCGCCGTGTATTCGCTTGAGCCTGACCCATGCCGGTGCTCCCCGCAGGCCGGAGCGCAGGGTTGCGTCGCGCCGCCAGCCGTCGCTCTTTGTGGCAGTGGAATCCCGCCGGCGGGGGAACAGTGGTGCTTCTACGCGCTTTTGCCACCTTCGCGCAGAGACCGATCGCGTGCGCATAGGGATGCGCTGCCCCGCCAGCAGCGTCCACGGTGGCGCCGGGCGCCCCTCCCGCTCGGCGTTCCCCGCAGTGTCAGACGTCGGAGTTTGCCCGACCGTGGAGCGGCTGGGATGAGGCCTCAATCCCCATAACAAAAGGGGCCCGGCATCGCTGCCGGACCCCTTCGTGTCACGAGGACGCGATCGATCAGTCGCGATCGCCGGTCAGGAACGCCGGCGCGAACGCGGGCGCGGGGCCGTCGTCGTTGCCGCCGTTGCGCGGGCCACGGTCGCCGCCCTCGCCGCGGGGGCCACGATCGCCGCCGTCGCGACGCGGTCCGCGCCCGCCGCCGTCACGGCCGCTGCCGTCGCGGCGCGGACCACGACCACCGCCGTCCCGATCGCCGCCGCCGCTGCGCGGTCCGCGCGGACCACGATCACCGCCTTCGCGCGGTTCGCGGGCCGGACGCGTGTCCTCCAGCTCGGCGCCGGTTTCCTGGTCGACGACACGCATCGACAGGCGGACCTTGCCGCGCGGATCGATCTCGAGGACCTTGACCTTGACCGCCTGGCCTTCGGACAGGACGTCGGACACCTTCTCGACGCGCTCGTTCTTGATCTCCGAGACGTGGACCAGACCGTCCTTGCCGCCCATGAAGTTCACGAAGGCGCCGAAATCGACGAGGTTGACGACCTTGCCGTCATAGACCTTGCCGACTTCCGCTTCCTCGACGAGGCCCTTGATCCACTTCACCGCCGCATCGATCTGCGCCGGATCGGACGAGGAGACCTTGATGACGCCCTCGTCGTCGATGTCGACCTTGGCGCCGGTCTGCGCGACGATCTCGCGGATCACCTTGCCGCCGGTGCCGATCACTTCGCGGATCTTCGACTTGTCGATCGAGAAGGTCTCGATGCGCGGCGCATGCGCCGACAGCTCCGAGCGGGTCTCGCCCAGCGCCTTGGCCATTTCGCCGAGGATGTGTGCGCGACCCTCGTGCGCCTGCGCCAGCGCGACCTTCATGATCTCTTCGGTGATGCCGGAGATCTTGATGTCCATCTGCAGCGCGGTGATGCCCTCGCTGGTGCCGGCGACCTTGAAGTCCATGTCGCCGAGGTGATCCTCGTCGCCCAGGATGTCCGACAGGACGGCGAAGTCCTTGCCTTCGAGGATCAGGCCCATCGCGATGCCCGACACCGGGCGCTTGAGCGGCACGCCCGCGTCCATCATCGACAGCGAACCGCCGCACACCGTCGCCATCGACGACGAGCCGTTGCTCTCCGTGATGTCGCTGGTGACGCGGATCGTGTAGGGGAATTCCTCCTTGGTCGGCAGCACCGGGTGCAGCGCGCGCCAGGCGAGCTTGCCGTGACCGACTTCGCGACGGCCCGGCGCACCGAAGCGGCCGACTTCGCCGACCGAATAGGGCGGGAAGTTATAGTGGAGCATGAAGTTCTGGTACGACAGGCCGTTGAGGCCGTCGATCATCTGCTCCGCGTCGCGCGTGCCGAGCGTGGTCGTCGCGATCGTCTGCGTCTCACCGCGGGTGAACAGCGCCGAGCCGTGCGCGCGCGGCAGGAAGTGGACTTCCGCCTCGATCGGACGGACCGTCTTGGTGTCGCGGCCGTCGATGCGGCGACCGGTCTTGAGGATCGCGGTGCGGACGATGTCCGCCTCCAGCTTCTTCACCAGCTTGAGGCTGGCGAGATAGGCCTGCGGATCGCTGTCCTTGAGGTCGGCCATGCCGTCGCGCGCCTTGGTGCGCGCCTCGTTGATCGCGGTCTGCCGCTGCTGCTTGTCGGTCAGCTTGTACGCCGCCTCGAGGTCCTTGCCGATCAGCTTCTTGAGCTTGGCCTTCACCGCCGAGCTGTCGGCCTGCACCTTCAGCTCCCACGGATCCTTGGCGGCCTGTTCGGCGAGATCGATGATCGCGTTGATGACGTCCTGCGACGCCTTGTGCGCGAACATCACGGCGCCGAGCATGACCTCTTCCGAAAGCTCCTTGGCTTCCGATTCGACCATCATCACCGCGTCATGCGTGGCGGCGACCATCAGGTCGAGCTCGCCCTCGACGACCTTGGCGTCGGACGGGTTGAGGATATATTCGCCGTCCTGATAGCCGACGCGCGCCGCGCCGATCGGGCCCATGAAGGGCACGCCCGACAGCGTCATCGCGGCCGAGGCGGCGATCATCGCCAGCAGGTCGGGCTCATTCTCGCCGTCATAGCTGAGCACCTGCGCGATGCAGTTGATCTCGTTGTAGAAGCCTTCGGGGAACAGCGGGCGGATCGGGCGATCGATCAGGCGGCTGACCAACGTCTCACGCTCGGTCGCGCCGCGCTCGCGCTTGAAGAAGCCGCCGGGGATGCGGCCGCTGGCGGAGAACTTTTCCTGGTAATGGACGGTGAGCGGGAAGAAATCCTGCCCTTCCTTGACCGACTTGGCGGCGGTGACCGCGCAGAGCACGACCGTCTCGCCGAGCGTCGCGATCACCGCGCCGTCGGCCTGGCGGGCAACCTTGCCCGTTTCGAGGGTCAGCGTCTGGCCGCCCCACTCGATCGATACCTTCTTGGCATTGAACATGTATTTTCCTTCACTCCGGCGGGCAGATCCCGGCCGGGGCCTATATCGCGGGCTAGCCGGCCCGCGTCGGTGTGGAGCGTTGTGTCGCTCCGGTGGATCGGGGCCGGATTGCCCGTCTCCGCTCAGCCGGCATCATGCCGGTATTCGAAAATTCCGTGGCCGCTCATAGCACGGCGATACGAAAAGGGCGACCCGAAGGTCGCCCTCTTGTTACTTGCGAAGGCCGAGCTTCGCGATCAGGTCCAGATACCGCTGGCCGTCGGTCTTGCGCAGATAGTCGAGCAGCGAGCGCCGCTTGTTGACCATCATCAGCAGCCCGCGGCGCGAATGGTTGTCCTTCTTGTGACCCTTGAAATGCTCGGTCAGGTTCTTGATGCGCTCCGACAGGATCGCGACCTGCACCTCGGGCGAACCGGTGTCGCCTTCCTGGCGGGCGTGTTCCTTGACCAGCTCGGTCTTGCGTTCGGCGGTGATCGTCATGCGTCAGTCCTCGACATCGTGTCACAGATTGAAGCCGCGGACGACGCGGGCCTCATGGCCCTCGACCGCTACCAGCGCGACCGGCTTGTCGCCGTCACACGCGAAATAGGGGCCATCGTCCTCGGCAATCCCGGTCAGAACACGCCCCTGGCGGAGCGCCCCTGCCTGATCGGGGGAGAGGGATAGAGCCGGGATGTCGTCCAGCCCCGCCCTCAACGGCAGGATCAACTGTTCAAGGGTGCGCGCCATAGCGGCCTCAGCCAATTTGTCCAGCGATATCGCCGGGGTGAGGGTGAAGGGGCCGGCCTTGGTGCGGCGGAGCATGGTGACGTGCCCGACCGTACCGAGCGCCAGTGCGATGTCGCGCGCCAGGCTGCGGATATAGGTGCCCTTCGAGACGTGCGCGGTGAGGGTAAGTTCGGGCAATTCCTCCCCTGCAAGGGGAGGGGGACCATCCGAAGGATGGTGGAGGAGGGCTTCCCCAAGAGGTGCCGCCTGTGGAAGCCCCCCTCCACCACCGGCTGACGCCGGCGGTCCCCCTCCCCATCCTGGGGAGGAGTAGAGCGCGTGGATCGTCACCGCGCGGCTCGCCAGCACCACCTCTTCGCCCGCCCGCGCGAGGTCATAGGCTCGCGCGCCATCCACCTTCAGCGCCGAATAGGCCGGCGGCACCTGCGTGATCGGCCCGGTGAAGCGCGGCAGCACCGCGGCGACCTGCGCCGCGGTCGGCCGCACGTCGGAAGTCGCGATCACCACGCCCTCGGCATCAAGCGTATCGGTCTGCTCGCCGAAACGGATCGTGAAATCGTAGACCTTGTCGCTGTCGAGCATCCGTCCGGCGAGCTTGGTCGCCTCGCCGACCGCGACCGGCAGCACGCCGGTGGCGAGCGGATCGAGCGTGCCGCCGTGGCCGACCTTCCACTTGCCATAGTCGCCCTGCCGCAACGCGCGTTTGACCGCGGAGACGACCTGCGTGCTGCCGAGCCCGAGGGGTTTGTCGATGATGATCCAGCCGTGCATCGGCAGCGCGTTAGGCGATCGCCTGCGCCAAGGCCAGAAACCAGCCGACGATCGCCTGGGCCGGCGGCCCGACCACACGGCCGACCAGATCGGCGCGCGGGACGATCATCGGCAGCACGACGAGCACGAGGATCAGCAGAAGGAAGCCGAACCGCCCGATCTTGGCATATTGCGCGGCGAGCGGACGCGGCAGCAGCCCCTCGACGACATGGCCGCCGTCGAAGGGCGGCATCGGCAGCAGGTTGAAGATCGCGAGGAAGACATTGACGAGCAGGAAGTTGACGAGATTGGCGAGCAGGAATCCGCCGATCCCGCCGGGTACCGTGCCGCCCGCGCTCGCGGCGATCGCGCCGATCGTCACCGCGGCGATCGTCGCCAGCAGGAAGTTCATGCCCGGACCCGCCAGCGCCACCGCGACCATGCCCCAGCGCGGGTTGCGCAGCCGTTGCGCGATCACCGGCACCGGCTTCGCCCAACCGAACACCGGCGCACCGGCGATGGCGAGGCCGAGCGGCAGGATCACCGTGCCGACCGGATCGACGTGGCGAAGCGGGTTGAAGCTCAGCCGGCGCTGCTCCTGCGCGGTCGGATCGCCGAGCCACTTCGCCATCCAGCCATGCGCCACCTCATGGAAGACGATCGCGATCACCAGCGGGATGATCCATACCGCCGTGCGGTAGACGATGTGTTCGGGGTTCATGCGCAGCGATATGGCGCGGGGCAGGGCGGTGCGCCAGTGCGGAGACGCACGCCTTCGCTCGGCCCTGTCGGTCAGTTGGTATCGAGCGCCTCGCTGAAATGCCGTCGGCACAGCGCGACGTAGCGGTCGTTGCCGCCGATTTCGGTCTGCGCTCCTTCCGCTATGGCGCGGCCTTGCGCGTCGACGCGCAGGTTCATGATCGCCTTGCGCCCGCACACGCAGACCGATTTGATCTCGATGAGCGCGTCCGCGATCGCCAGCAGTCGTGCCGATCCTTCGAACAACCGCCCCTGGAAGTCGGTGCGCAGACCATAAGCGAGCACCGGCACATTGAGCCGGTCGCAGATGCGCGCGAGCTGCGTCACCTGTCCGGCGGTGAGGAACTGCGCCTCGTCGACCAAGACGCAGGCGAGCGGCTCGCGCGCCTGCCGCTCGGCGACGCAGGCGGCAAGGTCGGTGGCGGCGTCGAACGGCGTCGCCGGCGCCTCCAGCCCGATCCGGCTGGTGATCGTCCCCGCCGCGAAGCGATCGTCGACCGCGGCGGTGAACAGCATCGTGTTCATGCCGCGCTCGCGATAGTTGAAGTCCGCCTGCAACAGCGTCGTCGACTTGCCGGCGTTCATCGAGGCGTAATAGAAATAGAGCTTGGCCATTACGAAGGACGCTCGATTGGCAACGGCGTCTTCGAACCGGCGAGGCGACCTAGCCGCTTCTCGAAAGAGATGAACGCGTCCATGTGTCGCGCATTCACCAGATGGATCATGTCGGCCAAATCCGCGCCTCTGACAAATCGCTCGATCGCCCATGCAATCCACGCGGGATCGCTGAGCGTGATCGTCGGCAATCGGATCAGGTCGGCAAGCGTCGCTGCGAGAAGTGTCCGGCCGAAGCCGTAAGGCGACGACCGTAGCCACGCGGTTTCGAGCAGGACCGTGTCCGAAACGTAGCAAGGGTCGCTCAGCAGGCGGGTTGCGATCGGGCTCTGAACCGGATCGTCATCCGTAACGTAGCGAACGACGATATTGGTATCGACCGCCTTCATCGATCCCAATGCGGGCCGCCCTGCGCCCACATTTCGGCGACGGCGGCATTCATGTCCTCAATCGACGTCGACCGATTGTACTTCGGGACACGCGCACGAATGCGCGCAGTGATCGCCTCGAAGCTTTCGCCTGACCGGACCGGCGACTTGCGCACGAAAACGCCATCGGACCGTTCGATCAATTCCAGCCGGTCACCCGAGACGAGGCGAAGCCGCTCCCGAATGTCCTGCGGGATGGCGACCTGCCCCTGATCCGACAATTCGACGAAGGCGTTCATGCCTACAAGATGCGACCGCCCAGCCGCCCCGTCAATCCTCGCCCAGATCCCGCGCGACCTCCGGCTTGCGCAGCAGCGCGTCGATATGGCTGCCCTCGTCGAAGCTCTCGTCGCCGAGGAACTTGAGCTTGGCGGCATATTTGGTCTGGATGCGGTGCGCGACCTCGCGCTGGAGATAGGCGGTGTTGGTGCGCAGCGCCTTGAGCACCGCGGCTTCGTCCTTGCCGAGCAGCGGCTTCACGAACACCGTCGCATGGCGCAGGTCGGGCGACATCCGAACCTCGGTGATCGACACCATATGCTTGGCCAGAGTCTCGTCATGCACGTCGCCGCGCTGAAGGATCTCCGACAGCACGTGGCGCACCTGTTCGCCGACGCGGAGCGTGCGGACCGATTTTTCCTGGGGGTCTTTGTTCATGATGCCTCTTACCCTCTCCCATCGGAGTATCAGGTCGTCCATGCTCCCAGCATGGACTGAACAGCGCGGGGCGCTGTTCACCTGATGCTGGAGGGCCCCGCCGTCGATAGGGGTGGGAGGGTGAGGGGCTGCGCTATGCTATCCTCACCCTTCCGCTGCCTGCGGCAGCGCCCTCCCTCTCCCAAATGGGAGAGGGACCGTATTTAGAGGGTCCGTTCGCGCATCTCGACCTCGAAGGTTTCGAGATAGTCGCCCGACTTGATGTCGACGAAATTCTGCGTGAACGTCACGCCGCATTCCAGACCGGCGCGCACTTCGGCGACATCGTCCTTGAAGCGACGCAGGCTGGCGATCTCACCCTGATAGATGATGACATCGTTGCGGGTGATACGGGCCTTGAGCGCCTTGCGGATGACGCCTTCGGTGACGAGCAGACCCGCCGCCTTGCCGTGCTTGCCCGCCGAGAAGACCTCGCGGATCTCCGCCCGGCCGACCACCGTCTCGAACGCTTCCGGCCCGAGCTCGCCCGCCATGCCGGCGCGGATCTCGTCGATCAGGTCGTAGATGACGTCGTAATATTTCAACGCCACCTTCTGCCGGTCGGCGATCTCGCGGGCCTTGGCATTGGCGCGGACGTTGAAGCCGATGATCGGCGCGCCCGATGCCCCGGCCAGCGTCACGTCGCTCTCGGTGATGCCACC
The DNA here is from genome assembly GCF_037120395.1 of Sphingomonas kyungheensis. Lineage (NCBI taxonomy): Bacteria > Pseudomonadati > Pseudomonadota > Alphaproteobacteria > Sphingomonadales > Sphingomonadaceae > Sphingomonas > Sphingomonas kyungheensis. The sequence goes on from NZ_JBBBDM010000001.1 coordinate 427,484, forward strand.
GACGCCCGAGTGCAGCACGCGGGCCTTGATGAGATCGGTCGAGATCTTGTTGATCGACGCCACGATCGCCTCGACTGTACCCTGGGTGTCGGCCTTGACCACCAGCGGATATTCGATCGCCGCATTCGCCTTGAGCGCGGAGAACATGCTCTCCAGGCTCGCCGGCGCGGTGGTGGTGCGCTTCTGCGTCAGCACGCTCTGGCGATATTCGGCGACCTCGCGGGCGCGCGCCTCGCTCTCGACGACCTGCAACGGATCGCCTGCCGAGGGGACGCCGGTCATGCCGAGCACCTCGACCGGCATCGCCGGGCCGGCTTCCTTCACCTGACGGCCCTTGTCGTCGATCAGCGCACGGACCTTGCCGCTTTCCGCGCCGATGACGAACACGTCGCCGACCTTGAGCGTGCCGCGGTTGACGAGGATCGTCGCGACCGGGCCGCGGCCCTTGTCGAGCTTCGCCTCGATCACCGTGCCCTCTGCCGGGCGATCGGGATTGGCGCGCAGTTCGAGCAGCTCGGCCTGGAGCTGGATCTTCTCGATCAGCGTGTCGAGCCCGGTCTTCTTGAGCGCGGACACCTCGACGTCCTGGACGTCGCCGCCCATTTCCTCGACCACTACCTCATGTTCGAGCAGCCGCTCGCGCACGCGCTGGGCATTCGCCTCATATTTGTCGATCTTGTTGATCGCCACGATCATCGGCACGCCGGCCGCCTTGGTGTGGTTGATCGCCTCGATCGTCTGCGGCATCAGCCCGTCGTCGGCAGCGACGACCAGCACGACGATATCGGTGACGTCGGCGCCGCGGGCGCGCATCTGCGTGAACGCCTCATGGCCCGGCGTGTCGAGGAAGGTGACCTTCGACTTGTCCTTGAGCGTCACCTGATAGGCGCCGATATGCTGCGTGATGCCGCCGGCCTCGCCGCGCACCACGTCGGTGCCGCGCAGCGCGTCGAGCAGGCTGGTCTTGCCGTGATCGACGTGACCCATGATCGTGACGACCGGCGGACGCGGACGCAGCGTGTCGTCGGCATCCTCGCCGGTGTCGAGCGCCAGGTCGATGTCGCTGTCGCTGACGCGGACGATGTTATGGCCGAATTCGGTCACCAGCAGCTCGGCGGTGTCCTGGTCGATCGTCTGCGTCATCGTGACGGGCATGCCCATCTTGAACAGCGTCTTGACCAGATCGGCGCCCTTTTCCGCCATACGGTTGGCGAGTTCCTGGACGGTGATCGCCTCGGGCACCTGGACGTCGCGGATCTGCTTGGCCTGCTGTTCGCGCGGGCCGCCGAAGTGACGCTTTTCCTTCTCACGCGCACGCTTGAGCGCGGCGAGGCTGCGCGAGCGCGCACCATCGTCGCCGAGCGCGCGATTGACCGTCAGCTTGCCGCCGCGGCGTTCGTCGCCCTTGCGGTCGCGCTGCGTCGGCCGGCTCGGCGGCGCGTTGCGCGGCGTCGCCTGGCCCGAGGGCAGGCTGCGCGAGGCGGCGCCACCGGCATTGCCCGACGCGGTGGTCGCGGCCGGCGTCGGCGCAGGCGTGGGAGCCGGCGCAGGCTTGGGCTGCGGCTTGGGAATCTCGGGACGGGCGACCGGCGAGAAGCGGCGCGGCGCAGGCAGCGACGGGTCGCGACCGAAGCCGACGATCGGGGCAGGCGCGGGCGCGGGCGCCGGCGCGGCGGCGACCGGAGCAGGCGCGGGGGCGGGCGTCGGTGCCGGAGCGGGTGCGGCGACCGGCTCGGGTGCCGGCGCAGGCACGGGCGCCTCGACCGGCGCGGGCGGCACGGCGCGCTCGACCGGGCGGAAGCCACGGCCGGCCGGCGTCGGCACGACGACGGGAGCGGGCGCCGGAGCCGCGGCGACCGGAGCCGGGGTCGGCTCGACCGGTGCGGGCTCGGGCGCGGGCGGCGGTGCCGGCGGTGCGGCGGCAGCAGCGGCGGCCGCGGCAGCCTTTTCGGCGGCGCGGGCGCGCTCGTCTTCCGCGGCCTGGACGCGCGCGGCTTCCTCGCGGCGACGCGCTTCCTCGAGCGCGTGCATCCGCTGGTCTTCCGCTTCGCGCAGCAGGCGTGCCTGACGCTCCTGCGGCGTCTCGTTCGACGGTGCCGGGCGCGGGGCAGGGGCGGGGCGGGGCGCCGGAGCAGGCGCGGCGACGGGCGCCTCGACCTGCGGCTCGGGCGCGGCCTGTGCCTCGCCCGGACGGCCGAGAACGCGCCGCTTCTTGGTTTCCACGATCACCGTATTGGACCGGCCGTGGCTGAAGCTTTGCTTCACCTGGCCGGTCTCGACCGTGCGCTTCAACCCCAAGGGTGCGCGCATGCCAAGTTTCGGCTTATCGTTGTCGGTGTCGCTCACTCAAATTCCTCGTTCACGTCTACGGCCGGTCGCAGCCCGTCGGATGCATCCCTCAGAGTCGCTGAGGAAAGTCCGGGCGCCGATGCGCCTTGCGAGGCCGTTTCGCAAGGCACGGGAGTGGGTTCAGGTCCGATAAAATGCAGCCAGCGGTCGAGCGCATCGCTCACCCGCGCGGCGGCAGCGCGGTCGGTCAGGCCGATGTGTACCACATTCTCGCGGCCCAGCGCCAACGACAATATGGGGCGCGGCATCGGCAAAACAACGCCTCGCAGCGCGGATCCTTCGCGATCCGCGCCGATCCGCCACGCCTGGTCGAGCTTGCGGTTGCCGTCGCTGCCCGCGTCCGCGGCATGGTAGAGCGCGTGCAATTGCCCGGCGCGCGCCGCGGTCTCGATCTTCTCCGATCCGGTGAGCAACAGGCCCGACCGCGATTCGAGACCGAGCCGGTCGAGCGCATTGCGTTCGAGCGCGGTGGCGATCCGCTCGGGCAGGTCGTCAGGGATGACGAGCTCCGCGCCCTTGAAGGCGCGGGCGAGCGCGCCGCGCAGCTTCTTCTTGGCGATCGCCTCTTCCAGCGCGGCGCGGGTGACGCCGATCCACGCGCCGCGACCGGGCGCCTTGGCGCGTACGTCGGGCAGCACCTGTCCGTCGGGCGCGATCGCCAGCCGGATGAGATTCTCGCGATGATCGCGGTCCTGGGTGAGGATGCACTTGCGGACGGGATCGGTCATGCGCGGCCTCGCGTCGCCGGCACGGCGTGACGCGCAGGCATATGCGATCCCGCGGTCACCCGCGGGTCGCGTCGCCCGTCGCCAATCTGCTGGAGCCCTAGCGTCTCATTGTGAGGGAACCGCATGCGCGTCCTCCCTCGATGGCGGCGGGGCGGCGGGGGCGTCGCGGTCGGCGATCAGCTGGCCGCCGGCGCCGTAATTCTCGGTCGAGACCTCGTCGATCACGACCTGGACCGCGGCCGGGTTCTTGCCCAGCCGCGTCACCAGCGATGCGGTGACGTCGGCGACGATCCCCGCCTTCTGCTCGCGCGTGGCGCTGCCCGCCAGTCGGATCGAGACGAACGGCATCAGGCTTGCCCGTCCGCCGCGTCGGCGTCGGCATGGGCTTCGGCCTCGGCAGGAGCCTCCTCGTCGGCGAACCAATGCTGGCGCGCCGCCATGATGATTTCGTTGCCCTGCTCGTCGCTGAGGCCATATTCCGCGAGGATGCCGCCCTTCGGCTCGGGGCGCTTGGGCGCGTCCTCGTTGCGGCGGCGCGGTTCGACGCGCTTCTTCTCGACCAGCTCGTCGGTGGCGAGGTCGGCGAGATCGTCGAGCGTCTTGATCCCCGCCTTGCCGAGCGTGACCAGCATCGCCTCGGTCAGATAGGGCATGTCGATCAGCGCATCCTCGACGCCGAGCGCGATCCGCTCCTCGCGATTGGCGGCCTCGCGGCGATCGAGCGCTTCCTGCGCGCGGCTCTGCAATTCCTGGCCGAGGTCCTCGTCGAAGCCCTCGATGCCGGCGATCTCGTCGAGCTCGACATACGCGACCTCCTCGAGCGCGCCGAAGCCTTCGGCGACGAGCAGCTGCGCCAGCGTCTCGTCGACGTCCAGCTCGTTCTGGAACATCTCGGTGCGCTCGGTGAATTCCTTCTGGCGCTTTTCGCTCGCATCCTGCTCGGTGAGGATGTCGATCGCCTTGCCGGTCAACTGGCTGGCGAGGCGGACGTTCTGGCCGCGGCGACCGATCGCGAGGCTGAGCTGATCGTCGGGGACGACGACCTCGATCCGCTCCTCTTCCTCGTCGATCACGACGCGGCTGACCGACGCCGGCTGCAACGCATTGACGACGAAGGTGGCGATATCGGGCGACCAGGGGATGATGTCGATCTTCTCGCCCTGCATCTCCTGCACGACGGCCTGGACGCGGCTGCCCTTCATGCCGACGCAGGCGCCGACCGGATCGATACTGCTGTCGCGGCTGATGACGCCGATCTTGGCGCGGCTGCCCGGATCGCGCGCGGCGGCCTGGATGGTGATGATGCCGTCGTAGATCTCGGGCACTTCCTGCGCGAACAGCTTCTTCATGAAGTCGGGGTGCGCGCGGCTGAGGAAGATCTGCGGGCCGCGGTTCTCGCGGCGGACGTTGAGGATCAGCGACCGGATGCGGTCGTTGACGCGCACCACTTCGCGCGGGATCTGCTGGTCGCGGCGGATGACGCCCTCGGCGCGGCCGAGGTCGACGACGACATGGCCGAATTCGACGCGCTTGACGACGCCGGTGATGATTTCACCCTGGCGATCCTTGAACTCTTCATACTGGCGGTCGCGCTCGGCGTCGCGCACCTTCTGGAAGATGATCTGCTTCGACGCCTGCGCCTGGATGCGGCCGAATTCGATCGGCGGCAACGGATCGACGATATAATCGCCGACGACCGCGCCCTTCTGGAGCTTCTGCGCCTGATTGACGTCGACCTGCTTGAAATAATCGTCGACCGCCTCGACCACTTCGACGACGCGCCACAGCCGCAGATCGCCGGTGTTGGGATCGAGCTTGGCGCGGATGTCGTTCTCGATGCCGTAGCGCGTCTTCGCGGCGCGCTGGATCGCCTCTTCCAGCGCCTCGATGACGATGCTCTTGTCGATCATCTTCTCCGAAGCGACCGAATTGGCGATCGCGATCAGTTCCGCGCGGTTGGCGGTGGCGACGGTGGCCATCTTACTGCTGTCCTTCGTTCAGGGCATGGGTGTCGTTGCTGTCGGTGTCGTCGGACACCTCTTCGAATTCGTCGGCGCCGTCCGAAGACAAAGGCGCGGTGGCGGCGAGCAGCCGGTCGGTGATCGTCAGCTTGGCGTCGTGGACCTGGTCGAGCGCGACCGTCATCGGCTGGTGGCCGCGCACGTCGATCGTCACCTTGTCGCCGTCGATGCCGACGAGGTCGCCGGTCAGGATCTTGCGGTTGTCGATCTTCTCGGCGAGCGTGATCTTCGCCTCATGCCCGACCCAATTGGCATAATCCTGCGGGCGGGTCAGCGGCCGGTCGATGCCGGGCGACGACACTTCGAGCCGATAGGCGTCCTCGATCGGATCCTTGCCCTCGGCTTCCAGCGCGTCGAGCCGGTCGGAGATGCGGCGCGACAGGTCGGCGCAGTCGTCGATCGTCAGCTGGCCGGTGTCGGGGCGCTCGGCCATCACCTGCAGGGTCGGGTCGGACTTGCCGCCGAACATCTTCACGCGCACGAGGTCGAAACCCAGCGCGCGGGCCTCGGGTTCGATCAATTGCGTGAGAAGGGCGATGTCCGCCATGCAGGCTCCAGAAATCATGCGGCTGCCCGCCGCCGGGAAAGGATTGCGGCTGCCGCCGCGGGAATATGCGTCTTCGCCGCCGCGGGGGAGATCCTCCGCAGCCTCTTTCACCTGACGATGTAAGAGAAGGCAACCGTCATATACGCCGACCTGTCGGGCGATACAAGCATCCATCGTCGTCGCCGGCGCGTTTGCGATCGGGTGTATCCGGGAGACTCACATGCGCCTCACTCTGCTCGCCACCCTGCCGCTCGTCTTGCTCGCCGGTGCGGGCGCCCCTTCGATCGCGGCAGCGGGGCAGGCGGGGGAGACGCCGCCCTCGGCCAAGCCGTTCCGCGAGACGGTGATCGCCGATTTCGTCTCGCCCTGGGCGATCGCCTTCCTGCCCGACGAGCGCATCCTCGTCACCGAAAAGGCGGGGCAGATGATCCTGCTGTCCGCCGACGGCAGGCGCCGCCAGACGATCGCGACGCTGCCCGTCGACAGCGCCGGGCAGGGCGGGCTGATGGATGTCGTTCCCGCGCCCGATTTCGCGACCAGCCGGCGGATCTATTTCAGCTATTCGGCGAAGGGCGCGGGCGGCAAGGGCGTCGTGCTGGCGCGCGGCCGGCTGCGTGACGACGGGCGGGGAGGCGACCGGCTCGGCGAGATCGAGGCCGTGTTCCAGGCGCGGCCGTTCGTCGCGGGGGACGGCCATTATTCCGGCCGCATCGCCTTTGCACCCGATGGCCAGTCGCTGTTCTTCACCAATGGCGAACGGCAGAAGTTCACGCCGGCGCAGGATCCGCAGGCGACGCTCGGCAAGGTGTTGCGGCTGACGCTCGACGGCAAGCCCGCGCCGGGCAACCCGCTCGCCGTCAAGGGCTTCGCGCCGGAGGTATGGAGCTATGGCCATCGCAACCTGCTCGGCATCGCCTTCGACGGCGCGGGGCGGTTGTGGGAGCAGGAGATGGGGCCGAAGGGCGGCGACGAGCTCAACCTGATCCTGCCCGGCCGCAACTATGGCTGGCCGACCGTATCGAACGGCAGCCATTACGACGGCCGCGACATCCCCGATCATGCGCCGGGCGACGGCTATGAGCCGCCCAAGGTCTGGTGGAACCCGGTGATCTCGCCGGGCGGGCTGATGATCTATTCGGGAAATCTCTTCCCGCAGTGGAAGGGCGATGCCTTCATCGGCGGCCTGTCGTCCCAGTCGCTCGTCCACGTCGACCTCGACGGCCAGACCGCGGGCAAGGCGGACCAATGGCCGATGGGCGCGCGCATCCGCGACGTAGACCAGGGGCCCGACGGCGCGATCTGGCTGATCGAGGACGGCGGCAAGTCGGCGGGGCGGTTGATCCGGCTGACGCCGCGGTAGGGGGCGGATCGGCCGAACGTGGCCTCTGTGAACAGGGAGCATGGTCTTCAATGACTGTGTTCCTGCGAAAGCAGGAACACAGGGTCAAGCAGACAACGCCATGTAGCGTTTGCGGCCCTAGGCTCCTGCTTGCGCAGGAGCATTGACACGGTTTTGCCGAGGCCTCGAACCGATGTGGAGAGACGGTTTGCCTTGCACCGGTCATCGCGTCTCCGGCGCCGCTGTTGTTGGCGACGCGCCATGGAGCGCCTATCACCGCCGCATGACGACACCTCCCAAACCCCTGATCGGCCGCGACACCCGGTTGTGCATGTCGCTGTCGGCGCGGCCGAGCAATTTCGGGACGCGCTTCCACAACCGGCTCTACGAGCGGTGCGGCCTCGATTATGTCTACAAGGCGTTCACCACCACCGATCTGCCCGCGGCGATCGGCGGCATCCGCGCGCTCGGCATCCGCGGCTGCGCGATCTCGATGCCGTTCAAGGAAGCGGTGATCCCGCTGCTCGATCGCCTGGAGGGATCGGCGGCGGCGATCGACAGCGTCAACACGATCGTCAACGACGATGGCCGGCTGACGGGCTACAACACCGATTATTCGGCGGTGCGCACGCTGGTCGAGCAGGCCGGCATCGATCCGGCGGCGCGGGTGATGCTGCGCGGTTCGGGCGGGATGGGCAAGGCGGTGGCGACGGCGCTGCGCGATGCCGGGCTGACCGATGGCGTCATCGTCGCGCGCAATGCCGAGCGCGGGCAGGCGCTCGCCGCCTCGGTCGGCTGGCGCTGGGCTGCGGAGGTGGCGGCGGAGCGCGCCGACCTCCTCGCCAATGTCACGCCGCTCGGCATGGAGGGGGCGGATGCGGATGCGCTCGCCTTTCCGGCGGAGACGATCGCCACGGCCGGGATCGTCCTCGATGCGGTGGCGCTGCCGCCCGACACGCCGCTGCTCCGCGCCGCGCGCGCGGCGGGCAAGACGGTGATCACCGGCGCGGCGATCGGGACGTTGCAGGCGCTCGAACAATTCGTGCTCTACACCGGGGTGACGCCGACTCCCGAACAGGTCGCCGATGCGGAGCGGGTGGCGCGGGGGTAAGACCTGAGAGATGCCGGTCGGTCCGAGCTACTCCCGCACGATCAGATAGTTCATCCGCGCGCTGGCAATCGGGCGGGCGCGGTCGTCCTGCCAGGCCAGCGCCTCGACATTGGCGATCCGCGTACCGAGCCGGGTGACGATCCCCTCGGCATGGGTCGGCTTGTCGCGGCCGCCGCGCATGAAGTCGACGGTGACGTTGACCGGCTTGATCCGCCCGCCGCCCTCACCGGCGAGCGCATGTTGCAGCGAGACGATCGCCGCGACCTCGAGCAGCCCGGCGATCGCGCCGCCGTGCAGGAAGCCGGGCCGGCCGAGCACCGCGTCGCGGAACGGCAGCAGCAGCGTCGGCGCGGCGCCGTCGCGCGGGGTGAGGGTGATGCCGAGCAGCTCGGCATACGGCGGCAGCGCGTCGAGCGGGCTCATGCCGCGCGGTCCATCAGCATGAAGGTGCCCGCGACCTGTGCGAGCGGATCGTCGGGCGTCTCGTCATAGGCGATGCCGCGGACGAAGGCGATCGAGCGGGTCAGCCGCAGGCATTCGCCGCGGCCGATCACCGTCCGCCCCGGCACCGCCGGCCGGAGATAGTCGACCCGCAGGTCGAGCGTCGCCTGCGGCGCGAACCGGTCGCGCTTGACCCACACGGCGATGCTCGTCGCCATGTCCATCAGCGCGATGATCGGGCCCGACGCCAGCACGCCGCTCGCCGGATCGCCGATCAGCGCGTCGCGATAGGGCAGGGCGAGCTCGACCCAGCCGGGCCCTTTCGCATGATAGACGATGCCGAGCGCACCGGCATGGCCGCCGAAGCGGTGCGCCATGAATGCGTCGATGTTGAAGCCGCTCATCGCATTGTCTCTACACGCCATCCGCAGTAGCGCAACGCACCGGGGAAGCGTCCGAGGCCGGATCGGGCCCCCTGCTGTGGGAGAGAGTCTTGCCCGATCGCGTCACCCTCGCCGTCGCCGATGGCATCGCCGACGTCCGCCTCGCCCGGCCTGACAAGATGAACGCGATCGACCCGGCGATGTTCGAGGGCATCGGCGCGACGATCGATGCGCTCGCCGACCGCCGCGACGTGCGCTGCGTCGTGCTGTCGGGCGAGGGACGCGGCTTTTGCGCCGGGCTCGACATGGCGAGCATGGCGCAGGGCGGATCGGGCGTCGCGACGACGCGCAACGCCGCCGGCGCGATCCTGCCGCAGCATGTCAGCTGGGGCTGGCGGCAATTGCCGATGCCGGTGATCGCTGCGGTGCACGGCGTCGCCTTCGGCGGCGGCTTGCAGATCATGGCCGGCGCGGACATCCGCATCGCCGCGCCCGACACGCGCTTCGCGATCCGCGAGCTGCATTGGGGGCTGGTGCCCGACATGGCGGGCTTTGCGCTGTGGCGCGGATCGGTGCGCGACGACGTGCTGCGCGAATTCGTCTATACCGCGCGGGAATTCGCCGCCGACGAAGCGCTGGCGCAGGGCTTCGTGACGCGGCTCGACGCCGATCCGCTGGCGGCGGCACTGGCGCTCGCCCGCACGATCGCCGGACGCAGCCCGCCGGCGATCCGCGGTGCCAAGCGCCTGCTCAACATGGCGCATGATGCCGATCCGCGGACGATGCTCGCCGCGGAAACCGAGGAGCAGCTCAAGGTGATCGGCCGCCCGGCGATGATGGAGGCAGTCGCCGCCAATCTCGCCAAGCGCCCGCCGGTGTTCGACGATTGACCACGGAGGCAGCGCCCGGTCTCTCCTCCCTCTCCCGGTGGGAGAGGGAGGAGACGGCGATAGGGTGAGGGCAGGGCGGAACGCCGCCTGCGATCCGTTAGAGAACCACCGTCTCCGGCTTCGCCTCGTCGATCGCCGACAGCACCATCCGCTCCCACACCGCCGGGTCGCCGGCCGCGGCCATCCTGCGGTCGGGTTCGCGCAGCGTGCGCAGCACCGCGCGCGCGTCATCGAGATAGTCGCGCCACGCCCCGTCGACCTGATCGCCGGCGCTCTCGGCATCGCCGCCGGCATTGGCGCTGATCCGCTGCCCGGCGAGCACGCGGGCGATCCGTTCGGGCAGCGGGGTGGTGGAAACGTCCATGGCAGTCTCTCCTCTGGGGGAGTCAATGCGCCACGCGGCGGCGGGTTGCCCCGAACGCAAACGGCCCCGCAGGATCGCGCCTGCGGGGCCGTTCGAATATCCATGCGACGCGACGCAGGTGCGCCGCAGCCGATGCGGCTTAGCGCGCCGCGCCGGCGCCCTGGCCGCGACCACCACCGCCGCCCGAGCGGCCACCACGACCACCGCCGCCGCCGCCACGCTGGCCGCCACGGCTCGCATTGGCGTAGTTGCGCGTCGCGGTCGGCGCGTGCGTCGCCCGCGGGCGCGCCGGCTGACGCTGGCCGCGCGGCAGGTCGGCGCGCGGCGCGGGATCGGCGCCGATCGCCTTGACGCGGGTCGCCTTGATCTCGTTCGATAGCGCGGTGAAATTGTCCGGTAGCGGCCGCACTGTCACCTTCTGGCGGGTCAGCTTCTCGATGTCCTTCAGATAGGCGCGCTCGTCATCCGCGCAGAAGGCGATGGCGATGCCGCTGTTGCCGGCCCGCGCGGTCCGCCCGATGCGGTGGACATATTGCTCGGCGACATTCGGCAGCTCGAAGTTGATGACGTGGCTGACCCCCGACACGTCGATGCCGCGCGCGGCGATGTCGGTGGCGACCAGCACCTTGGTCTTGCCGTCCTTGAACTCGCCGAGCGCGCGCTCGCGCTGGCCCTGGCTCTTGTTGCCGTGGATCGCATTGGCGGCGATGCCGTTGCCGGCGAGCAGCTTCACGACGCGGTCGGCGCCATGCTTGGTGCGGGTGAAGACCAGCGCGCGGTTGATCGTCGGATCCTGCAGCGTCAGCGTCAGCAGCGCCTGCTTCTCCGTCTGGTTGACGAAGGTGACATATTGGTCGACGCGCTCGGCAGTGGTCGAGGCGGGGACGACCGACACCGTCTTCGGCTCGTGCAGGAACTGGTTGGCGAGTTCGCGGATCGCCACCGGCATCGTTGCCGAGAAGAACAGCGTCTGGCGCTTGCGCGGGATCATCCGCACGATCTTCTTGAGCGCGTGGATGAAGCCGAGGTCCATCATCTGGTCGGCTTCGTCGAGCACGAGGATCTCGATCATCGACAGGTTGCACATGCCCTGTTCGACGAGGTCGATCAGGCGGCCAGGCGTGGCGACGAGGATGTCGACGCCGCGGCTGAGATCCTGCCGGTTCTTGTTGATGCTGGTGCCGCCGAACACGGTCGCGACCGACAGCTTGCTGAACTGGCCGTAGCCGCGCGCATTGTCGGCGATCTGGCTCGCGAGTTCGCGCGTCGGCGCGAGGACGAGCATGCGGACGTGGGTCGGCAGCACGCGCTTCTGCGCGGCGGCGAGTCGCTGGATCGACGGCAGCACGAAGGCCGCGGTCTTGCCGGTGCCGGTCTGGGCGATGCCGAGCAGGTCGCCGCCTTCGAGCAGGATCGGGATCGACTGCGCCTGGATCGGCGTCGGGTTGGTATAGCCTTTGGCTTCGAGCGCGCGGACAAGCGGCTCGGCGAGGCCGAGATTGGCGAAGGTCATGAAACAACTTCCAAAACGGGCCCAACCCGCGCGCCGGTGTCCGGACCGGACACGGCTCGCAGGGGGCGGGGAAAACTGACACCCCGCGTGAATAGGGAAGCCCTGAGCATATCGACCGAGGCGGAGCCGGGGGTGGCCAGGCCAACCCGTTCACGCTGCATGACGCCTCGATGCAGCGGATGTGCGCTGCATTGCGGCAAAAGTCAAGGTGCCGGGGGCTGGTGTTGCGGGTCCGACACGATCTGACCGATATGGATCATTAAGAAAGATGCAACCATGGCGACGACTTGACAGGTTTGTGACCAGATCTGACACATTGCGTGGGTCAGCCGGAGCGGGAGAGCCGTCCGGTACGATCAGGGGGAAATACTGTATGAGCCACACGCCGCTGCGTCGCCTGTCGCGATACGTCCTGCTCGCCTCGACGGCGATGATCCTCACGCCGGTAGCGGCGCAGGCACAGGCGAGGACGTCCGATCTGCTCGACGGGCTGAAGACGGCTGCCCCGATCGCCGCGCCCGCGGCGCGCGAGGTTCTGCTGCAGCCGCCGCATGCTCAACCCCAGATCGTCATCTCCGATCCCGGCACGCCCAAGTCGGATCTCGACCAGGGCGTCAACGGCGTCGGGCAGATGATCATCGACCAGACGCCGACGGATCAGAACTACAAATATATCTACATGTGCACAGGCACGCTGATCAATCCGCGCACGGTTCTGTTCGCGGCGCATTGCGTCAACGAAGCACCCGACGGCACCGCGATGAACCCGTGGAATTACGGCACGGCGGCCGGGCAGTTGCCGATCGGGTTCGGGTTCGAAGCCAATACCCGGCCCGGTGTGCAGAACTGGCTTTACGGCGGTCATGCGACCAACGCCGACAATCATTTCTACAACGTCAGTCAAGTCGTCTATAACTCGCAGTCGCTCGCCTTTGGCATGAACAAGAACTTCATGCAGGCCGACATCGCGCTGGCGACCACCGATACGCCGGTTCCCGACGTGCCGACCTGGACATTGCTGTTCTCGCCGCTCCCGGCACCCGCAGCGATCGACGATACCACCGGCACCGGATATCACGTCACCGTCACCGGCTATGGCAAGAACGGTACGGGTACCACCGGCAGTACCGGCGCCATCGACTTCCGTCGTCGCGTCGCCGAAAATTATATCGGTGTGCTCGGCTCGATCGACGATTTCTATTACGGCCTGTTCGGCGGCAATGCCGGTTTCCCGGCCAACCTGTATCAGCTCGACTTCGACGACCCGACCCGCAAGGCGCCGGGCGATTATAATCTCTTCAAGGACAAGGCGCTGCCGCACGAAGGCCTGACCGCCTCCGGCGATTCGGGCGGGCCGCTGATCCTCGATCAGACGTTCAAGCGCGGCGGCACCAACCTATCGACGGTGATCGGCGTGCTGTCGGGAAGCTACACCTTCTCTGGCCAGAAATCGGCGGGCTACGGCACGACGTCCTTCTACCAGCCGCTATATCTCTATTGGGACTATATCGTCGCCAACAACCCCTATCGCTATGTCGGCGCAGTGGCTGGGGACGGCAAATGGAGTGACGCCAGCCACTGGGTCACCCGGCTCGATCCGGCCTATCAGATCATCGCCGACGGCCAGCTCGTCAATGGCGTGCCGACGACGCCGGGGCTCGGCACCGCCAACGATACGCAGAACAAGTTCGGGCAGGTGTGTGACCAGGAACCGCGCATCGGCTACGACCAATGCTACGATCTCCACACCGGCGTCACCTATATCGACGGCAAGCCGGTCGCCGCCACGCAGCAGGGCGAGGCCGATGGCGGCCGCGCGGCGGGGACGTGGATCGGCGCTCCATCCAGTGCCGCGGACGCCAGGACCGCAGCGCTGCCGACGCCGACGCTCGCCAACGGCCTGCCCGGCGCGACCGGCTTCGTGCCCGACAATATCGATCCCGATGCCGCGACGCAGCGCAGCGGACGCTATTTCGACGTGACGCTGGCTGCGGCCGGTACGACGATGCTCGATACCGCGGCGACGGTCGACCAGTTCACGATCAGCGGCGATGCCGCCAAGCTGGCGATCACCCGTGCGGGGTCGCTGACCAGCCTGATCGCCGTCAACCAGTATAGCGGCACGGTCAGCGTCGACGGCCAGCTGTCGACGCCGGGCGATTACTTCCTGCTGCAAGGCCTGCTCACCGGCAGCGGGCGGATCAACACGCCCTATCTCACCAGCGTCGCCGGCCTGATCGCGCCGGGAACGCTGGGGACGATCGGCACGCTGACGATCGGCGGCAATCTCATCCTCGCCTCGGGCAGCCGCGTGCTGATCGACGTCGGGCCGAACGGCACGTCCGACCGGATCGCCGTGGTCGGCACCGGCGCCGACGACGGCTTTGCCGCGCTCGGCGGCCGCGTCGGGCTGGCGCCGGTCGCCGGCCATATCCTGCGCTACAATGATCGCTACACGATCGTCACCGCGACCGGCGGCGTCATCGGCCAATTCGACGGGGTCGTGCCGATCTCCGCGATCCTCAAGCCGGAGCTGCTCTATTCCGATACGGCGGTGCAGGCGCATGTCGTCGCCGGCAGCTATGCGAGCGTCGTCGCCAACACGCCGATCCAGACCGCCTTCGCCGGATTGCTCGATCGCGACCGCGGCCAATATGCCAAGCTCGCCGGCCTCTACGGCGTGCTCGATCTCCAGAATGCGGCGACGATCCGCACGACGCTGGAGGGGCTGGCGCCGCGCACCACGCCGCTCGTCCAGGGCATGGGCATCGTCGCGACCGACAATGTCGCGCGCTATTACCGCCAGCATCTCGGCGCGATCGACGCGCGCCAGCCGCTGTCGGGGACGCTGACGATGACGGGCCAGCCGCTGCAATTCGCCGCGCTGATGGCGCGCGATCTGCCGATGGCGCAGGCCACCGCGAGCGACGCCACCACCACGGTGCGCGAAAACGTGCTGCCGGAGAACGTCAACGTCTTCATCGCCGGCGGCTATGTCGACGGCAGCAGCCGCAGCCTGCGCGACGCCAGCCCGGCGGGCGGGCGCGACTCGTTCGACGGCTTCTACGTGGTCAGCGGCATCGAGACGAAGGTCAGCGACACCAGCGTGCTCGGCTTCGGCTTCGGCTTCACCAAGCTCGACGGCACCACTGGAGGCGTCGCGCAGCATGCGGTCGGCGAGCTGTTCCAGGGTACGCTGTTCGGCAAGGCGCAGGGCAGTCGCGGTCAGCTGCTCGACGCGCAGGTCAGCGCCGGCGTGTTCCAGGCGAGCACGCGGCGCAGCGTCGCGCTGGCAGGAATCGGTGAAACGCTGCGCAGCCGCGACGACGCCTTCGCCCTGTCCGCCGAAGTCGGCGTCGGCCAGCAATTCGATCTTGCCGGCCTGCAGGTCGGTCCGCGCCTCGCCGCCCGCGTCAGCCATATCGGCTTCACGCCGACGGTCGAAACGGGCGGGGACGGCGCGCTGCGCTTCGATCGCTACTCGCTGGACAGCGCCCAGGCACGCGCCGGTGTGCAGATCGCCGGCGGGGAGGCGATCAAGCCGTTCGGCTCGGTCTATTACGTCCATGATTTCGAGGATCGGCCGGGCGTGTTCACCGCCAATTTCATCGGCGGCACGCCCTCGGCGGCCTTCCGGCTGGCGAGCCAGGATCATGACTGGGTCGAGCTGACCGCGGGACTGTCCTACACCACCGACCGTGTCACGCTATCGCTCAGCGCCGACACCACCGCGCTGCGCCGCGACGTGCGCAACCAAGCCTATCATGGTGCGGTGACCTTCAAATTCTGATCCGGCCGGGTCGCGCCCGCCGCAGCGAAATCTAAGCTGCGGCGGGATCGACTATAGCTTTGGAAGAATGGCCCATCGCCCATAGCGGGCCGCGGTGCCACGACAGACATTGAGGCGGTTGGAACCTCGCGCCGTCTGGTGCCGATATCCAAGGAACGCGCGTCGTGCGGGATGACGGCCTTGCGGTATGCTTTGCGAGGGGGGGGGCTGCTCGCCATCCGCCCACCAAAGCCTCATCCCACCCGACCACCGCGTCAGGTTGCAGCCGGCGCAATCGTGATGAAATCGGTCTGACACAATCCGACCCGAAGGCGCGGCGATGAGCAGCCCTTCTTATCCTGCATCCTGCCTGCTCGCGCTGCTGGTCGGTGGCGCGCTAGCGCCTGCGGCGGCGGCGCAGAGCGGCGGCGCGCCGGCCGCGCAGCCGGCGACCCGCACCGCCGCGCCCGCCACCGCGCGCGACGAGGATATCGTCGTCACCGGCCGCGCGGTGCCCGGTGCGGTGATCGGCGACATTCCCGCCGAGAACCGCCTCTCGCCCGCCGATATCGCCGGCTATGGCGTCGGCACCGTCACCGAATTGCTCGACCAGATCAGCGGCCAGACGCAGAGCGATCAGGGTCGCGACAGCAGCAGCGGCCCTGTCGTACTGGTCAACGGCAAGAGGATCTCCGGCGTCAACGAGATCGGCGACCTGCCGACCGAGGCGATCCTGCGCGTCGACATCCTGCCCGAGGAGGTCGCGCTCAAATATGGCTATGACGCGCAGCAGAAGGTCGTCAATCTCATCCTGCGGCGGCGGATCCGCACCACCGTCGCCAATATCGGCGGCGGCGGCTCGCTGGCGGGG
The DNA here is from genome assembly GCF_037120395.1 of Sphingomonas kyungheensis. Taxonomy (NCBI): domain Bacteria; kingdom Pseudomonadati; phylum Pseudomonadota; class Alphaproteobacteria; order Sphingomonadales; family Sphingomonadaceae; genus Sphingomonas; species Sphingomonas kyungheensis. Next base: position 443,810 of record NZ_JBBBDM010000001.1, read on the forward strand.
CAGGGCGAGAAGGCCAGGGCCGACGTCACCTATACCCGCATCCACGACAACGACCGGGTCAATGTCGCCGCGCGCGTCGAATCGACGGCGTCGGCGCGCGAGAGCGAGCGCGGCCTGATCTCGGCGACCGGCGCGATCGATCCGACCGGACGGATCGCCGACGACACCGCCTATCGCACGCTCGTGCCGGCGACGCGGACCTGGTCGCTCAACGGCGCGGTCGCGCATCAGGTGAGCGACGCGGTGACCGCCTCGCTCAATGCCGGTGCAAGCTACGCCACCAGCGCCGCCCTGCAGGGGCTAGCGACCGCGACGCTCGACGTCACCGCCGACAATCCCTTCGCCACCAGTATGTCGGATGCCACGATCGACCGCTATCTCGACACGCAGGCGCTGCGCCAGGATATCGCGACCGCAAGCGGGCATCTCGGCGCGACGCTCAACGCCGATGTGTCGACGCGGTGGAAGCTGTCGGTGATCGCCAATTACGATCACGGCGACACGCGCACCGTGACCGACCGCGGCTATGATACGGCGGCGCTGCAACAGGCGATCGCGGCGAACGCCATCGCGGTGGATCCGTACGGCCCGCTCTCCGCCGCCTTGCTGGGGCCGCTGCAGCGCGAGCGGGCGGTGGCGCGATCGGACGCCGGCAGCGCCAGCGCCGTGCTGATGGGGCGGCTGTTCGCGATGCCGGCGGGCGACATCCGTGTGTCGCTGCGGCTGGGCGGCGACGTCAGCGCTTTGCGCTCATCGACCGCTTATGCCGGCGTCACCCGGACGAGCGCGGCGACGCGCACCACCGGGCGCGGGCAGATCAGCCTCGACGTGCCGCTGACCAGCCGGCGCAGCGGCTTCCTCAGCGGTCTCGGCAACCTCACCGCCAATCTGAACGCGGGTGCGACGCAGGTCGCCGATTACGGCACGCTCGCGACCTTCGGCTATGGGCTCAACTGGACGCCGCGCACCGGGATCAGCGTGATCGCCTCGGTCAACGAAGATCGCGTCGCGCCGACGTTGCAGCAGCTCAATGCGCCGGTCGTCGTCACCCAGGCGCGCGTCTACGATGCGGTGACGGGCGCGACGGTGACGGTGTTGCAGAGCACCGGCGGCAATGCCGCGCTCGCCGCCGACGATCGTCACGTCGTCAAGCTCGGCGTCGCGCTCAAGCCGTTCCCGCGGCGCAATCTGTCGCTTTCGGCCAATTACATCAACAGCCGGACGCGCAATCCGATCGGCACGCTGAGCGGCGCGACCGCCGCGATCGAAGCGGCCTTCGCCGAGCGCTTCACCCGCGACGACACCGGCATGCTGACCGCGGTCGACAGTCGCGCGGTCAATTTCGCGCGCGAGGATCGCGAGGAGATCCGCTGGGGGGTGAACCTTACGGGCATCCTGCGCGCGCCGCGGCGGCCGCATCCTCCCATGCGCGGGCCGGCGGGGGCCGGCAAGGCGGTGTCGGGGCAGGGGGAGGCACCGCCGCCTGCCGGCGCGGACGCGACCGCGGCGCGCGATGCCCCGCCCGCCGGCGATCCCGCGGCCGGCGATCCCGCGGCCGGGGAGGATATCGTCGTCGAAGGCCGGCGACGGGACGAGGGCGACGGCCCGCCGCCGGGGCCGCCGCCCGACGACGGTATGGGGCCGCCGCCGGGTGGTCCCCCGCCCGGTGGTCCCCCGCCTGGCGGTCCGCCCCCGGATGGACCGCCGCCGGGTGGCGGTCCCGGTGGGCCGGGCGGGCCGGGCGGGCCGGACGCGTTCGGCGGCAGCGACAATGGCGCGCGTGTCCAGATGTCGCTCTATCACAGCTGGTTCTTCCGCGACGCCATCCTGCTGAAGGACGGCGGCCCGACGATCGATCTGCTCGACGGCGGGACGATCGGCGCCGGCGGACAGGCGCGTCATACCGTTCAGCTCAACACCGGGCTGATAGACAATGGCGTCGGCCTGCGGCTGAGCGGCAATTGGAAGAGCGCCACCCGCGTCCGCGCCGATGCCGGCAGCGCAGCGGGTGACCTGCGCTTCCACGCGCTGGCGACGTTCGACCTGCGGCTGTTCGCCGAACTCGCCAATCGCTTCCCCGGTCGCGGCTGGGCGCGCGGCACGCGGGTATCGCTGACCCTCGGCAACGTCCTCAACACGCGCCAGCGCGTCACCGACGCGACCGGCGCGACGCCGCTGCTCTACCAGCCCGACGCGATCGATCCCTACGGCCGCACGATCAACCTGTCGGTACGCCGGCGGCTGTGACGGCGGCGGCCGGCATCGGAAGGCGTGCGCCGTCAGGCGATCTGCCATGACGATCAGCACGTCTGCGACCCAGCCGACACCACCCGGTAAGCGCGTCCGGCGACCGGCATATCCCGCTTGCGCCGTCCGTCGCGAGCCGTCACGCTGGTGCCATGAAACGCTGGCTCCCGCTTCTCCTGCTCACCGTCGCCGCCGCTCCGGGCGGGCCGCGCGTGCCGATTCTGTCGCCCGAACGGATCAAGGCCGATGTGCACACGCTCAGCGCCGACGATTTCCACGGCCGCGGGCCGACGCAGCCAGGCGAGGCGGTGACGCTCGATTTCCTCGACAAGCGCTTCGCTGCGCTCGGTCTCAAGCCGGCGGGTAATGCGGGCTACCGCCAGACGGTGCCGCTGCTGCGCTGGACGCGCGAGGCGGCGCGGCTCGATCTGGCGATCGGCGGCGCGACGCGGGCGCTGACGCCGGGCGTCGAGGTCGCGGTGTCGTCGCGGATCGTCGGGACGACGACGCTGGCGCAGGCACCGGTGGTGTTCGTCGGCTATGGCGTGGTCGAGCCGCGGCTCGGCTATGATCCGTATCGCGGGCTCGACGTGCGCGGCAAGGTGGTGGTGGCACTCGCCGGCGATCCGGATGTCGAGGCGGGGCGCGATCTCGGCTTCGGCGGGCGCGCGGCGAGCCCCGCCTCGCGCACCAAGCTCGCCGAGGCGCAGAAACGCGGCGCCGCGGCCTTCTTCCAGATCCATGACACCTTTCCGTCGAGCTACCCGTGGCTGCAACTGGCCAAGGGCGATGCGGTGCCGGGCTATGCGCTCGACACGGGCACGGTGCCGCCCGCATTCGGCATCCGCGGCACGCTGCGCAACGACATCGGCGTCGCGATGCTGCGGCAGGGCGGGCTCGACTATGCCGCCGCCAAGCGCGCGGCGCAGGCGGCCGACTTCAGCGGCGTCGCGCTTGCCGGGGTGACGCTGTCGGGCACGGTCCGGACCAGCCTCGACCGCGCGGTCAGCCACAATGTCGTCGCGATCCTGCCGGGCAGCGATCCGGCGGCGGGCAGCATCCTCTACGGCGCGCATTGGGACGCCTATGGCGAGAACGACTTCGATCCGCCCGCCGACCGCATCCGCAACGGCGCGATCGACAATGGCACCGGCACCGCGACCTTGCTCGAGATCGCCCGCACCTTCGCGGCGGCACCGCGCACGCGCCGCTCGATCGTCTTCGCCCTGTGGACGGCGGAGGAAAAGGGGCTGCTCGGCGCGAGCTGGTATGCCGATCATCCCGCTCTGCCGCTCGCCACCACCGCGGCGCAGTTCAACCTCGACCCGCATGTCGTGCTCGGGCGGACGCGCGACCTCGAACTGATCGGCGTCGGCCGCACGCCGCTCGAGGCGGACCTCGCCCGCGTCGCGGCGACGCAGGGGCTGCGGATCGTGCCCGAGGAGAATACGGAGGCGGGCTGGTATTATCGATCGGATCATTTCGCCTTCGCGCAGAAAGGCGTGCCGGGCGTCTACTTCCGCGCCGGCCGCGATCTGGTCGACGGCGGCATGGCGGCGGGCGAGCGCAAGCGCGCGCGCTACAATGCGCAATGCTATCATCAGACCTGCGACGAATATGATCCGCGCTGGGATATGACCGGCGCGGCGCAGGAGGGCAGCGTCGCTTATGCGCTCGGCCGCGAGATCGCGAACGGGCGAAACTGGCCGGGCTGGAACGCCACCGAACCCTTTGCGGCGGAGCGCGCCAAGACGGACGCGGCGCGGCGCTAGGCGCGGCGCCGGTTGTGGCCGCTGCGATCAGCCGTCCGGCGCGGCGGCGAGCAGCCGGTGCAACCGCTCGGCATCCGCGGAGGTGGCGGGATTGTAGACGATCATGCCGAGATCGGGCCGCCCTTCGACGGTGAAGGTGGCGAATTCCATCGCCAGCGGGCCGGCGACGGGATGGTGGAGGCGCTTCACCCCTTCGTTGTGCGCGACGACGTCATTGTCGCGCCACAGCCGGTCGAAATCGGGACTGAGCGCGCTGAGTTCGGCGACCAGTCCGGCTGCCGCGGCGCTGCCGCCGGCGCGGGTCATGTCGGCCCTGAAGGCGGCGACGACGAAACGCGCGACGCTGTCCCAGTCAGCGTTGCGCGCGCGGGCCTGCGCGTTCCCGAACATCAGGCGGAGGATGTTGCGCCCGTCCGGCGGCAAAGTGGCATAATCGGTGAGCAATAGCGTCGCCGCGCGGTTCCAGCCGACGACATCCCACATCGCCGTCTTGATGATCGCCGGGCTCAGCGTCATGCCGTCGAGCACGCGCTGCAACCGCGGCGAGATGCCGTCGACCGGCCGATAGCGCGCCTCGGGCGGCCGGCCGAGGCCGAGCATATAGAGATGCTCGCGCTCCGGCTCGGTGAGCATCAGCCCCTTGGCGATACGGTCGAGCACGTCGGCGGAGGGCGCGCCGCCGCGCCCCTGTTCGAGCCAGGTATACCAGGTCGCGCTGATATTGGCGCGGCTCGCCACCTCCTCGCGGCGCAGGCCGGGGGTGCGCCGCCGGCCGCCGCCGAAGCCGAACGCCGCCGGATCGAGCCGGGTGCGGCGATCGCGCAGATAGGTGCCGAGCGGATTGTCCGCAGCGCTGGCCATGATCGATCCTGTTGTTCGTTATACCCCGATACGGACACTACTTTAACAGGGTGGGCGGCGGTCCGATAGCGGCGGGACACTAGGAGAAGTCCCATGCGCATCTTCCTCACCGGTGCCACCGGTTTCATCGGCTCGCACGTCATTCCCGAACTGCTCGCCCGCGGGCATCAGGTGCTCGGTCTCGCTCGCTCGGCGGAGGGGGCGGACCGGCTCGAAGCGGCGGGGGCGGCGGTGCATCGCGGCGACCTCGACCAGCCCGAGACGCTGGCGGCCGGCGCGGCGGCCGCCGAGGCGGTGATCCATTGCGCCTTCGATCACGACTTCAGCAACTTCGTCGCCAATACCGGCAAGGACGAGCGCAACATCCTGGCGATGGGGGAGGCGCTCGCCGGGACGCGCAAGCCGCTGCTGATCACCTCGGGCGTCGGCATCGGCACGCCGCGCGACGGCGGCTCGGCGCGCGAGGACGTGCTCAATCCGCATCATGCCAATCCGCGCATCGCCACCGAACTCGCCGGCGCGGCGCTGCTCGCGCGACGGATCGACGTGCGGACGATCCGGCTGCCGCAGGTACACGACATGCGCAAGGCGGGGCTGATCACGCCGCTGATCGCCGAGGCGCGCCGCGCCGGCGCAATCGCCTATCTGGGCGCGGGCGAGACGCGCTGGGCGGCGGCGCATGTCAGCGATGTCGCGCGGCTGTACGCCCTGGCGCTCGACCGCGGCGAGCCGGGCGCGCGCTACCACGCCTCGGTCGAGGAGGGCGTATCGGCGCGTGCGATCGCCGAGGCGATCGGCAAGGGGACCGGCCTGCCGGTGCGCTCGATCGACGCCGAGGCGGTCGCACAGCATTTCGGCTGGATGGCGCCGTTCGCCGCGCTCGACATGACCGCGTCGAGTGCCTGGACGCGCGAGCGGCTCGGCTGGCAGCCGGGCGGCCCCGATCTGCTCAGCGACCTTGCCGCGATGGACTATGCCGGCTGACCGGACCTGCGCGGCGGATCAGTCCTGACCCTGATCCGGCGCCGCCTTGCCCGCGGCGTCGCTGCCGGCGAGCATGCCGTTGAGCGTGCCGCCGGTCATGCCGAGCTCGGCCATCAGTCCGTCGATCAGCGGCCCGCCGACCCGATAGCGCATCGCCGCGGCGACCGCGGCATCGGCAAGATTGCCCTGACCCGTCGCCGCGGCTGCGTCCCCCGTGCCGCCGTCGCCGTGCAGCCCCCGCGCATCGAGGATGCTGATCCGGTCGATATTCTCGATCGGCTTGGCGGCGGCGGCGATGATCGCCGGCAGCGCGTCGAGCATCGCCTTGCGGACGAGCAGCGCGGTCTGCGCCTCGCTGAGGATATTGGTCGCCTCGTTGATCGCCGCCTGACCCGCGGCATCGACCCTGAACGCTGCCTCGCGACCTTCGGCGCGCGCCTTTTCGGCGTCCGCCTCGGCCTGTGCCTCGGTGCGCAACGCGATCGCGCGCGCTTCGGCGGCTTCCTTCTCGGCGGAGGCGGCGACGGTGATCTGCACCGCTTCCTCCTGCGCCCGCTGGGTGGCGGCGATCACCGCGACGTTCTTGTTGCGGTTGGCGATCTCGGTCGCCTTGGCGGTGGCGACGCTTTCCTCGGCGCGGACGGCGAGGGCGCGCGCCTCGTTGGCCGCCGCCGCCGCAGTCGATTCCTCCTCCGATTTCTGCGCGGTCTGCACCGCGGTGGTGATGCGGGCGATCTCGATCGTGCGGTCGCGTTCGATCGTCGCGGTCTGGATCGCACCGTCGCGCGCGATCGTCGCGGTCTTGACCACCTTGTCCGCCTCGGTCTGCGCGACGGTCTGCGCCTGCATCGCGGTGATCCGCGCGATCTCGGCGAGGCGCGTCTGCTCGGCGGTGGCGGTGGCGATCGCGGTCGCCTGTTCGGCGCGGCGGGCGGCGAGCGCCTGTTCCTGCGTCAGCCGCGCCTGTTCGGCGGCCTGGGCGATTTCGAGCGACTGGTTGTTCGCCTCCAGGTTGCGCTGCTCGATCGCGACGCGGTTGGTCGCGACGATGTCGTTGCGCGTCTTCTTGCGCTCCTCGATCGTGCGGGTCAGTACGGTCAGGCCTTCGGCGTCGAAGGCGTTGTTCTCGTTGAAATGCTCGAAGGCGGTCTGGTCGAAATGGGTGATCGACACCGATTCGAGATGGAAGCCGTTCATGTCGAGGTCGGTGAGCAGCGCCTCCTGCACCTTCTGGATGAAGTCGGCGCGGTTGGCGTGGAGATGCTCCATCGTCATCGTCGCGGCGACCGAACGCAGTGCCGAGACCAGCTTGCCGTCGAGCAGCGACTTGACCGCCTCCGGACTGTTGACCGCATTGCCGAGCGTCTGCGCGGCGGCGGCGATCGATTCGGCGTCCGGCTTGACCTTGATGTGGAACAGCCCGACCACGTCGACGCGCAGCTTGTCGAGCGTGATCAGCGCGTCCTTGTTGAGCCGCGACACCTCCAGCTTCACCGTCGTCAGCCGCACCTGCATCAGCTCGTGCAGCACCGGGATCACCATGATGCCGCCGTTGAGCACGACCTTCTCGCCGCCGAAGCCGGTGCGGATCAGCGCGACGTCCTTGGTCGCGCGGCGGTAGAGGCGGGTCAGGATGATCCCGATCACGACCAAGGCGAGCAGGACGATCCCTGCGTAGATCAGTATGTTATACAATGATGCAGGCATGAGCATATCCCCCGGCGTTCCCCCCCGTCTGTCCATCATAGGGGTTGAAGAAAGGTGTCCTCGCTGGCGAGCGCGAAGAAACGGGCGCCGTCGCGCCGGACGATCAGCACCGTTGCGCCGGCGGGGATCGCATCGGCGTCGTCGTGCGGCTCGATCAGGATGACGTGCGCCTGGCCGTGGCGATCGACGATCTTGGCGCGCGCCGGCGCGCCGCGCCGCGCGACGCCCTCGAGCACGGTGGCGCGCTGGCGGAGCAGGTCGTCGCTCGAGATCACGCTCGTCTCGAACCCCGGCATGATCCGCGCGAGCCCGTTGGCGGCAAGCGTGTTGAGCAGCAGGCCGACGACCAGCGCCACACCGCTCGCCGCCGGCCCGCCGAGCGGCGCGCCGCGCAGGCTCTCGGCGAGCTGCTGGATCGCCACGCCGGCGAGCGTGAAACAGCCGAGCAGCGAGGTCAGCCAGATCAGGATCGGCAATTCGCCGCCGAGGCCGAGCCAGTCGAGCACGCCACCGTGCCCGTCCGCGCCGACGTCGCCGTCGAGATCGAGATGGCCGAGCCCGAGCCCGATCGCCTCGATCAGCCCGATGCCGATCATCACGACGAAGGCGATCGCGAAGGGCAGATAGGCGGGGGTGAGGAAGATCGCGAACATTGCCGCAGCCTATCACCCGCCCGGCCCGATGTCCCGTGCGGCGCCCTTGCCGGAACCCGGCGGCGCGCGCCGGGGCTCCCGCCGGGCGAAGTAAGATAATCAGAAATTCGGCAACGATTTAGGACAGTATAGTTGGCAATAAACAGTCTGAAACGACGTAGAAGCTGACGTTTTCCGGCTAATCCATTGGCTTGGATATACCCCTATCTAGTGCATCAATACCTCGGATACTTCGCCGGCACGAACGGTTGGTCGATCGGATAGGATGTCCCGCGTGGCGCGGCGAAGCATCACCAGAACGACAGGGGTTTGCGATGACGACATATAGTCTGCCGGGCGGGCGCGTCGGCCTGCTCTGCGCCGGGATCACGGCGCTGGCGATCGCCGGTTGCGTCAACCCGTCGGAGAAGATCGCGACGTCGCTCGAAGGCTATGGCTTCCAGCCGGCGCAGTCGCAATGCGTCGGCGACCGGCTGGAGGCGAATCTGTCGCTCGGCCAGCTCCAGCAGCTCGGTCGCGCCGCCCGCGCCTCGCGCGAGGGCGACACCACGCCGGGCCGGCTGACGGTGAGCGACTTCGTCCGCGTCGCCGGTCAGGTCAAGGACCCCAAGGTGCCGCTCGAAGTCGGCAAGGCCGCGGCGGCCTGCGGCATCCTCACCGACCCCGCCTCGCCGTTGTGAGCGGCCATGCGCGGCGGCCGCGGTCGCCGTGCCTCGTTACGTAAAAGGGACCAAGGACCATGCAAGGTGTAGACTATGCGGGTGACACGATGGTGTCACAGACCCGCGACCTCGGCGCGCGCGCGCTCGACCTGATCGAAATCTGGGGGCCGCGCATCGTCGCGGCGCTGCTCGTGCTGGCGATCGGCTGGCTGATCGCGCGCGCGGCGAAATGGGGCGTGGCGAAGCTCGTCAACCGCACGCCGCTCGCCCATCACGCCAATGCGCCCGAGGTCGGCGAGCGGCATCCCTCGTCGATCGGCGCGCAGGTCGGCGATGCGGTCTATTGGGTGGTGCTGCTGATCGCGCTGTTCCTCGCAACGCAGCCGCTCGGCCTGACCGGCGCGACCGGCCCGCTCGGCGACATGCTGCGCGGCTTCGGCGCCGCGGTGCCGCGGATCATCGGCGCCGGCCTCATCTTCTTCCTCGGCTATGTGCTCGCCAAGGTGACGAAGAAGGCGGTCGAGGCGGTGATCACCGCCAGCCATGTCGAGCGCTTCTCGACGCGGATCGGCGCCGCCGCGCCGGCCGATCCGACGATGCTGCCGCGCACCGTCGGTGCCATCGTCTTCGCGCTGATCATCATCCCGGTCGCCATCGCCGCGCTCGACACGCTCAACATCGCCGCCATCTCACAGCCCGCCACCGCGATGCTGCGCATCATCCTCGATGCGATCCCGCACGTCATCGCCGCCGGCATGATCCTCGCGGTCGCCTATGTCATCGCGCGGTTCGCGTCGCGCCTGCTGACGCAGTTCCTTGCCACCACCGCCTTCGACCGCAGCGTCGGCGCGCTGCGCCTGTTCAACACCGCACCGGGCGAGGCGCCCGCCATCGTGCCGTCCAAGGCGGCGGGGACCGGCGCGTTCGTCGCGATCCTCATCTTCGGGCTGATGGAAGCCTTCCGCCAGCTCAATTTCGCTTATGGATCGAAGATCATGGCGGAGGTGCTGGCGCTGTTCGGCCAGGTCGTCTTCGGTACGGTGATCATCGTCGCCGCGGTGATCATCGCCCGCTTCGTCGCACAGGCCATCGCGCGCAGCAGCGGCGACAGCGGCACGCGCATCGCCGCGCCGATCGTCCGGGTGGCGATCATCGTCCTCGGCACCGCGATCGGCCTGCGCTTCATGGGTCTTGCCGACGACATCATCAATCTCGCCTTCGGGCTGCTGCTCGGCGCGATTGCGGTCGCCTTCGCGCTCGCCTTCGGCCTTGGCGGCCGCGAGGCGGCGGGGCAGGCGGTACGACGGATGCTCGACGGCAGCCGTCGCGACACCCGCACGGCCGAACGTGCCGCGGATCTCGATGCGCCGCGCGAGCCGCTTGTCTGAGGCGATCAAGAGCACCATCCCGGTTCGCCGGGATGGTGCAATGCCGTGCCCCGGTGCACGGCCGCCGCCGCCGGTCAGCCGACCCCGGTCGGTCCGTCGATGACGCGGCGGACCTTGATGGCAAGTTCGCTGCGCTTGTAGGGTTTCTGGATCAGGTCGAATTCGGCGCCGCGCGCGTCGACCCGCTCGATCGAGGATTCGGCATAACCGGTCGTCAGCAGCACGCAGATCCTTGGCCGCCGGCGCTTGACCTCGCGCGCCAGCATCACGCCGTTCGTCCCGCCCGGCATGATCAGGTCGCTGAACAGCAGATCGATAGGACCGGCGCCATCGAGCAGTTCGAGCGCGGCATCGGCATTGTCGGCGCGCAGCACGGTATAGCCGAAGTCGGTGAGCACCGCCTCGGCATAGTCGCCGACGTCGACCTGATCCTCGACGACCAGCACCGTCTCATGTCCGCGCTTGTCGGCGAGCGGACGCGACGCCGGCGCGCCCTGCGGCTCCGCCGCCGCCGCCTCGCACGGGAACAGCATCCGTACCGTCGTGCCGCGCCCCTCTTCGGACGTGATGCGGAGCAAGCCGCCCGACTGTTTCATGAAGCCGTAGACCATCGACAGGCCGAGCCCGGTGCCCTTGCCCTGATCCTTGGTGGTGAAGAACGGTTCGGTGACGCGGGCGAGGATGTCCGGCGACATGCCGATGCCCTGATCGGTGATGGTCAGCATGACATAGGTGCCGGGCGCGAGTTCGCCGAAGCCCTTGTCGCCGGCTTCGATCGAGCGGTTGCTCGCTTCGATCGTGATCGTGCCGCCATCGGGCATCGCGTCGCGCGCGTTGCGCAGGATGTTGATGACGGCGAGTTCGGCCTGCGTCGGATCGATCCGGGCATTGCAGATATGCGGATCGCTGCGCACGGCGACGGTGACCGCGCCGCCGGCGGTGCGCTCGATCAGCGGCTGGAGATGGTCGAGCAGATCGCCGAGATTGACGACGCGGCCTTGCAGTTTCTGCCGGCGCGAGAAAGCGAGCAATTGCTGGGTCAGCGTCGCGCCGCGTTCGGCGGCCTGCAGCACCGCGCGCATCGAGCGGGCCGCCTTGCGGCGGTCGAACTCGCCGTCGCGTTCGAGATTGGCGAGGATGATGTCGCCGAACCCCTGGATCACGGTAAGCAGATTGTTGAAATCATGCGCGACACCGCCGGTGAGCTGGCCGACCGCCTCCATCGTCTGCGCCCGGCGCAGCCCTTCCTCGGCATCGCGGCGCCGCGTGACGTCGAGCTGCGAGGCGAAATGATAGACGACCTTGCCGTCGCAATCGAACACCGGCGATACGAACAAAGCGTTCCAGAAGACGGCGCCGTTCTTCTTGTAATTGAGGATCTCGACGGAGGTTTCGCGCTGCTGGCTGATCGCGCGGCGCAGCTCGGCGACGGTGTCCGGATCGGTCTCCGGCCCCTGGAGCAGCCGGCAGTTGCGGCCGATCAGTTCGTCGCGCGCATAACCGGTCATGGTGATGAAGGCGGGATTGGCGAAGACGATCGGATTGTCGGGCTGATTGGGATCGGTGACGATCATCGGCATCCGCGTCGTCGACACCGCGGCGAAGAAGATGCCGTTGCGGTCATCCGCCATATCGTGATTGGTGACGCGTTGCAGATGCGGGGGCGGACCGCCCCGCGGCTTTTCCGGCGTTCCGTCGGCCATGGGGATCCAAGCGCTAGAGTCAGGCCGGGCCTTATGACATTGCCGGGTCGATCGGAAAACCCATCGAGATCAACGATGTTCCCGGCATAAGACGGTCGGGCTCAGAACGCCGGGTCGTCCTCGCCGGTCGTCGCGACATGGATGCCGCATTCCACCTTGTCCCAACCGCGCCAGCGGCCGGCGCGCGGGTCCTCGCCGGGCTTGACCTTGCTGGTGCACGGCGCGCAGCCGATCGACAGATAGCCCTGCGCCTCCAGCGGATGACGCGGCAGGTCATGCTCCTCGAAATAGGCGTTGAGCTGATCCTTGTTCCAGTCGGCGAGCGGGTTGAGCTTCAACCGGCCCTCATCCTCCTCGAACCGCGGCAGGGCCGTGCGCGTCCCCGCCTGGAATCCCTTGCGTCCCGAAATCCACGCGTCGAACGGCGCCAGCGCGCGGCGCAGCGGTTCGACCTTGCGGATCTCGCAACAGCCGTCGGGATCGTAGGACCAGCGCATGCCGGTCGCATCGCGCAGCGCGAGCATGCGCGGATCGGGACGGAAGACGCGCAGGTCGGTGAGGCCGAGCCGCTCGGACAGTTCGTCCCGATAGGCCAAAGTCTCGCCGAACATCTTCTGCGTGTTGGTGAAGATCACCGGCACGTCCTTGTCGATGCTCGCCACCATATGCAGCAGCACCGCCGATTCGGCGCCGTAGGAGGAGACCGAAGCGACCCGCCCGGCGAGCTCGCCGGTGAGCAGCTCGCGCAGCATCGCCGCGGCGGGCACGCCGGCGAAGCGGATCTGCATCGCCGCGGCATCGGCGGTGGTGAAGGGCGGCGCGACGTCGATCACGTCGGCCGCGCGCGCAGATTCAGCCATGGCGCAATTTCCACACCGGCACGATTCCGTCGGCGGCGGGCTGGTAGCGATAGTCGTAGCGGTCGAGGCTGCGTTGCAACGCCTCCGGATCGATCGGCGCTTCCGGCGCGAAACTGTCGAAGCCACAGCGGCGCATCAGCGGCAATTGGTCGACGAGCACATCGCCCGCCGCGCGCAATTCGCCGGTATAGCCCGCCTCGCGCAACACGCGCGCGGCGCTGTAGCCGCGGCCGTCGCGGAAGCTCGGGAAGCTGACCTCGACCAGCGCGATCTGGCCGATCTGCGGCAGCAGCGCGCGCGCGTCCTCGCCCGCCTCGAGCCGAACCGCCGTGGCGTTGCTCTGGCCGAGGAAGGCGTCGAGCGTCACCGCCGGTTCGTCGTGCGGCTCGTCGTCGCGGAAGCGCAGCGGGGCATCAACCATAAATGGCGTCCTTGAACGGTTCGAACCCGACGCGGCGATAGGTGTCGAGAAAGCGTTCGCCCGGCTCGCGCGTCGCGAGATAGCGGTCGGTGACCCGCTCGATCGCGTCGACGACGCCATCCTCGGAAAAACCGGGACCGGTGATCTTGGCGAGGCTGACGTCCTCCGCCCCGGATCCGCCGAGCGACAGCTGATAGTTTTCGGTGCCCTTCTTGTCGACGCCGAGGATGCCGATGTGGCCGGCGTGATGATGGCCGCAGGCGTTGATGCAGCCCGAGATCTTGAGCTTCAGCTCGCCGAGTTCGCGCTGGCGATCGGCGAAGCGGGTCGCGATCTTCTGCGCCAGCGGGATCGAGCGCGCATTGGCGAGACTGCAATAATCGAGCCCCGGGCAGGCGATGATGTCGGTGATCAGGTCGAGGTTGGGCTCGGCGAGACCAGCCTCCGTGAGGCGACGCCATATCGCGTGGAGGTCGCGCTTGGCGACGTGCGGCAGGACGATGTTCTGCGCATGGGTGACGCGCAATTCGTCGAACGAATAGGCGGCGCCGAGATCGGCGAGCAGCGCGATCTGATCGGCATCGGCATCGCCGGGGATGCCGCCGATCGGCTTGAGGCTGACGTTGACGATCGCATAGCCGGGCTGTTTGTGCGCGGCGACGTTCTGGTCGAGCCAGACGGCGAAATCGGGGTCGCTGCGGTCGACGGCATCGGGCGCCGCCGGGTCGAAGGCGGGAGGCGCGAACATCGCGGTGATCCGCTCCAGCTCGGCGCGCGGCGGGTCGATCCCGAGCTGCTTGACGAGCAGGAACTCCTCCTCGACCTGGCGACGATATTCGTCGGCGCCGATCTCGTGGAGCAGGATCTTGATCCGCGCCTTGTAGATATTGTCGCGACGGCCGTAGCGATTGTAGACGCGCAGGCACGCCTCCAGATAGCTCATCAGATCGTCGGAGCCGACGAAGTCGCGCACCAGATGGCTGATCATCGGCGTGCGTCCCATGCCGCCGCCGACATAGATCGACGCGCCAAGCTCGCCGTCGCGCGTCACCAGCCGGATGCCGATGTCGTGCAGCCGCATCGCCGCGCGATCCTCCTCGGCGGCGATCACGGCGAATTTGAACTTGCGCGGCAGGTAGCTGAATTCGGGGTGGAAGGTGCTCCACTGGCGGATCAGCTCGGCCCAGGGACGGGGATCGGCGACCTCGTCCGCGGCGGCGCCGGCATATTGATCGGCGCTGATGTTGCGGATGCAATTGCCGCTGGTCTGGATCGCATGCATCTGCACCGTCGCCAGCCGCGCGAGGATGTCGGGCGTGTCGGCAAGCTTGATCCAGTTGAACTGCAGGTTCTGGCGCGTGGTGAAATGGCCGTAGCCGCGATCATAGTCGCGGGCGATGCCGGCGAGCATGCGCATCTGCCGCGAATCGAGCGTGCCATAGGGAATGGCGACGCGCAGCATATAGGCATGAAGCTGCAGGTAGAGGCCGTTCATCAGCCGCAGCGGCTTGAACTGATCCTCGCTGAGCTGGCCCGACAGGCGGCGCTCCACCTGGTCGCGGAACTCGTCGACGCGGGCATCGACGATCGCCTGGTCATATTGGTCGTATCTATACATTCTGGGTCCGGCCTTGGTTCGTGCCGATGAAGACGGGGCGGGGGTGAGACTGTGTCGGTACGGGAGACCTTCCCTCCATCGTCATCCCGGCCTGCGCCGGGATGACGATGGGGAGGGGGTCGGCTTCCACATTTTCGTACGGGCCCGACGACCGCCGGGTACCGCTCGTCGCCCGCTCATATCACCCAGCTCCCCGCGGCGGGGTCCGCCGCCCGCAAGGTCAGGTCGGGCCGCACCGTCGGGCCGAGCGCGCGGATACGGTCCTTGATATGCGCAGGCCGCGGCCCGTCGGGGGTCGCGATCGCGTCGATCAGATAGGGGACGTTGACCCGGCGCGCGCCTTCCTCGCGGCGCAGGATCGCCTCGCCCTCCTGGCCGACGTCGGCGGCGTCCTCGACGTGGCGCGACCAGCCGCTGCCGGTCCACCAGACGACGTCGCCGGTCGGCAGGTCGTTGCCGGTGAGCAGTCTCATGCCACCATCCCCTCGGCGACGCGCGCCCAGCGGGCGAGCTTGTCCTCGGCGTCGGACAGTTCGACCACCTCGCCGACGACGATGATCGCCGGGCTCTGCACCGCCTCGCGTGTCACCATCGGCCCGAGATCGGCGAGCAGGGTGCGCAGCGCGCGGCTGCCCGCGAGCGTGCCGCGTTCGAGCACCGCGACCGGCATGTCGGGCGCGACGCCGTCCGCCATCAATTTGTCGGCGATGTCGGCGGCAGTGGCGACGCCCATGTAGATGACGAGCGTGCGACCCTGTCCGGCGAGCCCCGCCCAGTCCTGATCCGCCAGCCCCTTGCACTGGCCGGCGACGAAGCTGACCGCGCTGCTGTGGTCGCGATGGGTGAGCGGCAGCATCGCCTCCGCCGCGCAGCCGAGCGCCGCCGAGACGCCGGGGATCACCTCGACCGGCAGACCGGCGGCGCGCACCGCCTCGACCTCCTCGCCGCCGCGTCCGAAGATGAACGGGTCGCCGCCCTTGAGCCGGACGACGATCGCGCCGGTCTTCACATGCGCGACGATCAGCGCGTTGATCGCCTCCTGCGGCAGCGTATGCCGCGCGCGCCGCTTCGCGACCGAAATGCGCTGCGCCTGCGGTGGCGCGATGTCGAGCACGCGCGCGTCGATCAGCCCGTCGTGGACGACGATGTCGGCGCTGCGCAGCGCCTCGACCGCGCGCACGGTGAGCAGACCGGGATCGCCGGGTCCGGCACCGACCAGGATGACGCGCCCGCGGGCATTGGGATCGAGAAGCGTGGCCATGATGGTGAGCAGATGGCGCGACGGCGGCAGCGGAACAAGCCAGCGTTGCTTGGCCGCGGACTAGGCGAACTTGGGACGGCGGCCCTTGCGCCCGTTTCACCGGTTAAAGTCATCTTCACGAAAGTTTAGCACCCCCGGTCCTAGCTGAACCGATGCAGCACGTTCAGTCCGCCGGATGTCAGGGATGTCAATCGGAGCAGCATCGCTTCGCCATCGCCATGGCGTTCCAGCCGATCGTCGATGTCGAGACCGGCAGGCCCTTCGCTTACGAGGCGCTGGTCCGCGGCGCCGACGGGGCAGGGGCGGCGGCGGTGCTGGCGCAGGTGACGCCGGACAATCGCTACGCCTTCGACCAGCAATGCCGGGTCGCGGCGATCGAGGGCGCGGTGGCGGCGGGAATCCTCGACGGCGACGCGCGGCTGTCGATCAACTTCCTGCCCAATGCCGTCTATTCGCCGCTCGCCTGCATCCAGCTGACGCTGCGCACCGCGCATGCCACCGGCCTGCCGACCGACCGGCTGATCTTCGAATTCACCGAGAATGAGGAGATGACCGACACCGCGCACGTCAAGACGATCGTCGAATCCTATGCGGCGATGGGCTTCGGCACCGCCGTCGACGATTTCGGCGCGGGCCATGCGGGGCTTGCGCTGCTCGCCCGCTTCCAGACCGATTTCCTCAAGCTCGACATGGACCTGATCCGCGACATCGACACCAGCCTGCCGCGCCGGATGATCGTCGAAGGCGTGGTGCGGATCGCGCGGTCGCTCGGCATCACGGTGATCGCCGAGGGGATCGAGACGATCGCGGAATATGACGTGCTGCGCGGCCTCGGCATCCGCTACATCCAGGGCTATCTGCTCGCCCGACCCGGCTTCCGCTGCCTGCCGGCGGTGACGATGCCCGCCGTCCGCCACGTCACCGCGGCGTGAGCCCGGTGCGGCGGTAGAAAGCGGCGATCGCGCGCGGACCAGCAAGGCGGATGTGCGGCACGGCAAGCGTGCCGGCCAGCGCGGCGTAGCGGCGCCGGTTGGCGCGGGTGGTGCCGGCGATATGGCGGAGCATCGCCCATTTGACGCTGTCGCGCCCGCCGTCGAGGCCACCGACGCGATTCCCCGCCGACCAGCAGCGCAGGACATAGCGGCGCAGGCTGGTCAGCGTCGGCACGTCGAGCAGGATGACGCCGGTGGCGCGCGCCAGCCGCTGCGGCTGGCAGATCGCGTAATTGCCGTCGATCACCCAGCGCTCGCCGGCGATCGCCGCATCGTGCAGCGCGACGAAGTCGGCGGTGGCGCGCGGCTGCCAGTCGGTGCCGGGCAGATGGTAAAGGCGGTCGAGATGCACCACCGGCAGCTCCCGCACACGGCCGATCGCCTGCGCCAGCGTCGACTTGCCGCTGTTCGACGGTCCGATGATGCAGATACGCTGGCCAAGGGCGGTGAGGGGCATGGCCTCATCTTAGGCGCGCGCCGCGGTATCAGAAGTGGCTGATCGCCGATCCAGGGGTGCTTGCCGCCAATCTATCCAGTCCCATCAGTGCTCCCGAAGGCGGGAGCCCGGTTCTCTTCTTGCATCGGGTGTTTGTTCTGCTTGGCCACTAGGTGCCCGCATGCGCGGGAAAGCCGGTGCGTTTGGCAGCCTAATGGACTGTCACAGAAGTCTCGCTTGCCGGGGCGGACCTACCCCTCCTTCAGAGATTCTTCGGGTGCCACCCTCCTCACGCGTCGCGCAGGCCGATGCCGAGGTTGGCGCGTGCGGCTTCCGCTTCGTTGCTGACCACCGGATAGGCGCAGTAGTCGGCGGCGTAATAGGCGCTCGGGCGGTGGTTGCCGCTCCAGCCGATGCCGCCGAACGGCGCGGCGGAGGAGGCGCCGTTGGTCGGGCGGTTCCAGTTGACGATGCCGGCGCGGATGCTCGCCCAGAAGCGGTCGTAGAGCGCCGGCGTCTGGCTGACCAATGCCGCGGACAGGCCGTAGCGGGTGGTGTTGGCGATGCCGATCGCCTCGTCGAAGTCGGTGGCGCGATACACCTGGAGGATGGGGCCGAACAGCTCGATGTCGGGATGCTCGGTCGCCGCGGTCATGTCGATCAGCGCCGGGGTGAGGAAGGGGCGGTCGGCGACCGGGCGTTCGAGGTGGCGGATCGGCCGGCCGCCGCGCATCAGCAGTTCGAGGAAGCTCTCGCCGAGCTGGTCGGCGACGTCATTGTCGATCACCGGCCCCATGAACGGCTGCGGATCGTCGTGCGGGCTGCCGACGATCAGCCGGCCGACCAGTCCGCAGATCGCCTCGATCAGCGGTTCGTACAGCCGCTCCTCGACGATCAGCCGACGCGCGGCGGTGCAGCGCTGGCCGGCGGTGGTGAAGGCGGACTGGATGACCAGCACCGCCGCGGAATGAAGGTCGGGCGTGTCCCAGACGAGGATCGGATTGTTGCCGCCCATCTCCAGCGCGAGGATCTTCTCGGGCTTGGTGGCGAAGGCGCGGTTGAGCGCCAGGCCGGTGCGCGCCGAGCCGGTGAACAGCAGCCCGTCGATATCGTCGTGGTCGGCGAGCGCCTTGCCCTCCGCCGGGCCGCCGACGAGCAGGCGGATGCACGCTTCGGGCACGCCGGCGGCGCGGAAACAGTCGACCAGATAGGCGCCGGTCGCCGGCGTCTTCTCGGACGGCTTGAACACCACCGCATTGCCGGCGAGCAGCGCGGGGACGATATGGCCGTTGGGCAGATGCGCCGGGAAATTATACGGGCCGAGCACCGCCAGCACGCCGTGCGGCTTGTGGCGCAGCGCCATGCGGCTGCCCATCGGCGATTCGAGCCGGCGCTGCGCGCTCCGCTCGGCATAGGCGGTCACCGAAATGTCGACCTTGGCGATGACGCTGTCGACCTCGGTCCGCGCCTCCCACAGGGGTTTGCCGGTTTCTCGGGCGATCAGGTCGGCGAAGGGCTCGTGGCGCTGGCGGACGACGTTGCCGAAGCGGCGCAACGTCTCGATCCGCACGGTCAGCGGCAGCGCCGCCCATTGCGCCCAGCCGTTGCGCGCGGCGGCGACCTCGGCGTCGACATCGCCGATCGCGCCGCTCCAGAGCAGCGCGCCGGTGGCGGGTTCGTGGGAGTTGATCGCGTCAGCCATGCCTGTCCCGTCGTTTATGCGCAGCGGGTTAGGCGAATGACGGCGGGGCGGCAAGATCGGGCGTTGTAAGGCGGCAGCGCCGAATTACCATTGCGCGCATGGTCGATATCTTCTCTCTTTTTGCTCTGTCCCAGCGCATTCTAGTGGTTGCTGCAATCGGGCTATTGCCGCCGCCGGCAGATCAGGCGCGAACGCTGTCGCCACCGCCGGTGATGAGGACATACGATCCAATTGCAGGGCCCTTCATCGTCCGGTTCGGCGATCAAAGCGAGCTGACGCCAGACCAGCTGGGTGTGGTCAAGAACGCCGTCGATAACTGGATGGGGGATAGGCTGCAGGCTTTCCAGATCTGTTTTTCCCCGCCAAAAGAAATTAAATGGAAGGAAGTTTTCTTTGCTGTTGACGCCGTTGCTCACGCGTTGAAGATGAATGGCGCACGGGTCGTCACCGCTCCGAACGGCCTGCTTTGTCGATCGGCTCATCGTCCGAATTTTGGAGAGGCATACGTCGAAATAGAAGGCGTTATTTCGTTATGAGCCGCGCGCACGGCCCTGAATATATCACGGGCGTTTGCGCTCGCTCAATCCGTCTTGCCACTAGGCGAGCGCCTCGCCCATCTCGCGGATCGCCGCGACCTTGTCGTTGAGCGCGGTCCAGTCGTCCGCGGCGGCGATCGGCGCCCAGATCGCCTCGACCTCGTCGATCAGCAGGCCACACGGTTCGCCTCGCCAGTAACGATGGCCGCGTGACGTGCGCGACGCATAACCGGCGAGCGCCGCGCGCAGCGCCTGCCAGTCCTCGCCATAGTCCGCCGGCAGCACGCCGCCGAACACGTCGAAGAAGAAACGGTCGAGCGGCACCTGCGTGGTCCGCAGCGCCCGCTCCATCGTCTGGACGAGCGCGCGGTCGGCGTCGGGCGTGTGCGGCACGACGCCGAGCCGCCAGAGCAGGGCGGCGGTGATCGCCTCCTGATAGCGCGGCGCGAAGGTTTCGAGCGTCGCGATCAGCGGGTCGCTCTCGGCGATCACGCGCAGACTGCTGGCGAGCTGCATCACGTCCCAGTGGATCGCTTCGGGCTGGCGACCGAAGGCGTAGAGGCCGGCGTGATCGAAATAGGCGGCGGTGAAGGCGGCGTCCCAGGTCGGCGCGAACCGCCACGGGCCGTAGTCGAAGCTCTCGCCGGTGACGTTGATATTGTCGCTGTTGAGCACACCGTGGACGAACCCCGCCGCCATGTAGCGCGCGGCGAGCGTCGCGGTGCGGCCGACGACATGGTCGAGCAGGCGGATCGGATCGTCCAACTCCTCGCCGTAGAGGTTGGCGAGCACGTAGCGGACGAGCGCGCGCATCCCCGCCTCGTCCTGATGATAGGCGAGCCGCTGGAAGCTGCCGATGCGGATATGGCCGTGACTCAGCCGGACGAGCACCGCCGAACGGGTCGGCGAGGGTTCGTCGCCGCGGACCAGCTCCTCACCCGTCTCGATCAGCGACAGCGTGCGGCTGGTCGGCACGTTGAGCGCCTCGAGCATCTCGGTGGCGAGGATCTCGCGCACGCCGCCCTTGAGCGTCAGCCGACCGTCGCCGAAGCGGCTGTACGGCGTCGTGCCCGACCCCTTGGTGCCGAGGTCCATCAGCCGGCCGTCGCGATCGTGCAACTGGGCGAAGGTAAAGCCGCGGCCATCGCCGATGTCCGGATTATACTGGCGGAACTGATGGCCGTGATAGCGCAGCGCGAGCGGCTGCGGCAGCGTGCCGGGCAGCGGCACGAAGCGGCCGAAGGCGTCGATCCACTCGCCGTCGTCGAGCGTCGCCAGCCCGACCCCGGCGGCGGCGCGGTCGTTGCGGAAGCGCAGCCGCGTCGCGGGGAAGCGCGCCGCCTCCACCGGGTCCGACAGCGTGGTGCCGAGATCGAGCAATGCGGCGGCGGGGTGGTATGCTTGCGGGTCGGTGGGCATCCGTGGATATGGAGGGCGCGCAGCGCCGCGCGCAACCCCGGGATACCGATATGGCCGCCTACGAACATTGCTATTGGTCGTCCGCCGACGGGCTCAAGCTGCATTATCGGCTCTATCCCGGCGATGCCGCGGCGCCGCCGGTGCTGTGCCTGCCGGGGCTGACCCGCAATGCGCGCGACTTCGATCACCTCGCCGCGCGGCTCGCCGGTCCGCGGCAGGTCATCGCGGTTGATTTCCGCGGTCGCGGCCGCAGCGACTATGCCAAGGACCCGGCGACCTATGTCCCGGCCACCTATGTCGCCGACGTGCAGGCCCTGCTTGCCGAGCGCGGCATCACCCGCTTCGTCGCGGTCGGTACCTCGCTCGGCGGGATCGTGACGATGCTGCTCGCGCAGGCCGGGGCGGGGATCGCCGCGGCGCTGCTCAACGACGTCGGCCCGGAGATCGAGGCGGGCGGGATCAGCCGCATCCGCGGCTATGTCGGCAAGGCGAGCAGCTGTCCGACCTGGATGCACGCCGCGCGCGCGCTGCAGGACGGCAATGCCGACATCTATCCCGACTGGCGGATCGAGGACTGGCTGGCGATGGCCAAGCGCGTCTATCGGCTGACCAGCAGCGGGCGCATCGTGCTCGACTATGACCTCAAGATCGCCGAGCCGTTCCGCACCCCCGGCAACGAGAGCGGGCCGGACATGTGGACGGCGCTGGCGGCATTGCGCGACGTGCCGGTGCTGGTCGTGCGCGGCGGGCGATCCGACGTGCTGTCGCAGCCGGTCGCCGAGCGGATGGTCGCCGCGCTCGACCGGGCCGAGCTGGTGACGCTGCCGGGTCTCGGCCACGCGCCGACCCTCGCCGAGGCGGCGCTGCACGATCCGATCGACCGGCTGCTCGCGCGCGCTGCGGCATGACCGCAGCCGCGCCGCCCGCGGACGAGCCCGACGGCGCGCCGCGGCTGATCCAGCTCGACGTGCTGCGCGGCGTGGCGATCCTCGCCATCCTGTTCATGAACATCGGCGAGATGGGCGCGTCGATGACCGCCAATTGGTCCGACATCCGCCATATCGGCTGGAGCGGCGCCGACCGGATCGCCTGGTGGACGCAGACGCTGCTCGTCGAGGGGACGGCACGCGCGCTGCTCGAGATGCTGTTCGGTGCGGGGATGCTGATCCTCACCGATCGCTTCGCGGCGGCGAGCGATCATCCGCTCGGGGTGACCTTGCGCTACGGCTGGCGCAACCTCGTGCTGTGGGCCCTGGGCATCACGCATATGTTCCTGCTGCTGTGGCCGGGCGATATCCTTCACACTTATGCGGTCGCCGCGCTGCTCGCGTGCGCGGCGCGGCGGGTGTCGACCCGCGCGCTGATCGTACTCGGGCTCTCCTATGCCGCCTTCACGCTCGCCGCCGGGCTGACGACGCAGGTGCCGGCGGCGGCCCGCGCGCAGGCGGCGGCGGCGGATGCGGCGGCGGTGGTGCGCGAAGACGCCTTCGGCCACGGCGATCGCGCCGCCTGGACCGCCGGGCAGCGGCGCGTCGCGCTGGAGCGGCTGGGCGGCGAGGAGATCGTCTATGTCTGGGAGGCGGCGGCGACGATGCTGGTCGGCGCGGCGCTGTTCCGGATGGGGGCGTTGCAGGGCGGCTGGTCGCGGCGTCGCTATCGGCGGATGCTCGCCTGGGGGTACGGCATCGGCCTGCCACTGCGCATCGCCGGCGCGTGGGAGGCGACGCGCTTCGACGGGCAGGTCGGCCATGTCTGGATGGTCGAGGACATCGCGCGGCTGGCGACGACCGCGGGTCATGTCGCGGGACTGGCGCTGCTGCTGTCGCATCCGCGCGGTCGCGCCTGGCTAGTACCGTTCGCGGCGGCGGGGCGATGCGCGCTGACCGTGTATATCGCGCAGACGCTGATCGTCTCGTGGCTGATCTTCTCGCCCTATGGCCTCGGACTCTACGGACGGATGGGCTGGGCGGCGATGATGGCGGTGGCGTTCGCCGTCGACGCGCTGCTGCTCGCCGCCGCGGTCGGGTGGTTGCGCCGCTTCCGCATCGCGCCGGTCGAATGGCTGTGGCGATCGCTGGTCGAGGGGCGGCTGCTGCGCTTGCGCTAACGCTTTTGAATGGCGGCGGACGCGGGTAGATCGATGCGCATGACGCCGCATGTCCTCCACCTTCATTCGAGCTTCAGCCTGGGCGGCAAGGAGGCGCGTGCCGTACGGCTGATGAACGCCTTCGGCGATCGGCTGCGCCATACCATCGTCAGCGGCGTTCCCGACCAGCTCGGCGCGCGCGCCGCGATCGCCAAGGGCGTGCGCTACGAGATCGCGCAGGATCCGCCGGCGCTGACCGGACGCCCGTCGGTGGCGCGCTACGAGGCGCTGGCGCGGTTCATGCGGCGCTTCGACCTGGTGCTGACCTATAATTGGGGCGCGATCGACGGGGTGATGGCGCGGCGCGTCTTCGCCAAGGGCGCGCCGCCGCTGATCCATCACGAGGACGGCTTCAACGCCGACGAGGCGCAGGGGCTGAAGGTCGAGCGCAACGTCTACCGTCGCATCGCCCTGAGTGCGGCGCAGGCGCTGGTCGTGCCGTCCGAATCGCTCGAACGGATCGCGCTGCGGACGTGGAAGCAGCCGCCCGCGCGCGTCCACCGCATCAGCAACGGCATTCCCACCGCGCTCTACACGAAGAAGCCCGATCCGCGGGCGATCCCCGGCTTCGTCGCCAACGGCAAGGAGGTGGTGATCGGGGCGCTCGCCGGCCTGCGCACGGTCAAGAACCTGCCGCTGCTGGTCCGGGCCTGCGGCGGCATCGCCGGCAAGTTCCGGCTGGTGATCGTCGGCGAGGGGCCGGAACGCGCCGCGATCGAATCGACCGCGCGCGCCATGGGCATCGCCGACCGCGTCGTGCTGCCGGGCTTCCTCGCCGACCCGCACCGCTACATCGGCCATTTCGACATCCTCGCGCTGTCGTCGGCGAGCGAGCAATTCCCGATCAGCGTCGTCGAGGGGATGGCGGCGGGGCTGCCGGTGGTCAGCACCCCGGTCGGCGACGTGCCGCAGATGGTCGCCGCGGAGAATGCGCCCTATGTCACCGGTGGCGACGAGGTGCTGTTGCGCGATGCGTTGCAGGCGCTGGTCTCGGACGCCGCCCTGCGGGCGCGGATCGGCGCGGCGAACCGGGAGAAGGCGCGCGCCGCCTATGACGAAGCGGCGATGATCGCGCGCTACGAGTCGCTGTACGGTGCGACGCTGGGGCGGGGGTTCTAGCCGGATCGGCGATCACCGCCGCGCAAGATCCGGATGCGTCGAAGGGGTTCGCGCAGAGGCGCGGAGGGGTGCGCGCGCCGCGCTGGCACCTGCGATCTCACGCCACGGACATGCAGGCGCGCGTCGCCCGAATCCAGTCTCTCCGCGTCCTCTGCGCCTCCGCGCGAACCAATTTTCGGCCGCAGCACGCGGCTTAGCCGGCGACTCGATGTCGACCGGACGTAGGTGGCGCCTCATGCCGCTTCGGCGAGTTCCTCCACGATCCGTGTCGCGAAATGGAGCGATGCGCCCGGTGCGCCCGCCGCGACCAAAGCGAGATCGGCGGCGCCCTGCAACAGGCCGTCCTCCACCTCGGGCTCCTGCGCCTCGGCGGCGGCGATGGTGGCGGCGAGGATCGCGCGGGCACGGCGTGCGCCATAGGTCAGCGTGAAGGCGTCGAGCGCGGTGGCGAAGCAGGTCTGGTCGCTGATCGGCGCACCGCCCGGCTGCTGCAACGACGCGCAGGCCGCGCCGAGCACATAGGCGCGCGACCAGGCCGAGCCGGTCGGCCCACCCTCCGGCAGCCGCCCCGCCGCACGCCCGAGCCGTTCGAACTGCGGCAGCAGCAGCGCACCGAACGGCGCCTGCGCCAGTGCGGCGTGCATCGCCCCGGCGCGGCGCGGCGCAATCAGATGATTGAGGATCCCCATCGCCCGTCCTTCCCCCCTCGCATCGCGTGTCGAGCGGGGCTTGTGGCGCATCGGCGTTAACCGTCGGCTAAAGGGCAGCAGGTCGGTCTGATCGCGCGCAACGCGCAATTGCTTCGCTTCGCCGCCGGCTTCTTGTATAGCCGGCCGCATTTACCCCGGATGAGGTGCAATTTTCCGTGTTCAAGGGCCTGAAGCCGATCGTCTACAATGGCCGCGAGGTCTGGCCACTGGTCGAGGGGGGCAAGGGGGTCGCCGCGACCAACCACGCCTCCGCCGGCGCCTGGGCCGCAGCGGGCGGGATCGGCACGGTCTCCGCGGTCAATGCCGACAGCTATGACCCCGAGGGCAAGATCATCCCGCAGGTCTATCGCGCGCTGACCCGGCGCGAGCGGCACGAGGAACTGATCGCCTATGCGATCGAGGGCGCGGTGCAGCAGGTCCATCGCGCGTTCGAGATCGCCGGCGGCAAGGGCGCGATCAACATCAACGTGCTGTGGGAGATGGGCGGCGCGCAGCGGATCCTGCACGGCGTGCTGGAACGCACCCGCGGCATGGTCGCGGGCGTCACCTGCGGCGCGGGCATGCCGTACAAGCTGTCCGAGATCACCGCTTCCTACGGTGTGTCCTATCTGCCGATCGTCTCGTCGGGCCGCGCCTTCCGCGCGCTGTGGAAGCGCGCCTATTCGAAGGCGGCGGAATGGCTGGCGGCGGTGGTTTATGAGGACCCCTGGCTCGCCGGCGGCCACAACGGCCTGTCGAACGCCGAAGACCCGCTCAAGCCGCAGGATCCGTTCCCGCGCGTCGCCGAGCTGCGCGCGGTGATGCGCGAAGGCGGCATCCCCGACACGACGCCGATCGTGATGGCGGGCGGCGTCTGGTATCTGCGCGACTGGAACGACTGGATCGACCATCCCGAGCTCGGCACGATCGCCTTCCAATATGGCACCCGCCCGCTGCTGACGCAGGAAAGCCCGATCCCCGAGGCGTGGAAGGCGAAGCTGACCGAGATCGAGGAAGGCGAGGTGCTGCTCCATCGCTTCTCGCCGACCGGTTTCTATTCGTCGGCGGTGCGCAATCCCTTCCTGCGCAATCTCGAAGCGCGCTCCGAGCGGCAGATCGCCTTTTCGACGCAAGAGGCCGGCGACCACGTCTTCCAGCTCGACGTCGGCGTGAAGGGCAAGAATTTCTGGGTGACGCGCAACGACCTGCTCCGCGCGCGCCAGTGGTTCGGCGAGGGCTTCACCGACGCGCTCAAGACGCCCGATAATACGTTGGTGTTCGTGACGCCGACCGAAAAGGGCATCATCCGCAAGGACCAGGCCGATTGCATGGGCTGTCTGTCGCAATGCTCCTTCTCAAGCTGGGCGGACAGCGAAACCAATTCGACCGGCCGACTCGCCGATCCGCGCAGCTTCTGCATTCAGAAGACGTTGCAGGACATCGCGCATGGCGGCGACATCGACCAGAACCTGATGTTCGCCGGCCATGCGGCGTATAACTTCAAGCGCGATCCCTTCTATTCGAACGGTTTCGTGCCGACGGTGAAGCAGCTCGTCGATCGCATCCTGACCGGGGACTGAGGACGGCGGCCCGGTGGCGATGGACCTGGATATCGCCGCCGCGCTGATTGCCGTCGCGGAGGCGATGCGGCCGGCGCGCGATCCGTGGTGGATCATCGGCAGCGCCGCGGTCGTCCTGCTGGGCGGTGCGACCAGTGTCGCCGACATCGATGTGTTGACGAGCCGGCGCGATGCCGAGGCGCTGGTGCTGTGGCTCGGGCTCACGGTCGCTGCGCCCGATCGCCATCCGCAGTTTCGATCGCGACTCTTCGCCCGCTGGCAGCGGGCGGATCGCGACGTCGAGATCATGGGTGAGCTGAGGCTCGCCGACGGCCCGGCGTGGCAGTCGATGACACCGCGCACGCGCCAAGCCCGGCCCGTCGCGACATCGACCGTCTACGTTCCCGGACGGGCGGAGATGATCGCGATCCTCACCCGCTTCGGCCGCGACAAGGACCGGGAACGGGCGCACATTCTAGAGTGTACGGGAGCGCCGGGTTGAGGCGCTCGGCGCTCCCGAACCTGGTTCAGTCGGCGACGGTGCCGACCACGGCGCCGGCGGTGCCGCCGACCGCCGCACCCTTTTCGACGCTGCCGCCGGTGGCGGCGGCGACGCCCGCGCCACCCGCCGCGCCGATGCCGGCGCCCTTGAGCGTCGAACAGGCCGACAGGCTGAGCGCGACGCCGGCGAGCAGGGCGACGGAGGCGAGCAGCTTGCGGGACATGGGGCTAATCCTTGTTCTGACTGGAAGGCCCCTAAATGGTGCTGCGCAGCAAAGTGTTCCGATCAGACACATTTTCTCACGATCGGTGAGCCAATCGGCTCACGCCCAGCCGTCGAGCACCTGATCGGGCGGGCGATGGCCGTCTGCCCACATGCGGATGTTCTGGATGACCCGCTCGCCCGAGGCGCGGCGGCCCTCGAACGTCGCCGATCCCATATGCGGCGTCATCACCACATTGGGGAGGGCGAGCAGGCGCGGATCGATGCGCGGTTCATGCTCCCATACGTCGAGCCCCGCGCCGGCGAGCTGTCCCGCCTCCAACGCATCGACCAGCGCGACTTCGTCGAGGATGCCGCCGCGCGAGGTGTTGATGACATGGACGTGGCGCCGCATCAGCCCGATGCGGCGCCGGTCGATCAGGTCGCGGCTGTCGGCGTTGAGCGGCGTATGGATGCTGAGGATGTCGATCGCGCCGAGCATTGCGTCGAGATCGGCGTGATAGGTCGCGGCGAGCTCGTCCTCGAGCACCGCGGGCAGGCGGCGGCGGTTGTGGTAATGGATGGCGAGCCCGAAGGCGCGCGCGCGCCGCGCCACCGCCTGGCCGATCCGCCCCATGCCGACGATGCCGAGCGCCTTGCCGCCGATGCGGTGGCCGAGCATGCCCCCCGGGCTCCAGCCATGCCATGCGCCCTCGCGCACCAGCTTCTCGCCCTCCGCCAGCCGCCGCGGCACCGAGACGATCAGCGCCATCGCGACGTCGGCGGTATCCTCGGTCAGCACGCCGGGCGTGTTGGTGACGATGATGCCGCGCGCGCGCGCCGCCTGGAGCGCGATATGATTCACGCCCGCGCCGTAATTGGCGATCAGCTTGAGGCGCGGGCCGGCGCCCGCGATCAGCGCGGCGTCGATATCGTCGGTGACGGTGGGGACGAGTACGTCGCATTCCGCCATCGCCGCGGCGAGCGCCGCGCGGCTCATCACCGTGTCGCCCCGGTTGTTGCGCGTATCGAACAGCGCCTCCAGCCGGTCCATCACCGTGTCGGCGAGTTCGCGGGTGACGATCACCGTCGGGGTCTGGCGGGGCTGTGGCATCGCGTCCAGCGGCTTGGCGGAGCCTATCCGCCGCGTCAACGGATCGTTGCTCCGGCCGGCGCCTGCGCTAGAGAGGGGCTTCACGGTCAAGGAATGTTACCATGCGCCTTCGGGCTTTAGCGATCGCAGGGCTGGCGATGCTGACGGCGGACGGCAGCGCGCAGGCAGCCGAAGCGAAGCGGACGCTCCCCTATTACGCGTCGATCAGCGCCGGCCGCGCGCGGATGCGCACCGGGCCGGACCGCACCTATCCGGCGAGCTGGCTCTACCAGCGTGCCGACCTGCCGGTGCGGGTGGTCGCGGTGTTCAAGCAATGGCGCAAGGTCGAGGACCCCGGCGGCACGCAGGGGTGGATGCTCGCCGCGCTGCTCAGCGACCGACGCACCGCGATCGTCCGCGGCCCCCAGCCGCTCGAGATGCACGAACGCGCCTCGTCGGGCACCAAGCTGCTGTGGCGCGCGGCGCCGGGCGTCGTCGGCCGGCTCAGCGCCTGCGGCGGCGGCTGGTGCCGCTTCGACGTCCACGGTCAGGCGGGCTATGTCGAGTCGAGCGGCCTGTGGGGCGTCGAGCCGGGCGAGCAGCTGCCGTAACGTCGCCGGCTTTCGCCTGCCGCGGTCCGAGCGACCCTGTGCGCCGTCCTCCATTACCAAGCCGCACTGCTTATCGCGGCCGGATGTTTTCGCGCAGAGGCGCAGAGAAGGGCGGTCGATGGAATGGCGCGACCGCCTCGACCGGTCAGACGGCTGACGCCGAATGATGCACGCGAAGACGCGAAGATGGTGCGCGTGAGCGCACTTCCTCGACCTCTTTGAGCGAAGGCTGGACGGGGCCGTTCCCTCCTTCTTCTCCGCGCCTCCGCGCCTCCGCGTGAACCTCTTCTTATCTTCGCGTCTTCGCGTCTTCGCGTGAACCCGCAACGACGTGCGTTCACAGCACGGTCAATGATCCACGCGGAGGCGCGGAGAAGAAAGGGCGGTGGCTTCGCCCGGATAGCGGCTGGCGCCGCGGCGGCCCGCAAGGCGTCGGCACGTCCCAAGCGATCCCACCGCGCCTCCGCGCGACCTCGCTAGGTCACACCAGTTCGACCGCCATCGCCGTCGCCTCGCCGCCGCCGATGCACAGCGAGGCGAGGCCGCGGCGCTGGCCGTTGGTCTCGAGCGCCGACAGCAACGTCGCGAGGATGCGCGCGCCGCTCGCGCCGATCGGATGGCCGAGCGCGCAGGCGCCGCCATGGACGTTGAGCCGCGCCGGATCGAGGCCGAGATCGTGGATCGCAATCATCGACACCACCGCGAACGCCTCGTTGACCTCGAACAGGTCGACGTCGTCGCGGCTCCAGCCGGCGCGCTCCATCGCCTTGCGCATCGCGAACACCGGCGCGGTGGTGAACTTCGCCGGCGCATGCGCATGCGCGGCATGTGCGACGATCCGCGCGACCGGCGAGAGGCCGAGCCGCTCGGCGACGCTGGCGCGCGTCATCACTAGTGCGGCGGCGCCGTCCGAGATCGACGAGGCGTTGGCGGCGGTGATCGTGCCGTCGCGCGAGAAGGCGGGCTTGAGCGTCGGGATCTTGGCGACGTCGCCGCGCGCCGGCTGCTCGTCGCGCGCCACCGTCGTGCTGCCCTTGCGGCCCTTGACCTCGACCGCAACGATCTCCCGATCGAACGCACCGCTGGTCTGCGCGCGCTGCGCCCGGTGCAGCGATTCGATCGCATAATCGTCCATCGCCTGACGCGTGAACTGGTAATCGGCCGCGGTTTCTTCGGCGAAATGGCCCATCAGCCGGCCCGGCTCGTACGCATCCTCCAGCCCGTCGAGGTACATATGATCGTACATCGTGTCGTGGCCGATGCGTGCGCCGCTGCGATGCGTCTTGGACAGATAGGGGGCATTGGTCATGCTCTCCATTCCGCCGGCGACGAGCAGGTCGGCAGAGCCCGCGGCGAGGGCATCCGCGGCCATGATCGCCGCCTGCATCCCCGATCCGCACATCTTGTTGACCGTCGTCGCCTCGACATGCGTGCCGAGCCCCGCGCCGATCGCTGCCTGCCGCGCCGGCGCTTGGCCGAGCCCGGCGGGCAGCACGCAGCCCATGTAGATCCGCTCGATCGCCTCGGCGGGCGCCTGTGCGCGCTCGACCGCGGCGGCGACGGCGGCGGCGCCGAGCTCGGTCGCCGAGGCGCCGGCGAGCGACCCCTGGAACGAGCCCATCGGCGTGCGGGCATAACTGACGATGACGACGGGATCGGTAGACATGCGCTCTCCGGTGTTTCTAGTTGCGTGCGATCTAGGTGGTGGCGGGAGGCGGGGCAATGCGGTGTGCGGTGAAAGCGGCCGGGCGGTGCCGGCCGGCGGGCGTGCGTTCCCTTGGTTGGAGGGGGGATGCCGGACCCGTCCGGGCGTCCGCCGTGCCGCGCTGGCATGAAGCTCGGCGGCTGCGTGCTTGTGGCTGCCGGACCGAGTTGAGAGCCTGGCGAACCTCGGACGGATGCACTCACCGATTTACCACCCCGGCGGAGGCCGGGGTCCAGTCGGGTGAAGCGTTGTCCTGCCTCAGTACGGGTCTCCAACTGGGCCCCGGCCCCCGCCGGGGTGGTCGGGAGGGTTTCGCAGCGGTCGTGCGCAGGCGGAGTTGCGGGAGCCGGGCAGAGCGACTGGCTGAGGCGCGACGATCGGCAGACTCATGTTTTGACGAGGCTCTCGCAAAAGTCTCGGCATCACCCGAAACGCGCCGTCACCCCGGACGTGTTTCGCGGTCCACCCTGCCGCGCCATCACCGGCTGACGCTCCTGCGGCGTGGATGCCGGACCGGGTGCGGCATGACGGCGGGGGTTTTGCCGAGGTCCCCCCTTCTCGTCAGCGACATTGCGAGCGCCGTCGCGCCGCCGTCGGGTTTCGCGGCGGAGATACCTTCGCGGCACGGCAAATCGTCCGTAAGCCTTTATTTCCACGGGATACTTTTGCGGCACCACTCGCTCAGCGGGGATGGAGACGTATATCGAGCCGATCCGCTGGTTCGCGTCGATCAGCGGGATGATCGCGGCGACCATCGTGGCACTGGACTGGGGGCGGCGCGATACCGGCTGGGCGATGGTGCTGTTCTGCCTGTCGGCAGTGGCGTGGCTCGCCGGCGCGGCGATGATGCGGGACTGGGCGCTGGGCTCGCAGAACATCGTGCTGCTGCTGATCGATCTGCTCGGCGTCTACCGCTATCTGATTCGCGAGCCGGCTCCCGGCGAGGCGTGACGTGAGCGTCGGCTGGGCGCTCGCGCTCGGCGGGCTCGGCGCGATCTTCGGCAGCTTCATCGCCGCGCTGGTGATCCGCTGGCCGGCGGGCCGATCGGTGCTGCAGGGCCGGTCGGCGTGCGATGCATGCGAGCGGACGCTGTCGCCGCTCGAGCTGGTGCCGATCGTCAGCTTCCTTGCCCAGCGCGGACGCTGCCGCGCCTGTGGCGCGCGGATCGAGCCGACGCATCTGTGGATCGAGCTGGCGGCGGTGGCGATCGGCGCGGCGGCGGGGGCGGTGGCGCCGGGCTGGGGCGGGATCGCCGGCGCGACCTTCGGCTGGCTGCTGCTCGCCCTCGCCGCGCTCGATATCGTCGCCTTGTGGCTGCCCGACCGGCTGACCGCGCTGCTCGCGGCGGCGGGACTGGCGAGCGGCCTCGCGGATCTGCCCCCCGGCTGGACCGACCGGTTGATCGGCGGGGGGGCCGGCTATGGTGCGCTCGCCGCGATCGCCTGGGGCTACAAGGCGTGGCGCGGGCATGACGGCATGGGCGGCGGCGATCCCAAATTGTTCGGCGCGATCGGCCTGTGGCTCGGCTGGCGGATGCTGCCCGCGGTGCTGGTGATCGCCAGCCTCGTCGGGCTCGGCGTCGCGCTGTTCGCCCGCGTCACCGGCCGGGCGATCGCGCGCGATACGGCGCTGCCGTTCGGCGCGTTGCTGGGAGTCGCGGCTTACCCCGCGTGGCTCGCCATGGTAGGGTGGGCGCCATGATCGCGCTGTTGCTCGCCGCCGCCCTGCAGACCGCCGCGCCCGCCGCCCCGACCGGGCTTGGCGCGATCGGCCAGCAGCATCTGCCTGCGAAGGGGTGTGCCGCCTATCTGTGGAACCCGGCCGACCGCCAGCTCGTCGCGATGGCGACCGCGGACCCGGCGACGTTGCGCATCGCGGTCGGCGGCAAGACGATCGATCTCGCGCGCAGCGGCGGCGGGGCGGCGGCGGCGCTCGGCTTTGCCGAGGCGACGGACTATGTCGGCGGCGACCTCCACGTCCGGCTGGCGATGACGATCGTCCAGCAGGACGGCCTCACCGCCGGCGCGCGCGTGCCGCAGGCCTCGTTGCAGGTCGACCGACCGGGGCAGGACGCGCTCGTCCTCCCCGTCGCCGGGCTGGTCGGCTGCCGCAGCTGAGCGCGACCGAGCCGCCGTCCATCGCACCCTGTCGTTGCGCAGGTAGAACAAACATCGTTCATAACGGTTCTACCCCTCGCCAATGAGGGGGACGAGCATGATGACACGATCTTTCCTGCTCGCGGCGTGCGCCGCGCTGTCGGCCGCACCCGTGCAGGCGCAACAGGTGGATGTCGGCGCTCCGGCAGCCCCGGACGCGGCGACGCCCACCAACGGCCAGGCGGATACCCAGCACCGGCCGCGCACGCCGATCCGCCGCGCGCGCGACACGTCGCCATCGGCGCTGATCGGCGATACGCAGAGCGCGCCGCCGCCGGGGCTGATCGGCGACTGGCAGACGATCCGCACCCGGCTCGGCGCCCGCGGCATCGGCGTCACCGCGCGTTATGCGTCGGAGAGCGGCTATAATATCGCGGGCGGCACGCGGAAGCTGTTGCGCGAGACGGGGCAATTCGACGCGGGCATGCTGCTCGACCTAGACAAGCTCGTCGGGCTGACCGGCGGCGCCTTCCAGGCGACGGTGACGTGGCGGCGCGGTCGCAACCTGACCGCCGACGCCGGGATCGATGCGCTGCAACAGGTGCAGGAGGTCTATGGCCGCGGCCAGACCGTCCGCGTCACGCAATTATGGTATGAGCAAAGGCTCGGCCAGCGCGTCGAGGTCAAGCTCGGCCGCACCAACCCGGGCGAGGATTTCGCGGTCTTCTCCTGCCACTTCATGAATCTCAGCTTCTGCGGCGCGCAGCCGGGCAATCTGGTCGGCGATTATTGGCAGAACTGGCCGGTCGGCCAATGGGGCGGGCGGGTCCGCGTCGACCTGCCGCACGACCTCTACGTGCAGGGCGGCGTCTATGAGATCAATCCGCGCAATCTCGACACCGGCTTCTTCCTGTGGCGGCTGCATGGCGCGACCGGCGCGCTGATCCCGGCGGAGGTCGGCTGGACGCGCGGCGGCGACGACGGTCATGTCGGATCGTACAAGGTCGGCGGCTGGATCGGCACGGCGCGCGGTGACGACGTGCTGCTCGACGTGAACCGCGCGCCGCGCGTCGTCACCGGTCTGTCGCCGCTCGAACATGCCAGCCGATACGGCATCTATGCGACGGTACAGCAGCAGCTGACGGGCGAGTCGAAAGACGGCAAGGCGCTGACCGGGCTGTCGATGTTCGCCAATGTCACGCAGGCGGACCGGGCGACGTCAGTGACCGACAATCAGGTGTCGCTGGGCCTGTTCTACAAGGGGCTGGTGCCGGCGGTGCCGGGCGACGTGCTCGGCGTCGCGGCGGCGCGGACCAACGTCAACGGCCGCGCCGCGATCGCCGACCGGCTGGTGCCCGGCACACCGGTCCGCGACGCCGAATATGCCGCCGAGGTCTATTACAGCATTCACCCCGCCGCCTGGCTCGAGCTGCGTCCCAATCTGCAATATATCCACCAACCCGGCGGCATCCGGGAAGCGCATGACGTCGGCATCCTGGGGATGAAGGCGGCGGTGACGCTCTGAGCAGGGGCGCCGGTCGGCGGTGACGCTCTGGCCGGCGCGTCGCGCCGGCTCGCCTTGACCCGCGCCGGGACGCGATCCGTGCTTGTCGTGCCGCCGCTGCCGGGGTAGACCGGTGTTATACACGTTAAACAGAGGTATAGCATGCAAACCGCCAGCCAGGTCCTCGATCGCGTCCTCGTCCTCGAGATGGTGCGCGTCACCGAGGCGGCGGCAGTGTCCGCCTCGACGCTGACCGGGCGCGGCGACGAGAAGGCGGCGGATGCCGCCGCGGTCGAGGCGATGCGCGCCGCGCTCAACGAACTCGACATCGACGGCACGGTGGTGATCGGCGAGGGCGAGCGCGACGAGGCGCCGATGCTGTTCATCGGCGAGAAGGTCGGTACCGGCAACGGCCCGGCGATCGACATCGCGCTCGATCCGCTCGAAGGCACGACGATCTGCGCCAAGGCCGGGCCGAACAGCCTCGCGGTGCTGGCGATCGCCGAAAAGGGCGGCCTGCTCAACGCCCCCGACGTCTATATGGACAAGATCGCGGTCGGGCCGAACCTGCCGGCGGGGGTGATCGACCTCGACCGTACGCCGACCGAGAACATCCACGCGATTGCCGCCGCCAAGGGCGTCGCCCCCAATGCGATCATCGCCTGCGTGCTCGACCGGCCGCGGCACGAGGCGTTGATCGCCGAACTGCGTGCGATCGGCTGCGGCGTGATGCTGATCGGCGACGGCGACGTCGCCGGGGTGATCGCCACCGCCGATCCCGACACGACGATCGACGTCTATATGGGCTCGGGCGGCGCGCCGGAGGGGGTGCTCGCCTGCGCCGCGCTGCGCTGCGTCGGCGGTCAGTTCAAGGGCCGGCTGCTGTTCCGCAACGACGACGAGCGCGCCCGCGCCCGCAAATGGGGCATCGCCGATCTCGACAAGCAATATGACCTCGAGGAGCTGGCGCGCGGCGACTGCATCTTCGCCGCGACCGGCGTGACCGACGGCTCGCTGCTCGCCGGCGTCAAGCGCAGGAAGGGCAAGATGACCACCGAGAGCGTGGTGATGCGCGCCTCGACCGGCACGGTGCGCTGGGTCAAGGGCGAACACCGCACCGATTGACCGGGGCGGGGTGCCGGTGGCGTTGGCGTGTCTGTGCCGTGCCAGGCCGATGCCGGTGCCGCTCGGACGTCGGGGCCGGCGCCCTCTCCCTCCCAATCGTCATCCCGGCTTCGCGGGGATGACGATTGAAGGAGTGGCTGTGACGCACTCACCCATGGACTTCGCCGTGCGTCCGGGGTGATGGACGGACATGCTCGCCATCATCCTCGTCCTGACGCTCGCCTATCAGATCGCCCTGTTGCGGCGTGGGCGGATGTTCGTCTGGGCGCGCGTGCGGTTCGAGGCGCGGCATCTGCGCTGGGCGCTGACCTTGTGGATCGGCTATGGCCTCGTCGCGCTCGCCGGGCTGGCGGCGGTGCAGCGCCTGTCCGGCGTCTGGCGACTGCCGGCGGAGTTCTGGGCGCTCGCCGTCGTCGCGGAGGTGCCGCCCGGCTCGATCGGCGCGGATACGGTGGCGATCGGGCTCGTCGGCGGCAGCCTGCTCGGGCTGCTGCTGACCTGGTGGCGGGCGCGGCGCGGCCGGGCGCCGTGGACCGCGGGCGACGCGCGCGCGGTGATGCCGACCAGCGATGCCGATTTGTGGCCCGCCGCCGCGCTCGCGCTGTCGGCGGGGACGGCCGAGGAGCTCTTCTACCGGCTGCATCTGCCGGTGGTGGTGGCGATGGCGAGCGGATCGGGGCTTGCCGGCGTGATCGTCGCAAATACCGCCTTTGCGGCGATGCACCGCTATCAGGGCTGGATCGGCGTCGCCGCGACCTTCGTCGGCGGCGCTTTGCTCTCCGCGCTCTATATGGGCACCGGCGCGCTGTGGGTGCCGATGGCGGTGCACGTGCTGGTCGACCTCAACGCGCTGGTGCTGCGGCCGGCGCTGTCGGCGCGGGTGCGGCGGCGGCTCAGCTCTTGAGCCGCCAGCCGCTCTTGAAGATCCAGGCGATGATCGCGAGGCAGACGACGAGGAAGCCGAGCGTCACGCCGAGGCTGAGCGCGATGTCGACATCGCCCTTGCCGAAGAAGCTCCAGCGGAAGCCGCTGACCAGATAGACGACCGGGTTGAACAGGCTGACCGTCCGCCACGGCTGCGGCAGCATGTCGATCGAATAGAAGCTGCCGCCGAGGAAGGTCAGCGGCGTGATCAGCAGCATCGGCACGAAGTTGAGCTGTTCGAAGCTGCCCGCCCAGATTCCGAGGATGAAGCCGAACAGGCTGAAGGCGAGGGCGGTAAGCAGCAGGAAGGCGATCATCGCGCCGGGATGCAGCACCGTGATCGGCACGAAAAAGGCGGAGGTGGCTAGTATGATCAGGCCGAGCACCACCGACTTGGTCGCCGCCGCACCGACATAGCCGAGCACCATCTCCATCGCCGAGATCGGCGCGGACAGCAGTTCGAAGACGGTGCCGGTGAACTTGGGGAAGTAGATGCCGATCGAGGCATTGCCGACGCTCTGCGTCAGCAGCGACAGCATGATCAGGCCGGGGACGATGAAACTGCCATAGCCGACGCCGTCGACCGTCTGCATCCGGCTGCCGATCGCGCCGCCGAAGACGATGAAATAGAGGCTGGTGGTCAGCACCGGCGCGACGAGGCTCTGCCAGAGCGTGCGCAAAGCGCGCGCCATCTCGAAGCGATAGATCGCCCAGACACCGTGCAGGTTCATGCGCGTTCCCCCACCAGATCGACGAAAATGTCTTCGAGGCTCGACTTGGAGGTCTCGAGATCCTTGAAGGAGATCGACTGTTCCGCCAGCGCGCGCAGCAGCGACGGGATGCCGGTATGCTCCTCGGTCGCGTCGAAGACGTAGCGCAGCACCTTGCCGTCGTTGACGAGGCTGAGCTGCCAGCGCTCCAGGCCGGGCGGCACCGCGGCGAGCGGCTCGACCAGCGTCAGGTCGAGCTCGCGCTTGCCGAGCTTGTGCATCAGCGCGGCCTTTTCCTCGACGAGCAGCAGCCGTCCCTTGTCGATCACGCCGACCCGGTCGGCCATCTCCTCGGCCTCCTCGATATAATGGGTGGTGAGGATGATCGTCGTGCCCTGTTCGCGCAGGCCGTGCACCAGCTTCCACATGTCGCGGCGGAGCGCGACGTCGACGCCGGCGGTCGGCTCGTCGAGGAACAGGATTTCCGGCTCGTGCGCCAGCGCCTTGGCGATCAGCACGCGGCGCTTCATCCCGCCGGACAGCGCCATGATCTTGGTATTGCGCTTGTCCCACAGCGACAGGTCGCGCAGCACGCGCTCGATATGCGCGGGGTTGGCGGGATGACCGAACAGCCGGCGCGAGAAGGTGACGGTGGCGAGCACCGTCTCGAACATGTCGACCGACAGCTCCTGCGGCACGAGGCCGATGCGGCGCCGTGCGGCCTTATAATCGCCGAGCGCATCGTGGCCGGCGACGGTGATCGTGCCGCTGCTCGGCGTGACGATGCCGCAGATGATGC
Source organism: Sphingomonas kyungheensis (assembly GCF_037120395.1). Classification (NCBI taxonomy): domain Bacteria; kingdom Pseudomonadati; phylum Pseudomonadota; class Alphaproteobacteria; order Sphingomonadales; family Sphingomonadaceae; genus Sphingomonas; species Sphingomonas kyungheensis. Next base: position 481,816 of record NZ_JBBBDM010000001.1, read on the forward strand.
TGATCAGCGTGGTCTTGCCCGCGCCATTGGGCCCGAGCAGCGCGAAGATCTCGCCCTTCCGGATGGCGAGGTCGACATGGTGGAGCGCGGTGAAGCCGCCCTTGTACGTCTTGGACACGCCGGCGACGGCGAGTATCGGTTCTGGCATGCGGACGTCCCCCGGTTGCGCCGCAGATAGGGGGGCGAGGGCGGGTTGATAAGGGGCCTCGGCGGGATGGCGCTGGATGAGGGGGGCCTCAGGCGCTCCTCTCGCGTCGGAGGCTGTCGGAGCGTGCAGCCGGGTTCGCTCCGCGCGCGGGACGGCGAGAGGACAATGAACGCGATACGGAACCCTAGGGTATTGAGGGTCCATTCCATTGTCTTGGCCGGGTCGCTCCCCCCATTCGTCATCCCGGCGGAAGCCGGGATCCATGGAGGCGGTCGGCTGATGGCGCGTGCTGCCATGGGTGGCGCCGTGTCCATGGATCCCGGCCTGCGCCGGGATGACGAAGGAGAGGGGCGTTCCAGCCAACGACTGACGGCTGACGCCCCGCGCTCAACATCCGACGCCTCGCGCCCGACACCCCACACCCGACTCGAAGCCCCTATGCCCCCCGCGCGGCGGCGATCGCCTTCTCCAGTTCCTCGATCGGCAGCGCGCCGGACAGGACGCGGTTGCCGACCACCCAGCTCGGCGTGCCGTTCATGCCGAGCTTGGCGGCGACGGTCATGTTCTTGGCGATCTCGGCGTCGATCGTGCCGCTGTCGACCGCGCCGAGGCCGACGCCGGCCTTGACGGCGGCGGCGGTGATCGAGGCGTCGCTGACCGGGCCGCCGGCGTAGAGCGCGTCATGGAAGGCGAGGAACTTGCCCTGCTGCGCCGCGGCGAGGCTGGCACGGGCGGCGGTGCGGCTCGCCTCGGACAGGATCGGCAGGTCGCGATAGACGATGCGCAATTTCCCGTCGCGCTTGAGCAGATCGGCGATCATCGGCAGCGATGCGCGGCAATAGCCGCAATTATAGTCGAAATATTCGACCAACGTGACGTCGCCCTGCGGATTGCCCGCCCAGGCGCTGCCGAACGGCGTGACGATCGCCTCGCGGTTCGCGGCGACCAATTCGCCCGACTGACGCTCCTGCAACCCCTGCATCGCCTGCGGGATGATCTCGGGATGGGCGAGGACGTAATCGTGGACGACACGCTCGATCCGCGCCTGATCGGCACCGCCGGGGCTGGCGAACCGCTCATAGCTCCACACCGCGCCGGCACCGATCAGGCCGCCGAGCGCCGCGACCAGCGGCAAGGTAAAACGCGTCATCGTTTTTTATATTTCTTCGGATTGTCGTCCATGTCGTTCTGCGCGGCCATCGCAATGTCCTGCGCGCGGATCCAGTCGGACGAGTTGGCGGGAAGGTTGGCGAGCGCATAGCGCGCACTTTGCGCGGCGGTCCGCTGATCGCCCTCCATGCTGGCGCGCTCGGCGGTGGCGAGCGCGGCGCGCGGCGTGTCGCCGGTCAGTTCATAGACCGTGCCGAGCTGATACCAGGCGAAGGGGTTTTCGTCATCGCGGCCGACCGCGACGCGCAGCACGCGCACCGCCTCGGGATAATTGGCCTTGTCCTCGGTAGCGATCAGCGCGTGGCCGAAGGTGGTGGCGATCAGCGGATTGTTGCGCGAGCCTTCGGTGGCGGCGCGCAACGGCGCGACGGCGTCGGCGGGATGGCCCGCTTCGAGCAGGATCTGGCCGCGGATCTCCTGGAAATAGGGGTCGTCGGGCTTGGCCTTGATCAGCGCGACCGATTCGGCATCCGCCTTGTCCGGATAGCCCGCCTTATGCCAGGCATAGGCGCGGGCGTAATGCGCGTAGATGCTGGTGTCGCTCTCCGGAAAGTCCTTGAGCGTCCGCTCCGGGCTCATCACATAGCCTTCGAGCTTCGCCTTGACGCGGCGGAAGCGTTCCTCGATCGCCGGGTCGGACGGCTTGTTCCACGACGGCGACGCCTTGAGCACCGCGGTGAGGCTGGCGATGCGGTCGCCGGACAGCGGGTGCGTCTGCATGAACGGATCGATATTCTCGACGCCGTAGCGATATTCCTGCTGCTGGAGCGTGCCGAAGAAGCTCAGCATGCCCTTGCCGGTGACGCCGGCGCTGTTGAGGAAGCGCGCACCGGCGGCATCGGCGGCATTTTCCTGCGTGCGGCTGAACGACAGATATTTGGCCATGCCGGCGGACTGGCCGAGCGCCATCAGCCCCGCGCCCGCCTCGCCCGCGCCGGCCGCCACCGCGGCGAGGCCGAGCACCATCGACAGCAAGGTGATGTGCATCGCCGGCTTGATGCCATTGTCGGCCAGCACGACGTGGCCGGCGGCGATATGGCCGAGTTCGTGCGCGATGACGCCCTGCACCTGATTGGCGTTGACCGCCGCCTGGAGCAGACCGGAATGGACGTAGACGGTCTGGCCGCCGGCGACGAAGGCGTTGATCGAATCGTCGTTGATCAGCACGACCTTGACGTCGCGCGGGGAGAGGCCGGCGGCCTTGATGAGCGGCACCGACATGTCGCTGAACATCGCCTCGGTCTCGGCATCGCGCAGGATCGACTGCGCCTGCACCGGCGCGGCGCAGACCAGCGCGGCGGCGGCGGTGCACACGGCGAGTCGCATGATGCGGGGAGAGCGGGCGATCACCCGCTCCATATAGGCAGGCGGCGGAGGAAGGTCACGGCGAAAGCGGTGGGGCGGGGCGCCGCAGCGGCCTCCGATTCGGCCGTCGGTCAAATTGCCGCGGCTATCGCGGTATCAGCGTCACGAAGCTGTACGCGGGGCGCCCGTCCGCTGCGGCGATGTCCTCACGGGCGATCTCACGCCAGTCGGCGAAGCCGGGCATGGTGACGTCGCCGTCGGCGTCGCAATGGACCTCGGTCAATTCGATCCGGTCGGCGCGGTCGCGGAGCAGCGCGAAGATCTCCGCGCCGCCGATCACCGCGACATCCGCACCGGCGAGCGCCAGCGCCGCGTCGACATCATGCGCGACCTCGGCCCCGGGCGCAGACCACTGGCGGTCGCGGGTCAGCACGATATGGCGGCGGCCCGGCAGCGGCGCCGGGAAGCTGTCGAACGTCTTGCGCCCCATCAGCATCGGACGGCCCAATGTCATCGCCTTGAACCGCTTGAGGTCGGCGGGAAGATGCCAGGGGAGGCGACCGTCCCGGCCGATCACGCCATTGTCGGCGCGGGCGAGGTGGAAGCTGATCACACCGACACCGCCGCCTTGATATGCGGCTGCGCGACATAATCGTGCAGCACGAAATCCTCATAGGCATAAGCGTCGATCGAATCGGGTCGGCGGGTGATCTCGAGTCGCGGCAGCGGCCCCGGCGTCCGCGTCAGTTGCAGCCGCGCCTGATCGAGGTGGTTCGTATAGAGGTGGCAATCGCCGCCGGTCCAGATGAACTCGCCGACCGCCAGATCGCACTGCTGCGCGAGGATATGGGTGAGCAGCGCATAACTGGCGATGTTGAACGGCACGCCGAGGAAGATGTCCGCCGACCGCTGGTAGAGCTGGAGCGAGAGGCGGCCGTCGGCGACGTGCGTCTGGAACAGGCAGTGGCAGGGCGCCAGCGCCATCGCGTGGAGATCGCCGGGGTTCCAGGCCGAGACGATCTGGCGGCGGGAGGCGGGCTGGCTGCGGATCTGGGCGATCAGCTCGGCGATCTGATCGATATGGCGGCCATCGGCGGTGGCCCAGTCGCGCCATTGCTTGCCATAGACCGGGCCGAGATCGCCCGCTTCGTCCGCCCATTCGTCCCAGATGCTGACCTTCTGCTCCTGCAGCCAGCGCACGTTGGTGTCGCCGCGCAGGAACCACAGCAATTCGATGATGATCGAGCGCAGATGCAGCTTCTTGGTGGTCAGCACCGGAAAGCCCTGCGCCAGGTCGAATCGCATCTGCGCGCCGAAGACGGCGCGCGTGCCGGTGCCGGTCCGGTCCATCTGGGTGGTGCCGCTGGTCAGCACGCGATCGATCAGGTCGAGATATTGGCGCATCGCGACCGCCTATCGCGTGGCGCCGTTTTGGGCGAGCTTTTTGCTGCGACGATCCGCCGCGTGCGCGACAAACCGTCGTGCCGGATGATCCTGTCCCGATCCTCATCACCGATCCTCACGCCGTCATCCGTATGCTCGCGGACCTGGGTGACGCGACGCTCGAGCGCGCGACCGTCCTGTATCTTGATCCGAATTGGATATATCTCGGCCGGCTCGATTTCGTCGGGACGAGCGAGCAGGTCGCGCCGCCGCTGCGCGCGATCATCGCCGAGGCGCTGCGGCTCGATGCCGCGCGGCTGATCCTCGCGCACAATCATCCCGGCGGCGATCCGCGGCCGAGCGCCGCCGATCTCGACTATACCCGCACGCTGGCGCGCGTCGCCGAGGCGCTCGACATGATGCTCGCCGATCATCTGATCCTCGCCGCGGGGCAGGTGACGAGCCTGTTCGACGTTCGGTTGCTCTGAGATTCGGGCGTCAGCTCGGATGGTGGAGAGGCGGGTTCGCACAGAGGCGCGGACACGGCACTGCGCGGCATCCGCCCACTCCCGTCGCCGCGGCGATACGACCGCCGCTAGCGCAGGACGCAGGGCTTGATCGCCTCGGGTTCGGGGCGGGGGCCGACGGCGCGGAAGGTGGCAAGATAGCCGCCGGCCGAGGGCATGTCGCTCATCGACACCTGGCGATAGCCGACCGCCTCGAACTCGCAGCGCAGCAGCGCGGGCGGGGTGCCGTGGTTCTGCGTCTGGCGATTGGCGTCGACCACCACCACCAGCCCGTCGGGCTTGAGCGACGGCCGCAGCCGCCAGAGGAATTCATAGGGCTGCGCGATCTCGTGATACATGTGCACCATCAGCACGCGATCGAAGCTCGCGTCGGGCAATTTGGGATCGTCCGGCGTGCCGAGCCGCACCGAGACATTCTCCAGATCCTCGCGCGCGACGCGTTCGGCGAGCGTGTCGCGGACGCTGGCGACGATATCCTCGGCGAGCACGCGTCCGTCCTTGCCGACGCGGCTGGCGAGGCGGATCGTGTAATAGCCTTCGCCCGCGCCGATGTCGGCGACGGTCATGCCCTTGGCGATCCCCGCCTTGCTCATCACCTCGCCCGCCTCGTTGACGCGGTCGCGCGCTTCCTCGTTCGACCAGCGCGCCGAGACGATATGCGCCACTGGCCGATCCGCGGCGGGGAAGAGCATCGGCTTCTCATCCTGGCGGATCAGCGGTTTCGAACCGTCGCACGCGGTCGCGGCGAGCATCGTCGCGAAGGTCAGCAGCAAGGCCGGGCGCAGGCTCAATCGACGTCCTCCACCTCGACCTTCTCGCCCGTCACGCGCTGCGACAGCGCCGCCGCCATGAACGGATCGAGCGCCCCGTCGAGCACGTCGCCCGGCGCGGTTGAGGTCGTGCCGGTGCGCAGGTCCTTGACCAGCTGATACGGCTGCAAAACGTAGGAGCGGATCTGATGGCCCCAGCCGATATCGGTCTTGGTGGCATTTTCCGCATTGGCCGCCTGTTCGCGGATCGCGAGTTCGCGTTCGTAGAGGCGCGCGCGCAGCTGGTTGTACGCCTCCGCCTTGTTCTTGTGCTGCGACCGCTGGTTCTGGCACTGGACGACGATGCCGGTCGGGATGTGCGTGATGCGCACCGCCGAATCGGTGGTGTTGATATGCTGGCCGCCGGCGCCGCTCGCCCGATAGGTGTCGATGCGCAGGTCGCTTTCGTTATATTCGACCTCGATATTGTCGTCGATCACCGGATAGACCCACACGCTCGAAAAGCTGGTGTGGCGCCGTGCCGCGCTGTCATAGGGGCTGATGCGGACGAGGCGATGCACGCCGCTCTCGGTCTTGGCATAGCCATAGGCGTTCTCGCCCTTGACCAGCAACGTCGCCGACTTGATGCCCGCCTGCTCGCCCGCGTGATAGTCGATCAGTTCGACCTTCATGCCGCGGCGCTCCGCCCAGCGCGTGTACATGCGTTGCAGCATGCCCGCCCAGTCCTGGCTCTCGGTGCCGCCGGCGCCCGAGTTGATCTCGATATAGGTGTCGTTGGCGTCCGCCTCGCCGGCGAGCAGCGCCTGGATCTTGTCGTGATCGGCGCGCTGCGCCAGCGCGGCGAGCGCCTCGACGCCCTCCGCCTCCATCGCGGTGTCGCCCTCGGCCTCGGCCATCTCGATCAGCTCGACGGTGTCGTCGAGTTCGGACTGGATCGCGCGCGTCGCGGTAATCGCCTCGTCGAGCCGGCGCCGTTCGCGCATCACCTCCTGCGCCGCCTTGGGGTCGCTCCACAGCGCCTGATCCTCGACGCGGGCGTTGAGCTCGTCGAGACGGCGGAGCGCACGGTCCCAATCGAGGAACCGGCGCAGCAGCGCCAGCGCCTCTTTGATGCTGTCGACGTGGGACTGCGCTTCGGCGCGCATGGGAAGTCTCCGGTAAGCGAAGGAACGGGGCGATGACGCCTATGTAGGAGCAGGCGCTAGTAGATTCCGCCTTGTCTTTGCAAGAAATCGCTGTCGCGCGGTGCGGCGCGGGCGCGGGCCGGGGTGGTCGCCGCGGCGGCGGGGGCGGGGCCGCGGTGGATGGCGCGGCGCGGTTCGCTCTGCGGCTTGAACGCTTCCCAGATCACCGCCGCCTTGGGATCGGCGTCGGTCGGGAAGGTGCCGAACACCGGCTTGCCGCTGGCGCGATCGATGCGGACCATGCGGATGCCGGGCGCCGCTCGGAACGGGATCTTCTCCATCCCTTCATAGGCCTTGACCGCGAAGTCCTTGAAGATCGGCGCGGCGAAGGTGCCGCCCTGCGCATAGCCGCCGAGATTGCTGGGTGTGTCATAGCCGACATAGAGTCCGCCGATGAATTGCGGCGTGCCGCCGATGAACCAGACGTCGGTCGGGCCGCTGGTCGTCCCGGTCTTGCCGAACATCGGCCGGTCGAGGTCGCGCAGCACCACCGCGGTGCCGCGCTGGACGACGCCTTCGGTGATATGGACCATCTGATAGGCGGTCATCGCGTCGATCACCTGGCGTGCGCGATCGCCCGGCCGCGGCATCGGCTTGCCGTCCCAGTCGGGGGCGTTGCAGCCGTCGCAGGCGCGCCAATTCTCCGGCAGGATCACCTTGCCGTGGCGGTCCTGGACGAAGTCGATCAGCGTCGGACTGTGCGCGCGGCCGTTGTTGGCGAGCGTCGCATAAGCGTTGACCATCCGGCTGACGGTGGTGACGCCCGCGCCGAGCGCATTGGCGAGATAGGGCTGATAGTCGCCGACGCCCATCCGCTTCATCACGTCGACCACCTTGGGCATGCCGGTGGCGGCGGCGGCGCGCACCGTCATCAGGTTGCGCGACTGTTCGATCCCCCAGCGCATCGTATGCGGCCCGGCGCCGCGCGAATTGCCGAAGTTGCGGAAGCATTTGTTGCCGAGCGCCGCGCCCTGGTAGACGCAGAACGGGCCGTCGATGATGATCGACGCGGGCGTCATGCCGTTCTCCAGCGCGGCGGAATAGACGATCGGCTTGATCGTCGATCCCGGCTGGCGCAGCGCCTGCGTCGCGCGGTTGAACGGCTGCAGGCGGCTGTCGAAGCCGCCCTGCATCGCCAGCACGCGGCCGGTCGCCGGCTCCTCGACGACGAAGCCGCCCGAGATCTTCGGCACCGAGCGCAGGCCGTAGCTGCTGCCCTCCGGCGCGACGGCGATGATGTCGCCGGCGCGGATCGCGGCGAAGCTGGTGCCGCCCTTGCCGCGGACCGGCATCTGCGCGCCGCTGCGCGGCAGGCGGCCGGTCTGGCCGTCGGCGAAGCCGAGCTGCCACGCATCGCCGTCGCGCGCGATGACGATCGCGGCGCGCCAGTCGCTATAGTCGAGGCCGATATTGGTGTTGAGCAGCGTCTGCTGCCACGAATCGGCGTCGACCTCCTTGTGCGTGATCGGCCCGGCCCAGCCGCGCCCGCGATCGTAGCGGAGCAGCCCGTCGCGCAGCGCCTGCGCGGCGAGGTCCTGCAAACGCGTGTCGAGCGAGGTGCGCACCCACAGCCCGCCCTGATAGACGCCATAGGGCCCGTCGCGCGCGGTTTCGCCGAACTTGCCGATCAGCTGGCGGCGGACCTCCTCGACGAAATAGCCGCCGACGCGTTCGAACTTGGGGGTGCGGCGCAGGATCGTGCCGAGCGGCTCGGCGACCGCCTCGTCATGCTGCGCCTGGTTGATGAAGCCGTTGCGCAGCATCTCGCCGAGCACGTAATTGCGCCGCGCCAGCGCGCGATCGGCATGACGGACCGGATCGTAGTTGGACGGCCCCTTGGGCAGGATGGCGAGATAGGCGAGCTGGGCGAGATCGAGCTCGTCGAGCTCCTTGTCGAAATAGGCGTGGCTCGCCGCCTCGACGCCGAAGGCGTTCCGCCCCAGCGCGATCTGGTTGAGATAGAGTTCGAGGATCTGCGGCTTGGTCAGCGTATCCTCGATCCGATAGGCGAGGATCGCTTCCTTGATCTTGCGCGTCGGCGAATATTCGGCGCCGATCAGCAGGTTCTTGGCGACCTGCTGGGTGATGGTCGAACCGCCCTTGGCGCGGCGGCCGCTGCCGAACTTGCGCGCGTAATCGATCACCGCCCCGCCGAGGCCGGGATAGTCGACGCCGTGATGCTCGAAGAAGGTCTTGTCCTCGGCGGCGAGGAAGGCGCGGACGAGCAGCGGCGGATATTCGGCGAAGCTCAGCTCGACGCGGCGCTCGCGCGCATAGGATTGGATCGGCGTGCCGTCGATGCCGCGGACGTTGGTCGGCAGCGGCGGCTCATAGGTGCGCAACTGGTCCACCGAAGGCAAGGCGCGCAGGATCGTCACCCACAGCACGCCATAGCCGATCGCCGCGAGCACCGCGAGGATCGCCAGTCCCTTGATCCACCAGCGTCGCCACGCACGCCGCACCGCGCCGCGGAGGCCGCCGGTGTCGCGGAACGCCTGGAGGCGGGATCGGGGAGCTTCGGACGCCATAACGCCGCGGGCGTGTAGCAGGTTCGCGCGCGCTTGCCACCCTCGCTGGCGGCGCGGGGGCCGCGCGCCGGTGCGTCAGCCCGCGGTGAAGCCGAGGCCGGCGCGCGCCTGCAACCGGTCGCGCAGCGCCGTGCCGAGCAGCGCGGCGGGCGTCCAGACACCGCCGACGGTTTCGCCCTCCCGGTCGAGCAGGCATAAGGCGGTCTCGACGATCATCCGGCTGGTCGAGCCATAGCCCGGATCGCGATCCCCGGTGACGACCGCGTCGAGGCGTGTGCCGTCCGGCATCAGGCCGACGAACAGCAGGTCGTAATGGCCCGCGTCGCGCTCCGCCTTGCTCGGGCCTTCGCCGGGCTGCGGCCCCTTGCCGAGCAGGGGATTGAGCTTGGCGATCGCCTCGGCGGCGGCCTTGCCCATCTCGCCCAGTCCGGCGACGACCATCTCGTCATAGACGAAGTCGGTGCCGTAGCGGTGGCCGAGCAGGAAGTTGGTGCGGTGGACGTTCTTGGTGTTGATCGCCGCCATGATGAACGGCGCCACCCAGGTGTTGAGCGTCGCGTCGAATTCCGGGAACAGGCCGGTCGGCTGATGCGGGCCGCTGAATCCCGGCGTCAGCGCGAACGGATTGGCGAGCAGCCCGAGGATCGACGGATCGCGCGCCGCGGCGGCGAGCGTCGCCTTGAGGCTCGCCGCGGTGCCGCCGGAGAAGCCGCCCTGCATCGCGCGGACGCGACCCTTGACGCGCGGCGCGGGGCGGCCGTGCTGGGCAAGCGCGCACTCCTGCAAGGTCAGCACGCCGAGATCGAAGGGGATCGAATCGAAGCCGCACGAGAAGAGGATGCGCGCCCCGCTCGCCTGCGCCGCCGCCTGATGCGCGTCGATCATCTGCCGCATCCAGGCCGGCTCGCCGCACAGGTCGAGATAGCCGGTGCCCGCCGCGGCGCAGGCGGCGACGAGCAGCGCGCCGTGGAGCTGATACGGCCCCACCGTGGTGATCACCGCGCGGGTCGAGGCGGCGAGCGCCGCGAGCGCGGCGGGATCGTCGGCCTCGGCGACGATCAGCGGCGTGTCCGCAGGCGCACCGATCGCATCGCGCACCGCCTCCAGCCTGGCGCGGCTGCGCCCGGCCATCGCCCACCGCTCCAGCTTCCGTTCGACGCAATATTCGGCGACGAGCCGGCCGGTGAAGCCGGTCGCGCCATAGACGATCAGGTCATGGTCGCGCATCTGTGCCTCCTGCTCTGTGCGCGACGATGATGCGCCGCCGGGGGCGGGGGATCAAGGCGCGGCTAGTCTAGCGGCGCGCTCACACGAATGCAGGGTCCGAATGATGGGATGGCGAGGGATGGCGGTCAACGGTAGAGTGTCCGCGGAAGAAGCCCGCCCCTACGCCGCCTCGCTGAACTGCAGGCTCGCCAGCCGTGCGTAGAGGCCGCCGCGGGTGATGAGCGAGGCGTGGTTGCCCTCCTCGACGATGCGGCCGGCGTCCATCACCACGATGCGCTGCGCGGCGCGCACCGTCGCGAGGCGGTGGGCGATCACCAGGGTGGTGCGATGCTCCATCAGCCGTTGCAGCGCCTGCTGGACGAGCCGCTCGCTCTCCGCGTCGAGCGCGCTGGTCGCCTCGTCGAGCAGCAGGATCGGCGCGTCGCGGAGCAGCGCGCGAGCGATGGTGATGCGCTGGCGCTGGCCGCCCGAAAGACGCGCGCCGCCTTCGCCGAGGTTGGTGTCGAGTCCCTCGGGCAGGGCGCGCAGGAAGTCGGCGGCATTGGCGGCCTCCGCGGCGGCCCACAGTTCGTCGTCGCCCGCCTCCCAGCGGCCGTAGCGCAGATTGTCGCGCGCGCTCGCGCCGAAGATGACATTGTCCTGCGGCACGATCGCGATCTGAGCGCGGATCGCGGCGGGGTCCGCCTCGCGCAGGTCGACGCCGTCGAGCAGGATGCGGCCCTCGGCCGGATCGTAGAAACGCTCGGCGAGCTGGAACAAGGTCGACTTGCCGGCCCCCGACGGGCCGACCACCGCCACCGTCTCGCCGGCGCGGATCGCCAGCGTGACGTCGTCGAGCGCGGCGACGTCGGGTCGGGTCGGATAGTGGAAGCGGACATGATCGAAAGTCAGCGCACCGCTCACCGGCACGGGCAGCGGGATCGGCGCCGCGGGGCGGGTGATCTCGGGCTGTTCGCGCAGCAGCTCGGCGAGCCGGCCGGCGGCGCCGGCGCCGCGCAGCAGGTCGCCATAGACTTCGGTGAGCGCGCCGAACGCGCCGGCGACGATGCCGCCGGTCAGCACGAAGGCGGCGATCGCCCCGCCCGAGATGCGCCCCGCCGCGACGTCGGTCGCCCCCTCCCACAGGACGAGGGTGATCGAGCCGAAGATCAGGAAGATCATGATCGCGGTCATCACCGCGCGGAGGCCGATGCGCCGCTTCGCGGCGGCGAAGGTCGCATCCACCGCCCCGGCGAAGCGCTGCGCCTCGCGCGGCTCCTGGCCGAACGCCTGGACGATCTTCATCGCGCCGAGCATCTCGGTGGCGAGCGCGCTGACGTCGGCGACGCGATCCTGCGACGCGCGCGACAGGTTGCGGATGCGGCGGCCGAGGATCGTCACCGGCAGGATGATCAGCGGGATGCCGAGCAGCAGCATGCCGGCGAGCTTGGGCGACAGCGCGAACAGGTAGATCATCCCGCCGACGCCGGTGAAGGTGTTGCGCAGCGCGATCGACACCGTGCTGCCGACGACGCCCTCGATCAGCACGGTATCGGCGGTGAGGCGCGAGGCGATCTCCGACGGCCGGTTCTCCTCGAAGAAGCGCGGGGTGAGCGCGAGCAGATGCGCATGGACGCGGGTGCGGATGTCGGCGACGACGCGCTCGCCGAGCCACGACACGCAGTAGAAGCGGATCGCCGTCGCCACCGCGAGCACCGCGACGATCATCAGCAGATAATGGAAGGACGCCGCGACCGAGCCTTCGCCGCCGGGGGCGAAGCCGCGGTCGATCACCCGCTTGAACCCATAAGGGATGCCGATTGTCGCCGCGGAGGTGGTGGCGAGCGCGAGCAGCGCCACGGTCAACTGGCGCGGGTAGCAGAGCACGCGATCCCAGACGAGGCGAAGGTCGCCGAGGCGGCGGTTGGTCGGGAGCGGGGTACGGGCCATCGTCCCCGCGCCTAGCAGGCGGGGCGGACCGGCTCAACGCCGCCCACTCCGGCGGCAGGGGCCCTGTCGGCCGTGTCGGGCGTTCAGCCGATTGTGCGGGTGCGAATGGTCCGTTTGCACCTTGCGGAAAATACATTACGTATACGGAAACCTTTTCAGGCGAAGATCCCGATCATGCTCTACGATGCCTATGAAATGCAGCGCTCGATGCTCGCCGGCGCCAGCGCGATGGCGAGCTTCGGCGCCGACTGGATGCGCAACCCCGCCAACCCCTGGTCGTACCTCGACGGCGGATCGGTGGTCAGTTCGGCGCTCGAGGTCTTCGCGCATGCCTCGGCGACGCGCGGCAAGCCCGCCTTCGGGCTGACCGACACGGTGATCGACGGCCGGACGGTGTCGGTGCACGAGGAGATCGTGCTGCAAAAGCCGTTCGGCCAGTTGAAGCGCTTTCGCCGCGACGGTGTCGAGGGCGGGCCGAAGCTGCTGATCGTCGCGCCGATGTCGGGTCATTTCGCGACGCTGCTGCGCGGCACGGTCGAGCGGATGCTGCCGAGCGCGGACGTCTACATCACCGACTGGCGCGACGCCAAGCTGGTGCCGCTCGGCGACGGCAGCTTCGACCTCGACGATTATATCGACTATCTCGTCGCCTTCCTCGAAGCGATCGGGCCGAACGAGGGACAGGGCGGCACGCATATGCTCGCCGTGTGCCAGCCGTCGGTGCCCTGCTATGCGGCGGTGGCGCTGATGAGCGCCGACCGTCATCCCTGCCGGCCGAAGACGCTGACGATGATGGGCGGCCCGGTCGACACGCGCGAGGCGCCGACCGCGGTCAACACGCTCGCCACCGAACGGCCGCATGCCTGGTTCGAACAGAATGTCATCGTCACCGTACCGATGATGTATCCGGGCGCCGGCCGGAAGGTCTATCCCGGCTTTCTCCAGCTCGCCGGCTTCATGTCGATGAACCTCGGCAACCACATGATGTCGCATTGGGAGATGTTCAAACACCTCGTCCAGGGTGACGGCGAGAGCGCCGATGCGACGAAAAACTTCTACGAGGAATATCGCTCGGTCTGCGACATGACCGCCGAATTCTACCTGCAGACGATCGAACTGGTGTTCCAGCGCCATGCGTTGCCGCGCGGCGAGATGATGCATCGTGGCCGGCGCGTCGATCCGGCGGCGATCACCGATGTCGGCATTCTCGCGATCGAGGGCGAGCGCGACGATATCTCCGGCCTGGGGCAGACGCGCGCCGCGCTGACGCTGGCGACCGCGCTCCCCGAGGACAAGAAGCGCTATTATATGGCGGAAGGTGCCGGCCATTACGGCATCTTCAACGGCTCCAAGTGGCGCAACAGGGTCGCGCCGGTGGTCGAGGAGTGGATCGCCGCCAACGCCTGACCGATCGGGGGCGGCAGACGCCGCCCCAGGCGCGGGTCAGGCGACCGAGTCGACCACCGCGTGGCTGCTCGATTCATCGCCGCGGATCGTGCCGCCGAACAGCATCTTGACGCGCCCCGAGATCGAGATGTCGGTCTCCCACAGCTCGGCGCTGTCGATGTCGAAGCGGAGCAGCGTCAGGTTCGGGTCCTGCTTGCCGCCGGGGAACCACGCCTCGACCTGGTTATTCCACAATTTGTCGATCTGCGCCCGATCGTTGTCGGTGCTGACCGTGCCGGCGAGGCAGGCGAAGAAGTCATGCCCCTTGCCGACGAACTGCGCCATCGCGTCGCCGCCCTTGGCGATGCGATTGTCGCGGCCGGCAAAGAAGAACAGCGTGTTGGGCTGATCGTCGTCGATCTGCGCGGTCATCGGCTCGGCATGTTCGCCGTCCGTCAGGCCGATCATCACGAACGGGCTGCTGCGCAGCTTGTCGAGGAACTTGGCAGCGATTTCCTGCGGATTGTCGTGATCGGCCATGACGCGTCTCCTTGTGCGGGGGTTTGCGGGAGAACGAGCGCGCCGTGGGTTGGTTGCGCGGTAGGGCCGGCCCGGTCATGATCCGGGCCGGCGGCAATCCCGCCGTCGTGATGGAAAGGCGCATGCATGACTCTTTCCGAACTGTGCCTGTTCCTGGGTGCGCTTTGCGGCTTCGGAACCTTCGTTCTGAAGATTGTGGAAGTGGCACGTAGGCGATAGGTGCACGGGCGGGGCTCGGGTAGCAGCCTGAGCTCCAAACGATTTGAGCCCCGGCCGTAGCAGCGACCGGGGCTCGATAGAGAGAGCGCATGACCCTTCCGACGACGATATATACCGTCGGGCCGGTTGGCGATCAACCTCACAGCACCTCGAACAGCCCCGCCGCGCCCATGCCGCCGCCGACGCACATCGTCACCACGACATATTTCGCGCCGCGCCGCTTGCCCTCGATCAGCGCATGGCCGGTCATCCGCGCGCCCGACATGCCATAGGGGTGGCCGATCGCAATCGCGCCGCCGTTGACGTTGAGCAATTCGTCGGGGATGCCGAGCGTATCGCGGCAGTAGAGCACTTGCACCGCAAACGCCTCGTTGAGTTCCCACAGGCCGATGTCGGCCATCGTGAGCCCGTTCGCTTCGAGCAATTTGGGCACGGCATAGACCGGGCCGATGCCCATCTCGTCGGGCTTGGTCCCCGCCACCGCCATGCCGACGTAGCGGCCGAGCGGCGTCAGGCCGCGCGCGGCGGCGACGCCTTCCTCCATCAGCACGCAGGCGGAGGCGCCGTCGGAGAGCTGGCTGGCGTTGCCGGCGGTGATGACGCCGTCCGGCCCGACGACGGGTTGCAGCTTCTGCAGCCCCTCGATCGTCGTATCGGCGCGATTGCCCTCGTCCTTGTCGAGCGTCACCTCCTGCTGGCTCACTGCCTTGGTGACCTTGTCGGTGACGGTCATCGTCGCGGGCAGCGGCACGATCTCGGCGTCGAAACGGCCGGCGGCCTGGGCGGCGGCGGTGCGCTGCTGCGACTGGAGCGCATAGGCATCCTGCGCCTCGCGGCTGATGCCGTAGCGGCTGGCGACGATCTCCGCGGTCTGGAGCATCGGCATGTAGATGTCGCCGTGCATCGCGATCAGCTGCCGGTCGGGCGCGACGCGCATCTGCGGCGTCTGGACGAGGCTGATGCTCTCGACCCCGCCGCCGACCGCGATGTCCATGCCGTCGAGCACGATCTGCTTGGCGGCGGTGGCGATCGCCATCAGGCCGCTGGCGCATTGCCGGTCGAGCGACATGCCGGGCACCGACGTCGGCAGCCCGGCGCGCAACGCCGCCTGGCGGGCGATATTGCCCGCCTGATGCCCCTGCTGGAGCGCCGCGCCGAGCACGACATCCGCGACCTCCGCGCCGTCGATCCCGGCACGCTCGACGGCGTGGCGGATCGCATGGCCGGCGAGCGCCTGCGGCGTGGTGTCGTTGAACGCGCCGCGATAGGCGCGGCCGATCGGGGTGCGGGCGGTGGAGACGATGACGGCGGAACGCATAGACGGTTGATCCTCAAGGCACGGACGTGCGGGGGCGGGTTAGGTGACGATCTGGCCGATCCATTCGGCGACCAGCGCCGGTTTCTCGACGCCGTCGATCTCGACAGTGAATTGGGTGGTCTGCTGGAAGCGGCCGGGACTCTTCTCGTCGAAGGCGAGCAGGCGGAACCGGCCGCGGACGCGGCTGCCGGCGCGCACCGGGGTGAGGAAGCGGACGCTGTTGCCGCCGTAATTGATCCCCATCCGCGCACCCGCGAGCTGCGGCGCATCCGGCACCTTCGACGCGAGCAGCGGCATCAGCGACAGCGTCAGGAAACCATGCGCGATCGTGCCGCCGAACGGCGTCGCCGCGGCGGCGACCGGATCGACATGGATGAACTGGTCATCGCCGGTCGCGGCGGCGAAACGATCGATCATCGCCTGGCTGACCTCGACCCAGTCGGACACCGTCTCGCTACCGATCCGGGCCCGCATCTGCTCGGCGTTGAGAAACGTCACCGGATTTCCTTCGCTGGCCTGGGGCGCTAGAGGCGGCGCATCTTCTAGGCACGGCAGGGTGTTCCTCGCAAGCCTGGACCGACCGAAAGCTTGAAAATGTCCGCTGCTTCCGCCTCCGCTGCCCGCAAATCGATGGCCCAACTCTATCGGGCCAGCGAACCCGATGTTCTAAAGCCGCTGCTCGACCGCGCCTCCGCGTCGCCCGATTCGCGCGAGCGGATCATCGGCCACGCCTCCGGCCTGCTCGCCGATCTGCGCGCGGCGCAGAACCGCGGCTGGGTCAACCAGTTCCTCCAAGAATATCGGCTCAATTCGTCGGAGGGCGTGGCGCTGCTCAGCCTTGCCGAAGCGTTCCTGCGCGTTCCCGATCCGGAGACCGCCGACCTGCTGATCGCGGACAAACTGGGCGATGCCGACTGGCGCGCGCATGCCGGCCAGTCGAACAGCAAATTGGTCAACGGCGCCACCTGGGGGCTGGTGGTCGGCCGCGTGCTCGTCGGCGAAGGGCCGTCGGGACCGCTGCGCCGGCTGATCGGCCGCGCCGGCGAGCCGTTCGTCCGCATGGCGGTCGGCGAGGCGATGAAGCGGATGGGCGAGATCTTCGTCATGGGCCGCACCATCGACGAGGCGATGCGGCGGATGAAGAAGCCCGACAACAAGGGCTTCACCGCCAGCTTCGACATGCTGGGCGAGGCGGCGCGGACGTTTGCCGACGGGCGCCGCTATTACGAGGCCTATGTCGGCGCGATCGACGCGGTCGGGCGCGATCCCGCCGCGGGCCATTCGATCTCGGTCAAGCTGTCGGCGTTGCACCCACGCTACGAAGTCGCGCGGTGGAGCGAATGCGTCCCCGCGCTGACCGAGATGCTCGAGGCGCTGGCGGTGCAGGCGGCGGGCAAGGGCATCGCGCTCACCGTTGACGCCGAGGAATCCGAGCGGCTCGAGATGAGCCTCGACATCATCGGCGCGGTCGCGGCGCTGCCCAGCCTCAAGGGCTGGGACGGCTTCGGCATGGCGGTGCAGGCCTATGGCAAGCGCGCGCGACCGGTGGTCGCCTGGGCGAACGAACTCGGCCGGGTGATGAACGTGCGGCTGGTCAAGGGCGCCTATTGGGACAGCGAGATCAAGCGCACGCAGGTCGAGGGGCTGAGCGACTATCCGCTGTTCACCCGCAAGGCGGCGACCGACGTCTCCTATCTGGCGGTGGCCAAGGACATGCTGGCTGCCGAGAACATCCGCCCCGCCTTCGCCAGCCACAATGCGCTGACCGTCGCGACGATCCTCGAATGGGCGGGCAATGCGCGCGACTTCGAATTCCAGCGGCTGCACGGCATGGGCGACGGGCTGTACGAGCGGCTGGTGCGCGAGAACGGCTATCACTGCCGCATCTACGCGCCGGTCGGCGGGCACCGCGATCTGCTCGCCTATCTGGTGCGGCGCCTGCTGGAGAATGGCGCCAATTCGAGCTTCGTCCACCAGCTCGCGGACGCGCGGCTGAGCGAGGACGAGATCCTCGCCGATCCGGTCGCGAAGATCGCCGCGGTCGGCGGCGCGCGCCATCCCAGCATCCCGCTGCCCAAGGATCTGTTCGCGCCGGGCCACCGCAATTCGAGCGGGCTCGACCTCAGCGATGTCGCGACGCTGGAGGCGACGGTCGCCGCGGTCAGACAGCCGCTGGCCCGTGCTGCCGGCGGCGAGGATGATGTGGCGATCGTCACGACGGCCGTCTCCCGTGCCCACACCGCCTTCCCCACCTGGTCGCGCACGCCGGTGGACGAGCGCGCCGCGTGTCTGGAGCGGCTCGCCGACCTGCTCGAAGCGCATCGCGACCGGCTGATGGCGATCTGCGTGCAGGAGGCGTTCAAGACCATCCCCGACGCGATCGGCGAGGTGCGCGAGGCCGCCGATTTCTGCCGCTATTACGCCGGCGAGGCGCGCAGCCGGTTGCGCGCGGTCGAACTGCCCGGACCGACCGGCGAGCGCAACATGCTGCATATCGAGGGGCGCGGCGTCTGGGCGACGATTGCGCCGTGGAACTTCCCGCTCGCCATTTTCCTCGGCCAGACGGTCGCGGCGCTGGTCGCCGGCAATACCGTCGTCGCCAAGCCGGCGCCGCAGACGCCCGAGATCGCCCGCGTCGCGGTCGAGCTCGCGCATCAGGCCGGCGTGCCGCGCGACGCGCTGATCCTCGTCCCCGGCGGGCCGCAGGTCGGCGCGGCGTTGACCGCGGACGTGCGCATCGCCGGCGTCGCCTTCACCGGATCGACCGCCACCGCCAAGCGGATCGCGCGCACGCTGGTGGCGGACGACGATCGCCCGATCGTGCCGCTGATCGCCGAAACCGGCGGGATCAACGCGATGATCGTCGACAGCACCGCTCTGCCCGAACAGGTGGTGGCGGACGTCGTCACCTCGTCCTTCCGGTCGGCGGGACAGCGCTGTTCGGCGTTGCGGCTGCTGCTGGTGCAGGCGGATGTCGCGGAGACGGTGATCGAGATGCTCACCGGCGCGATGGACACGCTGCGGCTCGGCGATCCGGCCGATCCGGCGACCGACGTCGGGCCGGTGATCGATCGCGCCTCCTACGACAAATTGATGGCCTATCGCGCCAGCGTCGCCGACCGCACGGTGAAGACGCTGCCCGCGCCGGCCGAGGGTCTGTTCGTGCCGCCCACACTGGTGCGGATCGACCGGATCGAGGACCTCGACCGCGAATGGTTCGGCCCGATCCTGCACGTCGCGACCTGGGAGGCGGGCAAGCTCGAGGAGACGATCGCGCGGGTCAATGCCAAGGGCTATGGCCTGACGATGGGCCTGCACAGCCGTATCGCGCGCGCCGCCGAGGTGACCGAGGCAGCGGCGGCGGTCGGCAACCTCTACATCAACCGGTCGATGATCGGCGCGGTGGTCGGCTCGCAGCCGTTCGGCGGCGAGGGCCTGTCCGGCACCGGCCCCAAGGCGGGCGGTCCGCACTATCTCTATCGCTTCTGCGCCGAGCGCGCGGTGTCGGTCGACACCACCTCGGCCGGCGGCAATGCGACGCTGCTCTCGCTCGACGAAGGGGGGATCTGAGCGGCGGCCCGCGTGTGGGAGGCGCGGGCGGATCGTGCGGAGGGTGGCCGCAAGTGCCGGCCCGGCAGTCCGGCCGGGGCAGTTCCAGATAGTCCTGAGACGCCTCGCCCCGCATGCTCAGGGCCCGTGAAAAGCTCCCTGCCAAAGACCAGTATTCCCGCGAAAGCGGGAATCCAGTAGCCAAGCAGAACAACGGCTTGCGGCAAGAAGACTCCGGGCTCCCCGCCTTCGCGGGAGCACTGCGAGCAAGTGTTCCGCAAAGACGGGCTGACGCGAGAATCTGAAAGACGGCCACGATATAGTTCGCGCGGAGGCGCGGAAGCGCGGAGAGGCGCGGAGATGCGCGTCCGGGCTGCACGAACCCACACACGGCAGGATGAACTCAGCCGCGCACCCAGCTGCCCTCCCGCACACCTGCGCCCCGGCGTGAACGGCCCACCGGAATGATCCTCTATAACGGATCAGACGGGGGGCATCATGAAGACGTGGGTGGCAGCGCTGGCGGTGTGTCTCGGCTTGCAGGGCGCCGCCGTGCCGGCGGCGGCGCAACCGGGGGTGCTGCACGACAAGGCGGCGATCGTCGCCTTCGACAAGGCGCTCACCCGGCAATATGGCGATGTCGTCGTCGGCCCCGCCAAGGCGACGCTGCATCTCGGGACCCGCTATTATTTCGTCCCGGCCGACGATGCGAAGGCGGTCATCGTCAAATTATGGGGCAACCCGCCCGACGCGGGGGAGGGCGTGCTCGGCATCGTCTTCGAAAAGGACCGCACCAGCTATGACAACGATTGGGGCGCGGTCGTCACCTACGATCGGACCGGCCACGTCAGCGACAAGGACGCGGCGTCCGAGGATTATGACGCGCTGGTCGCCGAGATCCGGGCGAACGAGCAGGCGGAGAATCCGAAGCGGCAGAAGGCCGGCTATCCGACCGAATATTTCGTCGGCTGGGCGCAGGCGCCGACCTACGATCCGGCGCGCCACGCACTGATCTGGGCGCGCAATATCCGCTTCTCCGACAGCAAGACCAACGTCCTCAATTACGACGTGCGGCTGCTCGGCCGCGACGGCGTGCTGAGCCTCAACATGATCTCGGGCATGCCGCAGCTCGTCGAGGTGCGCGGCGCGGCGCAGGCGCTCGCCGGCGCGGCGCAGTTCGCCAGGGGCGCCGCCTATGCCGATTACGACCCCTCGGTCGACAAGACGGCGGCCTATGGCCTTGCCGGACTGGTCGCGGCGGGCGCCGGCGTCGCCGTGGCGAAGAAGCTGGGCCTGCTCGCGATCCTGCTCGCCTTCGGCAAGAAGTTCCTGATCCTCTTCCTCGCCGCCGGCGCCGCCATCACCCGCTACGCCAAGGGGTTTGCCGGCCGTCTGCGCGGACGCGCACAGGGTGGGAGCGATGCAGAGGACGAGCCCGACACGAAGGAATGACGAGCGCGACTATTTGGCGCCCGGCTCACCCCCCGCGGCATAGGGCATCACCAGCGTGCCGTCGGGTGCGGCGGTGTAGTTGGTCTGCGTTGGATAGGGAATGGTGATGCCTTCCTCGGCGAAGCGGGTCATGATCGCCACCATGATCCGGTCGCGCATCGGATGCGCGGTCGCCCAGTCGTCGCCCGGAATGTCGAATTGCAGCGCGAAGTCGAGGCTCGACGCGCCGAACGTCTCGAAGCCCGACCGGGCGACCTTGCCGCCCTCCGCGACGACGATCTCGCTCAGCATCGCCGGGATGCGCGCCAGCGTTTCGGGCGGCGTCTCGTAGGCGGCGCCGATGGTGAAGGCGATGCGGATATGGTCGCGCACGCTGGTGTTCTGGATTTCCTTGTCGAGCAGCTGCTTGTTGCTGATCACCCGCAGCTCGCCGGTAAAGGCGCGGATGCGCGTGCTCTTGAGGCCGATCGATTCGATCACGCCGTTGGTGGTCCCGTAGCTGATCTTGTCGCCGCGGCGGAACGGCCGGTCGAAGATGATCGCCAGCGCCGCGAACAGGTCGCCGAAGATGCCCTGCGCGGCGAGACCGATGGCGATGCCGCCGACGCCGAGCCCGGCGACGAGGCCGGTGACGTTGACGCCCAAATTATCAAGTACGACGACCAGCGCGATGGCGAACAGCGCGACGGTGACGAGCAGCCGGATCAGCCCCATCGCCGACAGCAACGCCTCGCCGCTGTAATGTTCGCTGCTGGTGCGATGCTCGATCGCGCCGAGGATCAGCTCACGCGCCCAGATCGCCGCCTGGAAGACCGAGGCGACCGTCCACAGGAAATTGACCGTCGTCGCCACCTGGCTCGGCGCGCCGGCATAGCCGACGACCAGTTTGGCGGCGAGCATGATGATGAAGAAGTTGCTGGTCCGCGTCACCGCCCGGCCGAGGATCGTCCCCCAGCCGCGCCGGCCGACCTCCGCGCCGCACAATTTCTGGCCGAGCCGGCGCAGCCCGTGCAACGCGACCACGATCACCGTGCCGATCGCGAAGGCAATCAGGATCTGCAGCCAGTGGGTGTGCAGCCAGATCTCGCTGGCGGTGTAGAAGTCGCCGATCTGGTTCTGGACCGAACCGGCGTCGAAGATCGGCGCCTTGGCGGCGGCGGAGGTGGTATTGGACATGATCGACCTTGTCAGGCGGCTGCCTTGAGCATCGGCAGCGCCGCGGGGGTGCCCGCCTCCAGGAAGGCGATCAGACCGCGTTCGCAGCGGCTGAGGTAGCGGGCGGAACGCGGCAGACGCAGCGCCTTGCGGAATGCGCTCTGGCCCTGTTTGACGAGGCCGATGAGCGAGGGGTGGACATAGCTCTTGCGCGCGATCGCCGGCGTATTGCCGAGCCGCGCGACGACCGGCTCGAGCAACGCCTTGAGGCTGAGGTCGGCTTGCGCATGGGCGAGCGCCTCGAACGCGGTGACGCTCGCGCCCCAGGTGCGGAAATGCTTGGCGGTGAAGTCGCCGCCGCCGACGCGCCGGATATAGTCGTTGACGTCGGACGAGGTGACGGGATGCGCCATGCCATCGTCGTCGACCCAGGCGAACAGATGCTGTTCGTCGAGGTCCTGCATCTTGCGCACCGCCGCGGCGAGGCGCTTGTCGGTGACGCGCATGTCGCGTTCCTTGCCCGACTTGCCCTTGTAGCGCAGCTTGAGCGTCGCGCCGCGCACCTCGCCATGGCGCTTGCGCAGCGTCGTCGCGCCATAACTGGCATTCGCCTGCGTATAGGCTTCGTTGCCGACGCGGATATGGCCGATGTCGAGCAGGCGGACGACCGCGGCGACGGCGCGGTCCTTGGTCAGGCCGCGGCTGGCGAGATCGGCCTCCACCTGCTTGCGGATGCGCGGCAGGCAATGGCCGAAATCGGCGCATTTCTCGTATTTCGCCGCCTCCTGCGCCTCACGGAAGCCGGTGTGGTAGCGATATTGCTTGCGGCCCTTCTCGTCCCAGCCGACCGCCTGGATATGGCCGTTGGCTTTGGGGCAGAACCACGCGTCGCGATAGGCGGGGGGCAGGCCGATCGCATTGAGCCGGTCGATCTCGTCGCGGTCGGTGATGCGCGCCCCCGACGCATCGAAATAGCCCCAGCCGTGGCGCATCTTGCGCCGGGTGATGCCGGGTTTCGAATCGTCGCAATAGACCAGACGCGCTGCCACCCTTTGCTCCTCGTCGACGGGGAAAGAGGAAATGCGTGGGCCATGCGGAGTGTTCCGGGAACGTCGGGCCGGGGTGGCGGTTGGTGCCGCGCATCCCAGGAGACATGACATGGCCGACCTTGCCCAAGCGCGCGTGCTGATCCTCGCCACCGACGGGTTCGAACAGGACGAATTGTTCAAGCCGCGGCAGGCGCTGCTCGACGCCGGCGTGCAGATCACGCTGGCCTCGATCAAGACCGATCCGATCACCGGCGTCATCAACGACAGCGAAAAGGGGCAGAGCATCACCCCCGAGCTGACGCTCGATGCCGTCGACACCGACGATTATGACGCGCTGCTACTGCCGGGCGGCGTCGGCAATCCCGACAAGATGCGCCTGCAGGAGCGGGCGATCGAGATCGTCACCGAATTCATGGAAGACGACAAGATCGTCGCGGCGATCTGCCACGCGCCGTGGCTGCTGGTTGAGGCGGACGTGGTCGACGGCCGTCGCGTGACGAGCTGGCCGTCGGTACGCACCGATCTGGAGAACGCCGGCGCCGATGTGGTTGACGAGGCTGTGGTGGTCGACGGCAACCTCATCACCAGCCGCAAGCCCGACGATATCCCGGCGTTCAACCAGGCGATCCTCGACGCGCTGGCGGACGAGTTGGAAGAGGAAAGCGAGGACGCCTGAAGTCCTGCGGGCGAGCCTTGCTCGCCCGTATCGGTTCGCGCAGAGGACGCAGAGGTGCCGCGCAGCGGCTTTGACTCAGTTGAGGAGAGGCAAAGCGTCTCCGAAACCTGACCCTCCGCGCCTCCGCGCGAACCCGATACTCTAGAGCGACGCTCCGTTGATGAAGCGCTGCGCCGGACGCTCGACACACCGGTAGAGCACGACCGAAACGACCAGCAGCAGCAACAGATAGACCGCGATCAGCCGCGGCCCGAGCACCGGTGCGGCGAGCGGGATGCGGAACGCCTTCCACAGCAGGAAATGCGCGAGATAGGTCGCATAGCTGATCTCGCCGAGACCGTGCAGCAGGCGCCCCTCCAACGGATGGCGCGGACGTCCGGCGGTAAGGGCGAGCGCCAGCAGCAACGCGGCGAAGGTCGCCGGCGCGACGAGCGTTTCGGGTGCGCCAAGCGCCCAGCCGATGGCGGCGATCACGCCGATCGCGACCGGCGCGACGAGTGGCGGCCGGCGCAGGAAGATCGCCGCGAGGATCGTCCCGGCGCCGAATTCGGCGAGGCAGCGGACCAGCCCGAAGCGCGGAATATCGGTGCCGAGCGTCGGCGCCCCGCGCATAGCACCATGCAGCGCGAGCAGCAGCGCCGCGGCGACCGCACAGAGCGCGGCCAGCGGCACCCGCCGCCAGTCGATCGCGCGCACCAGCAGCGGGAAGAGCAGATAGGCGGCAAGTTCGCAGCTGATCGACCATGCGGGATCATTCCAGTGCAGCCGGTCGGTCAGCCCCCAATTCTGGACGAGCAGCAGGTGCAGCGGCAGCTCGGCGAACGGAAAGGCAGGGTCGCTGCGCCCGGTCGCGCGCAACAAGAGCGCGAGCGCCACCGCCGCGGCGAGCATCACCGCGTGCAACGGCCAGATCCGCGCCACCCGCTTGCGCAGGAACCGCGCCGCCGCGCCCGGCGCAGCGAGCCGCGCATGCCAGGTCAGCCAGATGACGAAGCCCGACAGCAGGAAGAACACGTCGACCGCCAAATAGCCTTTGGCGAGGAGGCGCTCGCCGGCAGCGGGCAGACCGGCGATTCCGCCGCGGATATGGTAGAGGACGACCAGCCACGCCGCGATCCCGCGCAGGCTGGTGAGCGCGCGCAGCTCGGTCATGCGACGGCGTTGCGGAGCGCAGGGCCGGCATCACGGCCAAGGCGGCGGCGCTGGGACGGTCGCCGACGGTGCTTATCCAGTAACCCCATAGATGCGGGACCTCCGCGGCCGTCTCGACCGCGCCCGAACCACGCCGTCACCCCGCACTTGGTCCGGCGTCCACCGTGCCGCAAACCTGACGGCTCAGGCTCTTGCGGGACCGTGGATGCCGGACCACGTCCGGCATGACGGAAGGGGTGTCGCTGGGATCCAGCGCTCGCCGGACGGCACGCAGCCCAACGGCGCGTCACCCCCGCAACCCTGGGCGCCTGCGTTCGCAGGAGCACGGGTGTCCCAAGCCGGCCACAGCCCGCCATCGCGTCGCTCACGCCGCCACCGGGCGCGGCCGCCGCATCGGCGTCTGCCCCGCTTCCGCGCGCCGCCGCGACAGATAGGAATCGAGGCCGATCTGCGCCCCGATCAGCATGTAGACGAAGGGCTGGAAGGCGATGGCGATGAACGCCGCGCCGAGCAGATAGACGAGATGCGCGGTCTGCAACGCCGCCGCCAACGGCCCCGCCCAGCCGAACTCGCCCGCCGGATCGCGGTAGCGGCGGCGCAGCACCTCCATCCGGACCAGCCCGATCACGCTGATGCTCAGCCACAGCAACAGCCCCGGATAACCCTGTTCGCCGAGCATCTCGAAATAGGCGCTGTGATAGCCGCGCGCCTTGTCGGTGATCGCCTGGTCGGTGATGCCGGGGTCGGCGCCGCTGCCGTCGGTCTTGCGGATCTCGTAGCGGATATGGTTGCCGCGATAGGCGTCGAAGCCGCCGCCGAACGGGTGGGTCTTGGCATAGTCGATCGTCCACTGCCACACCGCGATCCGGGTCGAGGCGGATTCATCGGCGTCATGGCTCTTGATCGTGCTCATCCGCTGCGTGAAGCTCGCCGGCAGGAACGGCACCGCGAGCAAGCCGGCGGCGCCGATCATCGCGAGGTAGAGCAGCTTGCGCTGCGTGTTGCGCAGCGAGAGCGCCGCGACGAGCAGGATGCAGAGCAGCCCGGTCCGCGTCGACGTGCCGACCGGGATCAGCAGGCAGGCGAAGACCAGGCACAGGCAAAAGCCCTTCACCTTCCAGTCGGGCGGGAAGATCGTGCCGTGGCGCATGAACCAGACGATCAGCGGCACGATCGCCACCGCGACGGTGGAGATGGTGCTGCCCTCGTACAGCCCCGAATTGTTGTTGACCATCAGGTCGAGCTGGCCATAGCCGCCACCGCCCGCCGCGGTCTTGATCCCGCCGACGATGATGATCGACGCGGCGGACAGGATCATGAACAGCAGCAGCGCCTCGATGCGCAGCCGCGTCCGCAGCGTCAGCGGCAGGAAGGCGGCAAAGGCGAGGCATTTCCACACCCAGTCCCATTTGTCCTTGGCGTCGTGTGGGAAATCGGCGCCGGCCGTGGTCGCCCAACAGTAGAGCAGCAGCAGCACGATCAGCCCCTGCCGCGGCGCGAACCGGCTGTCGCTCTTGTCGTCGATCAGCAGCCAGCCGCCCACCGCCAGCGCCACCGCGATCAGCGAGATCGGCACGCTGTTGAGGAGGATATAAGTCAGCCGCTGCGGCGAGACGATGTCGATATAGACATAGGCGAGCACGAGCAGGAACGGCCGCCGCAACCCCATGCCGAAGATCGCGGCGAGAAAGGCGACGAAGACGAGGTCACGCACCGGGCGGCAGATCCTGCGGCGGCGGCGGAGTCGCGCCGCGCCCGCGTGCGCGCCAGTGACGCGGCGCCGGCGATTCCGCATCGAGGTCCGGCCGTTTGAGCAGCAGCCAGGCGGCGAGCAGCATCAGCGCATGGGTGATCGCCAGCGACAGATTGTCGATCATCGAAGGGCGCCGGTCCGCATGGCCGCAGCCTATGCGGCGCACCGGGTTGATGTCACGTTAAGTCCCGCGCGTCGCCGCGATTGACGCGTCCTTAAACCCGCGTGGCATAAGGCGTGGCGATGCGCATCCTTCACGTCCTCGATCACGGCCTGCCGCTGCAGAGCGGCTATACCTTCCGCACCCGCGCGATCCTCAAGGCGCAGGAGGCGCGCGGGTGGCAGGTGGCGGCGGTGACCGGGCCGCGGCAGGGGGCGGTGGCCGATGCGGTCGAGTCGGTCGACGGGCTGACCTTCCACCGCACGCTGGCGAAGCGCCCGGCGGGGCTGGTCGGCGAGGTGGCGGGGATCGCCGCCTTCGCGCGGCGGATCGCGGCGGCGGTGGATGCCTTCCGGCCGGATATCCTGCACGCCCATTCGCCGGTGCTCGGCGCGCTCGCCGCGTTGCGCGTCGCCCGGCAGCGCGGCCTGCCGCTGGTCTATGAGATACGCGCCTTTTGGGAGGACGCCGCGGTCGGCAACGGTACCGGGCGCGAGGGCTCGGCACGCTATCGCGCGACGCGGGCGCTCGAAAGCTGGGCGGTGCAGCGCGCCGATGCGGTGGCGGTGATCTGCGACGGGCTGCGCGACGACCTGATCGCACGCGGCATCGACCGCGAGAAGATCGTCGTCTCGCCCAATGGTGTCGATCTCGACCTGTTCGGTGAGCCCGCCGCGCGCGACGCCGCGCTCGCCGACAGTCTCGGGCTCGGCGATGCCGAGACGATCGGCTTCATCGGCAGCTTCTACGATTATGAAGGGCTCGACGATCTGATCGCGGCGATGCCGGCGCTGGTCGCGACACGGCCCAAGGCGCGGCTGCTGCTCGTCGGCGGCGGGCCGATGGAGGCGGCGCTGCGCGCGCAGGCGGCGGCGTCGCCGGTGGCGGCGGCGATCCGCTTCGTCGGCCGGGTGCCGCATACCGAGGTGGAGCGCTATTATGCGCTGGTCGACGTGCTCGCCTATCCGCGCAAGGCGATGCGGCTCACCGACCTGGTGACGCCGCTCAAGCCGCTCGAGGCGATGGCGCAGGGCAAGCTGGTCGCGGCGTCCGACGTCGGCGGGCATCGCGAGCTGATCCGCGACGGCGTCACCGGCACGCTCTTTCCCGCCGACGATCCGGCGGGTATCGCGGCGGCGCTCGCCACGCTGCTCGCCGATCGCAGCGGCTGGGCGCGGCGGCGGACGGCGGCGCGCGCCTTCGTCGAACAGGAGCGTAACTGGTCGTCAAACATTGGTCGTTACGAACCAATTTACCAGCGGCTGACCATGGCCGCGACAGTGGATGGATCATGGCAGCGTTCCCCGGCCAATCGATGACAGCACGCTCCACCGCCTGGATCGCGCCGACCGGCGGCATCGCCGGCGGCATCGCGGTGGCGGCGCTCTTCCTGCTCGTGCCGCAGACCGTGCTGGAGGATTGGGTATGGCAGAGCGGCATGCCGGCGCTGATCGCCGCCGCCGCGCCGCCGCTCGGCGCGACGGCGCGTGCGCTGCTCGCGCTCGGCGGCGGGCTGGTCACCGCGGCGGTGGCCTGGTCGGCGCTGTTCCTGTTGTTCGGCGCGGGTGGTCTGTTCGCGCGCACGGCTGCGGCGGACACCGGCGTGCCGGTGCTGCGCCGCGCCGACGCGCATCCCGATGCGCCGGCGCGCCGGCCGATGTCGGCGGCCGATCTCGGTACGCCGCTGCCGCCGCCGACGCCGCCGGCCGCTGCGGACGAGCCGCCGGTGGTGCAATCGATCCCGGTCGATCTCAACCAGCCGCTTGCCGCCTATCACCCCGGCGCGCTGCCCGACGTGCCGCGCGAACCCGTCCGCCCGGTGATGCCGCTGCGCCCGCCGGTGTCGGTCGTGGAGCCGGAGCCGGTGGCGATCGAACCTGAGCCTGAGCCTGAGCCTGAGCCTGAGGTGAAGCCGGAAGACGAAGAGAGTGTCGAAGCCGCGCCGGCCATCACCGAACCTGTCGCTGAGCCGATAGTCGAAGCCCCCGCTGCATCTCCCGCACCCGCACCCGCACCCGCACCCGCATCCGCGCCTGCGCCTGCGGAAGTGCCATCGATCGAATCGCTGCTCGACCGGCTTGAGCGCGGCACGCGGCAGCGACGGCGCGCTTAGCACCGCGACGAATGTTGTCGCGCAGAGGCGCGGGGGGCGCAGAGGTGTGCTGCGGGCGCTTCCTCTCCTCGCCGATGCTGCACGGACGCTTCACCCCATTCTCTCTGCGTCCTCTGCGCTTCCGCGTGCATCCCTAACCCGCCCGCCGACCGCGTCCGGCCGGTTTAGAGCATCGGGTATCGTCTTCCCGCCACGCCTCTGCTAGCGTGAGCCGGCAAGGCGAGGGGATGGCGATGGCCGAGGCGACGGCGGGGGCAGGCGAACAGCGGGCGTCGCCTTATGCCTGGTACGTGCTCGGCATCCTGTTCGTCGTCTATGTCCTCAATTTCATCGACCGGCAGGTGATCGCCATCCTCGCCGAGGAGATCAAGCGCGACCTGCGGCTCAAGGACGAGGATCTCGGCTTCCTCTACGGCACCGCATTCGGCGTCTTCTACGCGCTGTTCGGCATCCCGCTCGGGCGGCTCGCCGACACCTGGCATCGGGTGCGGCTGATGACGGTGGGGCTCGCCTTATGGTCGGCGATGACCGCGCTGTCGGGTTTCTCGCGGACCGGGGGCGAGCTTGCCGCGGCGCGGATCGGTGTCGGGGTCGGCGAGGCCACGGCATCGCCCGCCGCCTATTCGCTGATCTCGGACCATTTCCCCAAACGGCTGCGGGCGACCGCTCTGTCGATCTATTCGGCGGGCCTGTACGTTGGCGGCGGCGTGTCGCTGTTCCTCGGCGGGATGGTCGTGCAGAACTGGAACCGCGCCTTTCCGGCCGGCGGCCCGCTCGGGCTGGTCGGCTGGCAGGCGGCGTTCCTCGTGGTCGGCCTGCCGGGGTTGCTCGTCGCGCTGTGGATCGCGACGCTGCGGGAGCCGGTACGCGGGCTGGTCGAGGGGCTTCCCGCACCGCCGCCGCATCCCGCGCCGTTTCGCGCCTTCGCCGCCGAGCTGCTCACCATCCTGCCGCCGCTGACGCTGATCGGTGCGTGGCAGGGCGGGGCGCGCGCGCTGTTCGTCAATCTCGCCGTGCTGGCCGGGGTGGCGGCGCTGGTGACGCTGCTGATCGCGCTGGGCGAGCCGGCGCCGCAGTGGATCGCGGTCGGCACCGGCGTCTATGCGGTCTTCTCCTGGGGCAGCGCGCTGCGGCGGCGCGATCCGGCGACCTTTGCGCTGATCGTCGGCACGCCGGCGTTCGTCTGCACCGTGGTGGCGTACGGGCTGATCGCCTTCCTCGCTTATGCCGCCAATTTCTGGGCCGCGCCCTACGCGCTGCGTGTGCTCGGCGAGACGCCGGCGCATGCCGGGCTGTGGTTGGGCAGCAGCGGGGCGCTCGCCGGCTTCCTCGGCGTGACGATCGGCGGGCTGGTCGCCGACCGGCTGCGGCGGCGCAATCCGGCGGGGCGGCTGATCGTCGTCCTCGCCGGCGCGACGCTGCCGGTGCCGTTCCTGATCGGTGCCTTCACCGCGGGCGACGTGTGGGTGTTCTATCCCAGCCTGTTCCTCGCCGGGCTGACCGCGAGCGGCGCGCTCGGCGCGGCGGCGGCGACGACGCAGGACCTCGTGCTGCCGCGGATGCGCGGTGCGGCGACCGCGACCTTCTTCATCGGCACGACGCTGCTCGGCCTCGCGCTCGGTCCCTATGCGGCAGGGCGGATCTCGACGCTGTCGGGCAGCCTGTCGATCGGAATGCTGTCGCTGCTCGCCGTCGTGCCGGTGACGGTCGCCTGCGCGGTCGCCGCCTACCGGCTGGTGCCGGCCGCGGAGGCGACGCGCGAGGCGAGGGCGGCGGCGGTGGAATGACCCGCCGCCGCGTCGATCAGGCGGCGGTGAAGACGCCGCAGGCGATACGGCCGCCGCTGTTGCCCGACGGATCGGTCATCAGATCGTCGGCGCCGGCATGGATGACGATCGCGGCGCCATCGGCGTCGAGCAGCCCCGCCATGGTCGCGCCCGGCACCGTCACGCCGAGCGTGCCGCGGCCGTCGGTGCCGACGATCAGATTGGGCAGGTCACCCTCATGCGGCCCCTGCGGGTTCATGCTACCGTGCTTCGCGGACGTCGGGTTCCAATGGCCGCCCGCGGTGGTGAAGTCGGGCGCGTCGCAGCGGCCGGTGGTGTGGATATGCGCGCCATGCGTCCCCGCCGGCAGGCCCTTGACGTCGACGGTGTAGCGCAGCCCGCCGGCCACCTCGGCAACATTGGCGTGCCCGGCGTCGAGGCCGTTGGCGGTGCGCAGGCTCGCGGTGGCGCGTGCGCCGCCCGAGATGGCGCTGCCGACGGCGACCGGGTCTTTCTGCGCGCAGGCGGCAAGCGCGAGCGACGACAGGCCGGCAAGGACGAGGATAACGCGCATCAAGGGTCTCCCGAGGTTTCCGAACGAACCGGCAGGACCTGCGGCGGTTCCGCCGGCGGCGCAAGGGGCCAGCGCATCACCGGCTCGTACAGCGCGCCGCCGTGGCCGAGATGGCTCTGGTAGAGGATGAGATGCGGCAGCACGAAGGCATCGCTGGCGAGCGCGGCGTGGCGCGCCAGCCAGGCATCGATCTCCGGCGCGGCACCGGCGCTGCGCGGCAGCCGGGCGAGCGTGACGTGCGGCAGATAGGCGCGCCGCTCGGGCGCAAGGCCGGCGCGCGTGCACGCCTGTTCGACCTTGCGGGCGAGGTGGTGCAGCGCCGCGGTCGGGGCGAGCCCCGCCCACAAGGT
Source organism: Sphingomonas kyungheensis (assembly GCF_037120395.1). NCBI lineage: Bacteria > Pseudomonadati > Pseudomonadota > Alphaproteobacteria > Sphingomonadales > Sphingomonadaceae > Sphingomonas > Sphingomonas kyungheensis. The sequence goes on from NZ_JBBBDM010000001.1 coordinate 513,199, forward strand.
ATCGGTTCGCCCCTTGTGCGCGAACTGGCCGACGCTGTGCAGCCGGACGCAGGGCGCCGGCGCATAGAGCGCGGCGAGCGCCGCGGCGACATCCTCCGCCTGCGGCCGGTCGACATCGCCGAGGAAGCGCAACGTGCAGTGCAATTGCGCATCGTCCTGCCAGCGCGCGGCGGGTACGCCGTCCATCGCGTCGAGCAGCGAATCGCGGATCGCGGCGGGCGGGCGGAGCGCGACGAACAGACGCATGGCGAGGGTAACGCCTCTTTGTAAAGTTCTGTTGCTTTGGAACCGGGACTTAGCCGGTTTCGCTTGAAATGGGACCACGGCAGGCCGATATTTCGGTCATCCGGCATGTGGTCGGTAAAGGAGTTTTGGATACCATGGCTAACTGGTCTGACCCCCGGCCGAGCGCCGCGCCGTTCGGGGCCACGCGCACCGACACAGCGCGCAGCGGTGCCTATGACGCGGGTCTGCGCTCGTACATGCTGTCGGTCTATAATTACATGGGCTCGGGCGTGCTGCTGACGGGCATCGTCGCGCTGCTGTTCGCCTGGGGCGGGGCCTCGTCGCCCGCGGCCCAGGTGTTCATGGGCGGTGGCTTGCTGCGCTACGTGCTGATGTTCGCGCCGCTCGGCGTCGTCTTCGCGATGAGCTTCGGGCAGGGGCGGATGCAGACCTCGACGCTGCAGATGCTGTTCTGGGCATTCGCGGTGCTGATGGGCCTGTCGCTGTCGACGATCTTCCTCGTCTATAGCGGGACGTCGATCGCCGGCGCGTTCTTCTCGACCGCAGCGGGCTTCGCCGGTCTCAGCCTCTATGGCTATACGACCAAGAAGGATCTGTCGGCATTCGGCACCTTCCTGATCATTGGCCTCGTCGGCGTGATCGTCGCCAGCCTGATCAACCTGTTCCTCCAGTCGAGCGTGCTCAATCTGGTGATCAGCATCGTCGGCGTGCTGCTGTTCGCGGGCCTCACCGCTTACGATACGCAGCGCACCAAGAGCCTGTATTTCCAGGTCGCGGGCACCAACATGGTCGGCAAGGCCGTGGTCATGTCGGCGCTGTCGCTCTACCTCGACTTCATCAACATGTTCCTCTTCGTGCTGCGTCTCTTCGGTTCGCAGCGCAACTGATCCGACCGGACCTCCGTCTGGTTCAACGAGCCCGGTGGCCACGGCCGCCGGGCTTTTTCGTGTGAAGGAATAGGCCGATGCGCCTCTCGATCGACGTCGCGCTCGATTACGCCATCCTCGGCCCGCCGAGCGACGTGCTGTTGCAGATCGAGGCGGCGGCGATGCTCGACCAGCGGATCGTTTCCGAATCGCTGACCGTGTGGAGCGACACGCCGGTGGTGGCGGCGCGCGGCGAGGAGGGGATCGGCCAGCGCTGCTGGATCCGCGCCGACGGCTGGCTCAAGGCGCATTATCGGGCGGAGGTCGAGGTGACGCGCGCGCCGGTCGATCTCGCCAGCCTGCCGGCGACGCCGGCGCGCGCGCTCGACGGCGCGCTCATCCCCTATCTGCTGCCGAGCCGCTATTGCCAGTCGGACCGCCTCGAAGGCTTCGTCCGCCGTCGCTTCGGCGGCATGGGCGGCGGCGCGCTTGCCACGGCGCTCGCCGACTGGGTGGCGGAGTCGCTCGACTATCGCGCCAATACCAGCAGCGGCGAGACGACCGCGATCGATACCTTCGCCAGTCGGTCGGGCGTCTGCCGGGATTACGCGCATCTGCTCGTCGCCTTGGCGCGGGCGGGCGAGATCCCGGCCCGCTGCGTCGCCGCCTACGCACCCGGCGTCGATCCGCCGGACTTCCATGCGGTCGCCGAACTGTGGCTGGACGGCGCGTGGCGGCTCGTCGATGCGACGCGGATGGCGCCCGCCGAGACGATCGCGCGCGTCTGCGTCGGACGCGACGCGACCGACATCGCCTTCATGACGGTGTTCGGCATCGCGCAGTTCGTCAATCAGACGGTCCGGGTCACCGCGGCGTGACTGACCGGCAGGAACGGAACGGCGCGGGCGAACGTTGCTGGTTGGTAAACTCAGGAGGGTGTCATCATGACCGGAATTGACGAAAAGGCTCTCGACAGCCTGTCGGTCGCGCCGAACGCCAGCAACCAGGAGCGTGACCCGCGCCAGGATGCCGGCCAGGACAAGTCGATCAACAAGCGGCTCGAGAAGAACCCAGACAGCGCCGACGCCCGGCTCGATGCCGGTCTCGACGAATCGATGGATGCGAGCGATCCGCCCTCGATGACGCAGCCCGGTCACGACCGCGATCCGGCGCCCTCGTCGGGCTTCGACGAAGAGGCCGAGCGCAACCGGTAACGCACGCGCCGATCGGATTGGATAAAGACGGCGGTTCCGCGAGGGGCCGCCGTCTTGCTATGGGCGATCCGGCTATCCTGCGACGTTTGCGACCAAAATCACTCCGCTCGTCGCAATCTATGTTGCGCCGCAGCAGCTTTCATGATGCTTTTGTGACGCGGGGCGTCCCACGTTCAGGATGTTGTTAACCAACATGAGCGAGGATCGTGCCGACTTCTCTGGCGGGTGGGGTGACGACATGGGTGCCAAGAACAGACCGGCGGAAGGCGCGATGACGCTGGCCGAAATGAAGGAATTCGCGAGCTTCCCCAGCTCGACGCAGCGCTATATCCGGCGCAGCCTCGATATCGGGCTTGATCGCGACGACGCCATGGTCCGCTGGTCGCGCGACGTGGTCGAGGCGGCGAGCATCCGCGCGCAGGCGCGACTGTATCGGGCACTCCCCGATCTGCGGCTGCTGGTGCCGGATGACGCCGATCTCGCCGCGGTCGAGCCGTTCCTCGCGCCGCTGGTGACGTTGGTCGGCTTCGATCTGGGGCAGGGGCGGCTGACCAGCTTTTCCGCGTTCCGCTTCCTCTACGAGCGGCTGATCGGCGCGGCGGCGCGGCCGTGGCTGCCGAGCGCCTTCTGCGCCGCGGCGGCGCTGCCGCACCTTCACCCGGAGCTGCGCCGCAAGCTGCTCCAGTCGATCAGCGAAGCGGCGGCGACCGCCTCGGGCTGGTCGAACCGCAAGCCGGCGTTCTTCCCGCACTGGGTCGAGAAGGTCGACACGGGATCGGCCGCCGCGCCGCACTGATCACGGCGGCGGCGGCGGCGTCATCGACAGGCGCGCCAGCCGGCGGTGCGGTCGGCCTGATCGAGGTGCAGATGGTCGTGATGCGCGGCGTTATAGTCGGGGGACAGCGTCGTCGCGAACAGCCGGCAGGCGCCGTCGCGCACCTCGTGCAGGAAGGCCGCATCATCGCCGTCGCCGCGCCAGTCCCGCGCGACGGTGATGCGGCGGCCGTCGGCGAGGCGGAAGCCGGCGATATCGACCGCGTCGGCGGTGGCATGTTCGCTCCACGTCCCGGCGTCGCGGCCATAGATGCGCCGGCACGCATAGCTGCCGAAATGGTCGATCGCGACGACGCGGCTGCCGAAGCGGCGCTGCGCGGCGGGTTGCACCACCTGCCACTCCCATACGGACAGCGCCGCGGCGACCGGGCAGGCGATGCCGAGCCCCGCCGGGCGATAGTCGATCGCGCGCGCGCCCCCGTCAGCGAAGCGCACCCCGTCGCGATAGCCGCACCGCCCCTCCTCACGCGGCGGCAGCACCCGATACCGCACCCCCGCCTGGTCGAGCAGCGCGCGGCATAGCGGAAAGTCACGCGTCAGGGCGGTGAGCTTGCGCCCCGTCGACAGCCCGACCGGCGCGGCGAGATCGAGCGGCGTCCACGGCAGATCCTCCGACCGCCCGCGCAGCAGCCCCCACAGCAGCAGCGCCGCGGCGGCGAGCGCGACGAGGAGCGTAAGGCCGCCGATCAGCCGGCGCAGCGCCCGCATCAGCCGCGCTGCACCTGCGAGACGGGCTCTGCGGTGATCGGATAGCCGCAATCGTCCGGAATGCAGAGCCAGTCCTGACCGTCGCGCGTCTCGACGAAGGGCGTGATGGTGCGGACCGGGTGGCGCCGCGCCTGCGCGACCGCGGCATCATAATCGGCGAACAGGGCAAGCCGTTCGAGCGTCCGCCGCGTCGGATAGATCAGCGTCACCGCGCCCGCATCCGCCTCGCGCAACACCGCCGCCGCGCTGCTCCAGCACAGCCGCACCGTCTCGGTGGCATCGGCGCTCGCCGTCGCATCGGCGGGCGCGCGGGCCAGGAAGAACAGGGTGTCGAAGACGCGCACCGGTACGTGATCGGGCAACCAGCGCGCGAACGGCACCAGCGCCGCGAGATCGAGCGCGATGCCATAGTCGGAGAGGATCGCGCCGAACGGCTCGCCGCCATGCAGGCGGCGGCGGATCGTCTTGACCACGGCGGGCGAGGGGGGCGGATCGAGCCCGATCGCCAGCCCCGCCTCCTCGATCGTCTCGCGGATCGCCGCGATCCGCGCCGCGCCGTCCGCGCCCGCATCGATCGCCGCGGCCAGCGCCACGTCGCCCGGATCGATCCGCCCGCCGGGGAACACCAGCGCACCTCCGGCAAACGCCAGCGCACGCGCGCGTTCGACCATCAGCACGTCGGGCGGCGCAGCGTCGCGGTCGCGCAGCAGGATCAGTGTCGCGGCGGGGATCGGATCGGTCATCGCACGCAGAACGTCTCAGCGGCGGCGATGGGAGCACAAGGCGGAAGATGGGGGTGCGGTGGTGGAGCTGAGGGGAATCGAACCCCTGACCTCTGCAGTGCGATTGCAGCGCTCTCCCATCTGAGCTACAGCCCCGCACCCCGGCTCGGGACCAGCCCGAGAGCGACGCCATTAGCCGCACGATCCGGGCGATGCAACAGCCGCTTGCGTCTGCTGCCAAAAAATCCCCCGGGGCGTGTGGGCGCCCGCGTTTCCGATGCTGCGGCAGGCCGATGGCTGGTTGCGACGCAAAGCCGTTACGCGGCGCTAACAGTCGGAACGAAGGGCCATTTTAATCTTTAATTCGATCAGGAGCACGGTCGCGCAGCAACGACGCGGTCGGCACCCGCAGGAGCTTTTGTCGAAGGAGACGATCATGGTCTACGAACGCAATACCCGAGGCGACGCGCACGGCGACGATTACAACAGCGGCGGCAATCAGGGCTACGGCCGCGATTACACCTATTCGAGCGCACGCGACTATCAGGCCGCGGGGCGGTACGGCAATGACGGCCGGAACGATCGTCAGGACTATGGCGCACGCGACTATGGCAACCAGCGGTACGGCCAGCGCGACCAGTCCTATGGCGGCGGGCGCGGCTATGACGGTGATCGCGGCTATGAGGGCGGACGCGGCGGCTATGGCGCCTCGGGCAACGACTATGGTCGCAGCAACTACGGGCGCAGCAGCTACGGCCAGGACGACCGCTACGGCCAGGATCGCTCCGACAATCGCAACCGCTACGGCGCCGGTGCGGGCCAGTATCGCGGCAGCGAGCAGGAATATCACGGCAGCTATGGCAGCGGCAGCCGCCGGTTCGAGGATTTCGGGTCGCACCGTCACGACGACGACGACAATTACCGCGATCGCAACCGCAACGCCGGCGGCCGCGGCCAGCAGGGCTATGGCCGCCAGCCGCAGGGCTATGATTACGAAGACCGCGGCTTCCTCGCGCGTGCCGGGGACGAGGTCCGCTCGTGGTTCGGGGACGAGGACGCCGAGCGTCGCCGCGAGTTCGATTCGCGCCAGGATCAGCAAGCCAACCATGATCGCGACAACGATTATCATAGCTGGCGCCGTGGCCAGATCGACGCGCTCGACCGCGATTACCACGAGTATCGCCAGGAAAACCGTACCAAGTTCGAAAACGAGTTCAGCTCGTGGCGTTCGAACCGTCAGACGCAGCGTGACTCGCTCAACAAGGTCGAGGAGCATATGGACGTCGTCGGCTCGGACGGCGAGCATGTCGGCACCGTCGACAAGGTGCGCGGCGATCGCATCATCCTGACCAAGAACGACGTCGATGCCGGCGGCCGCCACCATTCGATCCCGTCGAACTGGCTGCAGAGCGTCGATGGCAAGGTGACGCTGAGCAAGACCGCTGCCGAGGCGAAGAAAGCGTGGCGCGACGAGGAGCGTAGCCAGGCGATGTTCGGCGAGGACCAGTCGCGTCGCGAGCCCTATGCGAATACGCGATCGTCCAACCCGACGTCGAACACGCAGTCGACCGCCACGGGCAGCACGAGCACCAGCACGAGCAGCACCGACGGCGACGGCAAGACGCTCAACAAGAGCTTCTCGGGCACCTACTGAGCCCGAGCGACCGTCACGCGAAGGCCCGGGCATGTCCCGGGCCTTTTGCGTTGCGGTGGACAGGGGATCGGCGCAACCCGATCCCCCTTCATCACCAGCAACGGAGATTGATACGATGGCACGTGCATGGAGCCTGACTTCCCGGCCCGAGGGCCTGCCGAGCGACGAGCATTTCGCCCTGATCGACCTGCCGCAGCGCGATCTTGCCGAGGGCGAGGTGCGCATCGCCAATCAATGGCTGTCGGTCGATCCCTATATGCGCGGCCGGATGAACGACGTGAAAAGCTACACGCCGCCGTTCGCGCTCGGCAAGCCGATGGAAGGCGGTGCGATCGGCACGGTCACCGAAAGCCGGTCGGAGCGGTTCAAGCCCGGCGATGCCGTCCAGCATTTCGCCGGCTGGCGCGACGAGGCGGTGCTGCCCGAGTCGCAGGTCCAGCCGCTGCCCGAGCTCGACGTCGATCCGCAGGCGTTTCTCGGCCAGCTCGGCATGCCGGGGATGACCGCCTATTTCGGGCTGCTCGAGGTCGCGCAGGCGAAGGAGGGCGATACCGTCTTCGTCTCCGCCGCGGCGGGTGCGGTCGGATCGACGGTGGTGCAGATCGCCAAGGCCAAGGGCTGTCACGTCATCGGCTCGGCCGGCGGCGCGGAGAAATGCGCCTGGGTCCAGTCGCTCGGCGCGGATGCGGTGATCGACTATAAGAGCGGCACGCCGGTGGTGAAGGCGCTTGGCGAAGTCGCGCGCAACGGCATCGACGTCTATTTCGACAATGTCGGCGGCGATCATCTCGATGCGGCGCTGGCGCACGCCAATCTCCGCGCGCGCTTCGCGATCTGCGGGATGATCGACGTCTACAACAGCAGCAAGCCGACCGAATTGCGCTACCTCGCCCGTTTGATCGGCAATCGCATCCGCATCCAAGGCTTCATCGTCAGCGACTTCACCGATCGTGCCGCCGATTTCTATCGCGACATGGGCGGCTGGCTCAAGGAAGACCGGCTCAAGCGTCACGAGACGGTGATCGACGGCCTCGACCATATGCCAGAGGCGTTCCTCGGCCTCTTCTCGGGCGGCAATACCGGCAAGATGCTGGTCAAGGTGTAACCCGCGACCAGGGCGGCCGCGCACGAACGTCGAGCCGGCAGAGCCCGCGCAGGCGATGGCGCTGCGCATAGCGGCGGACCCGCGCGTCGTAATCGGCGGCGCGCGGCTCCGCGAAATCCCAGTCGGGCGGGTTGAAGGTCGAGAAACCGTTGATCGTCGGCACCCGCCACAGTTCGGCGAGCAGCATCGCATCGACATTGTGCGGGTAGCGGGCGTGCAGCTCGCGGCTGATGTAGAGCGGCTCGGTCGGGCGGGTGGCGACGACGTAGAAGCTGGCGCAACCGGGGGGTGGGGGCGAGATATGCATCAGCGCGGCGCGCTGCTCGGCGCGGCTGAGCTGCGCCGGCGTCTCGGCGCTGAGATTCTCGGCGACGAGCAGCGCGGCGAGCCCTGTCGCGAGCCACGGTCGGCGGCGGAACAGCCGCCGCGCCCGCTGCCGCCAGACCGCGGCGGCGATCAGCAGCAAGGGCAGCGTCAGCCACAATTGGTAGCGCGAGATCGTCCGCAGGCCCTTGGCGCCGGGGACGAGGTGGAAGACCAGCAGCCACGGCGAGGCCTTCCAGAGTTGTATCGTCAACAGCCAGGCGACGAGCATCGCCAGGGCGAAGGCGCGCAGCGTCGCAGGCGCCGGACGGCAGCCGTCGATCCGCCGCGTCGCGACGATCCGCCATGCGGCGAGCAGCGCCAGCGCGCAGAACAGCAGCGGAAACCCCGCCTCATGTTCGCCGCCGAGCACACGGCCGGGGAGGGCCGGATCGTCGGGAAGCAGGCGGTGGACGAGCGCGAACAGGGGCAGGAACAGCCATCCCCAGACGATATTGCCCGGACCGACGTTGATCATGTCGATCACCGGCGTCACCAGATAGCCGAGCATATCGTCGACCGCCTCGCCGCCCGTCTCGCGCACCTTGGGCAGGTACAGGCGCAGGAAGGGCAGGATCGCGACCGCGAACGTCGCCACACCGGCGAGGATCGTCCCCGCATGCCGGCGGAGCAGGGCGATCCAGTCAGCGGGCCGCCACGTCCGCGTCACCACCGCCCAGCAGGCGAGATAAAGACAAGCGGAGAAGAGCGTGAACCACGCCATGTAATAAGAGGTGAGCAGCCATGCGGCGAGCAGCAGCGCGAGCCCCATGGCGGCGAACCGGGCGCGCGTCAGCCGACCGGCCTGCTCGGCGCGGAGGGTGGCGATCGCGAGCATCATCGCGACGGGCTGCAGGGCGACGCTCTGCAACTGGGCATGGACCGCTTGCAGCGTGATATTGCTCGCGACCGTCCAGAGCAGCGCCACCGCCAGCCCGGTGCGTTGCCCCCAGCCGAGACTGCGCGCGACGAGGGCGTACGCCGCAGCGAAGCCGATCGTCTTGAAGGTGAGGATGTTGAGCGTGTCGGCGTGGAACGGGTCGGCGATCAGCCGCCAGCCGCTGTAGACGAGTCCATACAGCAGATAGCCGTCGTTATAGCCGAGCGTCGCCTGATAGGGATGGAAGTAGAAGCTGGTGTCCCAGGCGGCGACACCGGCGAGAACGTTGCGCCAATGTTCGATGATCGCGATTTCGATGATCGCATCGCCGCGCTCGCCGAAGCCCAGATCGAAACCGCTGACCAGCGCAGACCGGCAGAAGAGCGCGATCGCCACGACATAGACAAGCAGGACGGCGGCCGACCGGACGACCATGCGGGGGCGGTCGGCGACAGGGGGCGACTGGAACATGCCGCAGGATCGTATACCGCGGCAGCCATTGTGTCCAATTCAGACATTATATAGCGAAGTCAAGACGTTCGCCGGGTTCCTTCCCCGTCCGGCGCGCGGACGGGGAAGGGGCAGGGCTCAGGCGCCGAAGGTGCGCTGCCACCAGCCGCGGCGCGGGGTCTCGCCACCGGCGTCGGTCGCGGCGTCGTCCGCTTCCGCAGGCTCTGCGGCGGCTTCGGGTTCGGCCGGGGCGGGCGCGGCCGTCTCGACCGCCGGTGCGGCCTCTTCGGTCGCCGCCTTGCGGGTGCGGCGACGCTTCGGCTTCTCCTCGGAAGCCACCTCGGCGACGGGGGCCGGCTCTGCCGCCTCGGCGACCGGCGCGTCGGCCTTCTTCTTGCGCGTGCGCTTCGGCTTGGCTTCGGCGAGCGGCTCGGCCGGCGCGGCGGGCGCCGCCTCGACCGGCTCGGCGACCGCCGTCGTCTCGACGCTCTCGGCGGCCGGAGCGGCGGCACGGGCACGCGGACGGCGGCGCGTCTTGGGCGCTTCGACCGGCGTCGCATCCTTGGCGGCGGCGGGCTCGGGCGCATCGAGGCCGGTGATCACCGGGCCGGCATCCGCCGCCTCGACGATCGGCTCGAGATCGGCCGGCGGCAGATCGGCTTCGGCGCCACCGTCGGCCTCCTCCGTCGCGACGACGTCACCGGCGGCGTCCTGACGACGGCCACCGCGGCGACCGCGGCGACCGCGGCGACGGCGACCCTCGCCCTCGGCACGCTCGCCCGAATCGACCGGTGCTTCGGCGTCGCCATCGGCTTCGGCATCGGCCTCGACCGGCTCGGCTTCGGCTTCGCCGTCGACCGACTCGGTGTCGAGCGCGGCTTCGTCCTGCGACGTCTCGCCATTCTCGTCCTTGCGTCCGCGACGCCCGCGCCGACGGCGGCGGCGACCCCGACGGCCTTCGCCGTCGTCATCGCTGCGCTCCTCGCGCTGTTCCGACCGGCGACCGCCCTCGCGACGCGGCTCCGCCTCGGCCTCGACGACCTCTTCCTCATCCTCCTCGTCCTCGATCTCCTCGGGGACGTCGTCATAGTCTTCCTCGACCAGCGCCTCGATCTTGGGCGCATAAGCGGGCGGCGGGCCGGATGCCTCGACCGACATGCGCGCGCCCTCCTCCTCGCGATCGGGGATGATCTCGACCTGGACGCCGTAGCGATCCTCGATCTCGGCGATATCGGCGCGCTTGCGGTTGAGCACGTAGATCGTCGCTTCCTGGCTGGCGCGCAGCGTCAGCAGCGAACCGCGACCGCGCGCCGCCTCTTCCTCGATCAGGCGCAGCGCCGACAGGCCCGCCGACGAGGCGGTGCGGACGAGCCCGGTGCCCTCGCAATGCGGGCAGGCGCGCGTCGACGCCTCGAGCACGCCAGTGCGCAGCCGCTGGCGGCTCATCTCCATCAGCCCGAAGGACGAGATGCGGCCGACCTGGATGCGGGCGCGATCGTCCTTGAGCGCCTCCTTCATCGCCTTCTCGACCTTCCGGACATTGGAATTGTTGTCCATGTCGATGAAGTCGATGACGACGAGCCCGGCCATGTCGCGCAGCCGCAGCTGGCGCGCGATCTCCTGCGCCGCCTCGAGGTTGGTCGCGGTCGCGGTCTGCTCGATATTATGCTCGCGCGTCGAGCGGCCGGAGTTGATGTCGATCGACACCAGCGCCTCGGTCGGGTTGATGACCAGATAGCCGCCCGATTTGAGCTGCACCACCGGATGGTACATCGCGGCGAGCTGATCCTCGACATGTGCGCGCTGGAACAGCGGCACCGCGTCGGCATATTGCCGGACGCGCCGCGCGTGGCTCGGCATCAGCAGCTTCATGAAGTCCTTGGCGTGGCGGAAGCCCTCCTCGCCCTCGACGATCACCTCGTCGATGTCCTTGTTGTAGATGTCGCGGATCGCGCGCTTGATCAGGTCGCTGTCGCCATAGATCAGCGCCGGCGCCGACGAGCCCAGGGTCGCGTCGCGGATGCCGTCCCACAGCCGCGCCAGGTAATCGAAGTCGCGCTTGATCTCGACCTTGGTGCGCTGCAGCCCGGCGGTGCGGACGATGCAGCCCATCGACGGCGGCAACTGCATGTCCGCCATGATCGATTTGAGGCGCTTGCGGTCCGACGCGTTGCTGATCTTGCGGCTGATGCCGCCGCCGTGCGACGTATTGGGCATCAGCACGCAATAGCGGCCGGCGAGGCTGAGATAGGTGGTCAGCGCCGCACCCTTGTTGCCGCGCTCTTCCTTGACGACCTGGACGAGCAGCACCTGACGGCGGCGGATCACGTCCTGGATCTTGTAGCGGCGGCGCAGGTTCATGCGGCGCTGGCGCAGCGCCTCGACCTCCTCGTCGTTCGCGGTGCGCGGCTTCTTCGACGTGCCGTCCGACGTGCCTTCGTCGGTGCCCGCCTCGTCATGATCGGCGTCGTCGTGATCGTCGTGATCGTCGTAATCGTCGCCCTCGTCGTGATCGTCGCCCTCGGCGTCGTCGTCGTCATGCTCGGCGCGCAGCGCAGCTTCCTCGGCGGCATGCTCCGCCTCCTCGCGCAGCAGCGCGTCGCGATCCTCCTTGGGGATCTGATAATAATCCGGGTGGATTTCGCTGAAGGCGAGGAAGCCGTGGCGGTTGCCGCCGTAATCGACGAACGCCGCCTGCAGCGACGGTTCGACGCGCGTCACCTTGGCGAGATAGATGTTACCCTTGAGCTGCTTGCGCTCGGCGCTCTCGAAGTCGAATTCCTCGATGCGGTTATTCTTGACGACGGCGACCCGGGTTTCCTCCCGGTGGCGTGCGTCGATCAGCATACGCGTGGTCATTGAACGGTCTCCGCGCGCGTGGCGCTCCTGCGGACGGTCCTGAAAGGAATAAGCCGGAGGGCGCGCTTGCGCGTTGATAGGTGGCGCCGGGCGGACCGGCGCGGGATGGTGAGAATGCGTCTGCTCGCCGCGCATGTCGGGGGGCACGGCCCTCCCACACATCCGACACGCCGCCGGCCGGAGCCGGGCGGTGTCGAACGTTGAGAAAATGCGTCATGCGAGCGTCAACCTGGTTAAAACCGCGCCAGGACGGCGCGGCGACCGATGCGTCGCTTGCACGAATGAAGCGCGACGCATGGGTGCAGTCGGTTGGTAGCATTGCGCTTCTCGTATCGCAACTGGCACGAATTGGCCGCACTCTGCGGCAAGATCATGCCGAATGGCGGCTTAACCTTGCCGGGCAACCCGGTGTTGGCAGGCGGCGGCGTACCGATCGGGTTCAGGCGACGGCCAGATACCGTCGGCCAAGGAATTCGTCATGGCTTTTCGCTGGACCAGCGCCCGCGCGACGCGGCAAGGTCGCCCGATGCTTGCGTTGCTCGCCCTTATCGTCGGCTGGTGCACCAGCGTGCCGGCGCAGGCGGCGGCGATCCGCAGCGTCGCGGTGAGCGGCGGGCGCGTCGTCATCGGTTTCGACGGTCCGGTCGGCGACGCCACCGCGGTCCTGCTCCACGACAGTCGCCAGATCGCGATCGATATCGCGCAGGCGATTCCCGGTGCGCAGGCGCTCGGCGGCGGGCTGGTGACGCGCGTGCGGCAATGGCGGGCGGGGCAGGGCACGCGGTTGCTGCTCGATCTCGGTCGTCCCGCGGTGATCGGCGACGGCGGCTTCGACGCGGCCGGACGGCTGACGGTGTCGCTCGAACCCGCCGATCCGGCGCGCGTCGCCGCGGCGGTGGCGGCAGGGCCGCTGCGCTTCTTCACCATGGACCTCGGCCAATGGCGCGCGCGGCCGCGCTACAAACTGTCGATCCCGGTGCCGCCGCCCGCCCGCCGCGCGCCGTTACCCGAGGTGACGGGCGACGCCAGCCGGCCGCTGGTGGTGATCGATGCCGGCCATGGCGGCGTCGATCCCGGCGCGATCAACCCCGTCACCGGCCTGCGCGAGAAGGACGTGACGCTGGCGATCGCCCGGACGATCCGCGACGCACTGCTCGCCAGCGGGCGGGTGCGGGTGGCGCTGACCCGCGACGACGACCGCTTCCTCGTGCTGCGCGAGCGCTACGGCGTCGCGCGGCGGCTGAAGGCCAGCCTGTTCATCTCGATCCATTGCGACAGCGTCGGCAGCGGCGATGCGAGCGGCGCGTCGGTCTATACCCTGTCGGAGGTCGCCTCCGACAAGGAAGCGGCGCGGCTGGCGATGCGGGAGAACAAGGCGGACGTGATCGCCGGCGTCAATCTCGGCGATGCCGGCGCCGACGTCTCGTCGATCCTGATCGACCTTGCGCAGCGCGAGACGATGAACAGCTCGGCGAGCTTCGCGCGGCTGCTCGGTCGGGAGGCCAAGCCGCTGATCCCGACCAAGCCGGTGTTCCACCGCATGGCCTCGCTGATGGTGCTGAAGGCGCCCGACCTGCCCTCGATCCTGTTCGAGACGGGCTATATCTCCAACCCGGTCGACGCCGCCTTCCTCGACAGCAAGGAAGGCCGCGAGCGGATCGCGGACAGCGTCACCAAGGCGGTCGAGGTGCATTTCGCGCGGCAACTGGCGGGGCGGTGATCGCCCCGCCGGCGGCGCCGATCAGATCGCGCCGCTGAACGTATCGCACTGCGCCGGGTCGCCGGTCTCGATGCCGCGTTGCAGCCAGTGCATGCGCTGCGCCGAGGTGCCGTGGGTGAAGCTGTCGGGGACGACGCGGCCGGTCGATTCCTTCTGCAACGTATCGTCGCCGATCGCCTGCGCCGCGGTCAGCCCTTCCTGGAGATCGCCCTGGTCCATCCGGCTGCGGTTCTGCGCCGCCCACACCCCGGCATAGCAATCCGCCTGAAGCTCGAGCCGGACCGAGGCGGCATTGCCCTCCGTCTCGCTGCCGCTGCGCTGAATGCGCTGCACCTGATCGGAGGTGCCGAGCAGGTTCTGGATATGGTGGCCGAATTCGTGTGCGATCACGTAATCCTGCGCGAAATCGCCCTTGGCGCCGAAGCGGTTGGCGAGTTCGTTGAAGAAGCTGGTGTCGAGATAGATGCGCTGATCCGTCGGGCAGTAGAACGGCCCCATCGCCGACTGCGCCGCGCCGCAGCCAGACTGGCCGTTCTGCGAGAAGAACCGCAAGCCGGGCGCTTCGAACCGCTTACCGCTCTGTGCAAACAGCGCCGTCCATGTCTTCTGTGCCGAGCTGAAGGCATCGCACGCTGCCTTTTTTGCCGGGTCGGACGTACAGACTTGTGTGGCCGAGCCGCCGTCCGCCGGAGCGGAGCGCGTCACCTGCGTGCCACTGCCGCCGCCGCCGAGCATCCCGCCCAAATTGCCGAGTCCGCCGAATACCGCCATCAGCAGCAGGACGACGACGATACCGCCGCAGCCGAATCGACTGCCGATCAAAGGCAGCAGGCCGAACAGCAGACCGCCGCCGCCGCCACCACCACCGAAACCGCCGCCGCGATTCCCCTGATCGCCGACGTCAATGTTGGGGTCAAAATCGTCGAGGCGCATGCGGAACTCCGTTTAGCTTGCGTTACGAATGCCCCAACCCGCCTCCCGGTTGCAACGGCCGCGCCGACGACGCACACGGCAGGCGACAGCAGGAGAGCAGCGCGATGATCCTCAAGGGCAAGACCGCCGTGATTACCGGTTCCACCTCGGGCATCGGCCTCGCTTATGCGCTGGCCTTCGCCGCGGAGGGCGCGGCGGTGGTGATCAACGGCTTCGGCGACGCGGAGGCGATCGAGACGATACGCGGCGAGCTGGCTGCGGCGAGCGGCGCGGCGGCGCTCTACGATGCCGCCGACATGACGAAACCCGAGCAGATCGCTTCTTTGGTCGAGCGGGCCGCCGACGAGACCGGCAGCGTCGATATCCTCGTCAACAACGCCGGCGTCCAGCACGTCGCGCCGATCGAGTCGTTTCCGCCCGAGAAGATGGAGGCGATCCTCGCGATCAACCTGACCAGCGCTTGGTATGCGATGCGCGCCGCGGTGCCGCTGATGAAGGCGAACGGCTGGGGGCGGATCATCTCGACCGCCTCGGCGCACAGCCTCGTCGCCAGCCCCAACAAATCGGCCTATGTCATGGCCAAGCACGGCCTCGTCGGGCTGACCAAGACGATCGCGCTGGAAACCGCGCAGCATGGCGTCACCGTCAATTGCATCTCGCCCGGCTATGTCTGGACGCCGCTGGTCGAGGCGCAGATCCCCGATACGATGACGGCGCGCGGCATGACCCGCGAGCAGGTGATGAACGACGTGCTGCTCGCCGCGCAGCCGACCAAGGCATTCGTCACCCCCGAACAGGTCGCCGCGCTGGCGCTGTTCCTGTGCCGCGACGAGGCGAAGGCGATCACCGGCGCCAATCTGTCGGTCGACGGCGGCTGGACCGCGGCATGAGGATCGCGCGGATCATCGCCGTCTCGCTCGCCGGGGCAATGCTCGCCACCGCCGCGGTGCGCGGTCAGGACACGAGCGACCGCGACTGGCGCAAGGTGGCGACGCGGCAGGATCGCGAACGGCTGCGCGGCTGGCGTGACGCCTGGGTGCAGGCGCTCGCCAAGGTCCGCGGCAGCGAGGCGGGGCGGGCGCGACTCGCTGCCGACCCGGCGCTGTTCGATCCCGACCGGGTGATCGAGGGCGCGGCGCTGCATCCCGGCCGCTACCGCTGCCGGACGCACCGGCTGGGCGGGATCGGCGCGGGCGGGCCGCCGCTGCTCACCGGCAGCTGGACCGCCTGCCGGGTGACCGAAGCGGGGATGGAGCGTCGCTTCGTCACCGACGGCGATCAGCGGGCGAGCGGCAATCTGTTCGACAGCACCGATTCGCGCACCATCTTCCTCGGCACGCTCGCGCTCGGCGACGAGGATCGGCCGATGCGCTACGGCCGCGACCGCCAGCGCGACATGGCGGGGCTGGTCGAACGGATCGACGCGGCGCGCTGGCGGCTGGTGCTGCCGTTCCCCGGCTTCCACTCGACGCTCGACGTGATCGAGGTCGTGCCCGACTGAACGCAACCTCTGCAAATCCGCCGCCGACATGCCGGCCGCGTTCCGGCACCCGCGGTTCCTCAGGAGCATCAGCCCCTGACCTCGCGGCTCGTCGGAGCGCGGAACGAGGCCGGGGCGGCGGCGAGACGTTCGCAGCGGTCTCGACCGCCCGGAGGTCCCGGCACCGCCGGCCCGGGCGTCAGTCGCTTTCGAGCATCAGCGGATGGTCGTCGACCGGCATGGGCACCGGCATCGGCACTTCGCTGCCCGCCTTGGCGAAGCGGCCCTCGACGCGCGCGCCCTGTTCGATCGTCAGCGATTCATAATGGACATCGCCGATGATATGCGCGCTGCGCTGGATGACGAGCGTGCTGATCGTGATCGTGCCGCGTACCGTACCGGCGAGATGCCCCGATTGCGCGCTGACCAGCCCGGTCAGCTCGCTCGACGGCCCCTGGACCAGCGAGGTGCAGGTGATGTCGCCCTGGACCTGGCCGTCGATATGCAGATCGGCGGTGGCGGAGAGATTGCCTTCGATGAAGACGTCGGCGCCGATCATCGAGAAGGTGGACGCTTTGTTCATGGGCTCAGTCGCTACCCTTGGCTGATGATGATGGACGGGAGTCGGGGCGGGTGATCGGCGGTGAAACATGGGTGCGCGCCTCCAGGAATGGGCGAGGGTTGACGGGGCGGTCGTTGATCCGCACCTCGAAATGCAGATGGGGTCCGGTCGATCGCCCGGTCGAGCCGATCGCGCCGATCGTCTGGCCAGCGGCGACCTGCTGGCCGACACGGCTGTGGAAACCGGACATATGGCCGTAGCGCGTGACCAGGCCATCGCCATGCGTCACCTCGACGCAATTGCCATAGCCGGACCGCTGGCCGACGAAGGTCACCACGCCGCGCGCGGCGGCATAGATCGGCGCACCGCGCGGGCCGCGGAAATCGAGCCCCGGATGGAACGAGCCGTGATGGGTGAAGGGATCGGAGCGGAAGCCGAAGCCGCTCGAGATCGAATTCATGCTCGCCGGCAGCACCTGCGGCACGCGGGCGAGGCCCTGTTCGATCGCGCTCATCCGCGACAGGCTGGCGCCGAGCCGTGCGAAGCGCGGATCGATCGAGCCGTCGGCGTCGGTCGACATCGGGAACAGCGGCCCGCCCATCGCGTCGCCGTCGTCGAGCGCGGCGAGCATCATCTGCGGGTTGAGGCCGAGCTTGCGCAGCATCGCGACGTCGGCGGCGCTGCGATGATCGGCATAGCGCGTCAGGCTCTCGACGAAGGCGAGCTGCCGCGCCTCCATCCGCGCGAGATTGGCGGCCTCCGGCACCGCGGCGCTGACCTTGCGGACGGTCTTGGCGGCTTCGGTGCTGCTGTTGGTGACGGTGTCGCCGTGTCTGGCGGCCTTGGGCAGCTCGCCGAGCCGCGTCTGCGTCACCTTCTCGATGAAGTCCTGCCGGCGTTGCAGGTCGGACGCGACGCCGTCGAGATTCTTGCGATAGGCGGCGACGCGATTCTCCGCCTTCTCGACGCGCGCCTGCCGGCTGAGCAATTTGTCGATATCGTAGGATTCATGCCAGCGGATCACGGTCAGCGCGGTCAGCGATCCGCCGTAGGCGAGCGTCAGCACCACGACGCCGAGCGCGGCACGCTTCTGCGTCCGCCCGGAGACGCGCAGGAAGCGGACCTGCCCCTGCGAGCGCATGATGAATTCGCGGTCGGGAAACCAGTTCGCGACGCGCGCGCGCACGTCGGTCAACCGTTGTCGAACGGTGACGCGAGCGACAGATTGGCCCGCGCGATGCGGTTTCGGCTTGTTCAAAGCGATCCCGCTTCCATGACCCCATGATCCCTGCCCCATCATAGAGGGGAGGGATCATGGACCGGCGACACGGGCGGGTCAGTCGCCGCGATCCGCGTTCAGCCGCTCCACAGCTGCGACGAATCGAATGGTGTCAGCGGGCTGGCAGCGGCTGCACCGTCGCCAGCGGGGGCGCGGCGGCAGCGGCCGCCGGCAACGCCGGCGCGGGCTGCGCCACCGGCAGCGCGGCGAGCGGCGGCAGCGAGGCGAGATAGGCCTTGCCATGCTGGTGGATGACGGTGACGTGTCCCGGATTGGCCGCCGCCACCGCCTGCAAATAGGAGCGCGGCTTTTTCATCAGCTTGGGATGATCGAGCCCGGTCAGCCCGGCGATGCGCGCGGCTTCCTTGACGAAGTGGACGCAGTTGCGGTCGTTGAGATTGTAGCGGCCGTCGCCGGTCTTCTCGTCCCACGCCGCGATCAGCCCGAGCACCTGCGTATATTGCGCGTCGCTCAGCACCACCGCGAACTGCGCGTCGCTGGTGCCGATATAGAAGGGCCTGGAGATATCGAGCCGCCCGGCGACGCTGCCCATCAGCAAGGCGGGCGACACCGATTTGGCAGTGAAGCCGTAATTGACGTCGACCGGTGCGCCGCCTGCGTCCGGCACGCCGCGCAGCGTGAAGAAGGCGTGCGGGAAACTGTTGCCGAGCTCATGGCTCCAGAAGGTGATCGTCACCGCCGCAAAGGCCGGCCCCGCGCCGAACAGCGTCCCGAGCAGCAAGGCGAGGCCGAGGAGCGGGCGAAGCAGGATACGCATGGCGGCGAAGATAGCGGCAAAGGCGCCGTGCGGGAACGGATATTGCGTTGAATGCGGGCCCGGTCAGGCCTTTTCCCACAACCCGCGTCCGCCCCCTACAGGCACGCCTCCAGGAACGCCTGATCGAAGCCAAACTGCTTCGCCTTGTCGAGCGTGTACGGGCGCAGGCCCATCGAGCGATATTCGCCGATGATCTTGCCGTCGGCGCTCTCGTCGAGATATTCGAACTTGAACAATTCCTGCGTGACGATCACCGGGCCTTCCATGCCGATCACCTCGGTGACGTTGGTGACGCGGCGCGACCCGTCGCGCAGGCGCTTGACCTGGATGATCAGCTCGACCGAATCGGCGATCTGGCGGCTGATCGCCTCCTTCGGCACCTTGATGTCCGACATCATCACCATGTTCTCCATACGCGCCAGCGCCTCGCGCGGGGAGTTGGCGTGGAGGGTGCACATCGAGCCGTCGTGACCGGTGTTCATCGCTGCGAGCATGTCGAAACATTCGGACCCGCGGATTTCGCCGAGGATGATGCGGTCGGGGCGCATACGCAGCGCGTTCTTGACGAGGTCGCGGATGCTCACCTCGCCCTGGCCCTCGAGATTGGCGGGCCGCGTTTCGAGCGGCAGCCAGTGCGGCTGCTGCAGGCGCAGTTCGGCGGCGTCCTCGATCGTCAGCACGCGCTCGCCGGGGTCGATCATCTTCGACAGGGCGTTGAGCATCGTCGTCTTGCCCGAGCCGGTGCCGCCAGAGATGACGACGTTGAAGCGGCTCGCGCCGGCGATCTTGAGCGCGGTCGCCATCTTCGGGCTCATCGAGCCGAACCCCGCCATCATGTCGAGCGTGATCGGCTTGGCGGAGAATTTGCGGATCGAGATGGCGGTGCCGCGCAAGCTCAGCGGCGGGACGATGACGTTGACGCGGCTGCCGTCCTTGAGGCGCGCGTCGGCGAGCGGCGTGGTCTGGTCGACGCGGCGGCCGACCG
Organism: Sphingomonas kyungheensis; assembly: GCF_037120395.1. Classification (NCBI taxonomy): domain Bacteria; kingdom Pseudomonadati; phylum Pseudomonadota; class Alphaproteobacteria; order Sphingomonadales; family Sphingomonadaceae; genus Sphingomonas; species Sphingomonas kyungheensis. The sequence goes on from NZ_JBBBDM010000001.1 coordinate 532,837, forward strand.
AATTGACGATGCGCTGCGCGATCTGGAACAGATGCTCCTCGTCGCGGAACTGGATCTGCGCGAGTTCGAGCTTGCCCTTGCGCTCGACATAGGTCTGGTCGGGGCCGTTGACCATGATGTCGGTGATCGCCGGATCGGCGAGCAGTTCCTCAAGCGGCCCGAGGCCGAGCAGCTCGTCGACCAGCACCTTCTCGAGCGCGAACTGTTCGCGGCGGTTGAGCGTCAGCTTGAGCTCGGCGAGCACCTCGCCGATGATCGGGCGGAATTCCTCGGCTAGCTCGTCCTTGCCGAGCGTCGCCGCCGCTTCCGGATCGACCCGTTCGAGCAGGCGGGGCAGCACCTGTTCCTTGATCTTGTGGATCGAGGCCTCGAAGCCCTCGTTACGGCTGCTGCCGGCGTCGCCGCTGGCGTTCTGCCGGTCGGTGAGGCGCTGGATCGCGTCGACGGTGCCGGCGGGCATCATCGCGCCCGCGTCATCGCTGCCGGGCAGCGGGATCGTCTCGATCGGCGGGAACTGGCTGCCGGCGGCGTCCTCCGCACGCGGCATCGCGCCGCCCTGCATCGGCCGCGCCACGCCAAACGCCGGCCGCACCGGCTGTCCGCTCATTCCGTTCCGACGTCCGAACGCGCTCATACACCTATCCTCGACCTTCGGCGTTCAGGCCTAGGCAGGAGAGTTTGAGATTTTCCTAACCAAACCAAAACGGTAGCGATGCAGCCTGGATGCCGTGCTTGACAGGGCGGCGCCGCTGCCGTTCGAAGGCGCGCGATGAGCCGCCTGCTTCTTCTTCTCGCTCCGATCTGGCTGCTGTTCGGCGCCGGTCCCGCCGCCGCCGACGATATCGGCGCGACCGCGCGCGGCGTCGTCCGTGTCGTCACCATTGCGGTGGTCGACGGGCAGGTGGTCGGCTTCGGCCACGGCAGCGGCGTCGCGATCGCGCCCAACCGCATCGTCACCAATGCGCACGTCATGGAGCTCGCCGAACGCTATCCCGACAATGTCGTGATCGGCGTCGTGCCGTCGGAGGGCGACAAAAGCTATCAGGGGCGCGTCGTCGCCTATGATGCCAAGCGCGACCTCGCGCTGATCGAGTTCGCCGGCGCGAAGCTGCCGCCCGCCGCGCTCTATACCGGGCCGGTCGGGGAGGGCGATGCGGTGATCGCGCTCGGCTATCCCGGCAACGTCGATCTCGCCACCGCGCAATCCGCCGCCGACTATATCCGGCCGACGTCGCCGGTGCGGTCGGAAGGCGTCTTCTCCGGGCGACGCAGCCTGACCGGCACCGAGGTGCTGCTCCACACCGCCAATATCGCGCGCGGCAATTCGGGCGGGCCGCTGCTCGATCGCTGCGGCCGGGTGATCGGCATCAATTCGGCGATCACCCGCGGCGAGGAGGGCGACGGCTCGTTCGGCTTCGCGATCGCCGATACCGAGCTGGCCGCCTTTCTGCGCGAGGCGAAACAGCCCTATGTCGCGGTCGGCACGCCCTGCACCTCGATCGAGGAACGGCTGCGCGACGACAGCGAGGCGGATGTCCGCGCCCGCGCCGACGCGCTGACCCGCCAGCGCGACGCCGCCACCCATGCCGAGATCGATCGCGAGGAGGCGCTCGCCCGTGCCCGGCAGGCGGCGCAGACGCGGCGCGAGAATGTGATGGGCGTTGCCGGGCTGCTGCTCGTGCTCGGCGCGATGGGCGTCGGCGCCGCGGCCTTGTGCGCGATCCAGCGGCGGCGGCGCGCGGCGCTATGGGCGGGCGGCATCGGCGGGCTGACGATGATCGTCGCGATCGTCGTCTTCCTGCTGCGCCCGGCCGCCGAGCCGACGCATCCGCCGGTGTCGGTGGTGGTCAGCCAGTCGGTGCCCAATGCCCCGCTCGGCAAGTTGGTCTGCACCTTCCAGCCCGATCGCAGCCGCGTCACCGTTTCGCCGACCAGCGACGTCGCGTTGCGCTGGGGGCGCAGCGGCTGTGCCGGCGGCGTGCAATATCTGCCGACCGCCGACCGGTGGGAGCGGGTGGTGGTGCCCGATCAGGAGCAGACCGTCTCGGTCGTCACCTTCGATCCGGTCACCCGCCGCTATACCGACACGCGCTACATGCTCGGCGCGCAGGCGATGGCGCAGGTTCGCAAGCAGCAGGCGCAGGCGGATCAGGGCAAGGCGTCGCAATGTACCGTCGATCCCGCCGCGATCGAACGGATCGCGCAGCAGCAGGCGGCGATCCGCGCGCTGCTGCCGCCGCTGCCCAATGAGAAGCTCGTCTATAATTGCCATGCGGGCTGACACGGGTTTACCCTCGTGCCGCAGGGGGAGATGAGGATGCGGTTCGGCAAAATTTGGGTGTCGCTGCTCGCGCTCGCCGTCGCACAGCCAGTGGCGGCGGAATGGTATGAGGCGACGTCGAAGCATTTCATCGTCTATGCGCAAGGCAGCGCCGATCTCGTCCAGAAGCGCGCCGAGCGGCTCGAATGGTTCGACGGCCTCGTGCGGATGTTCAACGCCATCCCGGCGAACGAGGGGGACGGATCGAACAAGCTCACCGTCTATGTCGTCGCCGACGACAGCGCCGTCCGCCGGCTGTTCGGCAAGGGCGGCGACCATATCGCCGGCTTCTACCAGGGGCGGGCGAGCGGATCGGTCGCCTTCACCCCGGCGCGCGACGAGCGGCCCGACGACATCAATGCGCTCCACCCGCAGGTCGTGCTGTTCCACGAATACGGGCATCATCTGCTGCTAGGCAATTACGAGACCGCGCTGCCGGCGTGGTTCGGGGAGGGCTATCCGGAATTCCTCTCCACCGCGAGGTTCGACAAGGACGCCATCTGGCTCGGCACGCCGGCGCAGCATCGCGCCTATGATCTGCTGATGGCCGCGCCGCTCAGTGCGGAGCAGCTCTTCTCGCTCAACATGTCGCAGAAGCTGCGCGATACGCAGACGGCGGCGCTTTATGCCCGCGGCTGGCTGCTCACCCATTATCTCGTGATGGACCCGACGCGGAAGGCCCAGCTCGACGCCTATCTGCGCGCGCTCAACGCCGGCACGCCGGGCGCGGAGGCGGCGCGCGCCGCCTTCGGTGATCTGCGCACGCTCGACAAATCGCTGTCCGCCTATCTGCACAAATCGACGATGGCGGCATACCGGATCCCGATCGAGCGGCTGCCCAAGCCGGTGGTCAGCGTCCGCGCGCTGTCACCGGGCGAGCGCGAGATGATTACGCTGCGGATGCGCTCGGACCGCGGCGTCAACCGCGAGACCGCGCAACCGATCCTGGCGGAGGCGACGCCGATCGCCGAACGCTATCCGAAGGATGCGGTGGTGCAGGGCTGGTTCGCGGAAATGGCGCTCGACGCCGGGCGGCTCGACCTCGCCGATGCCGCCGCCGATCGGGCGCTGGCGATCGACCCGAAATCGTCGCAGGCGCTGGTCTACAAGGCGCAGGTGCATCTGCGGCGCGCGTCGGCCGCGCACGCGACGGACCCGGCAGTGTGGCGCGAGGCGCGGAACTGGCTGCTCCGCGCCAACAAGATCGACACCAACGACGCCTATGCGCTGCAGCTCTTCTACCAGAGCTTCCGCATGGCGGGGACGCCTCCGACCGACAATGCCAAGGCGGCGCTGCGCCGCGCGCATGAGCTGGTGCCGCAGGACGAGGGCCTGGCGCTGACCTATGCGGTGCAGATGCTGCTCGACGACAAGCGCGACGCGGCGCGGCTGGCACTGCGCCCGCTCGCTTATTCGGCGCACAGCCAGACCGACAATCCCGCCGCCCGCCTGCTCGCCGCGCTCGACGCCGGCAAGACCGGGCCGCAGGCGCTCGCCGCGCTGGGGGCGCCGCTTACGATCGAGGATTGAGCCGGCTCAGTCGCCGCTCTCCCGCGCCAGCAACGCACGCTTGCGCGCGACGCCCCAGGCATAGCCGCCAAGCCCGCCGTCGCTGCGGGTGATCCGGTGGCACGGCACCACCACGGCGAGCGGGTTGCTGCCGCACGCGGTGCCCGCCGCCCGCGTCGCGCCGGGGCGGCCGGCGGCGGCGGCGAGTTCGGCATAGCTGCGCGTCTCGCCCGAGGGAATCGCGCGCAGCGCCTGCCACACCGCCTCCTGAAAGGCGGTGCCGCGCACGTCGAGCGGCAGCGTCGTATCCTGGCTGCGCCCCTCGACCAGCGCCACCACCGCGGCGGCGAGCGTGGCGAGCGACGCATCGCCCGGCGTCACCTCGGCCTGCGGGAAGCGCGCGGCCAGCGCCGCTTCATCCTCGTCGAAGGCGACGCGGCACAGCCCCCGGTCGGTCGCCGCGACGAGCAGCGGCCCGAGCGTCGTCGCCGCGATCGTCCAGCGGATCGTCACCCCGGCGCCGCCCCGCGCCCAGGCGGACGGCGTCATGCCGAGCCGCTGCGCGCCCTCGGCATAGAAGCGGCTCGCCGCACCATAGCCGGCGTCGTAGATCGCTGCGGTGACGCTCCGCTCGCGCTGCAACGCGCTGCCCGCGCGTTCGGCGCGCAGCGCGCGCGCATAGGCGGCGGGGCTGACCCCGGTGGCGCGGGTGAACAGCCGCTGGAAATGATGCGGCGCATAGCCGACCCGCGCCGCCAGCTCGGCGAGCGGAAGCGGCGACGCGGCGGCGGTGATCGCCTCGATCGCGGCGGCGACCGCGCGGCTGTCGCGCGCGACCGCGTCGGGCGTACAGCGCAGGCAGGCGCGGAACCCCGCCGCGCGCGCCGCCGCGCCGTCGGGCAGGAAGCACACATTCTCGCGCCGCGGGTGCCGGGCCGGGCAGCTCGGCCGGCAATAGATGCCGGTGGAGCGCACCGCCGCGACGAACTGGCCGTCGTGGCGCCGGTCGCGCGCGGCGAAGGCGGCCCAGGCCGCATCCTGATCGATCGTCGTCATATGAGGTGTCTAGCCGATCGCGCCGCGGCGCTCATCCCGCGGCTTGCGGTCAAAGCCCGCTGCCGACCACCGGCGGCAGGCGGCGCAGCGCCGCGACATCCTCCGCCCCCGCCGCCAGCGATGCGACCCGCGCCAGGCCGCGGCTGATCTCGCCGCCGGCGCGCGGCAGCAGCACCCGCGCCCGCAGATAGCGATCCGCCGCCTCGCCATAGCGCCCCGCCGCCTCGGCGCAGAGCGCAAGGTCGTACATCGTCGGACCGTGATCGGGCGCGTCCTGGTCGATCGCGGCGAAGGCGGCGCAGGCGGCGGCGGAATCGTGCTTGGTCAGCCGCACCGCCGCCTTGAACCGGGCCGCCAGCGGCGGCGGCAGGCCGTCGCGCGTCTCGTCGAGGCGGATCGTATAGTCGGCGGGTTTCGGCGCGAGGTCGTCGCGCGTCTCGGCGGCGACCGATTCGATCATCGCCGCGACGCTGGCCGCGACATTGCCGGGAACGCCGCCATCCTCGCACCAGTCGTGGCGATCGTCGCGCGTCCTGACCGGCGCATAGCGGCCGCGGCCGTCGAGCGTGAGGTCGGCGCGCAGCGTCACCGTCCGCCGGATGCAGCCAACGCTGTAGCGCTGCCGCCGCACGCATTTGCCGTCCTTGGTCTCGGCACAGCGCTCGCGCGGCTCGCGATAGGCGTCGTCGACCACGCCGACGCTGGTCCGGCCGGTGAGCACCGCATCGGGGCGCAGCGACGCCGCGATCACCCGGACATGGGGCAGGGGCTCCCGGTCGAGCGCGCGCAACCGCCGCTCGATCGCATCGCCGAGCGCCGCCCCGTCCGCCCCGCCGAACGGGCCGACCGCGATCGTCGACAGCCGGCTGGCATCGCGCGCGCCCGCCGCGAACACGCCGGTGACGTGCAGCGTCTCCGCGGCGGCCGGCGCCGCGGCCAGCATCGCCAGTCCGATCAGCCCTGCCGAAAAACGCTGCACAGCCATGGGAGCTCCTCTAACACGGCCAATCTGAACCCAGGCTGCCGGCATCGGTAGTGCCGAAGCGTCAGCACTTTGCACCCCCTGTACTTGCGCTTGCCGCCCCCTCATGCTAGCCGCCCGCCACCCATAGCAGGCGTGCATCGCGCGCCCTCTTCCCCATGGGCCAACATTTCGGCACGAGGACTTCAGCTCCGTGGAGACATCCGGCGGTATTCAGGCAAGCTTAGGTGGGCGCTATGCGATCGCGTTGTTCGATCTCGCGCGCGACGCCCGCACGATCGATACCGTCGAAGCCAGCCTCGCTGCGGTCCGCGACGCGCTCGCGCAGAACGCCGACTTCCGCGCGCTGACCACCAGCCCGCTGGTCGCACGCGGCGCGGCGGTAAAGGCGGTGCTCGCCACCGCCGATCTGCTCGGCGTCGACGGCACCACCAAGAATTTCCTCGGCGTGCTCGCCGAGAACCGCCGTCTCGGCCAGCTGCCCGCGATCATCCGCGCCTTCCGCCAGCTCGCCGCGCGGCATCGCGGCGAGGTCGCCGCGGAAGTGGTCAGCGCGCATCCGCTCGACGGCGCGCAGGTCGATGCGCTCAAGCAGCAGCTGCGCCAGCGCGTCGGCCGCGACGTTTCCGTCGACCTGTCGGTCGACCCCGAACTGCTCGGCGGCCTCGTCGTCCGCATCGGTTCACAGATGATCGATTCGTCGATCCGCACCCGTCTCAATTCTCTCGCGCAGGCGATGAAGGGCTAACTCACGATGGATATCCGCGCCGCAGAAATCTCGAAGGTCATCAAGGACCAGATCAGCAACTTCGGCACCGAGGCCCAGGTCACCGAGACCGGCCAGGTGCTGTCGGTCGGCGACGGCATCGCGCGCATCTACGGCCTCGACAACGTCCAGGCGGGCGAGATGGTCGAATTCGCCAATGGCGTGCAGGGCATGGCGCTCAACCTCGAAGCCGATAACGTCGGCGTCGTGATCTTCGGCTCGGACGCGGAAATCCGCGAGGGCGACATCGTCAAGCGCACCGGCACGATCGTCGACGTGCCGGTCGGCAAGGGCCTGCTCGGCCGCGTCGTCGATGGCCTCGGCAATCCGATCGACGGCAAGGGCCCGATCGTCGCCGACAAGCGCAGCCGCGTCGAGGTCAAGGCACCCGGCATCATCCCGCGCCAGTCGGTGAGCGAGCCGATGCAGTCGGGCCTCAAGGCGATCGACGCGCTCGTCCCCGTCGGCCGCGGCCAGCGCGAGCTGATCATCGGCGATCGCCAGACCGGCAAGTCGGCGGTCGCGATCGATACCTTCATCAACCAGAAGACGGTCAACGCCGGCTCGGACGAATCGAAGAAGCTGTATTGCGTCTATGTCGCGGTCGGCCAGAAGCGCTCGACCGTTGCGCAGCTCGTCAAGACGCTCGAAGAGAATGGCGCGATGGAATATTCCATCGTCGTCGCCGCGACCGCGTCGGAGCCGGCGCCGCTGCAGTTCCTCGCGCCCTATACCGGCACCGCGATGGGCGAGTTCTTCCGTGACAACGGCATGCACGCGCTGATCGTGTTCGACGATCTGTCGAAGCAGGCGGTCGCCTATCGCCAGATGTCGCTGCTGCTGCGCCGTCCGCCGGGCCGCGAGGCCTATCCGGGCGACGTCTTCTATCTGCACAGCCGCCTGCTCGAGCGCGCCGCCAAGATGTCGGACGCGAACGGCGGCGGTTCGCTGACCGCGCTGCCGATCATCGAGACGCAGGCGGGCGACGTGTCGGCCTATATCCCGACCAACGTGATCTCGATCACCGACGGCCAGATCTTCCTCGAAACCGATCTGTTCTTCGCCGGCATCCGCCCGGCGATCAACGTCGGCCTGTCGGTCAGCCGCGTCGGCTCGGCCGCGCAGACCAAGGCGATGAAGAAGGTGTCGGGCAGCATCAAGCTCGAATTGGCGCAATATCGCGAGATGGCGGCGTTCGCGCAGTTCGGCTCGGACCTCGATGCCTCGACGCAGCGCCTGCTCAACCGCGGCGCGCGGCTGACCGAACTGCTCAAGCAGGCGCAGTTCAACCCGATGCCGTTCGAGGAGCAGACCGCGTCGATCTTCGCCGGCACCAACGGCTATCTCGACAAGGTCGCGGTGCAGGACGTGACGCGCTACGAGGCGGCGATGCTCGCCGACCTGCGCGCCAACCACGCCGGCGTCCTCACCAAGATCCGCGAGACGCGCGATCTCGGCGACGAGGCCAAGTCGGGGCTCAAAGCCGCGCTCGACCAGTTCGCGAAGACCTTCGCGTAACCGCTCAATGTGCTCCCGCGAAGGCGGGAGCCCAGTACTGGGTCCCCGCCGTCGCGGGGATACATGAAGGACAACAATGGCGTCGTTGAAGGCCCTCAAGATCCGGATCAACTCGGTCAAGTCGACCCAGAAGATCACCAAGGCGATGAAGATGGTCGCCGCCGCGAAGCTGCGCCGGGCGCAGGAAGCGGCGCAGGCCGGCCGTCCCTATGCCGAGCGGCTGGAGGCGGTCGTCTCCAGCCTGTCGCGGCAGCTCGCCGGCGGTCCGGGCGTGTCGCCGCTCCTGTCGGGCACCGGCAAGGATCAGGTGCATCTGCTCGTCGTCGCCACCTCGGAACGCGGCCTCGCCGGTGCGTTCAACACCAACATCGTCCGCGCCGCCCGCCGCAAGGCGGAGGAGCTGGAAGCGCAGGGCAAGACCGTGCGCTTCTATCTCGCCGGCAAGAAGGGGCGGGTGCTGCGCCGCTTCTACCCCAAGGCGATCCTCGCCGATCATGAGCTTGGCGGCCACAAGACGCTCGGCTTCCAACAGGCGCGCGAAGTCGCCGACGATCTGCTGGCGCGTTATGCCGCGGGCGAGTTCGACGTCGCGCATCTGTTCTACGCCAAGTTCGTCTCGGCGCTGGTCCAGCTGCCGGTCGGCCGTCAGATCATCCCGGTCGCGGTCGAAGAGGGCAATGCGCCCGTCGCCACCACCTCGGCCGGCGCCGTGGTCGAGTATGAGCCGGACGAGGAACAGATCCTCGCCGACCTGTTGCCGCGCAACGTCGCGATCCAGATCTTCCGCGCGATGCTCGAGAACGCCGCGTCGGAACAGGGCAGCCGCATGAACGCGATGGACAATGCCACCCGCAACGCGGGCGACATGATCAATCGCCTGTCGATCCAGTACAACCGCACGCGCCAGGCCGCGATCACGACCGAACTGGTCGAGATCATCTCCGGCGCCGAAGCGCTCTAACGAATCCGAAGCAGGAAGAACCGCCATGGCCACCGCCGCAGACGACATCCGCCCGACCCAGTCGACGGGCAGCAGCAACACCACCGGCACGATCGCCCAGGTCATCGGCGCCGTCGTCGACGTCCACTTCCCGGACAATCTGCCCGCGATCCTCTCGGCGCTAGAGACCGACAACAACGGCAATAGGCTGGTGCTCGAAGTCGCGCAGCATCTCGGCGAGAACACCGTCCGCACGATCGCGATGGACGCGACCGAGGGGCTGACCCGCGGCCAGACGGTGCGCGACACCGGCTCGCAGATCAGCGTCCCGGTCGGCCCGGCGACGCTCGGCCGCATCATGAACGTCGTCGGCGAGCCGATCGACGAGCGCGGCCCGGTCGCCACCGATCTGCGCGCGCCGATCCATGCCAAGGCGCCCGAGTTCGTCGACCAGTCGACCGAGAGCGCGATCCTCGTCACCGGCATCAAGGTGATCGACCTGCTCGCGCCCTACGCCAAGGGCGGCAAGATCGGCCTGTTCGGCGGCGCCGGCGTCGGCAAGACCGTGCTGATCCAGGAGCTGATCAACAATATCGCCAAGGGCCACGGCGGCACCAGCGTGTTCGCCGGCGTCGGCGAGCGCACCCGCGAGGGCAACGACCTCTATCACGAATTCCTCGACGCGGGCGTCATCGCCAAGGATGCCGAGGGCAATCCGATCAGCGAGGGCTCGAAGGTCGCATTGGTGTTCGGCCAGATGAATGAGCCGCCGGGCGCCCGCGCCCGCGTCGCGCTGTCGGGCCTGACCATCGCCGAATATTTCCGCGATCAGGAAGGGCAGGACGTGCTGTTCTTCGTCGACAACATCTTCCGCTTCACCCAGGCGGGCGCGGAAGTGTCGGCGCTGCTCGGCCGCATCCCGTCGGCGGTGGGCTATCAGCCGACGCTGTCGACCGACATGGGCGCGCTCCAGGAGCGGATCACCTCGACCAACAAGGGCTCGATCACCTCGGTGCAGGCCGTGTACGTTCCCGCGGACGATCTGACCGATCCGGCGCCGGCGACGTCCTTCGCCCACTTGGACGCGACCACCGTGCTCAACCGCGCGATCTCGGAACTCGGCATCTATCCGGCGGTCGATCCGCTCGATTCGACCAGCCGCGTGCTCGAGCCGCGCGTCGTCGGCCAGGAGCATTACGACACCGCGCGTGCGGTCCAGTCGCTGCTCCAGCGCTACAAGTCGCTGCAGGACATCATCGCCATCCTCGGCATGGACGAACTGTCCGAAGAGGATAAGCTGACCGTCACGCGCGCCCGCAAGATCCAGAAGTTCCTCAGCCAGCCGTTCCACGTCGCCGAGGTCTTCACCGGCATCAGCGGCAAGTTCGTGCAGATCGAGGACACCGTCCGCTCGTTCAAGGCGGTGGTCGACGGCGAATATGATCATCTGCCGGAAGCAGCCTTCTACATGGTCGGCGGCATCGACGAGGTCGTCGCCAAGGCCGAGAAGCTCGCCCAGGAGGCCTAATCGACTTCGGCAGGAGGTTAGGCTAGGCTGCCTTGGTGACCATCGACACGCTCTCGATCGCCAGGGATCTCAAGGCTGCACAACTTCCTGCCGGACAAGCGGAAGCGATCGCCAGTGCGATCGGCCATGTGATCGGCGACTCGATTGCGACCAAGGGCGACCTCGCGTTGGCGCGGTCGGATCTGAGCGGGCGGATCGAACAGGTCCGGTTAGACCTCGGCAGCCGGATCGAGCAGGTTCGGTCGGATCTGGACGGGCGCATCGAGCAGGTCCGCCTCAGCCTCGAAGGCAAGATCGAACGGTTGCGCACCGAGATCGAACAGGTCCGGACTGAGATCGAACGCTCGCGCAATCAGTTGCTGGTCGGCCTTGTCGGCACCCAGATCGCGCTCGCCGGCATCATCATCGCAGTCATCAAATTGTAGGTCCCATGCTCCATTTCGAACTCGTCACGCCTGAAAAGCTCGTCCGTTCCGAGGACGTCTATATGGTCGTCGTCCCCGGCACCGAAGGCGACTTCGGCGTGCTCGAAGGCCATGCGCCGCTGATGTCGACGGTGCGCGACGGCGCGCTGTCGGTCTATCGGACCGAGGGCGGCCAGCCCGAGACGATCGCGATCCAGGGCGGTTTCGCCGAGGTCAATGCCAAGGGCCTCACCGTGCTCGCCGAGCGCGCCGCCTGACGCGAGGCCGGGCGCTGTCCTACACGCCGCGACGTTGCTAGCGGCAGGCGAATCGTCCGGCTCTTTCGTATCAGTCCAAAACCGGAAACGATCGGGGGCGATCGTTTCCGTTAAGGTGTCCAACTTGTTCATGTTGGACGATGCGCGGCCGCGGGCAGGGCGCGGCCCTACCTACGGCCCGATCGATCACGCCGCGAACAGCGACCGGCCCTTGTACACCTTCGTAACCCCATTGCCGTCGGTCACCGCATAGGTGAATCCGGGCAGCAGGCAGAATGCACCGACTTCGCCCTTGGGCGACAGCGCGAGGAAGCCGACCTGCGTCCCCTTGATCGCATCGCCGCGCAGCGTCGCGATATGGCGCACCACTTCCTCGCACGCCGCCTGCGGCGAAAGACCGGCGCGCATCGACGCCACCACGCGCGCGCTGCCCGAGACGCGCGTCACCTCCTCGCCGAGCCCGGTCGAGGTCGCGGCGCCGACGCCGCGCTCGACATAGAGGCCGGCGCCGACCTGCGGCGAATCGCCGACCCGGCCGCGCATCTTGAACGCCATGCCGGAGGTCGTGCACGCCCCCGCCATCCGGCCGTCGGCGCGGCGGGCGAGCAGGCCGATCGTATCATGATCGAGCGCGCCGCCGCGCGGCCGGCGGTTCTCGATATTCGCCTCGGGCTTGTAGGCGGAGGTCTTGAGCCAGTCGCGCCACGCCTGTTCGGCGGGGGGCGTGAGCAAATTGACCTTGGGGAAGTTCTGGTCGCGCGCGAATTGCGTCGCGCCCTCGCCGACGAGGAAGGTGTGCGGCGTCTTCTCCATCACCCGCCGCGCCACCGAAATGGCGTGGACGGTATCCTCCAGCGCCGCGACCGCGCCGACCCCGCCGGCATCGTCCATGATCACCGCATCGAGCGTGACATGGCCGTCTCGATCGGGATAGCCGCCATAGCCGACCGAATGATTGTCGGGGTCCGCCTCAGGCACCATGCCGCCCGCCTCGACCGCATCGATCAGCGTGCCGCCCGCCTTCAGCCGGGCGAAGGCGGCGTCATTGGCGGCGGCGCCGAAATCCCAGGTCGACACGATCATCGCCGCGCCGGCAGGCTCCGCCGCGCCGGCGAGCGACGCCATGCCCGCGGTCGCCGCCGCACCCCCGAGAAAGCCGCGCCGTGTCGTCATCTGTCATCCCCGTTGAACCGGTATTGGTCTGCTAGAGGAAGTTATACGGATCGACGTCCACCGTCACGCGCGCTTTCGCCGGCCAGTCGAGTGCGCCGAGCCAGTCACGGATGACGTCCTGCACGTCGAGCGCCCGGCGGGCGTGGACGAGCAGGCGGAAGCGGTGGCGGCCGCGCAGCATCGCCAGCGGCGCGGGCGCGGGGCCATAGACCGCCATCCCCTCGACCTGCGGCGCGGCGCGCGCGACCAGCCGCGCGACCTCGTTGGCGCAGGCCTGTTCCTCGGACGAGACGACGATCGCCGCATAGCGACCGAACGGCGGCGCGCCGGCATCGCGCCGCGCCTCGGTCTCCGCGTCGTAGAAGGCCTCGGCGTCGCCGGTGATCAGCGCCTGCATCACCTGCGCCTTGGGGCTGTGCGTCTGGATGAAGACATGCCCCGGCTTGGCGCCGCGCCCGGCCCGACCGGAGACCTGGCGGATCTGCTGGAAGGTCCGCTCCGCCGCGCGCAGGTCGCCGCCCTCCAAGCCGAGGTCGGCATCGACCACCCCCACCAACGTGAGGTTGGGGAAATGATAGCCCTTGGTGACGAGCTGCGTACCAACGACGATGTCGATGTCGCCCGCCTCCATCCGCCCGACGAACTCGGCCGCCTTGGCGGGCGACCAGATCGTATCGGAGGTGACCACCGCGGTCTTCGCCTCGGGGAACAGCGCCGCGACCTCGTCGGCGATCCGCTCGACGCCGGGGCCGCAGGCGACGAGGCTGTCCTCCTCCTTGCATTCCGGGCAGGCGCGCGGCGTCGGCAGGACATGGCCGCAATGATGGCAGGCGAGCCGCCGCGTCAGCCGGTGCTCGACCATCCAGGCGGTGCAATTGGGGCATTGGAAGCGATGCCCGCACGTCCGGCACAGGGTCAGCGGCGCATAGCCGCGCCGGTTGAGGAAGAGCAGCGACTGTTCGCCCTTGGCCAGCGTCTCCTGAAGCGCGGTGACGAGCTTGGGGGCGAGCCAGCGGCCGCGTTCGGGCGGCTGCTGGATCAGGTCGATCGGCTCGATCGTCGGCATCTCCGCCGCGCCATAGCGGCCGGGCAGCTTGAGTTCGGCATAGCGGCCGAGCGCGACCTGCTGGCGCGTCTCGATCGCCGGGGTGGCGCTGGCGAGGATCACCGGACAGCCTTCGAACTTGCCGCGCATCACCGCGACGTCGCGGGCGTGGTAATGGACGCCCTCTTCCTGCTTGAAGCTCGTCTCGTGCGCCTCGTCGACGACGATCAGGCCGAGGTTGCGATAGGGCAGGAACAGCGCCGACCGTGCGCCGACCGTCACCAGCGCCTCGCCGGTGGCGATCGCCCGCCAGGCGCGCCGGCGCTGCGTCGAGCGCAGCCCCGAATGCCAGGCGACGGGCTCGCAGCCGAACCGGTCATGGAAGCGCTTGAGGAAGGGTTCGGTGAGCGCGATCTCCGGCAGCAGCACCAAGGTCTGCCGGCCCTGCCGGATCGCCTCCGCCACCGCCTCGAAATAGACTTCGGTCTTGCCCGATCCGGTAACGCCGTCGAGCAACGTCGGGCGAAACGCCTGCGCGGCGACGCCCTCGACCAGCGTCGCGGCGGCCTCCGCCTGCGCCCCGGCAAGCGTCGGCGGGCCGAAGCCGGGGTCGGGATGCGGATAGGGACTGTCGATCGCCACCTCGACCGCCTCGATCGCGCCGACCTTGACCAGCCCACGGATCACCGCATCGGAGACGTCGGCGATATCGGCGAGCTCGCGGATCAGCCCCTGCCGGTCGCCGATCCGCGCGAGCGCCTGCTCGCGCTGCGGCGTGAGCCGCGGCGGCACCTCGCCGGTGACGCGATATTCGGTCGCGGTGCGCTTGCCTTCGAGCGCGGAGGTCGAGGCGAGCGCCATCCGCACCACCGCGGCGGGGGGCGCGAGATAATAATCGGCGGTCCATTCGACCAGCCGGCGCAGCGGCGCGGCGAGCGGCGGCACGTCGACGACGCCGAGCAGCGGCCGCAGCCGGTTGTCGCCGACCTCCGCATCGGAGGGCAGCCGCTCGGGCTCCCAGACGACGCCGAGCAGCTGGCGCGGCCCGAGCGGCGCGATCACGACCGATCCCGGCTCGACCGTCATGCCCGCCGGCACGCGATAATCGAGCGGGCCGAGCGCGGAATTGAGGACGAGGACGCGGGCACGCGAAGACATGCCGCCCCATATGGGGATTAGGCGAGTCGGCGGAAAGCTTTAAGCGGCGCGGCGGACGCCGGGGCGCTGCCCGACCCGGGCGCGCTTGGCGGCGTAGAGCACCACGTCGGCACGTCGCGCGAAGTCGCGGAGCGAGTGGCAGTCCTGATCGAACAGCGCGAGGCCGACCGAGCCGGCACTGGTCATCGTGATGCCGCCCGCCTCGACCGGGATGTGCAACGCCGATTCGAGCCGGCCGCGCAAGGCGTCGGGATCGGCGATCAGCGCGGGGTCGGTGATCACCACCGCGAATTCGTCGCCGCCGATCCGCGCCGCGAAGCAGCCGTGGAGCCACGGCTCGCTCAGCGCCGCGCCCGTCATCCGCAGCACGTCGTCACCGACGGCATGGCCGAGCGAATCGTTGATGCCCTTGAACCCGTCGAGGTCGATCAGCGCGAGCATCAGCGGCGTGCCCTCGACGCGGGCGCGATCCATCGCCCGGTCGAGCTCGCGATCGAAGGCGGCGCGATTGGGGATGCCGGTCAGCGCATCGGTATCGGCGGAATGGCGCAGCCGCGTCTCGAGCTCGAACCGTTCGGTGATGTCCTGGAACACGCCGACCAGCGCCTGCACGACGCCGTCCGCCGACTCCGGCTCGCCGGCGGCGCGGACGCGGAGGTGGCGGCCGTCGGCGGTGATGAGGTCGGTTTCGAAGTCGAAGGGCCGGCCGGTTTCGATCGTCCGGGCGATGATGTCGCTGACCATCTCCCGCGCCTCCGGCGGATAGAAGTCGAGCGCCTTGTCGAGCGGCGGCACTGCTCCGTCCGAGAGTCCGTGGATGCGGAAGACGTTCTCCGACCATTCCAGCCGGGAATCGGCGATCGACAGCCGCCACGAACCGATCCTGGCGATCCGCTCCGCCTGCCGGAAGATCCGTTCCTTGCGCACCAGCTCCCGGGTCATCTCCTCGCTCGACGTGGCGAAGCGGATCGCTTCCAGCGCGTTGCGGCGCGCGGCGATCAGCGCCTCGGCCAGGCTGGCGAGGTGGCGCAGCGCGGCATGGCCGGCGGCATTGAGCGAGCGCGGCTGCGTGTCGAGCACGCACAGCGTGCCGATCGGCTGGCGCGTGCCGCTGGCGTCGGCGACACGGATCGGCGTGCCGGCATAGAATCGCATGCCGCCGTCGGTGACGAGCGGGAAGTCGGCGAAGCGCCGATCGTCGCGCAGGTCGCCGATGACGAGCGGCTGGTCCTCGCGGATCGTCCGGTCGCAAAAGGCGACGTCGCGATCGAGCTCGCGCGCGCCCGGCACGGTGCTCGCCTTGATCCACAGCCGCTTTTGGTCGATCAGCGTCAGCAGCGCGGTCGGGCAGCCGAGCAATTCGGCGGCGAGTGCGACGAGGGCGTCGAATTCCTTCTCGGGTTCGCTGTCGAGCAACGCCAGCGCATGGAGCGCGGCGAGCCGACCGACCTCGTCATAGGGCAGCGCTGTCGGAAGATCGTGCATGACCTGATCTCTATGTCCAGTGAGAGTTAAGATGTTGTTTCGGAATACAACTCCAGTCGTAACGACCGCCCGGCGATGACCGCTGCGCCGCCGCCTTCGGTGCTGTGGGCGGCGCATCTGGCGCGCGACCGGCGGCGCTCTGCGCATACCGTGCGCGCCTATCAGGCGACCGCCGAGCGGCTCACCGCCTTTCTCCAGGCGCATTGGGGCGAGCGCGTCGACGCGGCGGCTCTGGCGCGCGTCACCGCCGCGGATCTCCGCGCCTTCCTTGCCGCGCGACGCGGGCAGGGGCTGAGCAATGCCTCCGCCGCGCGTGAACTGTCGGCGGTGCGCGGATTCCTCGCCTTCGTCGTGCCGGGCGGCGAGGCGCCGCGGCTGCGCGGTCCGCGGGTCAAGGCGGGGGTGCCCCGGCCGATCTCGCCCGATGAAGCGCTCGCGCTCGCCGACGCCGTCGCCGACGATGCCGCCGAGCCATGGATCGGCACGCGCGACTGGGCGGTGCTGCTGCTGCTCTACGGCGCCGGCCTGCGCATCGGCGAGGCGATCGCGCTGCCCGCGCGCGTGCTACCGCTCGGCGAGACGCTGGCGGTGACCGGCAAGCGCGACAAGACGCGGATCGTACCGCTGCTACCGGCGGTGCGCGACGCGATCGCCGATTACCTGCGCCAGCAGCCGTGGGAGCTCGCCCCCGACGCACCGCTGTTCCGCGGCGCCAAGGGCGGGCCGCTCGCGCCCGGCGTCGTCCGGCGGGCGGTGCAGGCGGCGCGCGGCCGGCTCGGCCTCGACGCGAGCACCACGCCGCACGCGCTCCGTCATAGTTTCGCGACGCACCTGCTCGGCCGCGGCGCCGATCTGCGCGCCTTGCAGGAGCTGCTCGGCCACGCCAGCCTGAGTTCTACGCAGGTCTATACCGCGGTCGATGCGGCGCATCTGCTCGACGTCTACCGCAACGCGCATCCGCACGGGTGAGGCTGTACCAATTGTCGCAGCGGCGTGCGTGCGGGATCAGCGTCGCCGCGGCTTCCAGGTGGCGACGCGCCAGACATAGCCGATGACGATCGCGACCATCACGGCGATCGCGAGCGGCCCGACGTAGCGATCCAGCTCGGCGAAGCGCGAGCCGAGGTAGACGCCTGCGGCGGCGAGGATGGTGTTCCAGATCAGGCTGCCCGCGAAGGTCCAGACGAGGAACCGCCCTACCGGCATGCCGGTGATCCCGGCCGGCAGCGAGACGATCGTGCGAAAGGTCGGCATGAAGCGGAAGACGAACACCACCCCGCCGCCGCGGCGGACGAAGAAGCGGTGCAGCGCCTCGACATCCTCCCATTCCATCGTCAGCCAGCGGCCGTGCCGGTCGACGAAGGGGCGGAAGCGGGCATAGCCGATATGGCGGCCGAGATAATACCAGACGTAATTGCCCGCGGTCGAACCGATAGTGCCGGCCACCACCAGCGGCACCATCGCCATCTGCCCGCGCGCCACCGCCATGCCGCCGAGCCCCATGATCACCTCCGACGGGATCGGCGGGATGATGTTCTCCAGCGCCATCAGCAGCGCGATGCCGAGATAGCCGCCCCAGGCGATCGCATCGAGGATAAGGTCGGTCATGATCGCCAGCGGCGCGGTGGCGTCAGCCGCGTTCGGCGACGCGGCGCTCGATCGCCTCCCAGATCAGCGCGGCGACATCGGTGCCGTCGAACCGCTCGATCGCGACGATGCCGGTCGGGCTGGTGACGTTGATCTCGGTCAGCCATTCGCCGCCGATCACGTCGATGCCGACGAAGATCAGCCCTCGGCGCTTGAGCTCCGGCCCGAGCGCCTCGCAAATCTCGCGCTCCCGCGCCGTCAGCTCGGTCTTCACCGCCGAACCGCCGACCGCAAGGTTGGAGCGGATCTCGCCTTCGCCGGGCAGGCGGTTGATCGCGCCGGCGACGACACCGTCGACCAGCACGATCCGCTTGTCGCCCTTCGCCACCGCGGGCAGGAACGCCTGCACCATGTGCGGTTCGCGCCACGTCTGGTTGAACACCTCGATCAGCGCGGACAGATTGGCGCCGTCGCTGCCGACCTTGAAGATCGCCTTGCCGCCGTTGCCGTGCAGCGGCTTGACGACGATCTCGCCATGCTGCGCAAGGAAGGCGCGCGCCTCGTCGAGGCTGCGGGTGATCAGCGTCGGCGGCATGAAGCGCGCATAATCGAGCACGAACACCTTCTCGGGCGCGTTGCGGACGCTGACCGGATCATTGACCACCAGGGTGCGGTCGGCGATCCGTTCGAGCAGGTGCGTCGCGGTGATATAACCGAGGTCGAACGGCGGGTCCTGCCGCATCAGCACCACGTCCGCCTGTGCGCCGAGATCGAGGCTGACGGGCGTATCGAAGCGGAAGTGGTCGCCTTCGACGCGCTGCACGGTGACCGGATGCGCCTTCGCCCAGACTCGGCCGTCGCTGTAATTGATGTCTTCGGCGGCATAATGGAACAGCCGATGCCCGCGCGCCTGCGCGGACAGCATCAGCGCGAAGGTCGAATCGCCCGCGATGGCGATGCTGTCGAGCGGGTCCATCTGGACGGCGACGGTAAGGGGCATCGGGGTCTCGCGCGGCTGTTGGTCTGGGAGCGGGACTTAGGGTGGCGGTGGCGGAATGTCACCCGCACTCAGCTGCCGATCCAGGCATTCTCGATATGCCGCGGCCGCGTGCCGGGGGCGAGTAGGATGACGTCGATGCGGATGTCGTCACCCGGTCCGGCGTATTCCGCCATCAGCATTTCGGCGGCGGCGGCGACGCGGGCGAGGCGGCGTTCGTCGATCGCCCGATCGAGCTCGGCAGGGGTACGCCGCGTCTTGACCTCGACGAAGGCGACGAGCGCGTCCCGGCGCGCGATCAGGTCGACCTCGCCGGCGGGCGTCCGGACGCGGCGGGCGAGGATCGTCCAGCCGTGCAGCCGCAGCCACCATCCGGCGAGCCGCTCGCCGCGCCGCCCCGCCGCTTCGGCTGAGCGACGGGCGGCGGTGGTGACGCGGCGGGGCGGGCGCATGTGGCGATGGTGCCGCAGGGCCGGGGGCGGGGCAAGATGGGGCGGGATGACGATGCGCCCAATGAGTCTATTGCCGCCCTGCCGGCTGCCGAGGAGAGGGCGAGCGATGTGCTTCCCTATGCTGCGGCTCAGCTCACCACCCGGAACATATAGCTATATTCGCTCTGCGGCGCGCCGGTGACGCCGGCGATGCGCACCGTGTAGCGCACGCCCGCTTGCAGGCCGGTGACGCGCCACTGGATGTTGTTGGCGACGCCATAGCCTTCGTTGTCGCTCGACACGTCGGTGACGGCGAGCGTGCCGGACGGGCCGGTGACGGTGATCGTCGCGTTGGTGAAGCGGACGTTGGCATTGGCGCCGAAGGTGCTCGTCGTCCCGGCGATGACGCTGAACGACAGATAGCTCGATAAGCTGAAATAGCGCGCCGGATAGTCGCCCGACGGATAGGCGACATAGCCGGGCACGCTCGCCGGCGCCGCTATGCCGCCGGTGAAGTTGAACACGCGCATCGAGGCGGCGCTGGCGCGGCTGCCGTCGGGCAGGACGAGGGTGACGCGGCCGTAGGAGGTCTTGCCCAGGAAGGGGTTGAGGATCCAGCGGCGGTGGCCGATCGACGCGCTGCCGCCTTCGGTCAGCCACAGGCCGAGATAGTCATCCTCGCTGTCGAAGCCGAGGCCGTTGCCCCAGCCGCCGATCAGGTTGCTCGATCCGGCGGCGGTGGCGCCGCTCGCACTATAGCAGGTCCAGCTGGTCGGCGGCGTGTGGCTGAGCTGCTTGTTGACCGCCATCATCAGCGACGAATCGGCCTCCTGCGTATCTTCCGTATCGGAATAGGTGACGGCGGGGAGCTGGTGGAGCGCGCGGATCGCGTTGAGCTTGGCGAGGAAATCCGCCTTGACGCTCGCCTTGAGCGTGCCGGCGCGACAGGTCGCGGCATCGGGTGCGACGTCGTAGAGCGCGCCGGCGGCGGCGGCCCAGCTCGTCGGCGCAGGGGTTGGCGTCGGTGTTGGCGCGGGAGTCGGGGTCGGCGTGGCGCTCGGCGTCGGTGTCCCGGTCGGCGTGGTGACGACCGCGACCGGAGTACCGGCCGTACTGGTGTCGCCGCCGCCGCCGCCGCAACCGGCGAGCGCGATCAGAAGGGCGGTTGCGGCGCTGGTCCTGGCGATCTGCATGGCCGCCAGTCTAGCCGGGGGATTATTGCCAAGGTCTTGTTTGAACGTTGCTTTTGTCGCCCTGTTGGCACGGTTCGGCGCGGCGTCGGCAAACCCGGGCGTGCCGCGTCACCACTTCGTTGCAACACGTGGCGCAGGCGGCGCGACCGTCGATGTCAGCGGTCCTTCCAGGGGTGAGCGAATGCGACCAGGGCGGGTCGCCGCGTCCCTGCGGCCCGGTACGAGCTATCCCTTCATCGCCAGCGCCCGCGCGTAGAGGATCTTGCGATCGAGCCCGAACGCCTTGGCGACCTCGCCCGCCGCCTTGGCGACGGGCAGCCGGGTCAGCGCCTCGGCGAGCGCGGCGTCGGCGTCGAGCGGGTCGGGCGGCGACGGTGCGATCGGCGGGGCGACGACGATGACGATCTCCCCCTTGGGCGGCGCATCGGCATAACGGGCGGCGAGCTGGTCGAGCGTCCCGGTGACGGCTTCCTCGAACCGCTTGCTGATCTCGCGCGTCACCGCCGCGTCGCGATTGCCGAGTCCCTCCGAAAGTGCGGCGAGGCAGGCGGCGAGTCGGGGCCCGGACTCGTACAGCACCAGCGTCGCGCGCACCGGGGCGATCTCGGCGATCGCCTGCGCCCGCGCCTGGGCCTTGCTCGGCAGGAAGCCGACGAAGAGGAAGCGATCGGTCGGCAGGCCGGCAAGCGTCAGCGCCGCGATCGCCGCGCACGGCCCCGGGATGGTGACGACATGCCGTCCGGCGGCACGGGCATCACGCACCAGTTTATAGCCCGGATCGGAGATCAGCGGCGTTCCCGCGTCGGAGACGAGCGCGACCGACTCGGTCGCCATGCGCGCGATCAGGCCGGGGCGCATGCCTTCCGCATTATGGTCGTGATAGGGGATCATCGGCCGCTTGACGCCGATATGGCGGAGCAGCCCGGCGGTGACGCGGCTGTCTTCCACCGCTATCACGTCGGCGCGGGACAAAATGTCGGCGGCGCGCGGTGATAGGTCAGCAAGATTGCCGATCGGCGTCGCGACGATGTAGAGCCCGGCTTCTAAATGTTCGGATATGGCCACGGGGGACGTCATGGCAGAGGCAGCGACACTTGGACAGCCGGGGATGACCCGGCGCTGGCTGCGGCGAAGCGTCGCCCTGGTCGCGGCGAGCCTGCTCGCGGCCTGTTCGACGGTGGTGCCGCGTGCACCGGTGACCGCGCCCGACCGGCCGACCCGGCCGGCGGTCAATCGCCCCGAGCCGGTCGAGGCGGGGCTGCCGCGCGATACGCAGCGCAACCGCGTCGCGCTGCTCGTGCCGCTGTCGGGCAGCAACGCCGGCGTCGGCCGCTCGATCGCCAATGCGACGATGCTCGCGGTGCTCGATACCGGCACCGACAAGGTGCGGATCACCAATTACGACACCGCGACCGGTGCGGCGGCGGCGGCGAATCGCGCGATCGCGGAGGGCGCGCAGCTGATCCTCGGGCCGCTGCTTGCCGACGACGTGCGCGCGGTCGCGCCGATCGCCAAGGCGGCAAACGTGCCGGTGCTGAGCTTCTCCAACGATTCGTCGGTGGCGGGTAACGGCACCTATCTGATGGGCTATGCGCCGTCGCAGTCGATCGATCGGGTGGTGCGCTATGCCGCCGGTCGCGGCGTGACGAGCTTCGCCGGGCTGATCCCCAACGGCCTGTACGGCGAGCGTGCCTCGACCGCCTTCCTCCGCTCGGTCGAGGGAGCGGGGGGATCGGTCGTCTCGCTGCAGACCTATGGCCGCACCGCGGGCGGCATCGCCGGCGCGGTGACGCGGCTCACTGCCAAGGCGCCCTATGGCGCGGTGCTGATCGCCGACGGCGGCACGAGCGCCGCCACCGCTGCACCGCTGATCAAGCGCGGCAGCGGTGCGACGACGCACATCCTCGGCACCGAATTGTGGAATTCGGAGACGAGCATCGCCGCCAAGCCGGCGCTCAACGGCGCCTGGTTCGCGAGCGTCGCCGACGGGCTCTATCGGCAATATGCCGCCAAATACCGCGCCCGCTACAATGCCGCGCCCTATCGCCTGTCGAGCCTGGGCTATGACGCGGTCCTGTTGACGGTACGGATCTCGCGCGACTGGCCGGTCGGGCGGCCCTTCCCCGAGGCGCGCCTGCGCGACGCCGACGGCTTCGCCGGGATCGACGGCGCCTTCCGCTTCGGCCGGGACGGCATCGCCGAGCGGGCGCTGGAGGTGCAGGAGATCCAGAACGGCACGACCGTGACGGTCTCGCCGGCACCGGCCGGGTTCGGGAAGTAGGGTGACCGGCCGGATGACCGGCGGCTGATCCGCGGGGTTTGGGTTCACGCGAAGACGCGACGACGCGAAGAAGGTGCGCGTGAGTGCCGTGCTGCACTTGCACCATCGACGGTGGGACCGCGCGCTATCGTGTCGTGCATCTTCTCCGCGCCTCCGCGCCTCCGCGTGACCATCTGTTTCGTCGTGTCCTGGCGGCTTCGCACGAATGACCCAGCGTCGGCACGCTGCGCGATCGGCATTTTGACTCACGCGGAGGCGCGGAGGCGCGATCGGGAAGGGTGCTGGCTTTCCCTGACGGTACGAAGCGACGTTGGAATATTGCTATCGCGCGAGAGCGTTGATCTTGCTTCAGTGCTCCCGCGGAGGCGGGAGCCCAGTGTTCTTCACGCCGTCAGCCATTGCTCTGCTTGGCCACTGGATTCCCGCCTGCGCGGGAATACTGCGAAACGTCATGCCGGACGTGTCCCGGCATCCATTGCTCCGCTAGAGCGTAAGGTGTTGCTTTCGCGGCACGGTGGACCCCGGAACACGTCGGGGGTGACGGCGCATTTTGGGCGAGGCCAGGACTTTTGCAGAGGTCTTGCCCGCGCGGGAATACTGCACCTTGAGCAATCGTCGTCGCAAAATGAAAGGACGCGGCTTCGCGGCATCGCCGTGAAGACTGGCGGCCGGCCCTATCCTCGCACCTCCGCATGCAGGACAAGACCGGCAGCAGGGACGCCGGCGGGCGCCCCCCGATCACCCACTCACGCCAGCACCGCATCGCGCACCACCAGCGGCAGGATCGCGTCGAGCAGCAGCGTGCCTGCCGCGGTCACGATCAGCCGGGCGTCGGTGCGGGCGACGAGGCCTTGCGTCTCGAGCCGCGCCACCGCGCTCCAGTCGACCGGCGCCTCGCCGCCGGCGAGCGCGGCGACATGGGAGAGGTCGACGCCCTCGCGCAGCCGCAGGCCCATCACCAGCGCCTCGCTGGCGCGGTCGTGCGCGATCAGCGGCTCCTCGATCTGCAGGCCGTGACCGTTCCGTGCCACCGCGGCGAGCCAATTCTCCGGCTTCTTGTGGCGCTGCGTCGCGAGGCCGCCGCGGCGGCCGTGCGCACCCGGGCCGATGCCGGCATAGTCGCGGTAGCGCCAATACGTGAGATTGTGGCGGCTCTCCGCGCCGGGGCGGGCGTGGTTGGAGGTCTCATAGGCGGGCAGGCCGGCGGCGTCGGTCAGCGTGCGCGTCGCCTCGAACAGATCGGCGGCGGCATCGCCGTCCGGCAGCACCAGCCGCCCCTTCGCCGCCTCCGTCGCGAAGCGCGTCCCCGGCTCGATGGTCAGCTGGTAGAGCGAGAGATGCTCGGTGCCGAGCGCCAGCGCGCGGGCGAGCTCCGCCTCCCAGTCCGCCAGCCGCTGGCCGGGCAGGGCGTAGATCAGATCGAAGCTGACGCGCGCGAACGCCGCCTGCGCGGTGGCGAGCGCCGCCAGCCCCTCGTCGACGCCATGCGCGCGATCGAGGAAGCGCAGCGCCGCCTCGTCGAGCGATTGCAACCCGAGCGAGACGCGGTTGACCCCCGCCGCGGCGATGTCGGCGAAGCGCGCCGCCTCGACCGAGGAGGGGTTGGCCTCGAGCGTGATCTCGATATCCGCGGTCGGCGGCCAGTAGCGCTGCGCCGCGTCGAGGATCGCGGCGACGGTGGCAGGCGGCATCAGCGACGGCGTGCCGCCGCCGAAGAAGATCGAGCCGAGCCGCCGCCCCGGCAGCGCCCGCGCCTCATGCGCCAGATCGGCGAGCAGCGCGTCGCGCCACGCCTGCTGATCGACGCTGTCGCGGACGTGGCTGTTGAAGTCGCAATAGGGGCATTTGGACACGCAGAACGGCCAGTGAACGTAGAGCGCGAGCGGCGTCTTGTCGGAATCCATGATGACGCCGATATGGCGGCGATGATCGCAAAACGCCACTCATGGCTCGCCGCGGCGATGCTGCTGCTCGGCTGTTCGCAGGTGCCCGAGCGGCCCGAGCGGGTGGTCGAGCCGCGCGCCGCCGAAGGGCCCGCCCCGCGCGGATCGCTGCTGCTGCGGCAGGCGATGCTCGCCGGCCAGAATGCGGCGCGGGCCGATGTCGGTGTGCCGCCGCTGACGTGGAGCGAGCCGCTCGCCGCCGCCGCTTTGTCCTATGCGCAGGAGATGGCCCGCACCGGCCGCTTCGCGCATGCCGACCAGCCGCAGGGGATGACCCGGCAGGGCGAAAACCTGTGGATGGGATCGCGCGGCGCCTATCGGTTCGACGAGATGGTCGGCCATTGGGTCGCGGAGAAGAAGGACTTCCTCAACCTGCCCGTGCCGCAGTCGAGCCGCACCGGGCGCTGGCAGGACATCGGCCATTATTCGCAGATCGTCTGGCGCGGCACGACGCAGGTCGGCTGCGCGATCGCCAGCAATGCCAAGGACGATTATGTCGTCTGCCGCTATTCGCCGCCGGGCAACGTCTGGGGGTCGATCGCCTATTGAGGCCGCTCACCCGCGGTTTTCGTAGCGTCTGGCGATCTCGCCGCTGGTCTTTTCGATGCCCGGATAGATGGTGCTCGACTTGATGTTCATCCGGTGCAGCGTGGCGAGGATCGCCGCCTTGTTGCGGATCGTGATCCGTTGGACCTCCAGGTTGCTGTGCCCGGTTTCGGGCAGCAGCGCGTCGTGACCGAAGAGCAGGAAGGCGCCGGACTGCGAGGCGATCCGCGCATGGGTGTTGCGCCCCTTGATGAAGACGATGCGACTGAGGTCGGCAGGGTTGATGCACGGCTTGAAATACGGCTTTTCCGCCCGGATGACGTGCAGCAGGCGATTGGCTTCGTCGGTCCGATTGAACTCGGCGATCGACAGATCGGTGCGCATCTTGTTCTTATGGTCGTCTTCCAGCATCGCGAGATTGGCGATGCAGCTGACGGTGTCCGAGTCGAAGAATTTGATGTCGGCGCGCTTGGTGGTGATGATGACGACCTGGCCGTCGACCTCCTCGCCCGCCGCGTCGACGATGCTCTCCGAGCAGCAGAAATAGAGCGCGACGAGCGGATTGGAGGTCACGTCGAGCAGGCGGGTCGGCAGGCCGTAATGCTGCATGCGGACCAGCCGGTCGATCATGAAGGTGTCGGAGCGGAATTCGTCGGGATGCGCGGTCAGCAACTCGCGGACCATCACCGCTTCGTTGCGCAGATATCGTGGCACGCCGCCGTCCGGATTGCGCCGGAACAACGAGGGTTCGAGCGAAAAGCGATGATCGGCATGGCCGCGGTAGAAGACGTCGTCGGCATCCATGGTCCCGCCGAGCACATGAGCCAGGAAGCTCTCGACGCTGTCGGCGACCGGATAAGGGACTGGCGCCTCGCCGCTCGTCGCGAGCGTCACGGGCGGCACCGCGGCGTCGTGACGGCGATCGGTCAAGCCGAGCGCGAGGAGGCTGTCCTCCAGTGCGCCATCCTTGATCGCCCAATGCGTGCGGGTGAATTCCCATTTTCCGAGATGCAGCGCCGCTTCGAATGCGTCGCGGTCCTCGACCGGCAGGCAGCCGAAATGACGGTCGAGCGCGAAGGTGTAGCGGATGACGTTGCGGTCGACCCGCAGATCGGTGATGCGGCCGATCCGCATCGTGACATAGAGGGTGCCGGCGTCGGTGAAGCGCAACTCGCTCATGAACACGGCCGGCAAGCTGCCGACCTGCGCCAGACTGGCCGCATCGACCGGTTTCAACCGCTCGGCGATCGCGACGTCGGTATATTCGAGATAGCGGGAGAGCGGGAAACTGGCGGCATGCGGCTCGCCGATCGGTACGTCCCAATCCTCGTCGCGTCCCATCATCACCAGGTTGAACATGGATTTACCGCCGCTTGCCTCGTCCGATCACCCTTGTGCAGGATGACGGTCGGCGAGGGGCGAAAGACCGCGCCGTTATGGAGGAAACGGCACCCGGCCGAGGCTATCCGATCGTCGCCGTCGTATAGGGCGCATAGACCCGCCACCCCAGCGTCGCGTACAGAGCGGCGCCCATCTGCGTCGCGGTGAGCACCTGCCGCGCGGCGGGATCGGCCTGCGCGCCCAGCGCGAGCATCAGCGCACGGCCGAGGCCGCGGCGGCGATGCGCGTCTCCCACCACGATCCGGTCGTAGACGAAGATGCCGTCATGCTGCGCCGCATAGCCGCTCGCCGCCGCCGCGCCATCGTCGGTGGTGATGACGGCATGCATCACCGCGCCACGTCGCGTCACGCTCAGCCGGTAATCCATTGGGAGGACGGGGGCGGCCGCCACCGGCCGATCGGGCACCATCATGCAATTGGCGTCGGTGATCGTCCAGCCGGGCGGCAGCAGCGCGCGAAACGTCGCCGCGTCGGCGCATAATTTGACGAAGATGCCCGGCGCATCGATCGACCCGAGCAGTGTGGTGAGGCCCGGCCCCGGCGTGGCGAAGAGATAGCGCCGGCGCTCGATCGTGCCGCCGGTATCGACGCGCCAGCCGCCGTGATCGTCGACCGGCGCGGGCAGGTCGCGCGACAGCGAGCGGGCGGCGAGCCAGCCCCGCACCAGGACCGGATCGACGCCCGCCATCGCCTTACAGCACCGCGGCGACCAATTGCCGGAAGGCATCGGCGCGGTGGCTGATCGCATGTTTGGCGGCGGCGTCCATCTCGCCGAACGTCTGCTCGCCGCCGATCGGCAGGAACATCGCGTCATAGCCGAAGCCGTTGCCGCCGCGCGGCGGCCACACCAACGTGCCGTCGACGCGACCTTCGAACCATTCGACATGGCCATCGGGCCAGGCGAGCGCCAGCGCGCAGACGAAATGCGCAGCGCGCGGCATGTCGGGCTCTTCGTTGAGCCGATCCTCGACCAGCCGCATCGCCAGATCGAAGTCCTTGGCGTCCCCCGCCCAGCGCGCCGAGAAGATGCCGGGATCGCCGCCGAGCGCATCGACGCACAGGCCGCTGTCGTCGGCGAGCGCAGGCAGGCCGGACAGGTCCGCCGCCTGCAACGCCTTGAGTTCGGCATTGGCGACGAAGGTGGTGCCGGTCTCCTCGGGCTCGGGCAGGTCGAGTTCGCCCGCCGACACCGGCTCGATGCCGTAGGGCCCGAGCAATTCGGCGATCTCGCGCACCTTGCCGGCATTGTGACTGGCGATCACCAGCCGGCCGGGGCTGAGCTTGCGGATCGCCTGCGGCGTATCGCCTTCGCCGCTCATCGGCTCGCCCGGTCCTGCGCCGCGAAGATCTCCGCGCAGCCGATCCGCGCGAGGCGGAGCAGGCGGAGCAGTGCCTCCTCGTCATAGGTGGCGTGTTCGGCGGTCGCCTGCGCCTCGGCGATATTGCCGTTTTCGAGCAGCACGAAATTGCCGTCCGCATCCGCCGCCGAATCCTCGGCATAATCGAGGTCGAGCACCGGCGTACCCTGGTAGATGCCGCAGCTGACCGCGGCGACCTTCTGCCGGATCGGATCGGCGGTAAGCTTGCCGCTGGTCAGCAGCGTGTTGACCGCGAGGCGCAGCGCCACCCAGGCACCCGAGATCGCCGCGGTGCGCGTGCCGCCGTCGGCCTGGATCACGTCGCAGTCGAGCGTGATCTGGCGTTCGCCGAGCAGCTTCATGTCGACCACCGAGCGCAGCGAGCGGCCGATCAGCCGCTGGATTTCCTGCGTGCGGCCCGATTGCTTGCCCTTGGCGGCCTCGCGGCTGCCGCGGGTGTGGGTGGCGCGGGGCAGCATGCCATATTCGGCGGTCACCCAGCCTTCGCCCTTGCCGCGCAGGAACGGCGGCACCCGCTCTTCGAGACTGGCGGTGACGAGCACCTTGGTGTCGCCGAAGCCGACCAGCACCGATCCTTCGGCATGGCGGGTGAAATTGGGTTCGATGCTGATCGTGCGCATCTGGTCCGGGGCGCGGCCGCTGGGGCGCATGCAATTCTCCTCGTGGGTCTCTTTGCGCAGCCCTAGACGGCGGGGCGGGCCCGCGCCAGTCGCCAGATGGCGAACGGCCAGCCGCCGCTGTTGCCGCATCGCGCGGCACGTCTACATAAGGAGCCATGGCTACGCCCGTCACCGAACTGACCGATCGTGCGCGCGACATCTTCCGCGCGGTGGTCGACGGCTATGTCGCGAGCGGGATGCCGGTGGGGTCGAAGACGATCGCGGTCGCCTCGGGGCTCAACCTGTCGCCCGCGTCGATCCGCGGGGTGATGCAGGAGCTGGAGGAGCTGGGACTGCTCGCCAGCCCGCATACCAGTGCCGGCCGCATCCCGACCGAACGCGGGCTGCGGCTGTTCGTCGACGGCATGATGCAGGCGCTCGAACCGTCGGCGGAGGAACGCGCGGCGATCGAGGCGCGCGCCGGCCATCGCGGCCCGGTCGAGGAGGCGCTCGCCGCGACCACCGCGGCGCTGTCCGGTCTGTCGGCCTGCGCCGGGTTGGTGATGGTGCCCAAGCGCGAGCTGGCGCTGCGCTCGATCGGCTTCGTCGCGCTGTCTCCCGATCAGGCGATGGCAGTGCTGGTCAGCGAAGACGGATCGGTGGAGAACCGCGTCATCCGATTGCCGGCGGGCATGACGCCCTCGGCATTGATAGAGGCGGGCAATTACATGACCGCGACCTTGTCCGGCCTGACACTCGCCGAGGCGCGCGCGCGCGTCGGGCGGCAACTCGCCGAGGGCGAGGCGGCGCTGGACGGCGCGGCGCGCGCGCTGGTCGAGGCGGGGCTGGCGGTGTGGAGCGAGGATGGCGCGCGCCGCCCGGTGCTGATCGTGCGCGGGCAGGGGCGGCTGATCGACGCCGCCGCCGCCGCGGATCTCGACCGGGTGCGCGACCTGCTCGACGATCTCGAGGGCAAGCAGGACATCGCGCGCCTGCTCGACAGCGCCAGCGCCGGTGACGCCACCCGAATCTTCATCGGCGCGGAGAACAATCTGTTCGCGCTGTCGGGCTCGTCGGTGATCGCGCGGCCGTTCCGCGGGGCGGGCGGACGGGTGATCGGCGTGGTCGGGGTCATCGGCCCGACGCGGTTGAACTATGCGCGCGTCGTGCCCATGGTGGATTTCACGGCGGCAACGCTCGCCCGTTTGATGGGCTGAACACAGGGACCTACATGACCGAAGACACCAAGATCGACGTGGACACGCTGCGCCAGGATACGGCGGAGGCCGCTCCGGAAGTGGCCGAGCATGACGATAGCGCCGCGCGGATCGCCGACCTCGAAAATCAGCTCGCCGATGCCAAGCAGCAGACGCTGTACGCGCAGGCGGAGATTCAGAACGTCCGTCGCCGCGCCGAGAAGGAAGTGGCCGACGCGCGTAACTATGCGACCACCTCGTTCGCGCGCGACATCCTGTCGGTCGCCGACAATCTGGCCCGCGGCCTGTCGGCGATCCCCGCCGATCTGCGGGAGGACGAACGGCTCAAGGGGCTGATCACCGGACTGGAAGCGACCGGGCGCGAGCTGGAGAGCGTGTTCGCGCGCAATGGCATCACCAAGGTCGAGGCGATGGGCGCGCTGCTCGATCCCAACAAGCATCAGGCGATGATGGAAGTGGCAAGCGATGCCGAGCCCGGCACGATCGTGCAGGAAATGCAGGCGGGCTATATGCTCAAGGACCGATTGCTGCGGCCGGCGCTGGTCGGCGTGGCGAAGAAGCCGGCGTAAGGCGGATCGGCCGGCCTTCGTGGGCCGGCCGGGTTCGAGCGCGAGGTCGACGCGCGGTGGGTTTGACTGAGGCCCTTTGCCTGTCGGCCATGAGGACCAACAGGTCGTCAGACCTGCGCCGCCCTGAGCACCGCGTTGATCCGCGCCTGCCAGCCGGGTCCGGTCTCCCGAAATTTGGCGAGCACGTCGCGGTCGAGGCGTAGCGTCACCTGCTGCTTGGTCGGTGCCGCCTGCGCGCCGCGCATCCGCATCCGCTCGCGCCGCTCGATCAGCGCCTGTTCGAGCGCTTCTTCGGTGATGTCAAAGTCCTCGGGATCGTTCGGATCAGCGGGGATTGCGATGGTATCCGCGAGCTTCTGCATCGTTACTTCTCCTCACCGAGATGAACCTCGTCGTGTTTGCGCGCTCGACGAAGACGGCCGTCCACAGGCGGTCGTCGACCATGCCGACCGCTTTCCAACGCACCTCGCCATCTTCCGGTCGCGGGGATGGAATGCGCAGCACGCCAGCGTCAGCGAAGATCCGCGCGCCGAACGCCAGCGGCACGCCGTGCTTGGCGCGGTTGATCACGTCCTTGGCCGGATCGAACGTGACGTCCATGGCTGATTGTAACTACGATCAGCCTGTCAATCAAGTGGACGCTATGTGCCTGATCCGGCTAGTATCGCTGCCATGAACCCCAATCTCACCATCGATCGCCCGACCTTCGTCACGCATCTGGAATGCTCGCTGACCGGCGAACGTTATGAGGCGGACCGGCTGCATGGCCTGTCGCGCGCCGGGCGGCCGTTGCTGGTGCGCTACGATCTGGCAGGGGTGCAGGCGAGCCTGTCGCGCGAGGCGCTGACGGCGCGGCCGACCGATCTGTGGCGGTGGCGCGAGCTGCTGCCGGTGCGGCGGACGGACGATATCGTCAGCCTCGGCGAGATCGAGACGCCGCTGGTGCCCTTGCGGCGCTGCGTCGACGGGCCCGACGTCTGGGTCAAGGACGAGGGGCGGTTGCCGACCGGCAGCTTCAAGGCGCGCGGACTGGTGATGGCGGTGGCGATGGCCAAGGAGCTCGGCGTCACCCGCATCGCGATGCCGACCAACGGCAATGCCGGCGCGGCGCTGGCGGCCTATGCGACGCGGGTGGGGATCGAGACGATCGTCTTCTGTCCGGAGGATACGCCCGAGGTGAACGTGCGCGAGATCGCGATGCAGGGCGCGCGGGTGTGGCGGGTCAACGGCCTGATCGACGATTGCGGAGCGATCGTCGGCAAGGGCGCGGCGGAAGGGCGCTGGTTCGACTTTTCGACGCTGAAAGAGCCCTATCGGATCGAGGGCAAGAAGACGATGGGGCTGGAGCTCGCCGCGCAATTCGGCTGGCAGCTGCCCGATGCGATCTTCTACCCGACCGGCGGCGGCACCGGGTTGATCGGGATGTGGAAGGCGTTCGACGAGCTGGAAGCGCTCGGCTGGATCGGATCGAAGCGGCCGCGCATGTATGCGGTGCAGGCGAGCGGTTGCGCGCCGATCGTCCGCGCGTTCGAGGCGGGCGAGGAGCATGCCGAGCGCTGGGAGGACGCGCATACCGTCGCCGCGGGCATCCGCGTGCCGCGCGCGGTCGGCGACTTCCTGATCCTGCGCGCGGTGCGGGCGAGCGGCGGCAAGGCGGTGGGCGTGGGCGATCCCGCGATCCTCAAGGCGGTCGACGATGCGGCGCGCAAGGATGGACTACTGCTCTGCCCCGAGGGCGGCGCGACGCTCGCCGCCTATCGCGATGCGCTGCGGACCGGCGAGGTCGACGAGGAGGAGCGCGTCGTGCTGTTCAATTGCGCGACCGGGCTCAAATATCCGATGCCCGAAGCGCCGCGGACGCTCGACCGGCATGGGGTGATCGACTTCGACGCCTTGTGAGAGATGATGCACCACTTCGGGAGAGGGTGACGCGTCACCCCCCAACCCTCGTCATCCCCCAACCTTCGTCATCCCGGCGAAAGCCGGGATGACGAAAATGAGAGGGCCTCTTTCAACGTCAGAGGATCCGGATCGAGGGATCCGAAACCGCCCGCCGTTGCTCACCGGAACGGCAGCAACGTCTCATATTGCGCGAGCGGCGGTGCGCCGGGGACGCGGGCGCCATGGCGGAGGAGGAAGGCGTGGCGGACGATCTCGCCCTGCTGTTCGATCCCATAGCGGTGCAGCGGCTGGCCGGGCTTGATCGCATAATCGTAACGGCACCAGGGATGGCGCGCGAGCGGCAGGAAGATGCCGCGCTGATGCTGCCAGATGTGCACCATCTCGTGGATGAACAATCCCTGGTCGGTCAGCGCCGCGGTGCCAAAATCGTCGCGCCACTGCGAGCCCTTGGGGTGGAAATGGATACAGCCGCGCGGCGCCATCACCGTGTCGCGCGGCTGGAAGAAGGCCCATTTCGTCCGCGACAGCCGCACCGCGTCATAATCGATCGTTTCGTGGAAGACCGATCGGGCGAGGTCGCGTTCGGCGGGCGTGAGCGGGCGGGCGGGGGCGCTCATTCTTCGTCATCCCCGCACAGGCGGGGACCCGGACGCACCGGTCGTTCGTCGGCCGCGCCGACGGTGTCTACAGGCACCTGCCCGCGCCGGATGGACACTGTGGCTCGGCCGCCCATTCTCAGAACGACGGTGCCGGCGCCGCTGCCGCCACCGCCGTCGCGCCGACATAGATGCGCCCGCCATTGGCGAAGTTGAGCGTCAGATTGTAGATCCGCCCCGCCTTGGCCTTGGGGTTGATGTCGAACAGCATGACGTGGCGGCCACCGGGGGCGAAGACGACCTTGGCCTTGGCGGGGACCGCGACGCTGGCGAGCGGTGTCATCGCCGCCATGCCGCCGGCCCCGGTCATGCTCTCGTGCATTTCGCCGCGGACGGCGATGTCGGCGGAAACGTCGATCAGCGTCGCATCGGAGCGGCCGCCGTGCAGCGTGAAATAGGCCGCGCCCGGCCGACCCGGCACCGCCGGCAGCCGGATCCAGGCATCATCCGCCGTGACCCGCTCCGGCCCGCCGCAGCCGCCCAGCGCCGCGACGAGCACCAGCGCCACTCCCACTCCCGTCCGGCGCATCCCCGGCTCCTTCCCGCAAAAGCGATCGTTTCCTTCGCAAGCCCTATGGCGCACGCCGTCTTGCGGCAAGCGGAACCCCACCTATATCGCCGCCATACATCGGAGCCTTCCGCTGCCGTAACGGGGCAAAGGTTCCATGGTTTTTGTATGTGAGGGGCTAAGCAAGCACACATGGCTAAAGTAATCGGTATCGACCTCGGCACGACCAACAGCTGCGTTGCGGTGATGGAGGGCGGCAAGCCCAAGGTGATCGAGAATGCGGAAGGCGCGCGCACCACGCCGTCGATCGTCGCCTTCGCCAAGGACGGCGAGCGGCTGGTCGGCCAGCCGGCGAAGCGGCAGGCGGTGACCAACGGCGACAACACGATCTTCGCGGTAAAGCGCCTGATCGGCCGCCGGTTCGACGATCCGATCACCAAGAAGGACACCGAGCTGGTCCCGTACCATATCGTCCGTGGTCCGAACGGCGACGCCTGGGTCCAGGCCGGCGGCAAGGATTATTCGCCGTCGCAGATCAGCGCCTTCACGCTGCAGAAGATGAAGGAAACCGCCGAGAGCTATCTCGGCGAGACGGTGACGCAGGCGGTCATCACCGTGCCGGCGTACTTCAACGACGCGCAGCGTCAGGCGACCAAGGACGCCGGCCAGATCGCCGGCCTCGAAGTGCTGCGCATCATCAACGAGCCGACCGCGGCGGCGCTGGCTTATGGCCTCGAGAAGCAGGACGGCAAGACGATTGCGGTCTACGATCTTGGCGGCGGCACCTTCGACGTCTCGATCCTCGAGATCGGCGACGGCGTGTTCGAGGTGAAGGCGACCAACGGCGACACCTTCCTGGGCGGCGAGGATTTCGACAACAAGCTGGTCGATTATCTCGCCGAGGGCTTCAAGAAGGATGAGGGCATCGACCTCACCAAGGACAAGCTCGCGCTCCAGCGCCTCAAGGAAGCGGCCGAAAAGGCGAAGATCGAGCTGTCGTCGGCCGCCTCGACCGAGGTCAACCTGCCGTTCATCACCGCCGACCAGAACGGCCCGAAGCATCTCGTCAAGACGATCAGCCGCGCCGATCTGGAGCGTCTCGTCGACGACCTGATCAAGCGCACGATCGAGCCGATGAAGAAGGCGCTCGCCGATGCCGGCGTCAAGACCGACGACATCAGCGAAGTCGTCCTCGTCGGCGGCATGACCCGCATGCCCAAGGTGCGCGAGGCGGTGAAGCAGTTCTTCGGCAAGGAACCGCACACCGGCGTCAACCCGGATGAGGTCGTCGCCATGGGCGCCGCGATCCAGGCAGGCGTGTTGCAGGGCGACGTCAAGGACGTGCTGCTGCTCGACGTGACGCCGCTGTCGCTCGGCATCGAGACCTTGGGTGGCGTGTTTACCCGGATGATCGATCGCAACACGACGATCCCGACCAAGAAGTCGCAGACCTATTCGACCGCGGACGACAACCAGGGCGCGGTGACGATCCGCGTCTTCCAGGGCGAGCGCGAGATGGCGGCGGACAACAAGCTGCTCGGCCAGTTCGATCTGGTCGGCATCCCGCCGGCGCCGCGCGGCGTGCCGCAGATCGAGGTGACGTTCGACATCGATGCCAACGGCATCGTCAACGTCTCCGCCAAGGACAAGGGCACCGGCAAGGAGCAGCAGATCCGCATCCAGGCCTCGGGCGGCCTGTCGGACAGCGACATCGACCAGATGGTCCGTGACGCCGAGCGCTTTGCCGAGGAAGACAAGAAGCGTCGGGCCGGCGCCGAGGCGAAGAACAACGCCGAATCGCTGATCCACACCACCGAGCGGCAGCTCGCCGACAATGGCGACAAGGTCGATGCCGCGCTCAAGGGCGAGATCCAGTCGGCGATCGATGCCGCCAAGGCGGCGGTCGCGACCGGCGATGCCGATCAGATGACCGAGAAGAGCCAGGCGCTCGCCCAGTCGGCGATGAAGCTCGGCGAGGCGATCTACAAGCAGGGTCAGGCCGATGCCGCGCCCGAGTCCGCCGGTGCCGAGGCGCCCAAGGACGATGTGGTCGACGCCGAATTTTCGGAAGTCGACGACCACAAGGCGTAAGTGACGTCAGGCCCCTTCTCCGGTGGAGAGGGGGCCATGTCTCCGGGGGCGCCGCCCCGGACTATCGTCTCGCGCTAGAGGACCGGCATGAGCAGCACAGTCGACTATTACGAATTGCTCGAATGCGAGCGGGGCGCGGACGGGGCGACGATCAAGTCCGCCTATCGCAAGCTCGCGATGAAATACCATCCGGACAAGAACGCCGGATGCAAGGACAGCGAAGCCAAGTTCAAGGCGGTCAGCGAGGCCTATGAGGTGCTCAAGGACCCGCAGAAGCGTGCCGCCTATGATCGCTACGGCCATGCCGCCTTCCAGAACGGCGGCGGCGGCGGTCCGCAGGATTTCAGCGGCTTCTCCGACATCTTCGAATCGGTGTTCGGCGAATTCATGGGCGGGGCGCGCGGCGGTGGCCGGGCCCAGCAGCGCCGCGGCGCCGACCTGCGTTACGACATGGAAGTGACGCTCGAGGAAGCCTATCACGGCAAGGCAACCGAGATCACCGTCGACGTGTCGGCGCAATGCGACACCTGTCACGGCTCGGGCGCCAAGCCCGGCACCCATGCGTCGACCTGCCGCCAATGTAACGGCCATGGCAAGGTGCGCGCGCAACAGGGATTCTTCGTCGTCGAGCGGGCCTGTCCGGTGTGCCAGGGCGCGGGCGAGATCATCGCCGATCCGTGCGGCGACTGCCGTGGCGAGGGCCGGGTCGACAAGACCAAGACGCTCAGCGTCAACGTGCCGCCGGGCGTCGACGAGGGCACGCGCATCCGCCTGTCCGGCGAAGGCGAGGCGGGACCGCGCGGCGCGCCGGCGGGCGATCTCTACATCTTCCTCCATGTCAAACGTCACCCGATCTTCGAACGCGAGGGCACGACGCTGTTCGCGCGCGCGCCGATCAGCTTCACCACCGCGGCGTTGGGCGGCGCGCTGTCGATCCCGGGGCTCGACGGGCGGACGCACGACATCAAGATTCCGGCGGGCATCCAGTCGGGCAAGCAATTGCGCCAGCGCGGCGCGGGCATGCCGGTGCTGCAAGGCCGCGGCCAGGGCGATCTGGTGATCCAGATCGAGGTCGAGACGCCGACCAAATTGTCGGTGCGCCAGCGCGAATTGCTCGAACTGTTCCGCGAGACGGAGACGGGCGACGAATGTCCCGACAGCCAGGGCTTCTTCGCCAAGCTGAAGGGCGTGTTTGCGGCGGAATAGGATCATGCCGGGCGGGCGCAGCCATCTTGCGCGCGTCCGGCAAATCCGGAAGATGTCGGCTCGGCTTGACGGGGGTGGCATGCGCGGACAGGTTTTGGGGGTCGACCAGCGAAGTGGCGACGGACTCGTCGCTGGCGAGGATGGACAGCGGTACCGCTTCACGCCGGCGGATTGGGCGCAGCGCGGCGAGCCCGCGATCGGTGTCACCGTCGATTTCGAAACCGCCGGCGATCACGCGCTCAACGTCTTTCCGTTGCCCGTGCCCGGAGGCGACCGCCACGTCCTTGCGCCGCCGCCGCCGCGGGTGGTGGCGAGCGACCGCAACAAATTCGTCGCCGCGCTGCTGGCGTTTTTCCTCGGCACGCTCGGCGTGCATCGTTTCTATCTGGGGCGCACCGGATCGGCGGTGACGATGCTGGTGCTGACCTTCACCGTCGTCGGCATGCTGGTCAGCGGCCCTTGGGCGCTGATCGACGCGTTGCGCTATCTCTTCATGTCGGAGCGGGAGTTTGCCGTACGCTATGCGCGCCCTGCTTGAACGACTGTGCCCCTCGGCCCGGTCGGGCAAAGGGGCTGTCGGTCTGGCTTACAGCGTCGAGATGATCATCCCGACCACCAGCGCCTGAGCCGCGATCGCCAGCACACTGCTGGCCGCGGTTTCGAACATACGCATGGACGGTCTCCGATGCCGGAGGAATATCCGGCAAGAGGGAGATGGTGTTTATTGCCGTGAAGCGCAACTTTGTTGCTTGCATGCGAGGATGCGTTTCCCGCAACCGTAACAAGAGCTGCGTCGCAGCGTAGATCTCATATCTTGCCACGGTCCGCCGCGCGCTGTCAGACTGGCGCTTTGTCCTCGGAGACCGCCATGTTCCGTGCCCTGTCCCTCGCCACCGCGATCGCGCTGACCGCGGCGCCCGCCGCCATCGCCGACGCGCGTGTCGCCGCGCCGCGCCTGACCCAGACCTCGTTCGAGCAGCTCAAGCAGCCGCTGCCTCTGCCCTATGACGCCAGCGCCGATGCGACCGCCGCGGTCGCCGCGGCCAAGGCGCGGGCGCTCAGGGGCCACAAGAAATTGCTGATCGATCTCGGCGGCAATTGGTGCCTCGACTGCCGCTTGCTTGCCGGGGTGATGGAACTGCCGGCGATGCGCGGCTTCGTCGCGCGTCATTATGAGGTGGTCACCGTCGATATCGGCCGGTTCGACAAGAACCTCGCGATCCCGGCGCATTACGGCATCAAGGGGCGGCTCGCCGGCGTGCCGGCGCTGCTCGTCGTCGATCCGAAGACCGACCGGCTGGTCAACGCCGGACGCGAGACCGCGCTGGCGGATGCGCGCTCGCTGTCGCCGCAGGGCCTCGCCGACTGGCTGGCGCAATGGGTGTGAGCTAAATCCTCCCCGGCACGGGGAGGTGGCACCGCGCAGCGGTGACGGAGGGGGGCTTCCACAGGCGCGGCGCGTCTGGAAGCCCCTATACAGTGCCGGGGAGCCGTGGCTCAGCCGAACACCCGCGCGAAGATCGTATCGACGTGCTTGAGGTGATAGCCGAGGTCGAACTTCTCCTCGAGCTGCGCCGGCGACAGCGCCGCGGTCACTTCGGGGTCGGCCTTGAGCAGGTCGAGCAGCGACAACTGCCCGTCCGACTCCCACACCTTCATCGCGTTGCGCTGGACGAGGCGATAGGAATCCTCGCGGCTCACCCCCGCCTGGGTCAGCGCGAGCAGCACGCGCTGTGAATGGACGAGGCCACCCATCTTGTTGAGGTTCTTGTCCATCCGCTCCGGATAGACGAGCAGTTTGTCGATGACGCCGGTCAGCCGGGCGAGCGCGAAGTCGAGCGTAATCGTCGCATCAGGGCCGATATAGCGCTCGACCGACGAATGCGAGATGTCGCGCTCATGCCACAGCGCGACATTCTCCAGCGCCGGGGTGACATAGCCGCGCACCATCCGCGCGAGGCCGGTGAGATTCTCGGTCAGCACCGGATTGCGCTTGTGCGGCATCGCCGACGAGCCCTTCTGGCCGGGCGAGAAATATTCCTCCGCTTCCAGCACCTCGGTACGCTGGAGATGGCGGACCTCGGTCGCCAGCCGCTCGATCGACGAGGCGATGACGCCGAGCGTCGCGAAGAACATCGCATGCCGGTCGCGCGGGATGACCTGTGTCGACACCGGTTCGACGGTCAGGCCGAGCTTGGCGGCGACATGCTCCTCCACCGAGGGATCGATGTTGGCGAAGGTGCCGACCGCGCCCGAGATCGCACAGGTGGCGATATCGGCCCGCGCCGCCACCAGCCGCGCGCGGCAGCGGGCGAACTCGGCATAGGCCTGGGCGAGTTTGAGGCCGAAGGTGACCGGCTCGGCATGGATGCCGTGGCTGCGGCCGATCGTCGGCGTCATCTTATGCTCGATCGCGCGCCGCTTGAGCACGGCGAGCAGCGCGTCGAGATCGGTGAGCAGGATATCGGCGGCGCGCGCGAGCTGCACCGCGAGGCAGGTGTCGAGAACGTCGGACGAGGTCATGCCCTGATGCATGAAGCGCGCCTGGTCGCCGACATTGTCCGCCACCCAGGTGAGGAAGGCGATGACGTCATGCTTGGTCACCGCCTCGATCGCATCGATCGCCGGCACGTCGATCGCCGGATCCGTGCGCCACCAGGCCCACAGCGCCTCGGCGGCGTCTTTCGGCACGACGCCGAGCTCGGCGAGCGCATCGGTGGCATGGGCTTCGATCTCGAACCAGATGCGAAAGCGCGCCTCGGGCGTCCAGATCGCGGTCATCTCGGGGCGGGAATAGCGGGGGACCATGATGTTCCTTCGTCCAGGAGTCCGCCGCGCCCCTAGCAGCGTCGCCGCGCCGCCACAAATGCTCCGGCGCGCGTCAGATCAGCCCCTGTGCCTTGAGGCTGACGTGGCTGTTGCGGCCGATGATGATGTGATCGTGGACGAGGACGCCGAGCGCCGCGCCGGCATCGGTGATCGCGCGGGTGACGGCGACGTCGGCGCGGCTCGGCGCGGGGTCGCCGGAGGGATGGTTGTGGACGAGGATGATCGCCGCCGACCCCAGGTCCATCGCGCGCCGCAGCACCTCGCGGACGTGGACCGCCGCCTGATCGATCGAGCCTTCGCTCATCACCTCGTCGCGGATCAGCATGTTGCGTGTGTTGAGGTGGAGCACGCGGAACCGCTCGACCCCGCCATAGGCCATGTCGGCGCGCAGATAGTCGAGCAGCGCCTGCCAGTTGCTCAATATCGGCCGGTCGAGCGTCTCGCTGCGGAGCAGCCGCACCGCGATCGCCTGGACGATCTTGATCGCCGCCGCGGCGGAGGCGCCGACGCCCTTGACGCGGGTGAGCGCCGCGGCATCGGCGGCGAGCAGCCCGCCGATGCCGCCGAATTCGCGCAGCAGCGCCTTGGCGATCGGCTTGGTGTCGATCCGCGGGATCGCCAGCATCAGCAGATATTCGATCAGCTCATGGTCGAGCAGCGCATCGCCGCCGCCGCCGAGCAGGCGCTGGCGCAGCCGTTCGCGGTGACCGGCGGTGTCGTCCGGCGGGGGAGGGGGCGCGGCCATCGCGCCGGAGGCTATCGTCGTGCCGGGACGGACGCAATTGCGTCGATGCGCCGCCCCCGCCTATGAGGGGTGGTGATGGGAGAGGGCGAGGACGATTGGACCGAAGCGTCCCCGCCACGGCGGGTCGCGGGATGGCGGCGACGACAGCGGGTCGCGCTGCTCGTCGGCGGGACGCTGTTCGTCGGGCTTGCCGGCCTGTGGATCGAGCGCAAGCCGATCGCCGGCCGCGTCATCGATTCGGAACTCGGCAAGCGCGGCGTCGTCGCCCGCTATGACGTGCACGACCTCGGCTTCGGCCGGCAGCGGCTGACCCATGTCGTCATCGGCG
This sequence comes from Sphingomonas kyungheensis, assembly GCF_037120395.1. Taxonomy (NCBI): domain Bacteria; kingdom Pseudomonadati; phylum Pseudomonadota; class Alphaproteobacteria; order Sphingomonadales; family Sphingomonadaceae; genus Sphingomonas; species Sphingomonas kyungheensis. The sequence continues at coordinate 573,407 of NZ_JBBBDM010000001.1, forward strand.
ATCCGCGTGACCCCGATCTGGTCGCCGACTGGCTCGAGACGCGGACGCGGATCGGCCTCGACGGTGCGCAGCTGACCGGCGTGCGTGCCGGTCACGTCCGGCTGCGCGCGCGGATGGTCGACGGGCGGGTGACGCTGGGCGAGATCGACAAATTGCTGCCCGCGCCATCGGGCAAGCCGTTCGCGCTGCCCGCGCTCGACGTTGCGCTCGCCGACGCGCGGCTGCGTCTCGAAACGCCTTATGGGGTCGCGGGCCTGCGGCTGGCCGGGCGCGGCCGGCTCGACGGCGGCTTCGCCGGGACGCTGGCGGTGGTCAGCGATGGCCTCGCGCAAGGCGGCTGCGGCGCGCAGGGCGTGCGGGCGGCGTTGAAGGTGTCCGTCACCGCCGCCGCACCGCGGCTGAGCGGCCCGGTGCAGGTCGCTGCGGTCCGCTGCGCCGGGGTGACGCTGGCGCGGAGCGGCGCGAGCGTCGACGTGCGGCTGTCGCCGGCGCTCGATGGCTGGCGAGGCGATCTGCGGCTCGCCAGCGGCGCCATCGCAGGCGCGGGCGCGCGCAGTGCGGGGATCGACGGCACGATCCGCTTCGCCGGATCGGCAAAGGCGACCGAGGGCGCGGTCGACCTCGTCGCGCGTCAGGCGACGGTCGCGCCGCTGCAGGCCGGGCGCGCCGCGATCCGCGGCCGCTATCGCCTCGGCGAGCAGCAGGCGTTTACGGGGAGCGTCGCGGTGCAGGGCGCGGTCATCGACGCCGATCGACTGCCCGCGCCGGTCGCCGCCGCCGGTACGCCGGTCGCGCCGTTGCTCGCCGTGGCGACCCAGGCGCTGCGCCGCGCCGCGCAGGGCTTCGACGGCAAGGCCGACGTCAGGCTCGTGCAGGCGAACGGCCGCGGGCAGGCGCGGGTCACCGCGGCGACGGCGCGGGCGGCGAGCGGCGCACGGATCGATCTCAACGGCGGTAGCGGGGTGAGCATCGGCTGGCCCGGTATGCCGCTGCGGCTCGATACCCGATTGGCGCTGCAGGGCGGCGGCCTGCCCAACGCGCAGGTCGCGTTGAGTCAGCCGAAGCCGGGTGGCGCGATCTCCGGCCGTGCGGTGATCGCGCCTTATGCCGCCGGCGCGGCGCGCGTCGCGCTCGCCCCCGTCCTGTTCCGGACGATGCCGGGCGGCGCGACGCAGGTGACGACGCGCGCGACGCTGTCGGGGCCGCTCGGTGACGGGCGCGTCGACGGGCTGGCGCTGCCGCTCGACCTGCGCTGGCAGCGCGGGCGGCTCGTCGCCAATCCGGGGTGCACGCCGCTGGCGATCGCGCGGCTCGCGATCGCCGGACTGGTGCTCGATCCGCTGCGCAGCGAATTGTGCGCACTGTCGGGCGGGCTGGTCACGCTGAATCGCGGCGCGCTGACGGGTGGCGCGCGACTGCCGGCGACGCGATTGACCGGGCGGCTCGGCACGACCCCGATCAGCGTCGCGGCGAGCGGGGCGGAGGTGCATCTCGCCGACCGCGGCTTTACGCTGACCAGCGTCGCGGCGCGGCTCGGCGCGCCGGAGCGGGTGACACGGATCGACCTTGCGGCGTTGACCGGTCGGATCACCGCGGGCGGCGTCGCCGGACAGTTCACCGGTGGCGCCGGGCAGATCGCCAACGTGCCGTTGCTGCTCGGTGCGGCGGCGGGGGATTGGTCGCTGCGCAAGGGGGCGCTCAATCTCGCCGCGACGATGACCGTCGACGATGCCGCGCCCGATCCGCGCTTCAAGACGCTCGCCGCGCGCGACGTCAGCCTGTCGCTGGTCGATGGCGCGATCGCCGCGCGCGGCACGCTGTTCGAGCCGACCGCGGACGTCAAGGTCGCCGACGTGACGATCGATCACCGGCTGGCGAGCGGGCAGGGCAAGGCGGATATCGCGGTGCCCGGCATCACCTTCACCAAGACGTTCCAGCCCGATCTGCTCACCCGGCTGACCTTCGGCGTCGTCGCCGACGTGCGCGGCACGGTGAGCGGCGAAGGTCATATCGGCTGGGACGCGGCGGGCGTCCGCTCGACCGGGCGGTTCGCCACCAAGGACACCGACCTTGCCGCCGCCTTCGGGCCGGTCACCGGCATCAGCACGACGCTGACCTTCACCGATCTGCTCAACCTGGTCAGCGCGCCGGCGCAGGTCGCGACGATCAAGACGGTCAATCCCGGTATCGCCGTCACCGACGGGACGATCGTCTACCGGCTGCTCCCCGATCTGCAGGTCGGCATCGACGGCGGTCGCTGGCCGTTCGCCGGCGGCACGATGACGCTGCTGCCGACGACGCTCGACTTCACCGAGACCGCGGCGCGGCGGCTGACCTTCCGGATCGAGGGCGCCGCCGCCGACCAGTTCCTCGAACAGTTCGACTTCAAGAACCTCACCGCCACCGGCGTGTTCGACGGTGAGCTGCCGATGGTGTTCGACGCCCAGGGCGGCCGAATCGAGGGCGGGCGGCTCGTCGTGCGGCAAGGCGGCGGCAGCCTCGCCTATGTCGGCGACCTGTCGCAGAAGGACCTCGGCCTGTGGGGCAATATCGCGTTCCAGGCGCTCAAGTCGCTGCGCTATCGCAACCTGACGATCGGCATGAACGGGCCGCTCGCCGGCGAAATGATCACCGAGGTGCGCTTCGCCGGGGTGACGCAAGGGCAGGGGGCGAAGAGCAACTTCATCGTCAAGCGGCTGCAACGGCTGCCGTTCGTGTTCAATATCCGGATCAAGGCGCCGTTCCGCGGGCTGCTCGATTCGGCGCAGTCGTTCTACGACCCGAGCCGGTTGATCCAGCGCAACCTGCCCGCCCTGCTCGAACGCCAGCGGCAGCAAGAGCAACAGGGCGCGCCCATTCAGCCTTCGGCAAGCGCAACCGTGCCACAAGCGAAACAGGATTGAAGATGGGGCAGCGAATCACGACCTTTGCAAGCATGACGAGGCTGATGGCGATCGGTCTGACGGCGACGACGGGCGGCTGCATCAACGTGTCGGCGCCCGACAAGCCGATCGAGATCAACCTCAACATCAGCGTGACGCAGGAGGTGGTCTATCGCCTCGATGGCGAGGCGAAGTCGCTGATCCAGCAGAATCCGGGGATATTCTAAGATGAAGACGATGGTGATCGGTATCGGTGCGCTCGCCCTGGCGGCGCTGTCCACGGCGGCGGTCGCGCAGCGCGACCCCGCCTATGCCGCGGCGCGTGAGGCCAAGCAGGTCGGCGAACAGCCCGACGGCTATCTCGGCGTGGTGAGCGGCGGCGCCTCGGTGCAGGCTTTGGTTCGCGACATCAACATCAAGCGCAAGGCGGCCTATACCGCGAGCGCGCAGGCGAGCGGCGCGACGGTGGAGCAATTCGCCTTCACCAGCGGCTGCAACCTCGTCGCCAAGGTCGGGCGCGGCGAAATGTACAAGACGCCGTCGGGCCAGTGGAAGGAGAATACCGGCACGCCGGAACTCGACCCGCGCTGCAAATAAGCCTGTTCCTTTGGGCTGCGGGGAGGGAGACCACTGCCGCCGGTCGAGGGGGCTCTCCACCAGCGTAGCGCCTGCGGAAGCCCCCCTTCGTCGGCACTGACGTGCCGCCACCTCCCCGTGTCGGCGAGGATTGGGGCAGGAACCAGACGGTTGACACCCTGTCACCCCTTACCTAAACGACCCTTGCCTTGGCGGGATCGGTCGCCCTGCGCGCTTTCTCCCCCGGCTGACGAGACCAGACGAGGGGGTGCGCGTGGCGGACGACGGAACCGGACGAGACTTCACCAGCGCGGACGATCCGCGGCTTTCCGCGCTCGACGAGCGGTTGAAGGAGGCCCGGCATCAGGAGGCGTTGCGGACGGGGCAGGGGGCGCCGACGGCCGATGCGGGATATTCGCTCGGCAATCGCGTGCTCGCCGCCCTGATCGGGAGTCTGGTCGGCAGTGCGCTGATCGGCTGGTGTATCGACCGCTGGTTCGGCACGACGCCCTGGGCACTGATCGTGATGCTGTTCCTCGGAATCGCCGTCGCGTTCAGGCAGATCATTCGGATTGCAGGCGAACGCCCGGAATAACCGGGCGTTTGTCGTATTAGGGAGCGAAAGACCCGCGTGGCGGCAGAATCGGGCAGCAAGATCGATCCGATGCACCAGTTCCTGATCGAACCTTTGTTCGGTCGGCATTGGATCGTCGCGGGGTACGACATCTCGTTCACCAACTCCGCGTTGTGGATGGTGATCACGCTCGTCAGCCTGTGGCTGTTCATGCTGGGCGGGATGAAGCGCGAGCTCGTCCCCGGCCGCTGGCAGGCCGCGGTGGAGGGCTTCACCGGCTTCGTCTCCAACATGCTCACCTCGAACATCGGGCCGGCCGGCAAGCGCTTCGTGCCCTATGTCTTCTCGCTGTTCATGTTCATCCTGTTCGCCAACGTCTGGGGCCTGACCCCGGTCGGCGTGGTGCCGGGCTGGCATCCGTTCACCATCACCAGCCACCTCACCGTCACCGGTGTGCTGGCGATCATCAGCTTCGCGATCGTGCTGATCGTCGGTTTCGGCAAGCACGGCTTCCACTTCTTCAGCCTGTTCGTGCCCCACGGCACGCCCAAGCTGATGATCCCGCTGATCTTCGTCGTCGAGCTGATGAGCTTTCTGGTGCGGCCGTTCAGCCTTGGCCTGCGACTGTTCGTGGCGATGACCGCCGGGCATATCCTGCTCAAGGTGCTCGCGGCGTTCGTCATCAACGGCCTCAACCTCGGCATCGGCTATGGCCTGCTCGTGTCGCTGCCCAGCTTCCTGCTGATGATCGGCATCACCTTGCTCGAGCTGCTGGTCGCCGCCATCCAGGCCTATGTCTTTGCGCTGCTGACGAGCGTCTATCTCAACGACGCCGTCAACCTGCACTGAGTTTTTTTCCAACCTAACTGATATGATACGGGAGTTTTGACATGGACGCAGAAGCCGCCAAGATGATCGGTGCCGGTCTGGCCGCGATCGGCATGGGCGTGGCCTCGCTCGGCGTGGGCAACGTGTTCGCCAAGTTCCTCGAGGGCGCACTGCGCAATCCGGGTGCCGCGGACAGCCAGCAGGGCCGTCTGTTCATCGGTTTCGCGGGCGCCGAGCTGCTCGGCCTGCTCGCCTTCGTGACGATGATCATCCTGCTGTTCGTCGCCTGATTCCTCGCTGTCGGGCCGGGGTGTCCCCGGCCTGACGCTCGGTCGCGCTAAAGGTCTTCAATGCCTCAGATTTCGCAGATCGCTGCTACCTACGCCTCGCAGATCTTCTGGCTGCTCATCACCTTCGGCATCCTGTATTTCGGGATCGGCAAGGTCATGGTGCCGAAGGTCATCGCGACCGTGGACGCGCGGGAAGGCCAGATCGCGGCGGACCTCGCCGCGGCCGAACAGGCGCGTGTCGCCGCCGACCAGGTCGAAGCCGCCTGGCGGCTGAGGATGGACGAGGCGCGCGCCGCGGCGCTCGCCGAGACCAGCGCCGCCAAGGCGCAGGCCGCCAAGGCCGCCGAAAGCCAGATCCGCTCGGCCGACGCCGAGCTCGCCGAGCGGCTTGCGCATCACGACCTCGCGGTCGGCAATGCCAAGGCGCAGGCGATGCTCAACCTCCAGTCGGTCGCGGCGGATGTCGCGCAGGAGCTGGTCGCCAAGGTCGCCGGGCTCACCGTCAGCATCGATGCCGCCGCAGACGCGGTGCGCCGGAGCAATGCGCATGGCTAATGCCGCCAGCAACCCCAACGCCACCGTCGCCGCCAATCTGTCCGACGCCGCGTCGTCGGAGGCGATGCAGCCGCGCGACGTCCGCGACGGCAGCCAGCTCACCGCCAACGTCTCCGAACCGGCGGCGGACCATGTCGTGGAGCCGACCGCGCTCGGCTTTAACACCACCGGATGGGTGGGTATCGCCGCGCTGGTCGTGCTGATCGGCATGATCGTCGTCAAGGTGCCCGCCAAGATCGCCGCCGGCCTCGACAAGCAGATCGCCGCGGTGCGGCAGCAGCTCGACGAGGCGAAGAAGTTGCGTGCCGAGGCCGAGGTGCTGCGCAACGAATATGCCGCCAAGGCCAAGGCCGCCGAGGCGGACGCCGCGACGATGCGCCACCATGCGCAGCAGGAGGCGAACCAGATCATCGCCAAGGCCAAGCATGATGCGGAGGAGCTGATGGCCCGCCGCACCAAGCGCGCCGAGGACAAGATCGCCGCCGCCGAGCGCACCGCGATTGCCGAGGTGCGCGCGCTCGCCGCCGAAACGGCCGCCAAGGCCGCCGCGGTACTGATCGCCGAGCAGCTCGACGCGCAGGCCGACCGCACGATGATCGACCGCTCGATCGCCGGACTCGGCCGACCCAATTAATCCTCCCGGCACGGGGAGGTGGCAGCGCGCCAGCGCTGACGGAGGGGGGCTTCCGCAGGCGTAAGCGCGTGTGGAAGCCCCTCCGCCACCTGCCGCACGGTGGTCCGTGCCGGGCAGGATCACGACGCGCGTCTCTTCCCGGGTTTCCGGCGCCGTCCCGACCGAATGAGCCCGTACAGGAGATATCCTATGTCGTGGCTCATCCTCGCCGTTGCCGTATTCACCGAGATCTGCTGGGCGCTCAGCCTGAAATGGGCGGCGACGGTCGCGTCGTGGCAGGCGTCGAGCGTTCCGATCATACTGTCGTTCGTCAACATGGGGCTGCTCGCGCTGGCGATGCGCGGGCTGCCCGCCGGCACCGCTTATGCGGTGTGGACCGGCTGCGGCGCGGTCGGCGTCATCATCGGCGGCGTGCTGCTGTTTGGCGACAAGGTCAGCGGGATGCAGGCGGCGTTCATGGCGCTCACCGTGATCGGCATCGTCGGCACCAAGCTGTTCGCGCAAGCCTGACCCTTTCGCGCGCGCGCCGGGCTGCTACAAGGCGGTGCGGCGCGGCTCGATGCGCCGCTGTCGAGGTGGCCCGATGTCGATCCTTCTGCTCGCCGCGCTGACGCTGGGTCAGGCACAATCGTCGCAGGCCGCGCAGGCGGCGGACAAATTTGCGCTCGATCTGCCAGCGGGCGACGCCGCGGCGCCCGGGCCGTCACCGAACACGGCGCAGGAGCCCCAGCCGGTGACGACGCCGGCACCGGCGCCGGTCGGCGGCTATTCGCTCGACACGCCGATCGCGCAGCTGATCGCCGATTCGCGCACCAAGGCGATTCTCGATCGCGACGTGCCGGGGATGAGCGACGATCCCAATCTGCCCAAATTCCAGACGCTGTCGCTGCGCAAGCTCGCCCCGCTGAGCGGCGGGCAGATGACGCCGGCGCTGCTCAAGAAGCTGGGCACCGACCTCGCCGCGATCGAGGGCGCGCCGCCCGAGCCGGCGCTGCCGAAGGTCCAGACGCGCCGCGCGCTGCCGAGCGGCCGGTAGGCGACCCGATCGCCCGAGGGCATCGGGCGAACGCGCAGCGACGCTTCCGCCCCCAAGCCTCTGGTCCTCCCCGCCGTCGACTCCTACATGGCGCAGATGTCCGGTTACGGTCCCCCCGATCGATTCAACGAAGAACGCGCCACTTTCACCGTCCGCGGGTCCGATACGCCGGATCTTGATGCGGGCGTCGCGGCGATCCGCAACGTGCTGTCGACCTTGCCCAGCCGCTCCGGCGTGTATCGCATGCACGATGCCAAGGGCGACGTGCTCTACGTCGGCAAGGCGCGCTCGCTGAAGCAGCGCGTCGCCAATTATACGCAGGTCAAGGGGCTGACCAAGCGGCTGCAGCGGATGATCGCGCAGACCCGCTCGATGACGATCGTCACCACCAACAACGAGGCGGAGGCGCTGCTGCTCGAGGCGCAGCTGATCAAACGCTACCGCCCGGCGTATAACGTGCTGCTGCGCGACGACAAAAGCTTCCCCTTCATCCTGCTGCGCGGCGATCATGACTTCCCGCGCGTGCAGAAGCATCGCGGCGCCCGCCGCGCGCCCGGCAATTACTACGGCCCCTTCGCCAGCGCGGGCAGCGTCAACAACACGCTCAACGCGCTGCAGAAGCTGTTCCTGCTGCGCTCGTGCACCGACGGTTTCTTCAAGACGCGCGACCGGCCGTGCCTGCTCTATCAGATCAAGCGCTGCTCAGCGCCGTGCGTCGGGCGGGTCGGCAAGGAGGAATATCAGGAACTGGTCGCCGACTGCCGCGACTTCCTCGCCGGTAAATCGACCAAGGTACAGGCCAAGCTCGGCGTGCAGATGCAGGCGGCGGCGGAGAACATGGACTTCGAGCTGGCCGCGCTGCTGCGGGACCGGCTGAAGGCGCTCACCTTCGTCCAGGGATCGCAGGCGATCAACGCGGAAGGGGTCGGCGATGCTGATGTCTTCGCGCTCGCCTGCAAGGACGGGACGATCGGCATCCAGGCCTTCTTCATCCGCGGCGGCCAGAATTGGGGGCATCGCAGCTTCTTCCCGCAGCATACCAACGACGTGCCGGAAGACGAGGTGCTGGTCAGCTTCCTCACCCAATTCTACGAGGAGGTGCCGCCGCCCAAGACGATCCTGCTCGATCGCGAGCTGGGCGAGGGCATGCTGCTCGGCGAGGCGCTCGGCGAACGGGCCGGCTATAAGGTGGCGCTGTCGGTGCCGCAGCGGGGCGACCGGCGTCGGCTGATGGACCAGGCCAAGCGCAACGCGATCGAGGCGCTCGAACGGCGGCTGGCGGAGAGCACGACGCAGGCGCGGCTGCTGCGCGAGGTCGCGGAGCTGTTCGATCTGCCCGAACCGCCCGACCGGATCGAGGTGTACGACAACAGCCATATCCAGGGGACGAACGCGCTCGGCGCGATGGTCGTCGCCGGGCCGGAGGGCTTCCGCAAGGGCCAGTATCGCAAGTTCAACATCAAGGGCAACGAGGCCGCGACCGACAGCGACGTCGGCATGATGCGCGAGGTGTTCCGCCGCCGCTTCGCCCGCCAGCTCGACGAGGCGCCGGATCGCGACGACGGCACCTGGCCCGACCTCGTGCTGATCGACGGCGGCAAGCCGCAGCTCAACGCGGCCAAGGCGGTTCTCGAGGATCTCGGTATCGAGGACGTATGCATGGTCGGCGTCGCCAAGGGGCCGCATCACGGTCGCGACGGGCGCGAGGTGTTCCATATGCTCGACGGGCGCGAGTTCCAGCTGCCGGTCAATGCGCCGGTGCTCTTCTACCTCCAGCGGCTGCGCGACGAGGTGCACCGGTTCGCGATCGGCGCGCATCGCGACAAACGCTCAAAGGCGATCGGCGCGAGTCCGCTCGACGAAGTCCCCGGTATCGGCCCGGCGCGCAAGAAGGCGCTGCTGATGCATTTCGGCACCGGCCGCGCCGTGCGCAACGCCAGTCTGGAGGATCTCAAGAAGGCACCGGGCGTGTCGGCGGGTGTCGCGCAGCAGGTGTACGACTTCTACCACGCGCGGTGAAAGCCTACCAATAGTTCATCTTCCTGCCGTAAGGCGGGGTATGACGACGCGCGTCTTCCTGACCATCGACACCGAATTCGCCTGGCGGCACCATGCCGCCGGGCTGGATGTCGAGACGATCTATGCGCGCTCGATCGAGCCGGCCGGCGTCGGCCTCGGCTATCAGCTCGAACGGCTCGCCGCGCACGGGTTGAAGGCGTGTTTCTTCGTCGATCCGATGCCGGCGCTGGTCTTCGGCCTCGCTCCGGTCAAACGGATGGTCGAGACGATCCTCGCCGCCGGGCAGGAGGTGCAGCTTCACCTCCATCCGAACTGGACCGCGGCGCGGGTCGGCGATCGCGGCGCGCATCACGGCCGCTTCCAATTGTACGAATATGGCCGAGACGCGCAGCGCGACCTGCTCCGCGGCGCGGTGGAACTGCTCGTCGCGGCGGGGGCGCCGCTGCCGATCGCCTTCCGCGCGGGCGGCTACGCGGCGAATGAGGATACACTGCGCGCACTCGCCGATCTGGGCTTCGTCTATGACAGCAGCCATAACGGCGGCGAACCCGAGGAGAGCCGTATCGCGCTGCCGCCGGCGCAGATCGCGCCGGTCGCGCATCATCTGGTCGAGGTGCCGGTGACGGTGATCGAGGATGCGCCGGGGCTGTGGCGGACCTTTCAGTTGTGCGCCCTGTCCGGGGCGGAGACCGCCGCCGCGCTCGATCATGCCGTGGCGGAGGATCATGCCGCGGTGACGATCGTCAGCCACGGCTTCGAGCTCGCCAACCGGCTGGGCACGCGCGCCAACGGCGTTCATGTCCGTCGGTTCGATACGCTGTGCCGGCTGCTTGCGTTGCGCACCGAGGCGCTGCCGACGACGCATTTCGCCGACCGTCCGACGCTCGCGCTCGATCGCGACGACCGCCCGCTCGGCGCCAATGCGCTGCGCCGGCGACTGCGGCAGGCGGAGCAGCTCTGGTCGAACTGGGTGGGGGAACGCGCCGGATGAGCCGGATCGCGCTGAGGTTCCAGATCGGCGCGCGCACGATCCTCACCGTCCACCGCACCCTGACCCGCCTCGCGCTGTCGCTCGACGCGGCGCTCGCGGGCGCGGTGCCGTCGCTTCCGCCGCAGGAAGGCGAGGGTTACCTCATCACCTCGCTTCCCGCCGCGCTGATCGACCGGATCGATCGCAGCGGCCGGGTGGCGCTGGTGCGGCAGCGCTACACGCGCTTCTACACCGATCTCACCATCGGCCATGACGCCTGGCTCGCTTCCTTGTCGGGATCGGCGCGCGCGACGCTCCGCCGCAAGATGCGCAAGGCCGAGGCGGCGGGGATGACGATCCGCGCCTACCGGACTGCCGCGGACTTCGCCGCATTCCATCCGCTTGCCCGCGCCGTCTCGGCGACCACCTATCAGGAGCGGCTGCTCGACGCCGGCCTGCCCGACGATCCGGCAGCGGTCGCGCACCTTGCCGCCTGTGCCGCGGCGGACGGGCTGCGCGCATGGCTGATGCGGATCGACGACGCACCGGTCGCCTATCTCTGCTGTACCGCCCAGGGCAGCGCGCTGCGCTACGATCATGTCGGCCACGATCCGGCCTATGGCGATCTGTCGCCCGGCACTGTGCTGCACGCCGCGGCGTTGCGCGACCTGTTCGGCGACCGCTTCGCCCGCTTCGACTTCACCGAGGGCGAGGGCCAGCACAAACGCCAGTTCGCCACCGGCGGCATCGCCTGCGTCGACCTGCTGCTGCTGCGCCCGACCCTGTCGAATCGCGCGCTGGCGCTGGCGCTGGCGACGTTCGACGGGATGATCGCGCGGGCGAAGCGCGCCGCCGTTGATCCGCGCATCGCCGCTCTGGCCAGAAAAGTGCGACGGTAGACGCCGAGCGACCGCGGGTTTCCTGACCATCATGACGGATATCCGATATCGCTGAACCGATAGAAACGGCGTTCCGAGGGTCGAATCGCTTTCCGCCCGGCAAGGTCTCGTCCGGGTTACACCCCAGGCTAGCCGAGTCTGGTCCGACGGCGTCCGCGCCAGATGGCGTAGCTGACCCATATGGTGGATGCAGCGGTGACGAAGGTCATGCCGGCGCCGGGGATGATTTGCGCGACGACGAACGACGCTCCGGCGATGACGAACGCGACGACGACATAGAACCATATTGGCATCATCATCCGGCTCCTGATCCGCTGGGTAACAATAGGCCGGGACGCGGAGGCCGTCCATATTCGACGGACCGCAGGGGCGGTGCCCTGGCATTCTCAGGCCGGCACCGCAGGCGAAGGAACACGCCCTGACTCTTGGCCCTCCGCAGCCTATATCCTCCAAATGCACCTGCGCGCCGAAGCCATCGTCCTCGCGACCCGTGCGCATGGCGAGCATGGCGCGGTGGTGCGGGCGCTGACCCGCGGTGATGGCGTGCAGCCGGGCTATGTCCGCGGCGGCCGGTCGCGGCAGCTGCGGCCGGTGCTCCAGCCCGCCAACGCCATCGTCGGCGAATGGCGCGCCCGCACCGGCGAACAGCTCGCCGCGCTCACCGTCGAGCCGCTGCACAGTCGCGCCGCGCTGCACGGCGAGCCGCTCCCCGCCGCGGCGCTCGCCTGGCTGACCGCGCTGACCGCTGCCGCCTTGCCCGAGGCGCAGCCCTATCCGCGGCTCTACGACGCCTTGGGCGCGGTGCTCGATGCGGTGGAGGCGGCGCCGGCGGCGCGCGGCTGGGCGAGCGCGCTGGCACGCTACGAGCTGCTGCTGCTCGCCGAGCTCGGCTTCGGCCTCGATCTCAGCGCCTGCGTCGTCACCGGCGGCGGCGACGATCTCGCCTTCGTCAGCCCGCGCAGCGGGGGGGCGGTCAGCCGCGGCGCGGCGTTCGGCTATGAGGAGCGGCTGTTCGCGCTGCCCGCTTTTCTGACCGAGGGCGGTGCGGCCGACTGGCCGGATATCCTCGCCGGACTTGCGATCACCGGCCATTTCCTCGCCCGCGACCTGCTGGTCGAGCGGCGGGCCGATCCGCTCGTCGCGCGCGAACGGCTGGTCGCGATGCTCAAAAGGGCCGTTGCGTAAGTAGCGGCGGCACGGCTAGGCAGCGCCATGGCATTGATCGCACTCCTGCCCGGCGACGGCATCGGCCCCGAAGTCATCACAGAGGCGCGCCGCGTGCTCGACGCGCTCGACCTCGACCTCCGCTACGAGGAGGCGCCGGTCGGCGGCGTCGCCTATCATCAGGCCGGCCACCCGCTGCCCGAGGCGACGCTCGATCTCGCACGCCGCGCCGACGCCTTGCTGTTCGGCGCGGTCGGCGATCCGCGCTGCGACTCGCTCGAACGCGCGTTGCGCCCCGAACAGGCGATCCTCGGCCTGCGCAAGCATCTCGGCCTGTTCTCCAACCTGCGCCCGGCGACGCTGTTCGCCGGGCTGGAGGACGCCTCGGCGCTCAAGCCCGAGGTGGCGCGGGCGATCGATCTCGTCATCGTCCGTGAGCTCAACGGCGACGTCTATTTCGGCGACAAGGGCCGCCGCACCACCGCCGACGGCCAGCGCGAAGGCTATGATATCATGAGCTACAGCGAGGCGGAGGTGCGCCGCATCGCCCGCGTCGGCTTCGCGACGGCGCGCAAGCGGCGCGGCCGGCTCTGCTCGGTCGACAAGGCGAACGTGCTCGAAACCTCGCAATTGTGGCGCGACGTGGTGGTCGAGGTCGCGGCCGATTATTCCGACGTCACGCTCACCCATATGTACGTCGACAATGCGGCGATGCAACTGGTGCGCGATCCGGGTCAGTTCGACGTCATCGTCACCGGCAATCTGTTCGGCGACATCCTGTCGGATCAGGCGTCGATGTGCGTCGGGTCGATCGGCATGCTGCCGTCGGCGAGCCTCGATGACGCGGGCAAGGGGCTGTACGAGCCGATCCACGGCTCCGCCCCGGACATCGCCGGCCAGGGCAAGGCCAATCCGTGCGCGGCGATCCTCTCTGCTGCGATGATGCTGCGCCATTCGCTGGGGCAGGCCGCGCCGGCCGACCGGATCGAGGCGGCGGTGGCGCAGGCGATCCGCGGCGGCGCGCGCACCGCCGATCTCGGCGGGACGATGTCGACCTCCGCGATGGGGGATGCGGTGCTCGCCGGTCTGTGATCGCGCCCGCGTGAGCGCTCCGCTCGAGATCGCCGTCGTCATCCCGACGTTCAACGAGCGCGCCAACGTGCCGCTGCTGGTCGCGCGGCTTGACCAGGCGCTCGCCGGCCGCGGCTGGGAGGCGATCTTCGTCGACGACGACAGCCCGGACGGCACCGCCGAGGCGGCCCGCGAGATCGGCCGCGTCGATCCCCGCGTGCGGGTGATCCACCGCATCGGCCGGCGTGGCCTGTCCTCGGCGTGTATCGAGGGGATGTGCGCCACCGCCGCGCCCGTCGTCGCGGTGATCGACGGTGACCTTCAGCATGACGAGAGGCTGCTGCCGCGCATGCTCGACCGGCTCCAGCAGGATGCCGAGCTCGACCTCGTCGTCGGCTCGCGCTTCGTCGACGGTGGCGGCACCGGCGACTGGGATCGCGACCGCGTCGCCAAATCGGCCCTCGCCACTCGCCTGTCGCGGCGCGTGCTCAAGGGCGACCTCAGCGATCCGATGAGCGGCTTCTTCGCGATCCGCACCCAGCAGGCGCGGCGGCTCGCCCCCGAATTGTCGGCGATCGGCTTCAAGATCCTGCTCGACCTGATGACCGCGGCGCCCGAGCCGCTGCGCTTCGCCGAACTGCCCTATACCTTCCGCTGCCGCAGCGAGGGCGAGTCGAAGCTCGATCACGTCGTCGCGATGGAATATCTGATCGCGCTCTACGACCGGATGTTCGGCCGCTTCGTGCCGGTGCGGTTCGCGATGTTCTCCGGCATCGGCGTGCTCGGCGTCGGCGTGCATATGAGCGTGCTCGCCGCGGCGATGCTCGCCGGCGCGCATTTCCTGTTCGCGCAGATCCTCGGCGCGCTGGCGGCGATGACGTTCAACTTCTTCCTCAACAACGCGCTCACCTATCGCGACCGGCGGCTGCGCGGCGCGAGGGCGCTGGTCGACGGCTGGGTGTCCTTCTGCGTCGTCTGCTCGGTCGGCGTCGTCGCCAATGTCGGCGTCGCCGCCTTCGTCCACGACGTGCACAACGAGGGCGCGGCGGCCTCCGCGCTGCTCGGCATCCTCGTCGGCGCGGTGTGGAATTACGCTTTGTCGTCGAAGTTCGTCTGGGGGCGGTATTAGGATCCGCGCTGGTGCGCGAACCGGGTCAGATCCAGCTCTTGAGCCACATCCAGCCGTGGAACGACTGCGGCCCGCGCAGCGCCGCGGCGGAGAGGATGGGATAGAAGTGGATGAACAGCACCGCGCTCGCCGCCAGGAACGCCTCGTCCCAATAGCGCAGCCGGTCGCGCCAGTGATCGAAGGCGGCGGCGATCACCAGCGCCAGCCAGATGCTCGACAGATAGTAATAATAGTAGAAGCCGAGCGATTTGGGGATCAGCGCCCACATCGCGACGCTGGCGATCCACAGCAAGGCGATGCCGCCGGCGCGCGCGTCGCGGCCGCGTGCCCAGGCGATCAGGCAGGCGATCACCGCGACCAGCCCGCCCCACATCACCACCGGATTGCCGAGCATCAGGATGCCGCGCTGCGCGCCGTCGGCGGGCTCGTAGAGATACCAGACCGGGCGCCAGTCGAACGGCCAGGTCCACCAGTTCGACTGATAGGTATGCGGCGGCAGCACCTGCGTCTGCTGATGGTACATGTCGATCTGGAAGGGCAGCAGCCGCGCCAGCGTCAGCGGCTGGTCGGCGTAGAGGAAGGCGGGCCAGAAGGTCGCGAAATAGGTCGCCGCCGCGGCGCCGCCGAGCAGCGCCAGCCCGGCGAGCGCCGGCAGCCCCGGCCACAGATCCGGATGACGGCGGCGGACGAGCAGGAAGGCGGCGCCCGCCATGCCGAGATAGGGCAGCGCCGTCCATTTGGTGCCGATCGCTAGGCCGAGCAGCACCGCGCCGCCCAGCCACCGCCGCCAGACCGCGCCGCCCTCGCTCCGCATCGCCCACAGCAGCATCGCCAGCCCGCCGACGACGAAGGCCGCCATGAAGCCGTCGAGCATCGCGATCCGCGCCTGAATGAAGACGGTGAAGTTGAGCAGCGCCAGCACCGCGCCGATATTGGCGGTGCGCACCCGTCGGAAGATCTGCCACAGCATCGCATGCACGCCGACCACCACCCCGGTCGCCGCCACCGTCGACAGCGCCCGCCAGCCGAGCGGCCCGTCGCCGAAGATCAGCATGCCGAGCGCGATCAGCGTCTTTCCCAGCAAGGGATGTTCGATGTTCACCGGACCGGCGAGATCGCGCAGCATCCGCGCCGCCGGCACGTAATGCACCTCGTCGAACACCAGCATATGCGGCGTCGTCAGCCGCCAGCAGAACAGCAGTTCGGCGACGAGCCCGATCGTCAGCGCGGCGGGGAGGGGGCGGGACAGTAGACGCACGCGACCTTGTCTCCGCCGCCCGCACGATTGGCAAGAGGGGGCAAACGGCGCTGGGGCATCGCTGGCGCCATCGCGCCGCCGGATCGCATTCCTTCTCCTAATCGGCAGCGAGTCACGGTTCCCGACGCAATCTCCGCGCCTCCGCGTGTATCCTCGCCGGGCGAATGTACGGTTGAACGAGGATGGGTCGGGCGAAGTCGCGGAGAAGCGGGTTTGCGGAGGCGCGGAGGACATAGCGGGACGGCACGAATTGCGAACGGTCGCTGGGGAGGGAGGCGCAGGGGGGGGCAAATGCCTCGCCGCCCGACACCAAGGATTTCCCTCCCGCGGATCGGTAAGAGCCGGGAGAGACCCGGTCGGCACGAGACCGAGACGCGGCGGATCGGGCATCGCGCCAGCGCCCGCGCTTCCTGCCGGAACGTGCGGACCCTTGCACCGTCCGCGCCGCAGCGGCTAAGCGCGTCGCATGAAGCGCAAGGCAGGACAGGACCGTTCGATCACCGCCAACTGGCGTCCGGCGACGCTCGCCGTGCGTGGCGGTACCGCGCGCAGCGAATATGGCGAGACCAGCGAGGCGCTGTTCCTGACCTCGGGCTATACCTACGACAAGGCCGCCGATGCCGCGGCGCGCTTCGCCGGCGAGCAGGAGGGGATGACCTATTCCCGGCTGCAAAACCCGACGGTCGAGATGCTCGAACAGCGGATCGCGCTGCTCGAAGGGGCCGAGGCGTGCCGGACGATGGCGACCGGCATGGCGGCGATGACCGCGGCGCTGCTCTGCCAGTTGCAGGCGGGCGACCATCTCGTCGGCGGCCGCGCCGCCTTTGGCTCGTGCCGCTGGCTCACCGATACGCTGCTGCCCAAGTTCGGCATCGCCACCACCGTCGTCGATGCGCGCGATCCGCAGGCGTTCCTCGACGCGGTGCGGCCGGAGACCAAGGTCTTCTTCTTCGAGACGCCCGCCAATCCGACGATGGACGTCGTCGATCTGCGCGCGGTCTGCGGCATCGCGCGCGAGCGCGGCATCACCACCGTCGTCGACAATGCCTTCGCCACCCCGGCGTTGCAGCGGCCGATGGAGTTCGGCGCCGACGTCACCGCCTATTCGGCGACCAAGATGATGGACGGGCAGGGCCGCGTGCTCGCCGGCGCGGTGTGCGGCAGCCAGGACTTCATCGACAACACGCTGCTGCCCTTCACCCGCAACACCGGCCCGACGCTGTCGCCGTTCAACGCCTGGGTGGTGCTCAAGGGGCTTGAGACGCTCGACCTGCGGATCCGCCGTCAGTCGGAGAGCGCGGTCGCCGTCGGCCGCTTCCTCGAAGCCCGCGTGCCGCGCATCCTGCATCCGGGGCTCGCCAGCCATCCGCAGCACGATCTCGCGATGCGCCAGATGAGCGCGGCCGGCCCGATCTTCGCCTTCGAGGTCGCCGATCGCGCGCAGGCGCATGGCCTGCTCGACGCGCTCGCGCTGATCGACATCTCGAACAACATCGGCGATTCGCGTTCGCTGATGACGCATCCCGCCTCGACCACCCATTCGGGCGTCGCCGAGGACAAGCGGATCGAGATGGGGATCGGCGAGGGCATGTTGCGGCTCAACGTCGGGCTCGAGGATCCGCAGGACCTGATCGACGATCTCGACCAGGCGCTCCGCCAGGTCGGACTGTGAAGCAATTCTTCCCGCATGCCGCGACCACCGATGGGGTGACCGTGCGCGTCGCGGTGAGCTATCTGCCCGAACAATCCGAGCCGCGGCGGAGCCGCTGGTTCTGGGCCTATCATATCCGCATCGAGAACGACACGGCGCGCGCCGTGCAGCTGCTCACCCGCCATTGGGTGATCATCGACGGACGCGGCGCGCGCCATTCGGTGGAGGGCGAAGGCGTCGTCGGTGAACAGCCGCTGATCGCACCGGGCGCGAGCTTCGACTATGTCTCGGGCTGCCCCTTGCAGACGCCGAGCGGCGCGATGCAGGGCAGCTATCGCATGATCGACGAGGACGGCGCCTTCTTCGACGCGACCATCCCGAAATTCGCGCTCTTCGCCTCGGCGGTCGAATCGTGAAGCGGACGCACCTGCCGCTCAACGGGCTGCGCGTGCTCGATGCCGCGGCGCGCCACCTCAGCTTCACCCGCGCCGCCGACGAACTGGCGGTGACGCCCGCCGCGGTCGGCCAGCAGATCCGCGCGCTCGAAGATACGCTCGGCGTCGTGCTGTTCCGCCGCACGACGCGAGGACTGGAGCTGACGTCGGAGGCGGAGGCGGGGCTCGGCGCGCTGCGGGGCGGCTTCCTCCAGTTCGAGGAAGCGGTGCGGGCGATGCAGGCGGGCCAGTCGTCCAAGTCGCTGACCATCGCCGCGCCGCGCGACCTGACCGAAAAATGGCTGATGCCGCGCCTCGCCGAGGTCGCGCAGGCGGACGGCGAGCTGCGCTTCGTGCTGATCGCCGCCGACGATGCGGTCGATTTCACCGAGGCGAATCTCGATCTCGCGATCCGCTGGGGCGAAGGGCCGGGCGAGCATGAGGGCGAGGCGCTCGAATCGGAGGGGATGGTGACGATCGCCGCGCCCGGTGCGAGCGACGCGGTGATCGGCTGGCCCGGCGCGCCCAATGGCGAGGGTCATGCGCTGGTCCGGGTCGCCGATGCCGGTCTGGCGATCGACGCGGCGGTGGCCGGGCTCGGTCGCGCCACCGTCTCCGAACTGCTCGCCGCGCGGGCGATCGCTGGCGGTCAGGTGTCGGTGATCGGTGATCCGCAGCCGTCGCGCTTCGGCTATTGGCTGGTCGCGCCGCTGCCGCAATGGCGGCAGGCGAAGGTGCGGGCGCTGGTCGACGCGCTGACCGGGTGAGCGATACGCCGACGCTGGCGACGCCACGGCTGACGCTGCGGTGCCTCGCGCCGGATGATGCCGCGGCGCTGTTCCCGGCGATGGCCGATCCGGCGGTGATGCGCTGGTGGTCGCGCGGGCCGTTCGTCGACGAGGCCGAGCTGCGCCGCTATTTCGCCGATCGTGCCGCCGGAACCCGGTATTGGGCGGTGATGGATACACCTGGCGTGATCGGCTTCGTCTTCGCGGCGGAACGCCGGCCGGGGGTGAGCGAGATCGGCTATCTCACCGGCCCGGCGCATTGGGGCCGCGGCGTCGCGCGCGAAGCGGTGTCGGCGGTGATAACCCATCTGTTCGCCAGCGGCACGCGGCGGATCTTCGCCGACGTCGATCCCGACGCGCAGGCGTCGGCGCGGCTGCTCGAACGGCTCGGCTTCGTCTGCGAAGGCCGGTTACGCGAGGAGTGGCAGACGCATATCGGCATCCGCGACACGTTGCTCTACGCTTTGCTCGCCCGCGAGTGGCGGGGTTAGTCTTTCGGTCCCTCGTCCGCCACCAGCGCCGCGGCGCGTGTCACCAGCGCGAGCAGGCGTGGTTCGTCGATTCCTTCGGCGTGGTGCCAGCCGGCGCTGAGCGCATACCAGCGGTCGCCGCGCGTATGCAGCAGCAGGTTGAGCGTGACGACTCCCGGTTCGGCGCCGCCCTTGAAGCCGACATAGGCGAAGCGCGCCGCGGTCGCCGGGTCGATCCCCGGATTGACCGCGAGGATCGCGCGCACCACCGGCCCGGCGTCCCGCAGCGAGGCGAGCAGCCGCGCCATGTCGCGCGGCGCGGCGAACCATTCGACCGACTCGCTCGCCACCGCGCCGGACGAGAACATCAGCGGATCGAGTCGCGCCGCCGCGATCCGGGAGGCCTCCGCATCGAGCAGCGCGCGTCGTCCGGCGGCGTCGCTGGCGGTCCAGCGCTTGGTCAGGGCCGCGTCGGCTTTGATCGCGAAGGCTTCGCGCGTTGTCGGCACCGGAGTCGCGCCACCGAATCTGGCGGCGATCGCATCGATCCCGTCGTGGCCGAGCACGCGCATCAGCGTGTCGGTCGCGGTGTTATCGCTGATGGAGATCATCAGCGTCGCCAGCGTCTGCAGCGTCACCGGCGTCTTCGCGGGCCAGCTTTGGAGCATGCCGGAGGGAAGCGAGGGCGGACCGACCGGCACCACCTCGTCCCAGCGATGCCGCCCCGCCGCGACCTGCCGCGCCGCCTCGGCCAGCACCCACAATTTGAACGCCGAGCCGAGCGGCATCGGCCGGTCGTCCTCGCGCGCGATGGCCGGCGCGGTGGTCGCGTCGAGCGGGTAGAGGCCGAACGACACGCCGGCGGGCAGCGCTGCGAGATCGGCGCGCAGCTTGGCGAGACTGTCGCCGGTGAGCGTCGTGCCGGTGATCCGCAAGCCGGCGATGCGATGGGGCACGGCAGGGTCGAGCGCGACCAGCATCGTCGCGCTGCCACGGGCGTAATCGATCACCCAGGTCGCCGCCCAGCGCCCGGCGGGCGCGATCCGCGCCACCCGCTGCGGCGCACCGAGCGTCGTGCGCAGCTGCGAGGTGATCGCCGTCCATTGCGGCTCCGGCACCGCCGCCCGGAACGAGTCGGTGAACAGCGCCGCATAACCGGGCTGGCCGGCGAGCACCGGTAGCAGCGCCGCCGCCTGCGTCGTCATCGCCGGATCGGCGGTCGCGGTCGCGGCCGGTGCCTGCGCCGCTGCGGCTGCGGCTGCGGACAGCATCGGCGAAACCGCCGCTGCCGCCGCGAACAGGATCAGTTTTTGAGCTTCCAGCCGCGCTTGAGCAAGAGATAGCATGTCACCCCCAAAGCGATATCGACCGCGAGTACCGCGATGCTGCCGATCGCCACCGGGGAATCGGCAGTACCGAGGAAGCCGTAGCGGAAGCCGGAAATGATGTAGAAGAAGGGATTGGCGTGGCTGAACGCGCGGAAGGCGGGTGCCAGCCGGTCAACCGAATAGAAGGTGCCCGAGAGCAGCGACAATGGCGCGATGACGAAATTGGTCACCGCCGCGGCATGATCGAACTTCTCCGCCCAGATCGAGGTCAGCACGCCGAGGAAGGCGAGGAATCCCGCGCCGAGCAGCCCGAACCACAGGATCGCGAGCGGATGCGCGGGGGTGACGTGGACGCCGGGGTAGAGCGCCATCGCGCACCAGCAGATGAAGCCGACGATGAACGCACGCGTCATCGCTCCGCCGACCAGCGCGGTGAGCAGCTCCGCGGTCGACAGCGGCGGCTGGAGGTAATCGACGATCGTCCCCTGGATCTTGCCGACGAGCAGCGAGAAGCTGGCGTTGGCGAAGGCGGGCCCCATCATCCCCTGGCTGATGATCAGCCCGGGCGCGATGAAATCGGCGAACGGCACGGTGACGCCGCCGACCAGCACCGGCCGCTTGGCGCCGGTCGCGATGGTGAAGACGATGAGAAACAGCAAAGTGGTCATCGCCGGCGCCCACACGGTCTGGAGCTGGACCTTGAAGAAGCGGCGCACCTCCTTCACATAGAGGGTTCTCAGACCGCCCCAATTGACGTTCCGGATGACCGGGACACCGGGGGCGGACCGGATCGCCGATTGGATTTCGCCGATTGGGGGCTGGCTGCTCATGGGCCAAGCGGGTAACCGCAGCCGCAGCCGCCCGCAACCCGGCGCAGGAATAAGGAAGTACGAATGTCGTGGACCGACGAGCGGATCGATGCGCTCAAGACGATGTGGGAGGCGGGGCAGACCGCCAGCCAGATCGCCGAGGCGCTGGGCGGCGTCAGCCGCAACGCCGTGATCGGCAAGGCGCACCGGCTGGGGCTGCAATCGCGGCCGTCGCCGGTCAAGCCCAACGAGGCCGCGCCGCTCGATATCCCGGCCGAGGCCGAGCCAGAGATCGTCGCCGCGCCGGTCGCCGCCCCGGCCAGCCCGGCACCCGCGCCGGCACCCGCGCCGGCACCCGAACCGGTCACCGCTGCGCCCGCCATGGCGGCAGAGGACGATACGGTCGAAAATGAGGCGGACGAGGATGAGGACGAGGATGTCGCCGCCGCGCCGGTGCGTCGCGAACCGCAGCAGCCGGTGCTGCGCTCGGTCGGCCCGGGCGGCTTCGTCCGTCAGTCGCCCGGCGAGCAGCAGCCGCCCTCCACCCCGGCGCCGCCGCGTCGGCTCGTCCCGGCCAAGCCCTCGCCCGAGATCGCCGGCAAGACGACCTTGCTCGATCTCAACGACCGGATCTGCAAATGGCCGCTCGGCCATCCCGGTGAGCCCGACTTCCACTTCTGCGGCGACAAGGTGAACCCCGGTTTTCCCTATTGCGTCGCGCATTGCGGCCACGCCTATCAGGCGCAGCTGCCCCGCCGCGACCGCCGCCCGCCGCCGCCGCTGCCGTTCGGCGGCCCGCGGGTCCGCTGAGCCAGCGTCGCATCCGAACAACCCGCGCCGAGTGATCGGCGCGGGTTTTTCGTGCCTCAGCGCTTCGTTCAGAAGCGGAAGGCGGCGGTGGCGCGGAGCGAATGCCAGCGGAACATCGTGTCCGACCGGCGGAAGTCGGTGGAATTGCCACCCGCGGCGATGATGAACGGATTGGTCGCGGGCGCGCTGCCTTGCGTCACGCGGACGCGGGCGTCGTCGTCGCGATATAGATGGTAGCTATATTCCATCCCGATCGAGAAATGCTCGCCGAGCTTCTGCTCGACGCCGCCCCCGCCGACGATGCCGAACTGCTTGCGTTTGCCGAACTGGCTGAACGCATTGGCGGTGTTGGTCGAGGTGAAGCTGCGATCGATATTGGCATAGCCCGGACCGAAGGTGCCGTAGAACAGCGTCGTGCCGGGAGCATAGCCGATCCGTCCGCGGACGCTCGCCTCCCACTTGACCTCACGCGTCATCACGTAATTGGCGGGCGTGGTCGAGAAGCCGCTGACGCTGTCGGTGATCTCGGTCTTGCCGAATTCGCCGAGCGCGCCGACGACGACGTTGCCGATCTGCGAATCGAAGCCGACGCGACCGTAATAGGACCAGCCGTCGCGATCGTTGGCGCAGCCGCCCGCCTGCGGCGTCGCGCCGCGCGCGCGTCCGTTACAGAAGCCGGGCGAGAAGGCGTTGGCGCCCGCCGCCGTCGTCACCGTATCGCCGAAGCTGCCGTTCGATCCGCGATCGAACAGGATCGACGATCCGACATCGTTGGGCTGAACGTCATAGCCGCCGGCGCCGCCGATATAAAGGCCGGAGAAGGGCAGCGGCTCGCCGCCGTCTTGTGCCTGCGCGGCAGTGGCAAAGGATGCGGCGACGATTGCGCCGAGTAACAGGGTCTTGCGCATATTCTCTCCCGGAGTGTTGCAGCGTCGCAGGAACGAGTCAGTGCGGCGGGATATGCATGGTCAGAGGGATTCACCTATAGCGTTGCAAATATGCACCACATGAGCAATAATCGAGCAACATGCGGGTGTGGCGGCGGAACCGAACGAAGGTCGGCGGGCGGCTGGCGTTGGGCGCTCTGTTCCCGTATGGTTCCCGGTGATGGCCAAAGACCTTTTCGCGTCCGCCGCGACGCCCGACAGTTCGTATGACGCCTCTTCGATCGAAGTGCTGGAGGGGCTCGAGCCCGTCCGCCGCCGCCCCGGCATGTACGTCGGCGGCACCGACGAGCGGGCGCTGCATCATCTCGCCGCCGAGGTGCTCGACAATGCGATGGACGAGGCGGTCGCCGGCCATGCGACGCGGATCGAGGTGACGCTGGAGCCGGGCAACCGGCTGACGATCGTCGACAACGGCCGCGGCATTCCGGTCGATCCGCATCCGAAATTCCCCGACAAGAGCGCGCTCGAGGTCATCCTGTCGACGCTCCATTCGGGCGGCAAGTTCGCGGGCAAGGCCTATGCGACCAGCGGCGGTCTGCACGGCGTCGGCGTCTCGGTGGTCAACGCGCTGTCGTCGGACACGATCGTCGAGGTCGCGCGCGATCGGCAGCTCTATCGCCAGCGGTTCAGCCGCGGCGTGACGCAGGGGCCGCTCGACCATGTCGGCGCGGCGCCCAACCGGCGCGGCACCTCGGTCGCCTTCACCCCCGATACCGAAATCTTCGGCCCCGATCTCGGCTTCAAGCCCAAGCGGCTCTATCAGCTCGCCCGCTCCAAGGCCTATCTGTTCGCCGGGGTCGAGATCCGCTGGCATTGCGCGCCCGAACTGGTCGAGGGGACCGACACGCCTGCCGAGGCGGTGTTCCAGTTTCCCGGCGGTCTCGGCGATCATCTCAAGGAACAGCTCGGCACGCGCGAACGCGCGACCTCCGATTTCTTCGCCGGCAGCCAGGACTTCCCCAACGAACAGGGGCGGGTCGAATGGGCGGTCGCCTGGCCGCTGTGGAGCGACGGCAGCTATAGCTGGTATTGCAACACCATCCCGACGCCGGACGGCGGCACCCACGAACAGGGGCTGCGGCAGGCGCTGGTGCGCGGGCTGCGCGCGTTCGGCGAGCTCGTCCACCAGAAGAAGGCGAAGGAAATCACCGCCGACGACGTGATGATCGGCAGCGAGCTGATGCTCAGCGTCTTCATCCGCGATCCGCAATTCCAGAGCCAGACCAAGGACCGGCTGACCAGTCCGGAGGCGGCGGGACTGGTCGAGAAGGCGGTGCGCGATCATTTCGACCATTGGCTCGGCCATAATATGGAGCGCGGCAAGGCGCTGCTCGGCTATGTGCTCGACCGGATGGACGAACGGCTGCGCCGCAAGGCGGAGCGCGAGGTCAAGCGCAAGACCGCGACCAGCGCGCGCAAGCTGCGCCTGCCCGGCAAGCTCACCGACTGCGCCAGCGACGGCAACGAGGGCACCGAGCTGTTCATCGTCGAAGGCGATTCGGCGGGGGGCTCGGCGAAACAGGCGCGCGACCGCAAGACGCAGGCGATCCTGCCGATCCGCGGCAAGATCCTCAACGTCGCCAGCGCGACCAGCGCCAAGATCATCGCCAATCAGGAGATCGCCGACCTGATCCAGGCGCTCGGCTGCGGCACGCGCAAGGATTGCGATGCGAGCCAGCTGCGCTACGAACGCGTCGTCATCATGACCGACGCCGATGTCGACGGCGCGCATATCGCGACGCTGCTGATGACCTTTTTTTTCCAGGAGATGCCGGACCTCGTCCGCCGCGGGCATCTCTATCTCGCGCAGCCGCCGCTCTACCGGCTCACCGTCGGTGCCAAGTCATTATATGCCCGCGACGACGCGCATCGCGAGGAGATCGAGCGGACCGCCTTCAAGGGCAAGAAGGTCGAGGTCGCGCGTTTCAAGGGTCTCGGCGAAATGAACCCGTCGCAGCTGCGCGAGACGACGATGGACCCCAAGACGCGCGGCATGATCCGCATCACGCTGCCGCAGGAATATGAGGAGCGGGCCGGGGTGAAGGATCTGGTCGACCGGTTGATGGGCAACAATCCCGCCCACCGCTTCGCCTTCATCCAGGAGAATGCGGCGCGGCTCGACGAGGAAGCGATCGACGCCTGATCGGCAGGATCAGGCGCGGGCGGCGGCCAGCGAGGCGAGCGCGTTCTGCGGGGCACCGCGCAGGTGGATGGTCACGTCGTCTTCGTCGACGACGAATCCGATATCCTCAAGCGCGAGCTTGAGATGGATGCGGGTAAGGTGATCATTTTCCCGCAACGCAAAGACGGTGTCGGCTTCGGTCATCGCGGTCCAACTCCACCCCGACGGCGCCGTTCCTCCGGTTAACTATCAAATTGGTTCGATTCGTCGCGTTGGCCGGCATTCCTGCTCTGCATCAGGACGATCGTCTCCCCGACCGCTGCGGGCGTGGCGCGGCGCATCCGCCTCATCCCCGCACCGGGCCGGGCGCAAAGTCCTGCGGCTCGGCGGCGGCCTGCGCGCCGGAGGGCGGGTCGAACAGATGGTCGAGCATCGCCGCCATCGCCTGATAGCCCTTGCCGGTGAGCCGAACGCGGACGCGGCGGTGGTCGGCAGGATCGGCGTGGCGCGACAGCAGCCCGGCTTCCTGCAGGCGGTCGATCCGCCGCATCGCGCTGGTCGTGCTCTCGCCCGACATCAGCGTCAGGTCCTTGACGTAGAGGCGCTCGCCGGTGCCCGCCGCGACGAACAGGTCGATCATCATGTCCCAGGCGGGATCGACCAGCAGGTCGCGCGGCAGGAAATGGCTCATTCGCGCGCGCAGCTGCCGCGCCTGCCGCGCGCGGGCGAGCAGCGCCGGCGGGAAGCTCGGCTGCACCGCCTCCGGCGCATTGGCATCGGCGGCGATCGCTGCGGCGAAGGCGGCGTGATCGAGCGGCGGGCTCATCGTTCGCGCAGCGCCTCCTGCGCGCGGTTGAGCGGTTTGAGCAGATATTGCAGCACCGTCTTGCTGCCGGTGTGGATGTCGACCGTCGCGACCATGCCCGGCGTGATCGGGAAGCGCCGCCCCGCCGTGTTGACCAGCGAATCCGCCTTGGTGCGCACGAAGACGCGATAATAGAGCAGCTCGGGCTTCACCTCGTCACGGATCGTATCGGGCGAGATGGTGGTGACGACGCCGTCGAGCCCGCCGTAGATCGAATAGTCATAGGCCGTCACCTTGACCTTGGCGGGCTGGCCGGGGCGGATGAAGGCGATGTCGCGCGGCTGGATGCGCGCCTCGATCAGCAGCCGGTCGTCGAGCGGCACGATCTCCATCACCTTGCCGTTGGGCGGGATCACCCCGCCGATCGTCGACACCTCGATGTTCTTGACGACGCCGCGTACCGGCGAGCGCAGGGTGAGGCGGCTCAGCGTGTCGGCGCGGCCGCGGATCACCGGGCCGAGCGTGTCGACCTGCTCCATCACCTTGGCGAGGTCCTGTCGCGCCTCGACCGAATATTGCGAGCGAAGGTCGGCCTTCTTGAGTTCGAGGTCGGCGCGCTGGCGTTGCAGGCGCAGCACCTCGACGTTGCTCGCCGCGCCGACGGTGATCAGCGACTGGCCGATCGACACCTCGCGGCCGATCAGCGCTAGGCTCTGATCGATCAGACCGACCGAGGATTGCAGGCTGCGCCGCCGCGTCTCGTACAATCGCGTCTCCGCAGCCTTGAGGTCGGGAAAGCGGTCGAGCTCGGGCGAAAAGCGCAGCGGCGTGCCGTTCGCCTCCGCGGTCAGCCGCGCGGCGCTGGCGAGGGCGGCGCGATATTTGGCGGCGCTCTCCTCGACGGTCGATCCCGCCTGCGTCGGGTCGAGCTGCGCGAGCAACTGCCCCGGTGTGACGATATCATCCTGGTGGACGAGCAGCTTGGCGAGGATGCCGCCCTCGAGCGATTGCAGCACCTGTTCGTGGCTGGTCGGCACGACGCGCGCCTCGCCGGTCGCGACTTCGTCGAGGCTGGCGAACGCCGCCCAGCCGAGCAGGACGACGAACAGTCCGGCGAGCAGCCACACCAGCCGCGTCGCGGTGATCCGCGCCGCCTCGCCGTCGCCGCCGAACAGATGGTCGTCGTCCATCGCGATGCTGGTCATGCCGCCGCGCTCCGCGTGCCGCGCATCGTCGCGAGGATCTGGTCGCGCGGCCCGTCGAGCACGATGCCGCCCTGATCGATGACGATGATCCGGTCCATGATGTCGAGCATCCGCGTCCGGTGCGTCGCGACGACGATCGTCCGGTCCTGCCCCCATTGGCCGAGCCGCTGGATGAACAGCCGCTCGGTCGCCTCGTCCATCGCCGCGGTCGGTTCGTCGAGCAGCGCCACCATCGGCTGGCGCAGCAGCAGCCGGGCGAGCAGCAGCGCCTGCACCTGCCCGCCGGACAGGCCGCGCCCGCCTTCCTGGATGACATGGCCGAGGCCGTCGCGCAGCCGGCGCAGCATCGGCTCGGCACCGACCATGTTGAGCGCGGCCATGATTTCGGCGTCGCTCGCCGCGGGGGCGCCGAGCGTCAGATTCTCGCGCAGCGTGCCGTGGAACAGGCGGCTCGATTGGGTGAGCAGGCCGACGTCGCGGCGGACGTCGGCGGGGTCGATCTGATGCAGCGCGAGCCCGTCGAGCAGCACCTCGCCCGACACCGGCCGCAGCATGCCCGACAGACCCTGGAGCAGCGTCGACTTGCCCGCGCCGTTGCGGCCGAGGAGCGCGATACGCTCGCCCGCGGCGATGTCGAGCCCGGCGACGGTGAGCGCCGGCGGGGCATTGGGATCGGCATAGCTGAACACCGCATGGCGCAGCGTGAAGGCACCGTTGACCGCGGGCAGGGGGATGCGGTGATCGGCATCGGCGCTGTCGACGGGCAGCGCCATGATCTGGTCGAGGCTGCCCATCGCGACCCGGGCATGCTGCCAGCGGCCGAGCAATTGCGTCACCTGCGCCATCGGCGCCATCATCCGCGATCCGAGGATCGACGTGGCGACGAGCACGCCGGTGGTGATGCTGCCGGCGATGACCAGCGGCGCGCCGACGAAGATGATCGCGGCATAGACGCCGTTCTGCACGCTCTGCGTCCATACCGACAGGCTGTTGGTCAGCCCGCGCAGCCGCAATTGCGCCTCGCCCGCGACGGCATTGTAGTGGTTCCACTGGCGGTGGAACCGCTCCTCCGCCTGCAGGGCCTTGATGTCCTCGATCCCCTGGATCGCCTCGACCAGCATCGCGTTGCGCAGCGACGATTCACGCATCGATTCGGTCGCGAGCTGGCGAAGCCGGCGCTGGGCCAGCAGGCCGGGGAGCAGCAGCATCACCAGCGCGACCAGCGGCACCAGCGCGAGCATCCCGCCGATATACCAGAGCAGGCCGAGGAACATCAGGAAGAAGGGCAGATCGGCGACCGCCGCGATCGTCGTCGAGGTCAGCATGTCGCGCACCTGATCGAGATCGCGGAGCTGGGCGATGAACGTGCCGGTCGAGGCGGGGCGCGCGGCGTTGCGGACGCGCAATGCATGGCCGAATACCCGGTCGGAGATGCGCAGGTCGGCGCGCTTGCCGAGCACGTCGACGATATTGGTGCGCAGCCGCCGCAGGGCATAGTCGAAGCCGATCGCGACGAGCACGCCGACGAACAGGATGGTCAGCGTCGGGATCGACGCCGCCGGCACGACGCGGTCATAGACCTGCATCGAGAACAGCACGCCGGCGAGGCCGAGCAGATTGGTGACGACCGAGGCGACCATGACATGGCTGTAGGCGGGGGCGTCGCGCATCAGGATCTGGCGCAGCCAATGCTCCTGATAGGGGCGGATATAGGTATCGACCCGCGCATCGGGCGCGGCGCGCGCCGGTCGCGGCACGACGAATCCGGTCGCCGCGGCGCGCAGCTCGGCGACGGGGCGGCGGGTCTGGCCGCCGCGGTCGCCGGGGAGGATCAGTTGCGCATGGTCCTCGCCGTCGATCCCCTCGATCAGCGCGATCTCGCCGTCGCCGAAGCGGGCGATCATCGGCAGCCGCCAGCCACTCAGCCGCGCCTCCTGCGGCGAGACGAAGCGGAGAATAAGGCCGGTCGCGCGCGCCAGTGCCTGGATGCGCGCCTCCTCGTTGCCGCCGAGATCCCATTGCGCGGCGAGCCGCGCGCTCTGGTCGGAAACCGGCAGGCGATAGGCGCGCGCGACGCGGCCGAGCAGTTCGAGCCAGGCATCGACCGCGCCCGGCGGCGCGAAGGCGACGCTCACAGCGTCACCCCGCGGATCGCGGTGCCGGCCAGCCCGAACGCGTCGCGCATCCGCCCGGCTGTGAACAGGCAGTCGATATGCAGTCGACGCAAGTTCTGCGTGGTATTGACCGCGTCGAAGCGCACCTGTTGCAATTCCTGTTCGGCATTCAGCAGGTCGACCAAGGTCCGGGTCCCCATTTCGAGATATTGGATGCGGTAGAGCCGCCCGGTCTCGCGCATGTTGGTCTCGCGCGAGCCGAGCGTCGCGGCGAGGCGCGACAGGCTGTCGATCTGCTGCTGCGCCTCGGCGAGCTGCGCGCTGCTTTCGTTGCGGACGCGGCGCGCGCCCGCCTCGGCGGCGGCGAGGCGGAAGCCGGCGCTGCGCACCCGCGCCTTGGTGAGGCCGCCGGCGAAGATGTTGCTGCTGACGCGCAGCCCGAAATTGTAGATGCTGCGATCGCCGAACGGCGATCCGACGTCGGTCGAGGCATCGCCGCCGAGCGACACCGTCGGATAACGGTCGGCGCGGCTGCGGCGCAGCTCGGCGGCGGCGCGCTCGGTCTGCGCATCGGCGGCGGCGATGGCGGGGACGCCCTGCCACGCCGGTGGCGGCCCGGCGCAGCCCTGATCCAGCCAGCCCGGAACATCGCTCGCCACGCCGGCGGGGGGCAGCGGATGGCCGAGCAGGAAGACGAGGTTGCTGGTCCAGCGCCGCTCCTCCGCCTCGACCTGCGTCAGGCTCGCCTGCGCCGCCTCGACGCGGGCCTGCGCCTGCAACGCATCGGATTGGGTGGCGGCGCCCATCGTCGATCGCTGGCCGACGAGGTTGCTGATCTCGGCGATCCGGGCGAGCTGGTCCTGCGCGATCAGCCGCTGCGCGCTGGCGCGTTGCAGTTCGATGATCGCATAGGCGGTGTCGCGGATCAGCGTATCGACCGCGAGCAGCATCTCGGCGCGGCTGACGCGGGTGCCGGCGCGTGCCGCGGCGACGTCGCTCGACACCTTGCCGAAGTCGTAGAGCATCTGCGACGCGCCGAACTGCGGCCGCGGCCGCCAGGTGCCGCTGACCCGGCTGTCATAGCCGCTGCCGAGGCCGGCGCTCAGCGTCGGGCGATAGCCGGCGCGGGCCGCGGCGACATCGGCGTCGCTCGCCGCGAGCGTGCCCGCCGCCTCGATCACCGACGGGTGCCAGGCGACCGCATCGCGTGCCGCCGCCTCCAGCGTCAGCGCGTCGCCGCTCGCCGCCCGACCGGCCGCGCCGACGAGCAGGCCCGCCGCCGCCATCCCCACCAGAACTCGTTTTGAACGCATCGGGACCTCTCCTGCGCCGCAGGAAAGGCCCGTTCGCTTAACAAATGATATAGTTCAATGTGTCAGCAGCAATACTTTAGATGCACTTTGGATTGCTTATACAACATGATTGACGACTGACTGATGATGGGTCGGATCGTCCGGCGTGGCGAGATAGTCGAGCGGATCGGCGACCGGCGCGGGGGCAGCGGCGATCGTCGTGTCGGTCGTTGTCGTCTGGGTCGTGCTGCCCGATACTTGCGTATCGAGGTAGCGTGAGAGGACGATGCCGATGTCGCCTTGCCCTTCGAACAGGTCATAGGTGGCGAGGCTCTGCGCGGTGGCGACGCTGCTGTCCGCCCCCGTCGCGGCCGTGGCGGTATGGCCGTCGAGCGCGACAGTGTGGCTGTCATTTGCAATCATTGTCGTATCGATCGACACCACATCGGGTTCGATACTTTGCACCGGCGCGATCGCATAATGGACCGCCGCCGACGCATTGTCGCCGGGGACGTCGATCGTCACCGTCAGAGTCGTGGTCGCAACACTGCCGTTGGGCTGGACGAGCTGATAGGTGAAGGTGTCGCTGAGGTCGGTCGTCGAATAGGCGAGCGATGCGCTCGGCTGATAGACGTAATGGCCGACCTCGTCGACGGTCAGCGTGCCGTGCGCGCCGGTCAGCGTCACCGGCGTCTCGCCGACCTCGGTCAGCGTCGTCGCCGCGGCGCCGCTGCCGACTCGCACCGCGATGAAATCGCTGTGGGCATTGTCGTTGGCGAGGAGGTTGCCCTCGACGGCCGCCGGACTGACGACGACATGGCTGTCGAGCAAGGTCGTCGTGCGTCCCAGCGTCACATTGGTGCCGAAGCTGGTGCTGACCGTGCTGTCCGCCGCCAGCCGGTAGCTGTAATGGCCGGCGGGCAGGTCGTTGAGCGCGAAGCTGGTCGACGCCGTGCCGCCGAGCAGCGCCAGTTGCCGCACCGTCGTCGTCGCATTGGTATCGGTGTTGGTCAGCGTCAGCGTATAGGTCGGCGCGACCGACAGCGCGCTGGTCGAGGTGGCGCTGAGCGTGATGTTGGCCTTGGTTGCGGGATTGATGACGAACGCCCCCGTTCCCTCGCCGTGCGCCCCGACTGCGATCGGCGCCAGCGGCAGCTGCACCAAGGGCGTCGCCGTGAAGCTGGTCGATGCGACCGGCGCGGTCACCTCGACGACGTTCTGATAGGTCACCGGGGCGATCGCGACGTCCGCCGTCACCACCGGCGGTCCGCTGATCGCGCCGCTGCCGATCGTGATCGACAGATTGGCGGTCTCGCGTTCGCCGTCGCTCGGATCGAGCAGCGTATAGGCGAAGACGTCGGTATGGCCGATCGCGGTGGCGCTGGTCGATGGCGTGTAGCTGTAGCTGCCGTCGAGATTGATGACGAGCGTGCCCCATTGGCCGGCGACGACCGTGCCGTTGGCGGTGACGTCGGTCACCGTCGTGCCGTTGGTCACCTGGGTGATCGTCGTGCCGGGGGCGACGACGTCCACCGCGCCGGTGGGCCCGGCATCGCTGACGACGTTCCCCGTCACCGCCACCGGGCGGACGCCGCCGACATCGGTATAGTCGATGTCGACGCCGCTGACCGACAGGCTGCCGAGCACGCCGGCGCCGACGCCGAGCCCGCTCTGATAGGTGACGAAGGCGCGATATTCGCCGGGTGCGAGTGTCTGCGCCGCAGTGAGATCGCCGTTGAGCAGGCCGAGTTCGAGCAGCGACCCGCCCGATGCGCCGTTGACGGCGACCCATTGCGTGCCGTCGAACCGTTGCACGACGACGCTGTAGCCGCTCGTCGCCCCGATGCTGATCGCCGAGTCATAGGTGAAGGTGGCGGCGAGGTTATGCCCCTGTGCGACGGTGAAGCGGATATTCGCCTCGCCAAGCGCCTCGGCCTGCAGGTTGAGCGCCCCTGCGGACAGCAGCGCGCCATAGGTGACGCTGCCGATCGGCGTGGGCGCCGCGGCGACGACGGGAAGCAGGTCGATGGTCGCATTGGCCGCATTGTCGAACGCCTGGATATCGAACGGGGCGATGACCGAGGCGGTGGGGGAGACGTTGCCGGCGGGGTCCGCCTGCGTCACCGTCAGCGTCGCGCCGGTCAGCTGCGCCGCGGTCAGCGCCACGGTGAAACTGCCGTCGTTCGCCACCGTCGCCTCGCCGAGCAGCGTCGTGCCGCTGCGGACCGAGACGCGTGCGCCGCTCTCGCCGACGCCGGTCAGCGTCGTGCCGGCCGCGCTGACCGCGAGGGCGGTCGGTGCAAGCGGTGCGGTGATGTCGGGCGCGACCAGCGCCACCGCCGGCGAGGGGTTGCTCGCCGGATCGGTCTGCACCGCGGTCAGCGATTCGCCATTGCGCTGGGGCGTCGTCAGCTCGGCGACGTAACTGCCGGAAACGGCGACGATCGCGCTGCCGATCTCGACCCCGGCGGCGGAGCGGATCGAGACGCGTGCGCCGGCCTCGCCGGTGCCGATCACCTGCGTGCCGCCGCCGATCACGCTCGCGGTCGGCGCGGCGGGGGCGGTGAGGTCGGGCGCGATCGCCAGCACCGGCGTCGAGGGCGTCCCGCCGCCGACCGACTGGGTGACGTCGAGCAGTTCGCCGTTGCGCTGCGGGACTGTCAGCGTCACCGAATAGGCGCCGGTGCCATCGGCGGTGCCGGTGCCGACCGTCACTCCGTTGAGCATTACCACGATCGCCGCATCGGCGGCGGCGGTGCCGGTCACCGCCACCCCGTCCGCGGTCACGCTCGCGGTCAGCGCGACCGTGGTGGCGAGGTCGGGGGCCGCCGCCTGCACCGTCGGCGACGTGTTGGTCGCGGCATCGGTTTGCCGGACGGTGAGCAGTTCGCCATTCACCTGCGGCGTGGCGAGCTGCACAGCATAGCTGCCGGTCGCGGTGACCACGCCGCTGCCGAGCGGCGTGCCGTTGGCGGCAAGGACGGTGACGGTCGCGCCCGCCTCACCGGCGCCGATCACGAACTGGCCGTCGCCGGTGACGCTCGCGCTCGGTGCGTCCGGTGCGGTGAAGTCGGGCGCGGTGACCGCCGTCGCGGCGGAGGTGCCGCCGCCGTCGCTCGCGGTGGCGGCGAGCAGTTCGCCATTGCCCTGGGCGGGCGTGAGCGTGACGCTGTAGCTGCCGTCCGCCGCGGCGGTCGCACGCCCGAGGACATCGCCGTCCGGCGCGGTGACGGTCACCGTCGCGCCTGCCTCGGCGATGCCGGAGACGGTGGTGCCGTCGAGGGACACCGTCGCGCTCGGCGCCGGCGGCGCGAACAGGTCGGGCGCGGTCAGCGCGATACCCGGCGAGACGTTGTTCGACACGTCCGTCTGGGAGACGGTGAGCGGCTCGCCGTCGACCTGTGCCGGGGTCAGCGCGATCGTGTAGCTGCCGTCCGCCGCCACCGTCGTGGTGCCGAGCACGGTCGCCGTGCCGGCGGCGGTGACGGTGACCGTCGCGCCGACCTCGCCGGTGCCGGTGATGCTCGCGCCGTCGGCGGCGATCGTCGCGGTCGGCGCGAGGGCGAGGAGATCGGGCGCCTGCGCGCTCGTCGGCAGCGAGCTGTTGAGCGCGGCATCGGTCTGCACCGCGGTGAAGGTCTCGCCGTCGAGCCGCGCCGGATCGATCGCGACGCTGTAGACGCCATTGGCGTCGGCGGTGACCGTCGCGGTGAAGTTCGGTCCGGTCACGGTGACGCTCGCTCCGGCCTCGGCGATGCCGCCAGCGCTTGCGCCGTCCGCGGCGACGATCAGCGTCGGTGCGGCGGGCGCGGTGATGTCGGGGGCGAAGGCGGCCACCGGCGGCGAGACGTTGCCGCCGCCATCGGTCTGCGTCGCAATCAGCCGCTCGCCATTCGCCTGCGGGCTGGTCAGCGTCACGCTATAGCTGCCGGCGTCGGTGACCACGGCCACGCCGAGCGGCGATCCTGTCGCGTCGGTGACGGTGATCCGCGCGCCGGGCTCGCCGGTACCGGTGACGAACAGGCCGTCGGCCGAGACCCCCGCGGTCGGCGCGGCCGGGGCGATCAGGTCGGGCGCGGTGACGGTGGCGGCGGGCGAGACATTGCCCGCCGCATCCGCCTGCGTCGCGCTCAGCGTGCCGCCGTTGTTCTGCTGCGCGCTCAGCGTCACCGTATAGCTGCCGTCCGCAGCGACGGTGGCGGAGCCGAGCGGCGTGGTGCCGGCGGCGATCGTCACGACCGCGCCGGGCTCGCCGGTGCCGGTCACCACCGTCCCGTCGGGATTGACCGCGAGGCCCGGCGCAGCGGGGGCGGTGACGTCGGGCGCGGGCGCGGTCACCGACGGCGAGACGTTGCCGCTCGCATCGGACAGCGTCACGCGCACCGTCTCGCCGTTCAGCTGCGCCGGGGTGAGCGCGACGGAGAAGCTGCCGTTCGTCGCCACCGTCGCGGTGCCGAGCAGGGTTCCGCCGGCATCGCGGACCATCACCATCGTGCCGGGCTCGCCGCTGCCGTTGACGAAGGCGCCGTCGCCGCTGACGCTCGCCACCGGGGCGAGCGGTGGGGTGGTGTCGCCCGCGACCAGTCCGATCGGCGGCGAGACATTGCCGGTCGGATCGGCCTGAGTCACGCTCAGCAGCTCGCCGTTGGTCTGCGCGGTCGCCAGCGTCACCGCATAGCCGCCGGCGCTCGAGACGATGGCGGTGCCGAGCGGATTGCCCGCGACGTCCCGGACGACGATCGCCGCGCCGGGCTCGCCGCTGCCGGTGACGATCGCACCGGTCGCATCGAGCGTCGCGCTCGGCGCCGCCGGTGCGGTGAGGTCGGGGGCAATCGTCTGCGTCGGAGCGGAGGCGCCGACGATATCGGTCTGGGTGACGTACAGCGTCTCATGGTCGACCCGCGCGGGGCTGAGCGTGACGCTGTAGCTGCCGTCGGCGGCGGCGGTGCCGGTGGCGATCACCGTACCGGCGGCGTCATAGACGGTGATCGTCGCGGCTCCGACGCCGCGTCCGGCCACCGCCGTGCCATCCGGGGCGACCTCGGCCAAGGGCGGCGGGGGCAGGGTCGCCGGATTGAGATCGGGCGCGACCGCGCTGATCACCGGCGAGACATTGCCGGCCGCGTCGCTCTGCCGGACGGTCAGCACCTCGCCGTCCGCCTGCCGGGTCGCGAGCTGTACGGTATAGCTGCCGTCGGCGGCGACGGTCGCGCTGCCGATCTCCAGTCCGACCGGGCTGCGCACCACCACGGTCGCGCCGGCCTCGCCGGTGCCGCTCAGCGTCAGCCCGTCGCCCGCGACGCTGCCGGTGGGTGCAGCGGGGGCGGTGAGGTCGGGCGCGGTCAGCGGCGTCGCGGGCGAGGCGTTGCCGGCGGCATCGCTCTGCGTCACGCTCAAAGATTGGCTGTCGATCTGCGGCGTCGTCAGCGTGATCGCATAGCCTTGCGCGGTCACCGTCGCGCTGCCGAGCACCACGCCCGCCGCATCGCGGACGGTGACGGTCGCGCCGATCTCGCCGGTGCCGGTGACAATGCTGCCGGTCGCGTCCAGCGTCGCCGCGGGCGCGGCGGGCGCGGTGAGATCGGGCGCGAGGAAGCCGGTCGCGGGCGAGACGTTGCCGCTGGCGTCGGCCTGCACCGCGGTGAGCGGCTCGCTGGCGATCTGCGGCGTCGCCAGCGTCACGCTGTAGCTGCCGTTGCCGGCGACGACGCCGGTGCCGAGGACGCTGCCGTTGGCGGCGGTGATCGTCACGGTCGCGCCGGCTTCGCCGCTGCCGGTGACGAGGGTGCCGCCCGCCGCGACGGTCGCGGTCGGTGCGAGCGGCGCGGTGAAATCGGGCGCGACCGCGGCGGTGGCAGGTGACGGATTGCCCGCGCCGTCCGCCTGCGCGACGGTCACGGTCTCGCCATTGCCCTGCGGCGTGGTCAGCGTGATGGTATAGCGGCCGTCCGCGGCGACGGTCGCGCTGCCGAGCGGATTGCCCACCGCGTCGCGCACCGTGACGGTCGCGCCGACCTCGCCACTTCCGCTGACGGTGAGACCGTCGCCGGCAACGAGCGCGCTCGGCGCGGCGGGGGCGGTGGTGTCGGGCACGGCGATGCTGGTGGCGGGCGAGACGTTGTTCGCACCATCCGCCTGCGTGACCGCGAGCGTGCCGCCGTTCGCCTGCGGCGGGGTCAGCGTCACCGCATAGCTGCCGGCGCTGGTCGCCACCGCGCTGCCGAGCGCAACGCCGGCGGCATCGCGGACGGTGACGGTCGCACCTGCCTCCGCGGTGCCGGTGACCAGCGTGCCCGTCGCATCGAGCGTCGCGGTCGGCGCGGCGGGATTGGTGAGGTCGGGCGCGATCGCGGTCGCCGGCGGCGACACCGCGCCGACGGCATCCGCCTGGGTGACGCGGATCGTCTCGCCGTCGAGCCGCGCCGGGGTCAGCGCGACGGTGTAGCTGCCATCGGCGGCGGCGGTGCCGGTGGCGATGACGCGGCCATCGGCGTCATAGAGGGTGATCGCCGCACCGGCACCGGCGACGCCGGTCACCGCGCTACCGTCCCCCGTCACCGTGGCGCTCGGCGCGGCGGGAGGTGCGTCGGCGGCCAGATCGGGCGCGCTGGCGGTGGCGACGGGCGAGAGATTGCCCGCGACATCGCCCTGCCGCGCGCTCAGCTGCTCGCCGTCGATCTGCGCCACGGTGAGCGGCGCGCTGTAGCTGCCGTCGGCCGCGACCGTCGCCGTCGCGATCACCGTACCGACCGGATCACGCACGGTCACCGTCGCACCCGGCTCGCCGCTGCCGCTGACGCTCGCGCCGTCCGCGGCGACGGTGAGGGTCGGCGCGGCGGGGGCGGTCAGGTCGGGCGCGGTCAGCGGCGTCGCGGGCGAGGCGTTGCCGGCGGCGTCGCTCTGCGTCACGCTCAGCGCCTGGCTGTCGATCTGCGGCGCCGTCAGCACCGCGGCATAGCTGCCGTTGGCGCCGACCGTCGCGGTGCCGACCTCATTGCCCGCGGCATCGCGGATGGTGATCGCCGCGCCGGCCTCGCCGCTGCCGGTCACCGTCGTGCCGGTCGGATCGATCGCCGCCACCGGGGCGGCGGGGGCGGTGAGATCGGGCGCGGTCAGTGCGAGCGGGGGCGCCTGATTGCCCGCGGCGTCGCTCTCGCGCACGCTCAGGCTCTCGCCATTGGCCTGCGCGGGCGTCAGCGTCACCGCGAAGCCGCCGTCGGCGGCGACCGTCGCGCTGCCGATCACGGTGCCGGCCGCCGTGACAACGCTGACCGTCGCGCCGGCCTCGCCGGTGCCGGTCACCTGCGTACCGTCGGCGGAGATGGTCGCGACCGGTTGTACGGGGGCGGTCAGATCGGGGGCGGTGGTGCTGGCGCTGCCCGAACCATTGCCCGCGGCGTCCGACTGGCTCGCATCGACCCGCTCGCCGTTGACCTGCGGGGCGGAGAGCGGTGCGCTATAGCTGCCGTCGGCGGCGACGATCGCGGTGGCGAGCGCCGTACCGCCCGCGCCGCTGATCGTGACGCGCGCGCCCGGCTCGCCGGTGCCGCTGACCACCGTGCCGGTGCCGTCGATCGCCACCGTCGGAGCGGCGGGGGCGGTCACGTCGGGCGCGGTGACCGAGAGCGGCGGCGAGACGTTGCCGGCCGCATCGCCCTGCGTCACCGTGACCGCGCCGCCGTTCGCCTGCGGCGTCGTGAGCGGAACGCTGTAGCTGCCGTCCGCCGCGACCACGGTGCTGCCGATCACCGCGCCGCTCGCATCACGCACCGTCACGGTCGCGCCGGCTTCGCCCTGACCGCTGACGCTCGTCCCGGCCGCGTCGATCGTCGCGACCGGGGTCGCCGGGGCGGTGAGGTCGGGGGCCTGGATCGTCGCCGCGGGCGAGACATTGCCCGCCGCATCGCTCTGCGTGACGGTGAGCCGCTCATTGTCGACCCGCGCCGGGGCGAGGGGCACGGCGAAGCTGCCGTCCGCGGCGACGGTGGTGGAGCCGATCACCGCACCGGCGGCGTCGCGTACGGTGACGGTCGCGCCCGCCTCGCCCTGACCGCTGATCGCGCCGCCATCGGCGCGGACGGTGGCGGTCGGGGTTGTCGGCGGCGTCGTGTCGGGGGTGGGCGTCGGCGTCGGTGTGGGGGTCGCGCCGGTGCCGGTGCCGGTGTCGGGCGTGCCGCTGCCGGCCGCGGTCGCATCACTGCCGCCGCCGCTCGCCAGCGCGACGACGCCGCCCGCCGCCGCCGCGCCGCCGAGCAGGGTCGCCGGCAGCGCAAGCGCCGATCCGCCGCCGCCCGCTGCCGCGGTCAGATCGGTGAGATCGTCGATCAGCGAGAAGCGCGGCACGCCGGTACCGCGCGCCACCCACAGATGGCCGTCGTTTTCGCGCAACACCAGTTCGTTGGTGGTGGTCGCCTGCGCCGGATAGAAATTGGTGACGTGCACCGTCCCGCCGTCGACCAGCCGCACCACCAGATCGCTGCCCTGCCGGTCGACGGCGGCGACCTGCGTCCGCGCGATATCGAGGCGGACGATGCTCGGCGCGTCGAGCGCGACATCGTTGCCGGCCACCTGATGGACCGCACCGGTCGCCTTGCTGATCACTTCGACGGACATGAGCACTATCCCCTATCGGTTACGCACGGCGCTTCCCCCACGGGCGGCGCTTTCCCGGACAGTAATCGCGGGAGGGGTTACGAAGCTGCTTCAATACCGTTTCCGGAACCAATAGTCGTTGTCGGCACGGACACGCACCTTAGGCTGATCTGCTTGCAGCAGGAGGCGCAATATCATGGAGCGTGACGTCGAATATTTGCGCCGGCGCGAGCAGCATGCCCGCGGCATGGCGCGCCGCGCCGACTGCCGGAAGGCACGGCGCGCGCATCGCCTCCTCGCCAGCGCCTATGCCGCGCGCCGGGCGGCGCTATCGCCGGAGGCGCATCCGCTGCTGCGGCTCTGGCGGCGGTTGTGGGATGCGGCGGCGGGATAGGGGAACGCCGAGGCGGGCTCGTTCGTCCAGACCTGCGCACGTATCAACGGGAGCGCACATCGCTATGACGATCTTCAACAAGGACATGATCGACCTCGCCGGCCGCAACGAACTGTGGCAGAAGGAAGTGTACCGCGATGCCAAGGTGCAGATCGTGCTGATGGCGATCCCCGCCGGCGAAGAGATCGGCATGGAGACGCACCCCGCCGACCAGACCACCTTCATCGTCGCGGGCGAGGCGCAGGTGGTGATCGATGGTCATGCCACCAAGGCGACGCCCAATCACCTCGTCGTCGTGCCCAAGGGCGCGCAGCACAATATCATCAACAAGGGCGGCGAGCCGCTCAAGCTGTTCTCGGTCTATGCCCCGCCCGCCGAACCGGAAGGCGCCGCGTTCAGGACCAAGGCGGAGGCCGAGGAGGCAGAGAAAGGCTTGCTGAGCAAGGCGGCGGACGCGGTGAAGGCGGCGGTCGGCCACTGATCCTAGGCTACGACTTTCGTCCGGTTTGCCAAAGTCTTTTGACGGCCCGAAGTAAATCGCGACGGAGTTTCGGCCGTTGCGGCCACAGCGCCGAATTGCACATGGGATTCCGTATCATCTTGGGATGAAATGCCCCCGGATGATACGAATCCTGTTTGAATTTCTCCGATCATGGTGCATCCCACGCCGGGCGGCAGGTCCTTCGTTCGGAGCATGATCCTGGGCATGGCAGAGAATAACGCGGACCGGCTCGATGAGGCACGGCAATTGATTGCGGCGGCGCTCGATCTGGTCGTGGCAGCCGATGAGACATTGGCGGCGGCGGAGCTCGAACAGGCGCTCGATACCGTCATCCGGCGCGGCGACGAGCTGCGCTTCAGTTCAAGCTCATCTCATCGACGCCCGTCTGCGACGCAATGACCGCCTGACAGGTTTCGGCGACCAATATCAGCCCGGCATCGGTCAGCCGGATCATGCCGGCACTCTCGTACACCAGATCACGCTCGACCAGCAGGTCGATCCATCGCCGCGCCACCGGCGCGGAAACGCCGGTCGCCGCGATTAGCGGCGGTAGCGTCGCGCAATGATCGTCCGCCAGGAACACCGTATACAATAGATCCATCGGCGGATTGTTGACGAACTCGGGCGGCAGCGTCGTCCGCATCGCCCGTCGCGCCGCGACAAGTGCCCGCGCGACGCCTTGCAAGTGTTCCAGCATCGCCGGCGACCG
Organism: Sphingomonas kyungheensis; assembly: GCF_037120395.1. Classification (NCBI taxonomy): domain Bacteria; kingdom Pseudomonadati; phylum Pseudomonadota; class Alphaproteobacteria; order Sphingomonadales; family Sphingomonadaceae; genus Sphingomonas; species Sphingomonas kyungheensis. Next base: position 614,264 of record NZ_JBBBDM010000001.1, read on the forward strand.
CGCCGCGATCGCCTTTGCCCAAAAATCGATCCGGCGTACTTGCGGCATCGGCCCTGTCGTCCTCCCTGAACTTGCTGTCTTTGGTTTCTGCCGAACCATGCGCAGGCATATAGCTTCAAAAAGATGTCTTTGCCATTTGTTCCGACCCGATCAGTCGGTAACGTCGATATCATACCAGATCGTTGCCGCGGCGAACGCTTCGGCCGCTGACAGCGTCCTGCCATCGGCGAAGCGGATCGTCGCGACCGACCGCTCGGTTCCGCGGATCAGCACCGCGACGCGCAGCGTCCGGTCGCCCGCGCTGCGGCTGAAGGCGAGGATGCGGTCGCTGCCCTCGACCTCCGCCGGACGATAGTCGCCCGTGGCGAACAGCGCCGGCGACGCCCGCCGCAGCGCCAGCAGATCGGCGATCAATCGCAGCTTGTCGGGCGCCTCGGCGCTGCCGAGCAGCGCGCGCCGGCGGTCGTAATCGACGGGGCGGCGGTTGTCGGGATCGACGAGGCTGAGGTCGGCGAGCTCGCACCCCTGATACAGGTCGGGCACGCCGGGCAGCGTCAGCCGCAGCGCGGTCTGCGCCAGGGTGTTGGCGAGCGCGGCGGGTGCGATCTCGGCGACGAAGGCGGTGACCTCGGCGCAGAAGCGCGGATCGGCGAGGTAATGGTCGACCAGCGCCGCCGCCGCCGCCTCATAGTCCGCGTCGGGTGCTTCCCAGGACGAGCGCAGCTTCGCCTCGCGCAGAGCCTTCTGCTGCCACGCCTTGACCCGTTCGGCGAAATCCGCGTCCGCGCCATCCTCTGGCCAGGCGCCGACGATCGTCTGCAACAGCATGTAGCGGTCGCCGCCGTCGACGTCATGGCCCCAGCCCCAGGCGAGCGCTTCCCACGCCTCGACGCGGGCGCGCCAGACGTCGGGGATGGTGCTCAGCACCGCGAGCCGGGCGCGGACGTCCTCGCCGCGTTTGTGGTCGTGCGTCGCGGTGGTCAGCATCGCCTGCGGCACCTCGCGCGCGCGGTCGATCATCAAGGCGTGGAACGCCTCGACCGGGACGCCGAGGATCGTCGCGTCAAAGCCGACGTCGTTGCGCGACAGCAGCCGGCCGGACCGATAGAAAGCGGTGTCCTCGACCGATTTGGCGGCGATCGGCGCGGACAATTGCTGGAACCGGCGCACCGCGTCGGCGGCATCGCCGGGCCCGTCGCCGGCGAGCCAGGCGAGGATACGGTCGACGACATGCGCCTCGCCGGGCGGGATCAGCCAGGCGACCCGTTCGCGCACCAGCCCGCGGATCGCGGCATCCTGCGGCGCGGCGGCGTCACCGATGCCATAGGTGCGATAGACCGGGAAGACCCAGAGCAGCCGCTCGATCGCGCGGCGCAGCATCGCCGCGGTCACCGCCTCGTCGCGGTTGAGCCGCACGAAGGCGGCGACGCAGGCGTCGAGCTGACCGGAAAACTGCCAAGCGAGCAGATCCTGCCGCGCCTCGAACTCCTCCGCCTCGAACCCCTGATAGCGGCCGCTGACCTGCTGCCACAATTCCTCGAGCGGCAAGGCGCCGAGCGGATCGTGGATCAGCGTCGCGACCTGTTCCATGAAGTCATAGCCGCTGGTGCCGTCGACGCCCCAGCCGACGGGCTGGCCTTCGTCCGCGCCGAGGATCTTCTCGATGACGATATAGGCGTCGTCGCCGAGGCGCTTACGCAGCGTGCGGCAATAGCCGATCGGATCGGTCAGCCCGTCGACATGATCGACGCGGACGCCGTCGATCAGCCCTTCCGCGTACAGGCGGAAATACAAGGCGTGCGTCGCCTCGAACACCGCCGGATCCTCGATCCGCACGCCGGCGAGATCGTTGACGGTGAAGAAGCGGCGCCAGTTGAGGTCGTCGTTGGCGACGCGCCAGCTCGCCAGCCGGTAATGCTGCTGCGCCAGCACTTCGGCGAGGTCGCCGTCGGTGGCGACGTCGTCGCGCAACGGAAAGCGATGCTCGCCATAGGCGACGACCTGCTGCCCCTCGATCGCCAGATCGCCCGCCGCGATCGTCGCGGTCAGCGTGTCGCCGAGCACCGGCAGTAGCAACGGTCGCGACCAGTCGATGTCGAAGACGCGGGCATGCAAACTGTCCGGCCCGCGCGCCAGCACGTCGTTCCACCAGGCATTGCCGCCACCGGCGACGCCCATATGGTTGGGGACGATATCGATGACGACGCCCATGTCGCGCGCGTGCAGCGCCGCGACGAGGCTGCGGAACGCGTCTTCGCCGCCCAGTTCGGGGTTGATCCGCGTCGGGTCGATGACGTCATAGCCGTGCGTCGACCCGGCGGCCGCGACGGTGATCGGCGAGGCATAGAGGTGGCTGATGCCGAGATCGGCGAGATAGGGGACCAAAGCTTCGGCATCGGCGAAGGTGAAGTCCTTGTGGAACTGCATCCGGTAGGTGGCACGGGGCGGGCGGGGCGCGGTCATGCTGGGGTCTCGGCTGAGAGGAGGGCGGTGCGGCGCGCGACCTCGGGCCGGGCGAGCAGGCCGGCGGTCGTGTCGGGCAGGCGGCGCCGCCAATTGGGATGCTCGTCGGTGGTGCCGGGCAGATTGGGCTGTTCGGCGATGCCGACCAGATCCTCGACCGGCACGATGGTCAGCGGGCAGGGTGCCTGCCGGGTGAAGGCGATCGCCGCATCGATCGCGGCATCGGCGTCCTGCGGCGGCGGTCCCTCGGCGACGCCCGCCTCGCGATAGGTGCGCCAGAGCGTCGCTTTCTCGCCGACGCGGCGCAGGCGGTCGGCGGGTTCGTCGTCGCCGCCGCGGCGCAGCTTGTGGTTCCACGTGATGTCGCGGCCCGTCCACCAGCCGGCGAGCGTCGCGGTGTCGTGCGTGCCGGTCATCGCCACCGCCGCCGCATCCCAGTCGCGCGCGGGCGTGAAGCCGTCCTCGTCGCGCTCGAACGGCAACACCCGCATGCCGAGCATGCCGCGTTCCGCCATCGTGTCGCGGAAGCCCGGCGGCACGGTGCCGAGATCCTCGCCGATCACGATCGCGCCGGCACGATGGGATTCGAGCGCGAGCAGGCGCAGCAGATCGTCGAACGGCATGGCCAGATAGGCACCGTCGCTCGCCGCACCGCCCTCGGGGATGACCCACAGCCGCTTGAGGCCGAGCGCATGATCGATCCGCAGGCCGCCGGCATGGCGCAGGCTGGCGCGGACCGTGCGGATGAAGCCGTCGAAGCCCGTGCGTCGCAAGGCAAAGGGCGACAGCGCGGTGATCCCCCAATTCTGCCCCTGCGGCCCGAGTGGATCGGGCGGCGCGCCGATCGACAGGCCGGTGAGCAGGTCGCCGCGCCGGCTCCACGCATGGCTGCCGCCCGCATCCATGCCGACCGCGAGATCGGCGATCAGGCCGATCTGCATCCCCGCCGCGCGTGCCGCCGCCTGCGCCTGTGCCAGGCTGGCGTCGGCAAGCCATTGCAGGAAGGCGTGGAACGCCACTGTCTCGCTATGGCCGGCGACGAACCGCGCCACGGCCGGTGCGGCGGGATCGTGATAGTCGGCGGGCCAGTCCTGCCAGCCGCACGCGCGCCGCTGCGCGAAGAAATGGCCGTGCAGCGCGTCGAAGCGGGCATGCTCCTCCCATTCGGGATGCGCCGCGCGGGCGGTGGCGAAATCGGTGCGCATCGCGTCCGGCGCCCGGTCGAATGCTTCGCGCAACCGGGTGAGCCGGTGCGGCCAGGCCTGCGTCCAGTCGATCAGCGCACCGCCCGCTTCCCCGGCGCCGTCGATCCCGGCGAGCGCCGGATCGGCGAGCAGCGCGTGATGATAGAGCCGGCTCGACGGCGCATAGGGGCTGAACCGCGCGGCATCGGCAGGAAAGAGGGCATGCGTCGGGCTGATCGCGAGCGCATCCGCGCCCGCCGCCGCGAAGTCGCCCGCCGCCTCGGCCAGCGCGCCGAGATCGCCGAACGGCGAGGGGCGCGATCCACGCAGCGCCGGTATCTGCACCGCCGGACCCCAGCCATGCCCCGCCGGCGGTGCGACGCATCGCCGCGGCGCGATCGCCAGCGTCACCAGGCCGTCGCGCGTTTCGAGCCGGTGATAGCCCGGCTCATCGAGCGCCGGGATCGTCCCGTCGGCGGCGATGACGACATCGCGCGTCTCGCCGCCGTCGATCGTCAGCCGCGCCGCCCCCGGGCTCGATTTTGTCCGTATCGCCGTGCCGATATCACCGGTGACGAATGCGTCGCCGTCCGTCCGCGTATCGAGCGTGTCGAGGATCGCGCGTACCACCGTATCGGCGACGCGATGCTGCCGGCCGTCGGCATCCTCCCACGCGACCTGCAGTCCGGCGGCTTCCGCTTCGTGCGCGAGGTCACTCATGCCGAGGCTCCGTTGGGGCGCGCAGAGGCGCGGAGGGCGCAGAGAGGGTGAGCCGTCCGAACGGGTTTGGCCCGGGCTGGACTTGGGTCACGCGAAGGCGCGAAGCCGCGAAGAGGATGCACCCGCTCTTCGCGGCTTCGCGTCTTCGCGTCTTCGCGTGAATCTCTTCTCTGCGTCTTCTGCGCCTCTGCGCGCAAAGATCCACGCTGAGGCATCCGTCGCCGTGAGAGGCAACAGCCGGCTTCCCATATCCGAGTGCTCCCGCGAAAGCCGGAGCCCAGGGTTGCGAAACCCTGACGTCGCTCTGCCGGGCCCTGGATTCGTGCATGCCCAGGATCACTGATTTGGGCGCGTGGCCACGGCGGTGGATGAACGGCGGAGTGATCTGTCCGCTCACCGGGCGATCCACGCGCGAAAGCGCTCACCCTCGGCATGCAGCAAGTCGCCCGCCGCATCGGGCAATCCGCCCGGCGCGTCGGCAAGGTCGATCGCGATCGTCAGCGTCGCGCCATCGCCCAGCCGCCAGCGCGCCACCACCGCCGCCGCGCCGGTCGCTTCCGCGCCCAGCGAGGTCGTGCCGGCGAGATGCGGCACGATTGCCGCCTGCCGCAGCGCCATCAGATCGCGGAGCAACCCGCGCCAGCGTGTCGCATCCGGTCCGGGCGTCGGGCGTGACGCCTCGAACGTCGCCACCGCATTGGGATCGGGGATGCGCGCGCGCGCCGCCGGATCGGCGAAGGCATCGAACTTGGCAAATTCCTTGCGCCGGCCCTCGCGCACCGCATCGGCGAGCGCGTCGTGGAAGTCGGTGAAGAACAGGAAGGGCGTCTCGCTGCCTTCGGTGTCGCCCATGAACAGCATCGGCACCTGCGGCGCGAGCAGCAGCAGCGCGGTCGCCGCGCGCAGCCGGTCGGTGTCGGTCAGCCGCGTCAGCCGTTCGCCGAGGGCGCGATTGCCGACCTGATCGTGGTTCTGGAGGAAGGAGACGAAGCGCGTCGGCGACAGGTGCGCGCTCGGCGTGCCGCGGGGCTTTCCGTCGTGATTGCCCGATCCCTCGCCCTGATAGATGAACCCCTCGGCCAGGCAGCGCGCCAGCCGCTCCGCCGGCCGATCGGCGAAGTCGCTGTAATAGGCGCTGGTCTCGCCGGTCAGCAGGACGTGCAGGACGTTGTGGAAATCGTCGTTCCACTGCGCGTCATAAGCGCCGTCGCGCAGCCGTTCGGCGTCGTTGCGTTCGTTCTCGAGCACGAGATGGACGTGCCGGTCGGGCAGCGCGGCGCGGATCTCCGCCGCCATCGCGTCGAGGAAGGCATCGTCGCCGATCGCATGGACCGCATCGAAGCGGAGCCCGTCGAAGCGATACTCGTCGAGCCACATCAGGGCGTTGTCGATGAAGAAGCGCCGCACCGCCGGCTCGTGCACCGCGACCGCACCGCCCCAGGGCGTATGGACCTCGGCATCGAAGAAGTCGGGGGTATAGGCCGACAGATAATTGCCGTCCGGCCCGAAGTGATTGTAGACCACGTCGAGGAACACCGACATGCCGAAGCCGTGCGCGGTATCGACCAGCGCCTTCAATTCGGCCGGGGCGCCATAGCTTTCCGCCGGTGCATAGGGCAGCACGCCGTCATAGCCCCAGTTGCGCGTGCCGCCGAAGGCGTTGACCGGCATCAGTTCGATCGCGGTGATGCCCAGCGCGGCGAGCGTCGGGATCTGGTCGATCACCCCGGCAAAGCCGCCGAGCACGCCGGCGTGCAGCTCGATCAGCACCGTCTCTTCCCACGGCCGGCCGCGCCAGTCGGGCGTCGTCCAGTCATAGGCGGGATCGATGACGAGGCTCCAGCCGTGGACGCCGCCCGATTGCGCGCGGCTCGCCGGATCGGGGACGGCGAGGTCGCCGATACGGAAGCGATAGCGCGTGCCCGCCGGCACATCGGTGGTCGCGACGAACCAGCCGTCCGCCGCCGCATCCATCGCGATCGTCTCGCCCGCATCGATCTCCAGCGTCACCGCCTCGCACGCCGGTGCCCAGAGCGCGAACCGGGTGCGGCCGTCGTCGAGCAGCCGCGCGCCCCAGCGTTCGCTCATGCCGCCGCGTCCGCGTCGTCGCGCGGCAGCGTCCAGGTGACCAGCACCGCGCCCTGCGGCGCGACCTCGTACTGATCGTCGATCGTCAGCTCGCCCTGATCGGGCTTGGCGCTGTCGATCAGCACGGTCCGCTTGGCCTGCGGCGGCGGCAGGTGGAAGGTGACCGGATCGGCCGAGCCGTTGAGCAGCAGCGAGATCGCCTCGACCTCGCCCGCCGCATTGCACGACGCGCGGCGCATCATCAGCGCGCGTCCGTCCGGGTTCTGCCAGTCGTCCGGACTGAGCCGGCCGCCGCGCTCGTCCCACCATTCGATGTCGTTGATGCCGTGGCCCGGCGTATCCTGTCCGTAGAGGAAGGTCGCCGCGCGCAGCACCGGATAGCGGCGGCGCAGCGCGGTGAGGCGCGCGACATAGTCGATCTGCGTCTGCCCCGCCTCGCTCGCCGCCGCCTGCCAGTCGAGCCAGCTGATCGCATTGTCCTGGCAATAGGCGTTGTTGTTGCCCTGCTGCGTGCGGCCGAATTCGTCGCCCGCGACCAGCATCGGCGTGCCGAGCGAGGCGAGCAGGGTGGTCAGCATCGATCGCTGCACCCGCCCGCGCGCGTCGTTGATCGCGGCATCGTCGGTCGGCCCCTCGTGGCCCCAGTTGCGCGAATGGTTGTTGTCGTGGCCGTCGCGATTGTCCTCGCCGTTCGCCTCGTTGTGGCGCTGTTCGTAGGTCACGGTATCGGCGAGGGTGAAGCCGTCGTGCGCGGACAGCAGGTTGATGCTCGCCCACGGCCGCCGCGCGCGCCGGTCGAACAGATCGCCCGATCCCGCCATTCGCGCCGCGAGATCGCCGCGCTGCCCGGCATCGCCGCGCCAGAACTGGCGGACGGTGTCGCGATATTGGTCGTTCCACTCGGCGAAACCGGGCGGGAAGTTGCCGAGCTGATAGCCGCCGGGGCCGACGTCCCACGGCTCCGCCATCAGCTTGAGCCGGCCGAGAACCGGGTCCTGCCGCACCACGTCGAAGAAGGCCGCGCCCGGATCGAAACCATCGTCCTCGCGCCCCAGCGTCAGCCCGAGGTCGAAGCGGAAGCCGTCGATGCCGAAGCTCGTCGCCCAATAGCGCAGCGAGTCGGTCACCATCTGGATGACTCGCGCCTTGCTGAGGTTGAGCGTGTTGCCGGTGCCGGTGTCGTTGATCGTATAGCGCGGCTGATCCTTCACCAGTCGATAGTAACTGGCGTTGTCGAGCCCGCGCCACGACAGCGTCGGGCCCTTTTCCGATCCTTCGCAGGTATGGTTGTAGACGACGTCGAGGATCACCTCGATCCCGGCCTTGTGCAGGCGGTGGACGGCGCGGCGCAGCTCGTCCTGGCTGTCGGTCGACATATAGGCCTGTTCGGGCGCGAAGAAGCCGAGCGTGTTATAACCCCAATAATTTTTGAGGCCCTTTTCCTGCAGGAAACGGTCCTGCGTGAAGCTGTGGATCGGCAGCAGCTCGAGCGCGGTGACGCCGATCCGCTTGAGATGCGCGATCACCGCCGGATGGCCGAGTGCGGCATAGCTGCCCCGTTCACGCGGCGGCACCAGCTCCATCAGCTTGGTCAGCCCCTTGACGTGCGCCTCGTAGATCACGGTTTCCGACCAGGGGGTGTTCGGCTTGGTATCGCGCGACCAGTCCCAATGATCGTCGACCACCACCGCCTTGGGCATGGCCGGCGCGCTGTCGCGCTTGTCGAAGCTCAGGTCCTCCCGGGCGTGGCCGACCTTGTAGCCGTGCAATGCGTCGGTCCATTTGATCTGGCCGTGCAGCCGCCGCGCATAGGGATCGAGCAGCAATTTGTTCGGGTTGAAACGGTGGCCGTTCTCCGGCTCGTAACGGCCGTGGGCGCGATAGCCGTAGAGCAGGCCGGGCGCGGCATCGGGCAGATAGCCGTGGAACACCTCGTCGGTACATTCGGGCAGGGTGATGCGCTGCAATTCGCGCTTGCCCGACGGATCGAACAGGCACAGTTCGATCCGGTCCGCATTGGCGGAATAGACCGCGAAATTGACGCCAAGACCATCGAACGTTGCGCCCAAGGGATAGGGCGAACCGGCGTCGAGCCGGTCGGGTAAGGCGTGCACGGTGAGAGGACCCCCTTGAAGATGCTGCACCGCCCAACGCAGGTGCGGCGGGGAAGCTCCGCGCGACGTGTACACCCGGGCGCGGGCGGCGTATCGATGCGGCCGATACGCCGGCCCGTGACGGATCAGCGCTTGGCGAGCGGGTCGAGGCCCAGCGCGCGCCACTGGTCGAGCGACTTGCAGGTGCGGATCGGCAGGCGCGATCCGGTGACTTCGTCGACCAGGCAGACGCGCGGATTGGCGCGGGCCGGCGCGGCGGCGACGACCACCGGAGCGGGGGCGACGGGGGCGGCGATCGGGGTCGGCGTGGCAGTCGGCTGGGGTGCGCTGGTGACCGACAGGAGCGCGGCGGCGACGGTGGTGATGAGCATGATGTCCTCCCAAAGATCAGCCCGATTGGCTGTATCCGGAACATTGCATCTGCCGTGCCAATTGCGCTGCAGGAGGGGAGGGGCGGGTTTCGGCGTGTCGTCGCCGTAACGAATTGCCAACATCTGGGCCGTCACGCCGATTGCTGGGATCAGCGCGCCGGCTTGCTGAGGAAGCGCGAGCCTGTTCGACAAAAGCGCCACGGCGTGTCGACCGCGCGGGTGATGCCGATCCGGGCGCCGGCGTGGATATCCTCGTCACGCGCTGCGGGTTCGAGGGCGAACGGCGGCGCATCGAGCGGCGCGCCGTCGAGCGCCCGGTCGACGCCGAGCGCCTGGCACAGACGCCCCGGTCCGGCGCAGAGCAAGCGCGGCCCGGCAAGGCCGCGGCGCGCGATCATCGTCTCGACGCCCGCGACCGGCTCGATCGCCCGGATCAGCACCGCGCTTCCCGGCCGGCAGACGAAGTTGAGGCACCAGTGCATGCCGTAGCTGCGATAGACATAGGCATGGCCGGCCGGGCCGAACATCGCCGCATTGCGCGGCGTCGGCCCGTTGACGCTGTGCGAGGCGGGGTCGTCGGCATCATAGGCCTCCGTCTCGACGATCACGCCGCCGACGCCATCGACGCGCAGATCGGCGCCGATCAGCGCGCGCGCGACGGTCGCGACGTCGCGGTCGAAGAAGGCGGTGGGGAGGGGCATCGGCGGGCGGTGGCGCGGGGCGCACGCGGGTGCAAGGGGTTTGCGGCACTGCGCATCAGGTCACCTGCACAAAGGATGATGCAATCGGATCACGGTTCGTCACGCCCGTCGCGCCGAAGCCGTGGTATCGAGCGGCGCCGTCACACCCAATCAGTGTTCCCGCGCAGGCGGGAACCCAGTGGCCAAGCAGACCACCACCTGCGGCGTGAAACATCATGGCCTTCGGCGTACGCGAGACCTCTGCACCACTCCCTCCGTCATGCCGGACTTGTTCCGGCATCCACGGTGGCGCAGGAGTCTCAGCCGTCGATTTCGCGGACCGGTGGACCCCGGAACAGGTCCGGGGTGACGGAGCGCTTCTGGGCTTCGGTGAGGCGTTCCCGGCACGGGCCGGCGGCCCCGCCTTACCCCGCGCAGCCGCCGCCGTCACCAATCCTCCAGCACCGCCGCGATCCGGTCGAGCCGTTCGTGCGCATCGGCGATCCGTTCGGCGAGCAGCAGCCGTCCGTTCTTCTCCTCCAGCCCCTCGGGTGCCGGCATCGCCGCGCGCGGGGTGAAGGCGATCGCGGCGGGGCCGGCGTCGATCCGGGCGATGCCGGCCGCCCGTGCCGCCACCCGGATGCGCGCCACCGCGAACAGCAGCCGTGCCTCGTCGGGCAGGTCGCCGAACCGATCCTCCAGCTCGTCCGCCAGCGCGTCGAGCCCCTCGGCCTCCTCGATCCGCGCGAGGCGGGCATAGGTGGTGACGCGCAGCTCCTCCTCGGGCATCCACGTCGGCGGCAGACAGCCGTCGAGGCCGAGGTGCAGCTCCGGGCTCCACCGCTCCACCGTCTCGCCGCGCGCGGTGCGCAGCGCGCTTTCGAGCAGATGCTGGTACAGGTCGATGCCGATCAGCTTCATATGCCCCGCCTGCGTCTCGCCGAGCAGGTCGCCCGCGCCGCGCATGTCGAGATCGCGCGCGCTGATCGCGAAGCCGGCGCCGAGCCGGTCGAACGCCTCCAGCGTCTTGAGCCGCTTGAGCGTGCGCGGTGCGATCGTCGCGGCGGGATCGGTGAGCAGCAGCACCTGACCGCGCCGCAGGCCGCGCCCGACCCGCCCGCGCAACTGGTGGAGCTGCGACAGGCCGAAGCGGTCGGCCTTCCAGATCACCATCGTATTGGCGCGCGGCACGTCGAGCCCCGCCTCGATGATGTTGGTGGCGAGCAGCACGTCGCCATCGCCGCCGGCGAAGCGTACCATCGCCTCGTCGATCTCGGCGGCGGGCAATTTGCCGTGCGCCTGGACGATGTCGAGCTCGGGCACCGACTTGGCGAGCGTCTCGGCGAGCGGCGCCATATCCTCGATCCGCGGCACGACGACGAAGCTCTGGCCGCCGCGGCTGCGTTCGCGTAGCAGCGCGGTGCGTACCACCGCCGGATCGAACGCACCGACCGAGGTGCGGATCGGCTGCCGCCGCGCCGGCGGCGTCGCGATCACCGACAGTTGCTGAAGGCCGATCAGGGCGGTCTGCAGGGTGCGCGGGATCGGCGTCGCGCTCAGCGTCAGCACGTGGCCGGCGCCGAGATCGCGCAGCCGCGTCTTGTCGGCGGTGCCGAAGCGCTGTTCCTCGTCGATGATGACGAGGGCGAGGTCCTGATAGGCGATTCCCTTGCCGGCGACCGCCCCGGTGCCGACGACGATGCGGATCGATCCGTCGGCAAGCCCGGCCTTGACCTGCTTGCGCTCGGTCGCCGAACTCAGCCGCGACAGGCCGGCGACCGCGATGTCCGTCCCCTCGAAGCGCGCGGCGAAGCTTTCCAGATGCTGGCGGGCAAGCACCGTGGTCGGCGCGGCGATCGCCACCTGATGCCCGGCCAGGGCGGCGATCGCCGCGGCGCGCAGCGCGACTTCGGTCTTGCCATAGCCGACGTCGCCGATCACCAGCCGGTCCATCGGCTTGCCCGCGGCGAGATCGTCGCGCACCGCGGCGATCGCGCGCGCCTGATCGGGCGTCTCGGTGAAGGCAAAACCGGCGGCGAACCGTTCATAGGCGTCGGTATCGGCGACCAGCTTGGGCGCATCGCGGCGGCTGCGTTCGGCGGCGAGTTCGGTCAGGCCGCGGGCGCTTTCGGCGATCGCCGCGTCGATCGCGCCGCGCCGCTTCTGCCAGCTCGCGCCGTCGAGCTTGTCGAGCGTCACCGCCTCGGCATCCGCGCCGTAGCGCCAGATCCGGTCCGCCTCCGCGACGGGAACGAGGCGGACGCCGTCGTCGGCGTAGGTGAGGGCGATCGCGTCGCCCGCCTGATCGGGCAGCGCCTGCAAGCCGGTGACGACGGCGAGGCCATGATCCTCGTGCACGACGACGTCGCCGACGCGAATCTCGCCGAAGTCGAACAGGCCGGTATGCGCGATCGGGCTGGTCGCATCGTCGCGTTCGGCGCGGCTGCCGAGCAGGTCGGCGGCGGCGATCGCGCAGATGTCCTCGCGCCGGAAGCCGCGGTCGGCGGCGAGGGGCAGCGCCAGCAGGCTGCCCGGCGCGGCATCGCCTACCGACCGCCACGCCTCGACCGGCGTGACCGGCAGCTTGAGCGTGCGCGCGATCCGGCGTTGCAGGAAGCGCAGGTCGCGCGCACTGCCGAGGATGACGACGCGCTCGCCCGCCTCGATCGCGCCGCGTGCGGCCTTGGCGAAGGCGCGCATCGGCGCCTTGCTCTCGACGAATCGTGCCGGCGGATCGCCCGCGCGCGCCAGCGGTGCCATCAGCCGCTCGCCCGCCGTCTTGCGCCAGCGCGCATCGCTCAGCGTGTCGGCGATCGCGCGTTTGGGACGGCGCTTGGCGGCGTCGGCAGCCAGCGCGAGGAAGCGTCGCCGCCGCTCGTCCGCGCCCGGTTCGATCCCGATCGCGGCGTCCGGCAGATGGTCGGCGAGCGACACGCCCGCGTCGGCGAGCGGCGGTTCGGCGACGCGGCCGAGCTCGCGCGCATCGATGCTGCCGGTGGTGCGCTGGTCGGCAGGATCGAAGCAGCGCAGGCTCTCGACACGCCCGTCGACCGCCTCGATGCGCAGCGGCAGTCCGGCATCGGCGGGATAGACGTCGAGCACCTGCCCGCGCAGCGCAACCTCACCCGGCTCGTCGACACGTTCGTCGGACGTATAGCCGATTCCGGTCAGGTCGGCGAACAGCGCTTCGAGGTCGACCGGCGTATCGACCGCGACGCGCGGCGGTGCGGCGGCGAAGGCGTCGGGCGCCGGATAGGCGCGGGCGAGCGCTTCGCCGGTGGTGATACAGGCGATCCGCGGCCGCTCGTCCGCCTCGATCAGCAGGCGGATGCGCCGCAACGCCGAGACACGCTGGCCGACGTTGCCGGGAGAGGCGGGGGCGGCGTCGCCGGGCAGCGCGTCGCTGCCGGGACAGAAGACCACCGTCGCATCGGGCACCGCCAGCGTCAGCGCATGGGTCAGCGCGATCCCGCGTGCCTCGTCGGCGACGGCATAGAGCAGGTCGCCGTCGTCCAGCCGTTCGGCGAGCGCGGCGGCGGTTTCGGCGATGCCGAGGATCGGATCGGCAGGCGCATCGGCAGCCGGAGAGAGAATATCGGCAGGGCTGGCCGGCATTTTGGACGCCTTTTGCAGGAGGGCTTCCCGAACGGCCGGTCGCCGGTGACGTTCCATCGAGGTGGGGGAGCCGGGCGGGTGTGCGGCGTGTCAGGGGGGGGCGTTGCCGCCGGGCCAGGGATGGAGGTGTGGGGGGGGCGTAGTCATGCAAGGCCACGCCCGCCTTCTTGCGTTCTCGGCCTTCAAGATCGAGATCTCGAATGCGCTCGGGACGCTCACAAACAGGGGCCGTACCCCCCGCGAAAGCGGGGTCCAGTTTTCTTGATGCGACGGCCGTTAATCTGCTTGGCCACTGGATTCCCGCCTGCGCGGGAATACTGGCGATTTTGACGGCGCGCCTCCGGCAAAAGTCACGACTATTTTTTAAGGCCAGCCGGACGAAACATCATCGCCTTTGTCGCTGCCGAAGCCATTCGTCGGCGTATCTAAGCTGCCGGGACGCCATCGCCCCGGCAGCTACACAATCGTTACTTCGCCAGATACCGCTCGAGATCGTCGCTGCCGCCGATCCGCTCATCGTCGATGAAGATCTGCGGCGTCGTCGCGACGTCATGCTCGGCCTTGAACGCGTCGACCTCCTCGCGCGAACGCAGGATGCGATCATCGACGGTGAAGCCTTCGGATTGCAGGATCTGCTTGGCGCGGACGCCGAACGGGCAGGTATGGTCGGGCAGGACCATGCGGTACAAGGTGGCGGTGCGGCTCTCGGCCATGGGTCGATCCTTCCAGACTGAAACTCGCCGCTATAGCGCAACAGCGCGGCGGGCGTTCCGTCAGGCGGCGGGTTTGAGGCCGGCGGCGACCAGCGGCGTCAGCCGGTCGGCGATGCGTGTCACGCCGGCGGCATTGGGATGGACGCGATCCGCCTGCATGAGCGCGGGGTCGCCGATCACCCCGTCGAGCACGAAGGGATAGAGGCCGGCGGAGTCTCGCTTGGCGAGATCCGGCCAGATGCCGTCGAACGCGGTGACATAGGCGCGGCCGAGATTGGGCGGCGCCTTCATCCCGGTCAGCACCACCGGCAGCTTGCGGCGGTGCAGCTCGTCGAGCATCGCGGTCATGTTGGCGCGCGTCTCCGCCGCGGGCAATTGCCGCAGCACGTCGTTGCCGCCGAGCCCGAGCAGCACGAGGTCGGGCGGGCGCGGCAGATTGTCGAGCACGAAGCCGAGCCGCTGCCGCCCCGCGGCGGTGGTGTCGCCCGAGACGCCGGCGTTGACGATCGTCGCGTTGATCCCCTGCCGCCGCAGCCGCGCCTCGATCGCGTCGGGCAGGCTTTGCCCGCGGTCGAGCCCGTAGCCGGCGTAAAGGCTGTCACCGAAGGCGAGGATCAGCCGTTCCGGACCGACCGGCCGCGCGACCGCGACGGGTGTGGCGGCGGGGCTCGGCGCCGGATCGGGCGCCGCCGCCTGCCGGTCGCAGCCGGCAAGGATCAGGGCTTGGCCGAGCAGCGTCGCTGCCGCATAGCGTTTTGTCCGCCCCTGCAAGGCCTTGGTCTCCCGATATGAACATGACGTCTATGGTGATCGAGGCGCGCGATGTCACGCTTCGCCTCGGCGAGACCGCGATCCTGCGCGGCATCGACCTGTCGGTCGCCGCCGGCGAGAGCGTCGCGCTGCTCGGTGCGTCGGGCTCCGGCAAGTCGTCGCTGATGGCGGTGCTGGCGGGGCTCGAACGGGCGAGCGGCGGCAGCGTACGTGTCGCCGGAGAGGATTTCGGCACGCTCGACGAGGATGCGCTGGCGCGGGCGCGCCGGGGCCGGATCGGCATCGTCCTGCAGGCCTTCCACCTGCTGCCGACGATGACCGCGCACGAGAATGTCGCGGTGCCGATGGAGCTGGCCGGCGTCGCCGATGCCTGGCCGCGCGCCGCCGCCGAGCTGGAGGCGGTCGGCCTCGGCCACCGGCTCGACCATTATCCCGCGCAACTCTCCGGCGGCGAGCAGCAGCGCGTCGCCATCGCCCGCGCACTCGGGCCGCGGCCACCGTTGGTCTTCGCCGACGAACCGACCGGCAACCTTGATACGCAGACCGGCAGCGCGATCATGGACCTGCTGTTCGACCGGCGGGCCGTGCTCGGCGCGACGTTGGTGGTGATCACCCATGATCGCCGCCTCGCCGAACGGTGCGACCGGATCGTCACGCTCGCCGACGGGCGGATCGGGTGAGCGGCTGGTCGCTCGCCTGGCGGCTGGCGCGGCGCGAGCTCGACTGGCGGTTCCGCGGATTGCGGCTCCTCGTCGTCTGCCTGCTGCTCGGAGTCGCCGCGCTCGCCGCGATCGGCGGGCTCGCCGATGCGGTGGCGCGCGAGCTCGCCGCGCGCGGCGCGGTGATCCTCGGCGGCGACGTCGAACTGTCCGTGTCGCAGCGCGAGGCCAGTGCCGCCGAGCGTGCCGCGCTGGCGCGGCTGGGCACTGTCTCGACGACGGTGCGGATGCAGGCCAATGCGATCGCCGGCGACGCCTCGGCGCCGATCCAGCTCAAGGCGGTCGATGCCGCCTATCCGCTCTACGGCCGCGTCACGCTCGCCGACGGCCGCCACGTCGCCACGCCGCCGCCGGGACAGGCATGGATCGCGCCCGCGCTGGCCGAGCGCTTGCGGTTGCGTGCCGGCGCGATGCTGACGATCGGTACGGCACGGTTTCGCGTCGGCGGTGTCATCGCCGACGAGCCCGACCGGCTCGGCGAGGGCTTCACGCTCGGCCCGGTGGTGCTGATCGCGCGCGTCGATCTGGGCAGGACCGGGCTGGTCCAGCCGGGCAGCCTGTACGAGACGCGCTATCGCCTGCGCCTGCCGGCGGGCGACGATCCGGCGCGGATTGCGACGCAATTCACCAGCCGCTTCGCCACCGCGGGATGGGAGAGCAAGACGCGCGAGCGTGCCGCACCGGGGGCGTCGCGGTTCGTCGATCGGATGGGCGAGTTCCTCACCCTGGTCGGGCTCGCCGCGCTGGCGATCGCCGGGATCGGCGTCGGCAACGGCGTCGATTCGTTCCTCACCGCGCGGCGCGGCGCGATCGCGACGCTCAAGGTGCTCGGTGCGACCCGCGCCGATGTCGCGCGCGTCTATGCCATCGAGGTCGGCGCCGCGGCGCTGGCCGGCATCGTCGCGGGGCTGGCGATCGGCAGCGCCGCGGTGCCGCTGCTCGGCCGCCTGCTCGCCGGCGCGCTGCCGGTGCTGCCGACGCTCAGCCCCGAGCCGTGGCCGCTGCTCCGCGCGGCGCTGTACGGCGCGCTGATCGCGCTCGCCTTCGCCGCGCCGCCGCTCGCCGCGGCGGGGGCGACCCCGGCGGCGGGATTGCTGCGCGGGGCGCTTGCGCCGATGCGGGCGAGTTCGTGGCGGGGGCGGATCGTCGCGCTCGCCGCCGGTGGAGCGGCGCTCGCACTGGCGATCGGCACCGCGGCACAGCCCGGGATCGCCGCCGGCTTTCTCGCCGCGGTGGCGGCGGCGTTGCTGCTCTTGTTCGGGCTCGGCCGTCTGGTGCGCTTCGGCGCGAGCCGGCTGCCGCGGCCGCACCGGCCCTTGCTCCGCCTCGCCATCGCCGCGCTGCACCGGCCGGGGGCACGGACCGAGGCGCTGGTCGTCGCGCTCGGGCTCGGCCTGACGCTGTTCGTGCTGCTCGCCGCGATCCGCACGAGCATCGACGCCAATATCGCCACCAACGTGCCGCAGCGCGCGCCCGCCTTGTTCGCGCTCGACGTGCCCCGCCCGCGCGAGGCCGAGTTCCGCCGCATCGTCACCGCCGCGGTGCCGGCGGCGCAGATCCGCACCGTGCCGATCCTGCGCGGCACGATCACTGGCTATCGCAATATCCGCGTCGCCGATCTCAAGA
Source organism: Sphingomonas kyungheensis (assembly GCF_037120395.1). Taxonomy (NCBI): domain Bacteria; kingdom Pseudomonadati; phylum Pseudomonadota; class Alphaproteobacteria; order Sphingomonadales; family Sphingomonadaceae; genus Sphingomonas; species Sphingomonas kyungheensis. Next base: position 631,328 of record NZ_JBBBDM010000001.1, read on the forward strand.
CGCTGCCCGAGGGCGCCTGGGCGCTGCGCGGCGAGCGCGGCCTGACCTATGCGGAGAGCATCCCCGAAGGCAGCACGCTCGCCGCCGGCCGCTGGTGGCCACGCGACTATGCGGGACCGCCGCTCGTCTCGATCGACGAGCGGCTGGCGCAGGCGCTCGACCTGCATATCGGCGACCCGCTCACCGTCAGCCTGCTCGGCGTCGAGCGCACCGCGCGCATCGCCTCGCTGCGCCGCATCCAGTGGGACACGTTGGGGTTCAATTTCGTCCTCGTCTTCTCGCCCGATGCGCTCGCCGATGCGCCGCACAATCTCGCCGCGACGATCGACCTGCCGCGCGGCAGCGAGGGACGGGTGACACGCGCGCTGCTCGCGCCATTCCCCTCGGTGTCGGTGATCGAGGTGCGCGGCGTGCTCGGGCAGGTGCGCGACCTCGTCGGACAGGTCGCCGCGGCGATCGCGGCGGCGGCGGGAGTCGCGGTGGCGGCGGGAATCGCGGTGCTGATCGGCGCCATCGCCGCCGCGCGCGAGGCGCGCACCTATGATGCGGTGATCCTGCGCACGCTCGGCGCGACGCGGGCGCAATTGCTTGCGGCGCAGGCGCTCGAATATGCTGTGCTCGGCGCGCTGGTGACCTTGGTCGCGCTGGCGCTCGGTCTCGGCGGCGCATGGTATGTCGTGGTGCGGATCTTCACCTTCGCCTGGTCGCCCGATCCGGTCGCGGTGGCGGTGACGTTGCTCGCCGGGCTGGGCGTGACGCTGGGTGTCGGGCTGGCAGGCGCGTGGCCGATCCTCAGCGTCCGGCCGGCGCGGGCGTTGCGGTCGGTGTGAGCGGGGGCTCGATCGGGCAGTGCGCTTGCGGCAGCGCGTGTTTCGACAGGCTCCAGCACGAACGGGGAGGGGCAGAGTCCCTCGTATCCGTCAGCCCTGAGCCTGTCGAAGGGCGGGACTGCCGCAGGTGCGCTGCTGTCGTTGTTTCGTCAGTCTACGATGACCGCATTTGCGCAGCCGCTGCGACCGCCGTTCCCGCCCTCTCACGTCCAGTACAGCACCCGCGCCTTAGGCAGCCATCGCGCCACCTCCGCGGTGAAGAAGCTGCGCAGCGCCGTCATCGTCGCCGCGTCATAGACATATTTGACCGAGCCGAACTTGGTCCGCTTCTCGACCCGCCCGGCGGCGCCCATGTCGAGCTTCGATCCGGGATACCAGCTCTCCAGCACCGCCTTCGATCCCGGCGTATAGCGGTGGGTGATCAGCTCGATCGTGCAATCCTCGACGTCCGCCAGCGCCGCCCCCGCCTCGGCGAGCAACGTGCCATAGGCCTGTTCCCAGCCCGCCGCGGCGATGATCGGCGCGATCGTCAGTCCGACCGGATAGCCCGCCCGCGCCATCGCGGCGAGCGCGGCGAGCCGCGCGGCGACCGGGCTCGTGCCGCCTTCGAACCGCGCATAGGGCGCCGGGTTGATCGAGGCGCGCATCCGCGTCCGCCCCTGATGATCGAGGTCGAGCAGCGGCGCGACCGCGTCGAACTTGGTGGTGAAGCGCAGCTGCACCGGCGCCTGCCAGCGCCCGAAGGCGGCGATCAGCGCCGACAGCGAGCCGGTGAGATGTTCGAGCGCGAGCGGATCGGTGTAGCAGCTCGCCTCATACGTCGTGCCCTCGTCGGCGCGGGCGCGCGAGCGCGAGGTGATCGTGCCCTCGCCGAGATAGCGCGGCAGCGCGGCGATGATGTCGGGCAGATTGGCATAGGCACGGGTGATCGGCGGCCCCTTGAGCGACCCCGCGAGATAGCAATAGCTGCAATGCGCCGGGCAGCCTTCGGCGAGGTCGACGCGCCAGTCCGCCGAGGGCGCGATCGGCTGGAACCTGAGCTTGCCCGGCGGTGCGACCACCACCGCCAATGTCTTCTTCGCCGCGGCATAGGCGGCGGCGGGATCGTCGGGCAGGCCGAGCGCGAGCCGGTCGGCGGGCAGCCGCTCGACCGGGATGCCGAGCCCTTCGGCGCGCTCGGCGATGGCGCGGCCATGGTCGAACGCCAATGCCGAGCGGGTGACGAGGACGCGGCGCGGCAGCCACGGCCGGGCGGGACGGGCGGCGCTCATGCCAGTGCCGCGAACCAGTCGGCATAAGGCGTGTTCTTCGCCATATGCCGGTTGAGATCGGGCGTCCCGTCGTGCCACCAGACCGGCCCGCGCTCGCCGAGTGCATGTTTGGCGGCATCGACCCCGGCATGCGCGGCCTGTTCCGCCTCGGCATCACCGGCGCGGCGCGCGCCGCCGACCGCGCGCCGCGCTTGCATCAACGCGTGGACGAGCGCCTCGCGCCGTTCGGGCGGCAGCGACGGGTCGGCCCGGCGCCACAGGCGGCCGCGCACGACGATATAGCGGCCATCGGGAGTCGTCGGGGGAGGGGAGCGCATTGCGGTGCAACGCATCAGAGCGGGCAAGCGTCGCATCGCTTGCCTTTGCCCCGCGGCTCGGCGAAGCGATGCGGCGTGGATCGGATGACGCTCTATTTCGACGGCGGACTGCGCCCCGGCCCCGGCGGCATGGAGACCGCGGTGGTGGCCGGCGGCGAAGTGCATCTCCGCGACGATCTCGGCCCCGGCGACAGCTGCACCGCGGAATGGCTCGCGCTGCTCGCCGCCGCCGATCTCGCCCGTGCCGCGGGGGCGGACGATGCGCTGTTCCTCGGCGATTCGCGTACCGTCGTCGAACAGGCGCTCGGCCGCTGGCGATGCCGCAACGCAGCGATGCAGCCGCATCTCGCCGCCTTCCGCGCCGCCACCGCCGGGATCGGACGGGTCCACCTGCGCTACGTCCCCCGCGCCAAGAACCTCGCCGGGATCGCGCTCGCCCGCCGCCACCCGCGCTGATCCGCCATGTTCGCGCCTGCGGAAACACTGCGATCGTTACGCGTTGGGCATGATCATCAACGAGGAGTGAGACGATGAACCAGGATCAGATCGAAGGCACCGCAGGCGACCTGACCGGCAAGCTCAAGGAAGGCTTTGGCAAGGCGACGGGCGATCAGGAGACGCAGGCCTCGGGCGTGGCCGACCAGCTGACCGGCTCGGTGCAGAAGACCTTCGGCGATGCCAAGGAAACCGTCGCCAAGACCGCGGCGCCGCTCGCCGATAAGGCCCGCAAGTTCGCCAACGAGCGTCCGTTCGCCGCCGCCGCACTTGCCGGTGTCGTCGGTCTGGCGATCCTCAACACGCTGCGCGGCAAGACGTCGGCCTGATCCGCGCCACACCGCCCCGCTTCGGTTCCGTCCGGGGTCAGGTCGGATGTCGGCGGGACCGGTCATTGGGTCCTGGCGTTAGACAGGGGGCGCCGGCTTCGGTCGGCGCCCCTTTCTGTCGTCAGGCTTTGAGGCCCTTTGCCATGTTGAGGTGCGCCGCCACCGTCGGCACCAGGCCGGTCGCGAAGGTCTTGAGCGCCGCCACGTCTCCGGTCGCCGCATAGCCCTTCAGCGTGTCGAGCGTCTGCTGGTGCGCCTCCTGCTGCGCCTGGATATAGGCCGTATCGAACGCCGCGCCCTTCAGGCCCTTAAGCGAGTCGACCGTCGCCTGCTGCGCCGCGCTGAGCGTGGGATCGGGGGTGAGCGCCGGGCTCAGCGACGCCGTCGTCGCCTTGAGCTTGTCGGTCGAGGCGGTGTGCGCCGAGATCATCTGGTTGGCGTATTTCTTGACCGCCGCGGACGCGCCATTGTCGAGCGCGAGCTTCGAGGTGGTGATCTCGAACGCGTCGCTCGCCGCCGCCATGTTGACGAACGCCTGGTTGCCGGTCACTGCCGCCGGTGTCGCCATTGCGGTGCTATTGGTATCGGCGACGCCGGCATTGCCCGCGTCGAAGGTCGGGCTGTCGTTGGCGACGGCGGTGTCGCTGGTCTTCTGACCGCAGGCCGCCAATGCCAGTGCCGACGCCGACATGATCATCAAGGCTGGTTTGAACATCGTCATCTCCCATGTTGCCCGCCGCCAACGTATCGGCCTCCCGCAGCGTTCCTTTGCGATCACGGAGCGGAAGCGGCGGCCGGCGCGTTCCCACCCCGAAATCCGTCTAGAAATCCATCTGAAGGAGACGTGCGATGAGCATTTTCGGCAACATCATGGGCAAGATCTTCCACCACAAGAGCGAGGCGCCTGCGCCGCAGACCACGCAGGCCGAACCGACGCCGGCCCCAGCCCCCGCCGCCGCTCCCGACGCGCAGCCCGCGCCCGTCCCGACGCCGTCGCCCGCCGCCCAGCCGGTCGATGTCGGCGCGGTGCTGTCGGAGATGGCGTCGATGCGCAATGGCGGCGGCAATTACCAGTCGTCGATCGTCGATCTGCTCAAGCTGCTCGACCTCGATTCGAGCCTCGCCGCGCGCAAGGAGCTGGCGCAGGAACTCGGCGTCCATGCCGGCGAGGACGGCAGCGCGGAGCAGAACATCGCCCTCCACCGCGCGGTGATGGCGAAGCTGGCAGAGAACGGCGGCATCGTCCCCGACAGCATGCGCAACTGAGGCGCGGCGGCGGATACGGGTCCCGACCCGGGTCCGCCGCTGTTCGGGACGTCATGTGTGATGGCCCGAACTGCTCCCGCACAAGCGGGAGCCCAGCGGTCTCCTCACCAAGATCGCGCCGTCACACCGGACGTGTCCCGGAGTCAACCGTGTCGCAGAATCAGCGGCTTACGCTCTCGCGGGAGCGCGGATGCCGGAGCAGGTCCGGCATATCGGAAGAGGCTCCGCAGCGGTCATGCCTGCGAAGCCCTGCCACCGTTCAGCCCGCTACGCGCACTAGATGGCGGCGCGCCAGCACCGACGGCACGGTGTCCGCCGGGCCGCTATGCCCGAACCAGAAACCCTGGCCGATGTCGCAGCCGAGCGCGAGCAGATGATGCGCCTGCGCCTCTGTCTCGATCCCTTCGGCGACGACGGTCATGCCGAGCCGGTGGCCGAGCGCGACCACCGCATCGACGATCGCCGCATCGCCGGCATCGCGATCGAGATGGTTGATGAAGCTGCGGTCGATCTTGATCGTATCGACTGGAAACGCCTTGAGATGGGTGAGCGAGGCATAGCCGGTACCGAAATCGTCGAGCGCGATATGCACTCCGGCCCGGTGGAAGGTCTCGAGCATCGTCGCGACGCATTCGGCGCCGCGCCCGACGAACACGGTCTCGGTCACCTCGAGTTCGAGCCGGTCGGCGGGCACGCCGGCGCGGGCCAGCCGGCCGAGGATGCGATCGGTCAGGTCGTCGCGGCGGAACTCGGCGGGCGACAAATTGAAGGCGATCCGGCCGAAATCGAGCCCGGCATCGAGCCAGCGCCGCATGTCACCGACGATCGCGCCGAGCATCCGTTCGCTCAGCCCCTGCGCCAGATCGTAATCCTCGAACGCGGCGGCGATCGTCGCCGGCAGCTGCGCGCCATAGGTGGGATGGTGCCAGCGTAGCAGCGCCTCGAACCCGCAGACGGTGCCGGAGGCGAAGGCGATCTTGGGCTGGTAATAGGGCAGGATGCGATCGTCGCGGATGATGTCGCGCGCGATGCTCAGCATAGACGAGCGGCGTTGCAGGTCGGCGCGCATCGGCGGTTCGAACATCAGCAACTCGCCGCGGCTGTTCGCCTTGGCGGCATAGAGCGCGATGTCCGCCGCCTTGAGCAATTCGGTCGCGGTCGCGCCATGCGCCGGGAACAGCGATCCGCCCGCGGTCGCCTGGCAATCGAGGATGCGGCCGTCATAGGACAATGGCTCGCGGACCGCGGCGAGCGCGGCGCGCACCCGTGCGACCTCCGCCGCCGCCTCGCCCGGACTCTCGATCACCGCGGCGAATTCGTCACCGCCGAGCCGCGCGACCATGCAGCCATCGCCCAGGACGCCATGTACCCGCTCGCCGAGCGCGCGGAGCACGGCGTCGCCCGCATCATGGCCGACCGTATCGTTGGTTTCCTTGAGGTGATCGACGTCGATCAACACCAGCGCGACGCCGCCGCCATGGTGCCGGCTGTTGGCGATCGCCGTTTCGAGCCGCTCGTTGAAGGTCGCGCGATTGGGCAGGCCGGTGAGCGAATCATGATGCGCGGCGAAGCGGATGCGCTCCTGTGCGGTGCGTTCCTCGGTCACGTCGCGGGTGGTGACGAGCACCCGGCTGAGCCGCCCCGACGGCGCCTCGATCCGCCAGCCGCCGGTCTTGATCCAGCGTTCGGCGCCGGTGTCGGCGCGCAGGATGCGCAGCGTCGTCTCGAACCGGTGATTGCCGTCGCCCGCCTCGACTGCGGCGATCAGGGCCTGCAGGCGGTGGCGGTCGGCGGGGACGACGCGGGCGAGCGCGATCGCCACTGCCGCCGGCGTCTCCAGGGGCAGGCCGAGCATCGCCTTCAGCTCGTCCGACCATTCGCGCGTTCCGGTCAGAGCGTTATAGTCCCATATGCCGAGCCCGGCGGCATGGGCGGCAAGGCGGAAACGCTTCTCGCTGTCGCGCAGCGCGCGTTCGGCAAGCTTGCGATCGTGAATGTCCTCGAGCGTCCCGTACCAGCGGATCGTCGCGCCCGCGGCATCGCAGCGCGCCGCCGCGCGACTGCGGAACCAGCGGAAATCCCCCTCGGGCGAGCGGAGGCGATATTCGATGTCGACCGGCGCGCCGCTGGCGATCGCCTTGCGCCACGCCGCCTCGGTCGGCGTGCGATCCTCGGGATGGAGCGCGACCAACCAGCGCGCACCGAGCGCCTCGCTCGGCTTGCCGCCGGTCACCGTCTCCCAGCGCGAGCTGACCGATTCGATCTGGCCCCCCGGACCGGCGGTCCAGGTGATCTGCGGGTTCAGTTCGACGGTATGACGGTAATGCTCCTCGCTTTCGCGCATCCGCTCCTCGGCGGCTCGGCGGGCGGAAATGTCCTGCGCGATGGTGATCGTCGATACCGCGACGCCGGCGGCGTCGCAGACGAACGAGACGTTGATGTCGCACCACAGGCTGCTGCCGTTGGGGCGGACGAAGCGCGCCTCGACCTCGAACGGCGTCGATCGTATCTGATGTCGGGCATAGAGGGCGGTGACCATCGACAGATCGTCGGGATGCAGCAACGCCTCGACCGCCAGCCCGGAGAGCGCCGCGGCATCCCGCCCCGCCAGTTCGCAGAAGCGATCGTTGACCGCGACGACGCGCCGCTGCCGGTCGCGATGCAACAGGCCGATCCGCGCCCGGCTGAGCACTGCGGCGAGCGGCAATTCGCGATCGAGCGCCAGCGCCCGCGCCACCGCGTTGCGGATCGCCTGCGTCTCTTCCGGCGTGTCGTCGACGTCCGCCGTGTCATGGCCGAAGTCGCCGTCCTCCCAACGCTCCACCTGCGTCCCCTTTCGTCGATCATGGCGAGGTGAGGGCGCACCGCTTAACGAACGGTAATTGAACCGCTTTGGATTATTTGCCGCTACGCCAAATGTTGACGACAACAGCGCCTATATTGCGCCGGATGCAAGGGGACTTTCCTGTTCGTATACGGTCTATGTCGTCGATGCAGACCTATCTATAACCTTTGATTGGCTGCGCAGGCATTTGGGAAAAGCCGCAAGACTGCCGGCGAAGGCTGGACAGGAGCGGCCGGCGGGGGTGGCGTGGTCGATGCGAAACGACGGGAGCCCTTCAGCCCAGCGCCGGCATCGCCGCTGCCGCCGCCGCATAGCCGCGTCGCATCTGCCGCAGTGCGCCGGCGACGCGATCGGCGTCGAGCGCATCGACGATCGGGTCGTAGCCGCTCGGCACGATGCCCTGGCCGAGCAGCACCGCCACCCAGCTCGGCACGGTGAACAATTCGTCGTCGTAGCGGAAGATGCGGCCCTTTTCGCGGAACAGCGCGAGCTTGCGGATCAGCGTCTCGGGCAGCGCCATCGTGCCGACATGCCGCCAGAACGGCGTATCGTCGCGGCGCGTCGCGGCATAATGGAGGATGATGAAGTCGCGGATCGCGGCATATTGATCGCCCATGAGCCGGTTATATTCGTCCCGCTCGACCGTGCCGAAGCCCTGGTCCGGGAAAAGCGCGAACAGCTTCGAAATTCCGTCCTGGATCAGGTGGATGCTGGTCGATTCGAGCGGCTCGAGGAACCCGCCGGCCAGTCCGAGCGCAACGACGTTGCCCGCCCACAATTTTGTCCGCCGGCCGGCGCGGAACGACAGGCGGCGCGGTTCGGCGGTCGGCGCGGCGTCGAGGTTCGCCATCAGCACCCGCTCGGCGGTTTCGTCGTCGGTGAAGGCGCTGGCATAGACATGGCCGTTGCCGGTGCGGTGCTGCAAGGGGATGCGCCACTGCCAGCCGGCATCATGCGCTGTCGCCCGCGTGTAGGGGAGGAGCGGCCCCTGCCGCGCGGTCGGCAGCGCGATGGCGCGATCGCAGGGCAGCCAGTGCGACCAATCCTCGAAGGCGACGCCCATCGTCTCGCCGAGCAGCAGGCTGCGGAAGCCGGTGCAGTCGAGGAACAGCTCGCCCGCGACGCGGCGGTCGCCCTCCAGCCGCACGGCGGCGACATGGCCGCGCGCGTCGCGCTCGACGCCGGTGATCCGGCCCTCGATCCGCGTCACCCCTTGCGCCTCGGCATGACCGCGCAGCAGCGCGGCATAGAGGCCGGCGTCGAAATGATAGGCGTAATCGAGCTGACCGGTCGGCGAACGCGGATCGCCGGCAGGAGGCGCGAAGCGTCCGGCCCGCGCCGCCACCGCGGCGATCGCATAATCGCCGTAGCTGCCGATCTCCGCCCGGTCGCGCAGGCGGAGCCACAATTGATGGAAGTTGAGCCCCTCGATCTCATGGCCGACGGTGCCGAAGGGGTGCATGTAGCGCTCGTCCAGAGCGCCCCAGCCGACGAACTCGATGCCGAGCTTCGGCGTGCCGCCGGTCGCGCGCAGGAAGCTCGCCTCGTCGAGGCCGATCCGCGCGTTGAAGCCGCGGATCGGCGGGATCGTCGCCTCGCCGACGCCGACCGTACCGATCGCCTCCGATTCGATCAGGGTGATCGTCCGCTGCCCGTCGTTGAGGAAGCGGGCCGCCGCCGCGGCGGCCATCCAGCCGGCGGTGCCGCCGCCGACGATCACGACGCTGCGGATCGGCGGGTTCATCGGCTGCGCGCTCCGCCGGCCTGCGCCAGCCAGGCGGGATAGGGGGGCAGTTGCGCGGGCAGCGCGGCGATCGCGGTGCGCAGCTGCGTCATCGCCGCGATGGCGCTGACCCGCGGCACCGACAGCGCGACCGGATCGCGCCGCTGCGGCGATACGCCCAGTCCGATCAGCGCCTGCCACCATTGCGCCGGCGCGACCATCTCCTCCTCGACCGGCGGCAGCGTGCCGCGCTGGCCGAATTGCGCGAGCGCGGTGGCAAGCTCGGCGGGCGGCTCGGCCTTGCGCGCCGCATGCCAGAAGCTGCCGCGCCTTGCCGTTCCCGCGAGATAGAAAGCGGCGGCATAGGCATGCAGGCGTTCGGCGCGCAATGTCGCGCGGCGGTTGTATTCCGCGATCAGCAACGGTTCGGGCGTGCGCGCCGGCATCAGCGACAGCGCGAGTTCGAGCTGCGCGAGCGCCAGCGTATAGCCGGGCCAGCCGAGCGGCCCGAGCGCCGCGGCGGCATCGCCGATCGCCAGCACCGTGCCGGCGAACGGCGCGACCTGCCGTCGCGGATGGAGCGCGATCCGCTCCGCCGGGCCGGGCAGTTCCTTGGCGGCGCGCGCGTCGTTGGTCGTCTCACGCGCATAGGCGAAGCCGACGAGCGTCCGCCGCGCCAGCGGCCAGCGCGCGCCCCAGCCATGGCTGCCCGCCTCATAGCGGTCGAGCGGCGAGGGCCTGGCCGCGGCGGCGGCGAGCAGCAGCCGGTCGACGGGCAGGGTCGCGCGCCAGTCGACCCAGGCCGCATCCTCGGCCGCGAGCAACGCCGCCGGTCCGCTCGCGTCGATGAACAGATCCGCGGTCAGCCGCGTGCCACCGTCGACCAGCAGGGCGATGGTCTGTCCCGCCTGCCGCTCGACCGACAGCGAGGTCGGCGCGATCAGCCGCACCCTGGCTGCGCGCATCGCGGCGAGCAGCGCCGGGGTCAGCGCCTCGGGATCGAGCCGCAGCGTGTAGTTGAGCGACGACAGCAGCGACGCGCGGTCCTCGGCGGGCGGGGCGAACCGCTCCGCCTGCGCGAGCACCGCCGCCGGCACCAGCGTTTCGAACGCGCCCTCGCCATGCGCGCGCCATAGCTGGTGCGGCGGTGCCCCGGCGAGATTGGCGACGCCGTCGCCTTCGCCGACCGTGAACGCCGGCTCGCCCCAGGCGAACCGTTCGCCCAGCCGGTGCGTCGCGACGCCGCCCGCGACCAGCGCCGCCTCGTCGAGGCCGAGCGTCTCGAACATCTCGGCGACCGCGGGGGTCACCGCCGGCAACCGGTCGGCGAGCGCCGCCGGATCGGCTTTGGTCGCGACGAGGCTGACCGTCGCGCGCGGCAAGGCGCGGGCGAAGGCGATGGCGGCGGTCAGCGCGACGATCCCGCCGCCGACGACGACGATGTCGTGCAGCGCTTCGCGCCGGTTCACGCCGTGGCTCCGAGATAGGCGGCATGATCGGGCATCGCCGCGACCGCACCGGCGATGCCGCCACGCAGCGCGGCTAGCGCCCGGTCGAGCGACGCGCCGTCGGGCAGGTCGGCGCGCGGGTCCCAGCCCTCGGGAACGATGTTCTGACCGAGATAGACCGCGATCCAGCTCGGTTCGAGGAACAGGCCGTGGGTGTAGCGCGCGACCTGCCCGGTCTGTCGCCACAGGGTTATGGCGGCGGTGAGGCTGTCGGGGATCGTCATCGTGCGGACATGATCCCAGAACGGCGAATCGTCGCGCATCGTCGCGTGATAATGAAGGATCAGGAAGTCGCGCAGCCGGTCGTATTCCGCATCGACCAATGTGTTGAAGCCGTCGCGATCGGCGGCGCAGACCCGCGCCGCCGGGAAATGCTCGATCAACTGGGTGATCGCCATCTGCACCAGATAGATGCTGGTCGATTCGAGCGGTTCGAGAAAGCCCGAGGCGAGCCCGATCGACACGACGTTGCCGACCCAGCTGCGCCGCCGCCGCCCGGCGCGGAAGCGCAGGTGGCGCGGCTCGGCGAGCGGCGGGTTCTCCATCGCGGCGACCAAAGCATCGGTCGCCGCGCCTTCGCTCAGATACTCGCTCGCATAGACATAGCCGTTGCCGATGCGGTGGGTGAGGGGGATGCGCCAGCGCCACCCCGCCGCCATCGCGGTGGCGCGGGTATAGGGTTCGATCCCGCCTTCGGGCGAGGCGCAGGGCGCGGCGACCGCACGGTCGCACGGCAGCCAGTGCGACCAATCCTCCCACGCCTCGTCGAGCGTCCCGCCGATCAGCAACGCGCGAAAGCCCGAACAGTCGATGAACAGGTCGCCCGCGATCCGCGTGCCGTCGGCAAGCGTCACCGCGGCGATGTCGCCACTCTCGCCGTCGCGCTCGACCGAGACGACGCGGCCCTCGGTGCGCTTCGCGCCGCGCGCCTCGGCATGGCTGCGCAGGAAGGGGCCGAACAGCGTCGCGTCGAACTGATAGGCATAGCCATAGGCATTGGCGAGATCGTGCGGATCGGCACCCGGCCGGGTGAAGCGCAGCGCCGCCGCCGCGGCCACCGCGGTCGAATAGTCGCCGATCGGCGGCACCGTGCCGGCATGATGGCGGCGCAGCCAGTAATGGTGGAAGCCGACCCCGTCGAGCGCCCGGCCATAGCTGCCGAACGGGTGGATATAGGCATCGCCGATCGCGCCGAAGTCGCGGAATTCGATGCCGAGCTTGAACGTCGCATGGGTCGCCGCCATGAACGCCGCCTCGTCGATGCCGAGCCGGGTGACGAAGGCGCGCAGGTGCGGCAGCGTCGCCTCGCCGACGCCGACGATGCCGATCTCCGCCGACTCGATCAGGTGGACCTCGGCGGCGCCGGGCGCCAGCGTCGCAAGCGCCGCGGCGGTCATCCAGCCGGCGGTGCCGCCCCCGACGATCACCACCCTGATCCGCTCCTCGCCCGCCACCTGTCCTCCCCTTGCGTTCCCGCGCCGTCGGCGGCGCGTCTGATACCGCTGCCTTATGCCCGTTCGGGTCCTGATCTCCATCGGGAAATTCGCGCTTGGTGCCAGATGGCGGACAGGGCTCGGACGAATAACAGGCCGAGGGTGGCGGGATGCGGCCACACGCTTACCCGCCACGGACATTGTCAACGTTGACAAGGGCGTCCCGGCACGGTCTTGGTTCCGCTGTCAAAAAGGCGTGCGCGCAGGGAGAGAATGATGGCTTTGAGGTTCGCTACGGCAGGTGCGGCGATGGCGCTGATCGCAGGCGCGATGCCGGCGCTGGCGCAGCAACAGGCCGCGCTGCCCGCCGCCGCGACCGCGCATCCCGATCAATGGCCGGTGCTGCCGATGCAGCTGAAGCAGGACCCGAAGGTCGAGGCGCGCGTCGCCGCGATCCTCGCCAAGATGAGCATCGAGGACAAGGTCGGCCAGCTGATCCAGGTCGATATCGCCAGCATCACGCCCAAGGATCTCGAGACCTACAAGCTCGGCTCGATCCTCAACGGCGGCAATTCGGCGCCCAACGGCGATGAATTCGCCCCCGCGCCGGAATGGCTCAAGCTGTTCGACGCCTTCTACGACGCCTCGGTCAAGCGCAGCGACGGTCGTCCGGTGGTGCCGGTGATCTGGGGCACCGATGCGGTGCACGGCGCCAACAATATCGTCGGCGCGACGCTGTTCCCGCATAATATCGGCCTTGGCGCGATGCGCGACCCGGCGCTGATCAAGAAGATCGGCGCGGTCACCGCGCTCGAGACCGCCGCCACCGGCATCGACTGGAGCTTCGCGCCGACCGTCGCGGTGGTGCAGGACGACCGCTGGGGCCGCACCTACGAAAGCTATTCGGAGGATCCGGCGATCGTCGCCTCTTATGCCGGCCAGATGGTCGAGGGCATCCAGGGCACGATCGGGCAGGACTTCATGAAGCCCGGCCACGTCATCTCCTCGGTCAAGCATTTCCTCGGCGACGGCGGCACCGGTGGTCATGACCAGGGTGATACGCGCGTGTCGGAGACGGTGCTGCGCGACGTCCACGCCGCCGGCTATATGACCGCGCTGCCCGCCGGTGCGCTCACCGTGATGCCGAGCTTCTCGAGCTGGAACGGCGAGAAGATGACCGGCAACAAGAGCCTGCTCACCGGCGTGCTCAAGGATCGCTGGGGCTTCCAGGGCTTTACCATCGGCGACTGGAACGCGCACGGGCAGGTGTCCGGCTGCACCAACGAGGATTGCGCCCCCGCGATCAATGCCGGGCTCGACATGTTCATGTACTCCGGCCCGAAGTGGAAGGAGCTCTACGCCAATACGCTGCGCGAGGCGAAGGCGGGAACGATTCCGGCCGCGCGGCTCGACGATGCGGTGCGTCGCATCCTGCGCGTCAAGGTGATCGCCGGCACGTTCGACAATGGTCGCCCCTCGGCGCGGCCGATGTCGGGCAAGTTCGCGCTGCTCGGCGCGCCCGAACATCGCGCCATCGCGCGGCAGGCGGTGCGCGAGTCGCTGGTGCTGCTCAAGAACAACGGCAACGTGCTGCCGGTGAAGCCGGGCGCCAACATCCTCGTCGCCGGCCGCGGCGCCGACGACATCGGCCAGCAGGCCGGCGGCTGGTCGATCACCTGGCAGGGCACCGACGTCACCAACAAGAATTTCCCCAACGGCCAGTCGATCTGGTCGGGGATCGACGCCGCGGCGCGGGCGGCCGGCGGCAAGGCGACGCTCGCTGTCGACGGCGCCTTCACCGCCAAGCCCGACGTCGCGATCGTCGTCTTCGGCGAGACGCCCTATGCCGAATTCACCGGCGACCGTCCGAGCCTGGAGTACAGCCCGGACGACAAGAGCGACCTCGCGCTGCTCAAGAAGCTCAAGGCGGCGGGCGTGCCGACCGTCGCGGTGTTCCTCTCGGGCCGGCCGATGTGGGTCAATCCCGAGATGAACGCCGCCGACGCCTTCGTCGCTGCCTTCCTGCCGGGCACCGAGGGCGGCGGCGTCGCCGACCTGCTGATCGCCGGCAAGAACGGCCGCCCGGTCGCCGACTTCCACGGCAAGCTGAGCTTCAGCTGGCCCAAGCGGATCGACCAGAACGTGCTCAACAAGCGCGATCCCGGCTATGACCCGCTGTTCCCGATCGGCTTCGGCATGACCTATGCCGATCACACCACGCTTGGCCGGCTCGACGAGACCAAGCCCAAGGTGTCGGCGGCGGATCAGAACGCGCTGTTCGTGCGCGGCCGTGTCGTCGGCGGTGCGCGCATCGGCCCGAGCGGCGCGGTGGTCCAGACGCGCACCGATCGGCGCGGGCAGGAGGATAGTCTGCGTCTCGCCTTTAGCGGCGCCGGCAGCGTCGCGATCGAACAGGCGACGCCGATCGACCTGACCCGCGAGACCAACGGCGACCTCAGCCTGATCGTCGAATATCGCGTCACCGCCGCGCCGGCGGGGACGGTGACGCTCGACGTCGCCGATACCGCCAAGACGGCGACCGTGCCGCTGACCGGGGCGATGCGCGTCGGCGACTGGACCAGCGTCGCGGTGCCGCTGCGCTGCTTCGCCAATCAGGGGCTGACGATGGGCAAGGTGACCAAGCCGTTCGCGCTGACCAGCAGTGCCGCGCTCGGTGTAGACGTGTCGACAATTCGCATCGGCAGCGCGACCAACGCCATCGCCTGCGGTGGCAAGTGAGCGGCGCCGACTGGTCGCGGCGCGGGCTGATCGGCGGCGCAACGCTGCTGACGCTCGCCGCCGCCGCGAGCGGAGCGGGCGCGCAGACCGCGGCGGGCGAGGAGGTCGTGCCGCTGTGGCCGGGGCGTATTCCGGGCGCGCGCGGCACCGCGATCACCCGCAAGATCGAGCAACGCTCGAAGACCGCGGGCTTCGACGACCGCTGGGTGACCGGGATCGACGCGCCCGCATTGGTCGTCAAACGCCCGGCGCGCGCCACCGGCGCGGCGGTGCTGCTGGTGCCGGGCGGCGGCTATGGCTTCCTCTCCTACGACAATGAGGGCGTCGAGCAGGCACGCTGGCTCAATGCGCTGGGCGTCACCTGCTTCATCCTGCTCTATCGCCTGCCGGGCGAGGGCTGGAACGACCGCCGGCTGGTGCCGCTGCAGGACGCGCAGCGCGCGATGCGGCTGATCCGCAGCCGCGCGGCGAGCTTCGGCGTCGATCCCACGCGCGTCGCGGTGCTCGGCTTTTCGGCGGGCGGTCATCTCGCGGGTTCGCTGGCGACTCGGCATGGCGAGGCGACCTATGCCCCGATCGATGCCGCCGACCGTCTGTCGGCGCGCCCCGATCTCGCCGGGCTGATCTATCCGGTGATCAGCATGGACGCGGCGATCACCCACCGCGGCTCGCGCGACAATCTGCTCGGGCCGACGCCGGATGCGGCGACCGTCGCGGCCGCCTCGGTCGAGCGGCGCATCACGGCGGAGACGCCACCGGTCTTCCTCGTCCACGCCAGCGACGACGACACGGTGCCGATCGCCAACAGCCTCAACATGTATGCCGCGCTGCTCGCCGCGAAGCGCCCGGCCGAGTTGCACGTGTTCGACGAAGGTGGCCATGGCTTCGGCACCCGCCTCGCCAAGACGATGCCCGCCGCGGCCTGGCCGACGCTGTTCGCGGCCTATGCGCGGCGCAAGGGGGTGTTCGCGGGGTAGCGGGCAGGCCGTCGGTCGGCCGTCGGTTATCTCGTCCAGCATTCCCGCGGTCACGATGCGTCTTCGAAAATCCGTCCGGCTCAAATCAGGCCCACCCCGGCGGAGGCCGGGGTCCAGTTGGGTGAAGGTCGGCAACAGTATCCGACGGTCTGCCCATCTGGATCCCGGCCTTCGCCGGGATGGTCGAAAAAGCCGCTGAGTATTCCCGCGAAGGCGGGAATCCAGTGGCCAAGCAGAGCGCCCGCTTGTGGCGGAAGACACTGGGCTCCCGCCTACGCGGGAGCTCAGATCACCTGTGAAACGCTCTTCGCCTCCGAGCGGGCAGGGCGCCTTACTTCATCCGGATCGTCACCGGCTTGCCGCTATACGTCACCCGCGTCGCGCCATTCTCGGTGAAGTCGACCGGCTCGGCCTTGCCCGGCGTGTGGAAGCGTACCGACATCGCGCGGGTCGCGGGCATGCCCGGATAGTCCCCGGTGCGCGCGCCGATCGTCAGCGTGCGGCTTGCCTCGTTCCACGCCACCGGCACGCGCGCGTACTTGCCCTTGGCATAGCCCTGCGAGACACCGTCGTCCTCGTACAGCGAGAAGGCGCCGTCCTTGCCGGTGAAGACGTGGAGGACGATCGGCCCGCCCGGCTGTTCGCGCGCATATTGCACCGCCGGCCCGGTCGGCAGGATCGCGCCGGCGCGAACGAACAGCGGCATCCGTTCATAGGGTGCCGCCGCGGTGATCGCCTGACCGCCGGCATAATGCTGGCCGGTGGCGAAATCGTACCAGTCGGCCCCGGCAGGCAGATACACCGCACGCGAGCGCGCCTTGAACGCGGTCACCGGCGCGACGAGGAGATCGCGGCCGAACAGATATTCGTCGTCGACGTTCCACGCCTTGCGGTCGGCGGCATAGTCCATGACCAGCCCGCGCATGATGCTGCCGTCCTTGAAGAACGTATCCGCCGCGGTGGTGTAGATATAGGGCATCAGCCGGTAGCGGAGCTGGTCGTACCAGAGCATCGATGCCGCCATCGCCGGATCGCTCGCGCTCAGTTCGTAGATTTCGCGCTTCGGCGTCTCGCCATGGCTGCGGAACAGCGGGCTCAACGCGCCGAACTGGAACCAGCGCAGGTTGAGCTCGCGCCATTCGGGCAGTGCGGCCGGCTCGGCGTTGGTATAGCGATCCTCGACCGCGAAGCCGCCGATGTCGTGCGTCCAGTTGGGCACGCCCGACATCGACAGATTGACGCCCGCCGAGATCTGGTCGCGCAGATCGTCCCATCGTGCGGCGACATCGCCAGACCAGAGCGCCGCGCTGGCGCGCTGCAAGCCGGCGAAGCCCGAGCGGGTGAGGATGAACGGCCGCGTATCCGGATTGGTCTCGCGCAGCCCCTCGGCGAAGCCGGCGGCATGGACCAGCGGGAAGCTGTTGAAATAGGCGCCGCCCGGCCCGAGCGCATTGGGACCCATGACGTATTTGCGCTCGTCGATCGACAGGTTGGAATGGATGTCGGGCTCGGTCGCGTCCATCCACCAGGCGTCGATGCCGAGCTTGACGAGATTGTCGCGCACCTGGCGGTAGTAGATCTTGCGCGCCTCCGGGTAATAGGGATCATAGTCGGTGTTGAGATAACCCGGCCCGACCCAGTCCTTGTTCTTCAGCTTGAGGTTGCCCTGATACAGGAAGCCCTTGGCGGCGAGTTCCTTGGCATTGTCGGTATTGGGATAGAATTTCGGCCAGACCGAGATCATCAGCTGCGCGTTGAGCTTGTGCACCTCGTCGACCATCCCCTTGGGGTCGGGGAAGCGGATCTTGTCGAACTGGTGGCTGCCCCACTGGTCCTGCGGCCAGTAGAACCAATCCTCGACGATATTGTCGAGCGGGATCTGCCGCTTGCGATATTCGCGCACGACGCCGACCAATTGCTCCTGCGTCTCGTAGCGCTGGCGGCTCTGCCAGAAGCCATAGGCCCATTGCGGCATCATCGGCGCCTTGCCGGTCAGCCCGCGATAGCCGGCGACGACATCGTCCATATCCTTGCCCGCGACGACATAATAGTCGACCGCCTTGCCCGCCTCCGACGACAGCCACAGCGAATGACGATCCGCCTGGGGCAGCGGATCATTGTGGAAGAACGCCATGTAACCGGCGTTGGGCTCCCATTCGATGCGGATCGCCACCGGCTTGCCGGCGGTCATCGGCAGGTCGATATTATGGTACCAGGGGTTCCAGTTCTGCCGCCAGCGGTCGAGCACCAGTTTGCCGTCGGCATAGACCTTGAAATAGCTCGAGCCATAGACGCGGAATTTGTGCGTGCCGGTGATCGTCGGATCGACCGTGCCGGTCCACACGACGCGCTGCTTGCCGACCACCTTGCCGGCGGTATTCTGGCCGCTGTCGGCGGAGGCGACGGTCTGCGCCCTGGCCTCGGCCGGCCAGCGCGCCTGATCCTTGATATATTGATAGTTGATCGTCGCTTCCTGCCGCGTCGCCGCCAGCCGGTCGCCGAGATAATATTGCGCGGTCCAGCCCGGCTTGCCGTTGCTCGCCACCTTCAGCCCGTCGCCGACCAGCGCATAAGGCTTGGGATTGCCGAAGCGGGTGATCGAATTATTGTCCCACAGCAGCCCGTAATTGCGCGTCGAGACGACGAACGGGATGGCGATGTCCATATTGTGCTGGGCGAGTTCGACGTCCTCGCCGTTGTAGTTCATCTGCCGGTTCTGATGCTGGCCGAGGCCGTAGAAGCCTTCGTCGCTGGCGCGGTTGAACTGCTGCTGCGTCGCCAGATAATTTTTGCCCTCGACGCTCGTGCCGAACGCGGCGCGGGGCGCCTCGTCGAGCAGCACCTTGCCCGCGGCGTCGCGAACGGTGAGGTGACCGTCGGACAGGCGGATCTCGGCGCTCGCCTTGGCGAGGCGCAGCGTCACCGCGCCGGCGCTCTCGCTGATCTGCGGCGCGCCATGCGGCTTGGCGACGACCATCAGGCTGTCGGGCAGCGCGAGGTCGGTGCCGGGAACGGCGGTGACGCGGAAACTGTCATCGCCATAAGCGACGACGCGGACGCGCTTGGCCGGACCGCTGTCGGGCGTGACGACGACGCCCTGGTCGATGCGCTGCACCTCGGCGGCGAGCGCCGCGCCGGAAACGGAGACGGCAAGACCCGCGACGGCGCGGGCGAGGAAACGGAAGGTCATCGGTCTGATCCTGATCGGCAGGGAAGAGAAATCCGTCCGCCCGGAGCCTGTCGAAGGGCAGGGCCACCGGCGCGGGGTCGCCGGTGGATAGCGGGGCTTCGACAGGCTCGGCCCGGACGGAACATCGGGGAGGCTAGCGATAGGTGCCGAGCGTCACGCGCAGCAGCGTCGGCTTGGTCAGGTTGAGGCCGTAATCCGTCTGGTCGCCGTTCCAGACGCGCAAGGTCGTCCACGTTCCGGCGGCATCGAGGCTGCCTTCCTCGACGCTGAGATACTGGCTGTTTTCGCCCTTGACCGCACTCGCCCGGTCGAATTTGACGCGGACGTCGGAGCCGGCGAGCAGGAACTGGTCCGGCCCGAGCTGCGCCACCGCGACGCCGCCGACCGGCTGGTCGCGGGTCGGATTGGGATCGGACTTGAGCCATTGCGAATCGCGGTCGCCGAACTGCCACTGGCCATATTGCGCGGTGATCGTCCAGCGGCCCATCGTGCCGGTCTCGTCGCTCGCGTCGGCGGGCTTGGCGCTGCCCCAGGTCGGATGCGCCAGCGACATCTTCGCCCAGCCGCGCG
Source organism: Sphingomonas kyungheensis (assembly GCF_037120395.1). Lineage (NCBI taxonomy): Bacteria > Pseudomonadati > Pseudomonadota > Alphaproteobacteria > Sphingomonadales > Sphingomonadaceae > Sphingomonas > Sphingomonas kyungheensis. The sequence continues at coordinate 650,821 of NZ_JBBBDM010000001.1, forward strand.
CGTTCGGCGCCATCAGCGCGAACTTGTCGCCGAAGGCGGCGACCGTCGCCGCGTCGATCACCTTGCTGCCGAGCGGATAATTGACATAGCCGGTATCGTCGAAGCCGAACGGCGAGAAACCGATGCCGCCATGGCCAAGCACCGGCCACAGATAGCGCGCATAGGCGACGGCATTGCCCGTCTCCGGGATCATCAGCGCATTGTCGGGGCGGCCGTAGAGCTTGAGGAAGGCGGCATAGGTCTTGGGATCGGCATTGTAGAGATCGGGCGCGACGACATCGAGATGCGGGGCGGCGGCCTTCCACACGTCGATGATCGTCCAGTTCGGCCCGCCGCTCGCGCCGCCGTCCTCGCCGGGCGTCGCGAACGGGCTGCCGACCGCGGCATTGGCGTACATCGGCAGGTCGAGCACCGCCCGTCCCGCCGCGGCGATCTCGTCGACATAGCGCGCGACGTACCAGCCGTTGAACGCCGCCTCGGCGAGCTTGCCATAGACGGTCGTCCAGTCGCCGCGCTTGCCGGTCGTCTTGGCGAGGGCCGCCGGCACCGGCTGGCGGAACAGCGCCTGCGCCGTAGGCGACAGATCGCGGTTCTGACCATAGACGCCGGTCTCGTTCTCGACCTGCACCATGATGACGCGGTGGTCGGGATCGTTCGCCTTGAGATGCTGCATCAGCGCCACGAAAGCGCGCTTGTCCGCCTCCAGCGTGGTGCGCGCATGCGGGGTGAAGGTCGGGTGGGTCGAACCATCCGCCTTGCGCATCCGCGGGAAGCGCCTGGGATCGCTCTTGACCCAGGCGGGGGTATAGCTCGGCCCGGTGTTCTTCCAGGTGCCGAACCAGAGCAGCACCAGCCGCGTGTCATGCGTCCGCGCGCCGGTGAGCAGGGCGTCGACATAGGAGAAGTCGAACTGCCCCTCGACCGGCTCGACCTGTTCCCAGGCGACCGGAATTTCGAGCGTGTTGGCGTGGATCCGCTCGACCATCGGCCAGACCTTGGGCAGCATGCCGGCGTAATTGCTGCTGTTGTTCGCCTGGATGCCGAGCATCAGGAAGGGTGCGCCGTCGACGAGCAGCGCGTGGCGGCCATCGCGCGCGATGATCTTGGGCAGCGGCGCGGCGGTCTGCGCCGCGACCGGTTGTCCAGCCAGCATCGTCGCCAGCAAAGGCGCAGCGAGCCACCGCGCAGTCCTGCCCATCATCGTCATCCTCCCGGTTCGCGTCGGCCGCCGCGGCGTCCGTCTGTTATGGTGGCGCTACCAAAGCGCGGCCGGAATGTCGATAAGTAAGACATAAGGTCATGGTCGTAGATGCGCGGGCAGGGGGCAGGAAAGCGTTGATATGCGGTGTTTATGACCGCTGCCGTGGTGTCGCTGCCGATCGTCGCGGAGGCTCGCGCGAGCTGTTCGGACCAGCGCTGATGTCGGACGATTGCTGCTTCGTGATATTATGTGGCCGAGTGGCAGGAAGACCGCACCGCCGCGATCATGCCGGTGCCGCGATCGCTGCTCTGTCGCTACCGTGCCTTGCAATCCCCCAGTCCCGCGCGGCCGCCGCTGCTGCTATACCGCTGCCATGCCGCTCGCCACCGCTTCGCTCGAATCGCCCGTCGGCACGCTGACGCTGGTCGCGAGCGACGTCGGGCTGGTTGCGGTGCTGTGGCCCGATGACGATCCGCGAAGGGTCGCGCTCGAGCCGGCGACGGCGGCAGAGGATCACCCGATCCTCGTCGCCACGGCGGGGCAGTTGCGCAGCTATTTCGATGGCGGCCGCAGGACGTTCGACCTGCCGCTCGACTGGCGCGGCACGGCGTTCCAGCGCGAGGTGTGGGCGGCGCTGCTGACCATCCCTTATGGCGAGACGCGCAGTTACGGCGCGCTGGCCCGCGCGATCGGACGACCCGCGGCATCGCGGGCGGTCGGCGCCGCGAACGGACGCAACCCGCTGTCGATCATCGCACCCTGCCACCGCGTCGTCGGCAGCACCGGCCAGCTTACCGGCTTCGCCGGCGGGCTGAAGGCGAAGGCGACGCTGCTCGCGCTGGAGCGCCGGGCGGGCGAGTTGCCGCTGTAACGCAGCGCTGTGCAACTTTCGGCACACATTCGCCGCGACGCTCCCCGACCATCGCGCCAACTGTCGCCGCGGTGATCGCTAAGTCACTGTAATACAATGATCTTAATCATTCGCGGTGGTCATTGCCTGCGGCGGGCGGGACACGGCATTCTCCTGCGACGCTCCACGGCCAGCAAGAGCCGGTACGCGCCGTTACAGAGGATGAAAGGCATCTCATGAGCATCACCGTCGCCGCGACGCCGTCCGGAGGTCCCGTCGCACCGCCCGCCGCCAGGCCGTGGTACAAGCAGCTGTACCTGCAGGTGCTGATTGCGATCGTCGCCGGCGTGCTGCTCGGCCATTTCGCGCCGCAGACCGGCGAGGCGATGAAGCCGATCGGCGATGCCTTCATCAAACTGGTCAAGATGGTGATCGCGCCGGTGATCTTCCTCACCATCGTCACCGGCATCGCCGGGATGCGCGATCTCGGCGCGGTCGGCCGCGTCGCGGGCAAGGCGTTCCTCTATTTCCTGTTCTTCTCGACACTGGCCCTGATCGTCGGCCTGATCGTCGCCAATGTCGTCCGGCCCGGCGCGGGGCTCAACATCGATCCCGCCAGCCTCGACACGAGCAAGGTCGCCGAATTCGCCGAGAAGGCGCATGAATCGACGATCACCGGCTTCCTCACCGGCATCATCCCCGACACCTTCCTGTCCTCGTTGACCGAGGGCAATATCCTCCAGACGCTGTTCGTCTCGATCCTGTTCGGCATCGCGCTGGCGCTGATCGGTGATCGCGGCACCAAGGTGCTGCACGTGCTGGAGGATATCTCGCTCGCCTTCTTCAAGGTGGTCAGCATCGTCATGAAGGCGGCGCCGATCGGGGCGTTCGGCGCGATGGCCTTCACCATCGGCAAATATGGCGTCGGCACGCTCGCCAATCTCGCGCTGCTGGTCGGCACCTTCTACTTCACCTCCCTGCTGTTCGTGCTGGTCGTGCTCGGCGTCGTCGCTCGGCTGTGCGGCTTTTCGATCCTGCGGCTGATCGCCTATCTCAAGGCGGAGCTGCTGCTGGTGCTCGGCACCTCCTCGTCGGAAAGCGCGCTGCCGGCGTTGATCGAGAAGATGGAACGCGCCGGCTGCCCCAAGTCGATCGTCGGGCTGGTCGTGCCGACCGGCTATTCGTTCAACCTCGACGGCACCAACATCTACATGACCTTGGCGGCGCTGTTCATCGCGCAGGCGTGCAACGTCGACCTGACGCTCGGCCAGCAATTGCTGCTGCTCGGCGTCGCGATGCTGTCGTCGAAGGGCGCGGCGGGGGTGACCGGGGCGGGCTTCATCACGCTCGCCGCGACCCTGTCGATCGTGCCGAGCGTACCGGTCGCCGGCATGGCGCTGATCCTCGGCGTCGACCGCTTCATGAGCGAATGCCGCAGCCTGACCAATTTCATCGGCAATGCGGTGGCGACGGTGGTCGTCTCGCGCTGGGAGGGGCGGCTCGACCACGCCCAGCTCGACGCCGCGCTGCACGGCCGCGCGTTGCGCGTCGATCAGCTTCCCGCCGACGCCGTTCCCGCCGCCTAAGGACCGATCATGATCTACCGCAGCTGCGCCCTCGCCGGCGCCACCGCCTCGCTCGTCCTCGCGACCGGCGCGATCGCCCAGACCAACGTCCCGCCGAGCGAAGCGGGGCAGACGCGCAATCCGGCGACGCCGACCGTCACCAGCTACCCTTCGGCCGCGGCCGGCGACGGCGCCACCACCAACGGCTTCAACCTGTCGCGCTGGGCGGAGGATTGGAGCAGCTATCGCGATCCGGCCAAGCGCCATGATATCCTCGACCGGCTCAAATTCCTGCCGATCGATGCCGATGGCGACGTCTATCTGACGCTGTCGGGCGAGGCGCGGCTGCGGGTGAACCACACCACCAACCCCAATCTGCGCGATTCGCGCGCGCAGCGGCAGGACATCAACCGGCTGGTGGGAGGTGCCGATCTCCACGTCGGTCCGCATTTCCGCGCCTTTGCCGAGATCGCACATGGCGGCATCTCCGGCGTCGAACTCGGCGTGCCCGCCGCGACGTTGCGCAACGACCTCGTCGTCCAGCAGGCGTTCGTCGAGGGGGATGCCGAGGTTTCCGGTGTCGCGATCGGCGCGCGCTACGGGCGGCAGGAATTCACCGACGGCGCCAATCTGCTCGTCTCGCAGCGCGACAACAATACGATCCGCTACACGCTCAACGGCATCCGTGCCTGGGCCCGCGGCCGCCGCGTGCGCGTCGACCTGTTCGACCTCAAGCCGACGCAATATGGCGATCTCGGCGCGGAGGACGACATCAGCGATCCCGCCCGGCGCTTCTCCGGCGTGACCTTCGGCTTTGCCGCGCCGACGCACTGGTTCGGCGGCTCGAAACTCTATGTCGATCCGTTCTTCTGGCGGCGGCGCAACAGCGTCGGCGCGTGGGGCGGGCGGATCGGGCCGGCGACGCGTTATTACGCCGGGACGCGTCTTTATGGCGATGCCGGGCCGTTGACGATCGACTGGACGGTCAACCACCAGTCCGGCCGCTATATCGATCAGGATATCGACGCCTGGCAGATCTTCCTCGCGCAGACCTATCGCCTCGGCAAGCCAGCGACCGCGCCGCGCATCGGCATCCACTTCGATTATGCGAGCGGCGGTGGCGGCTATGGCAACGGCAAGCTGCGCGACGCCTATGCGCCCTTCGGCAACAACATCTATTACAGCTATGGCTTGTTCCTCACCGCATCGAACCTGATCGCGGTCGCGCCGAACGTCACCGTCTCGCCGCTCAAACGGGTGCGCGTCACCGCCGAATATCAGCTCGCCTGGCGCGACAGCGTCACCGACGCGGTCTATCGCGCCAACGGCCAGCCGTTCGCGGGGACGCAGCGCATCGGCGATGCCAAGATCGGCGACGTCATGCGCCTGCAGGCGATCTGGGCGATCAGCCCGCGGCTGTCATTCACCGGCCGCTACGAGCATCTCGCCGCCGGCCCGTCGCTGAGCAAGGCCGGGTTCAAGAGTTCCGACTTCATGGCCGGCTGGCTGAGCTTCCGCTTCTGACCGTTCGGGATGGACGTTGCCGCGGTCACGCGCCAAGACGCGCGGCAAAAGGAGAGCCCGATGTCCGACTATGCCACCATCCTCGTCGAACGGCGCGAGCGCGTCACGCTGATCACGCTCAACCGGCCGGAGGCGCTCAATGCGCTTAACGCACGGGTACTGGACGATCTGCTCGCCGCGCTCGCCGACTTCGACGCCGACGACGGGCAGGGCTGCGCGGTGCTCACCGGCAGCGCCAAGGCCTTTGCCGCGGGGGCGGACATCAAGGAGATGCAGCCGCTCGACTTCGCCGCCGTCTATGGCCGCAACCACTTTTCGGGCTACGAACGGCTCACCGCGACGCGCAAGCCGATCATCGCCGCGGTCGCCGGCTATGCGCTCGGCGGCGGCTGCGAGCTGGCGATGATGTGCGATTTCATCCTCGCCGCGGAGACCGCCAAATTCGGCCAGCCCGAGATCAAGCTCGCGGTCAGCCCCGGCATGGGTGGGTCGCAACGGCTGGCGCGCGCGGTCGGCAAGGCCAAGGCGATGGAAATGTGCCTGACCGGCCGGATGATGGACGCCGCCGAGGCGGAGCGCGCCGGGCTGGTCAGCCGCATCGTTCCCGCCGCCGATCTGGTCGAGGAGGCGGTGAAGACCGCCGCGACGATCGCGGCGATGGCGCCGCTCGCGGTGCTCGCCAACAAGGAGATGGTTAACGCCGCGTTCGAGACGACGCTGGCGCAGGGCGTCCAGTTCGAACGGCGGCTGTTCCACGCCCTGTTCGCCACCGCCGACAAGCAGGAAGGCATGGCCGCCTTCGTCGAGAAGCGTCCGGGCGCCTGGACCGGCCGCTAGCCGGCGCGCGCGAGAAAGCGTTCGGCGGCGGCGAGCGCCTGCGCCTGGACCGCGCCGGGCGCGCCGCTCGCGTCGATCACCGCATGGCGATCGGGCGCGGCGTTCGCCTGGGCAAGGAACGCCTCGCGGATGCGCTGATGGAAGGCGAGGTCGAGGCTTTCGAACCGCCCTTCGTCGATCGCCCCGTCGCTCAGGCGCTTGCGGCTGCGCGTCAGGCCGATCGTCGGATCGACGTCGAGCACCAGTGTCAGGTCGGGCCAGAGATCGTCGGTGACCGCGGCATGGAGGTCGCGGATCAGCGCCTCCGACATGCCGCGTCCCGCGCCCTGATAGGCGAGCGTCGAGCCGACGTAGCGATCCGAGACGACGACGCGTCCGGCGCTGACCGCGGGCAGCACGACGCGCGCGACATGCTGGACGCGCGCCGCGGTCATCAGCAGCAGCTCCGCGCGCGGATCCCAGGTCGCGTCCTCGCCGGCGAGCAGCAGGCTGCGCAGCGCCTCCCCCTGCGGCGTGCCGCCCGGTTCGCGCGTGCCGACCACGTCATGGCCGCGCGCCTGCAATCCGGCGACGAGCCGGCGGACGACGCCGGTCTTGCCGGACCCGTCGACGCCTTCGACCGCGATGAACACGCCCGCCATCAGCCGCGGCTCCCGGCGGGACCGGGGCGGGGGCAGGGGGCGCGGCCCGGCAAGGGGCGGAGAGGATTGGACAGGGCTGGCACGGGATCGTGGTGCGCTCAGCCGGCCAGTTGCTGGTGGTGGCGGATCACCTCGTCGATGATGAAGCGCAGGAACTTCTCGCTGAACTCGGGGTCGAGCTCCGCCTCTTCGGCGAGCCGGCGCAGCCGGGCGATCTGCCGCTCCTCACGGCCGGGATCGGCGGCGGGCAGGCCGCTCGTCGCCTTGTGGCGGCCGACCGCCTGCGTCACCTTGAACCGCTCGGCGAGCAGATGGACGAGCGCCGCGTCGATATTATCGATGCTCTTGCGATACCCCTGCAACACGTCGTCGCTCACGCCTGGCTCCTCCGGTCGGCCCGTCGCCTCCATGGTATGTGTTGCGTCTGCGAGCAAGGCTTGCGTTCGCCTCGCGCACCCGGCAGAGCGCGGGGCGAGATGACCGCCACCATCCACCGCCTCGACAACCGCACGCCGTCGCTCGAGCCCCTGCTCCAGCTCGTCGCCGGGGACATGAACGCCGTCAACACGGTGATCCTCGATCGCATGCAGTCGCAAATTCCGCTGATACCGGAACTTGCCGGCCATCTGATCGCCGGCGGCGGCAAGCGGATGCGACCGATGCTGACGCTGAGCAGCGCGCGGCTGATCGGTTATACCGGCACGCGCCACCACCGGCTCGCCGCCTCGGTCGAATTCATCCACACCGCGACGTTGTTGCACGACGACGTGGTCGACGGCTCCGACCTGCGCCGCGGCAAGCGTACCGCCAACATCATCTGGGGCAATCCGGCGAGCGTGCTGGTCGGCGACTTCCTGTTCAGCCGCAGCTTCGAGCTGATGGTCGAGGACGGCAGCCTCAAGGTCCTGAAGATCCTGTCGAACGCCAGCGCGGTGATCGCCGAGGGCGAGGTCAACCAGCTCACCGCGGCGCGGCGCGTCGACTTGGGCGAGGATCGCTATCTCGACATCATCAACGCCAAGACCGCGGCGCTGTTCGCCGCGGCCTGCCGCATCGCCGCGGTGGTCGCCGAACGACCCGAAGGCGAGGAACTGGCGCTCGACGCTTATGGCCGCAATCTCGGCATCGCCTTCCAGCTCGTCGACGACGCGATCGATTACGTGTCGGACGCCGGAACGATGGGCAAGGACGCCGGCGACGACTTCCGCGAAGGCAAGATGACGCTGCCGGTGATCCTCGCTTATGCCCGCGGCGATGCCGACGACCGCAAGTTCTGGAAGGACGCGATCGAGGGCCGGCGCCAGTCGGACGAGGATTTCGCGCGGGCGATAGATCTGGTCCGCCGCACCCGCTCGGTCGACGATACGCTGGCGCGTGCCCGCCACTACGGCCAGCGCGCGATCGACGCGATCGGCAGCTTCGCCAACAGCAAGGCGAAGGACGCGATGATCGAAGCGGTCGAATTCGCGGTGGCGCGGGCCTATTGAAGGGAGGGCGCTCTCCCTTCCGTCACGCTGGACTTGCTCCGGCATCCACGGCTCCGCAGGAGCATAAGCCGTTCGTTTTGCGGTATATTGGCCCGGAACAGCTCCGGGGTGAGGGCGGCGCAAGGATTTTTGCAGAGGTTTTGCCGCCGCGGGGATGATGACGTCGGAGGCGTCTGTCACCCCCTCAGCACGCCGCGCACTCGCCGCCCATCTCCACCTGCAATGTCGCATGCCCGATCGCGAATCGCTCCCGCAGCATCGTGCGCGCCGCGACGAGGAAGCCGTCGCCCGGATGCCCCTCCGGCATCACCAGATGCGCGGTCAGCACCGGTTCGGTGGTCGACATCGGCCAGATGTGCAGATCGTGCACCCGCGCCACGCCGGGCAGCGCCTCCAGCGCCTCGGTCACTGCGTCATAGTCGATCGCGCGCGGCACCGCGGCGAGCGACATCTCGACCGTCTCGCGCAACAGGCCCCAGGTCTGCCAGAAGATCAGCGCGGCGATGACGAGGCTGACCAGCGGATCGATCCAGCCGAACCCCGTCGCCCAGATCGCGATGCCGGCCACGACCACGCCTGCCGAGACCAGGGCATCGCTCAGCATATGCAGATAGGCGCCGCGGATATTGATGTCGCCCTTGCGCCCGCGCGCGAACAGCCACGCGGTGAAGGCGTTGATCGCAATGCCGATTCCCGCGACCAGCGAGATGGTAAGCCCGGTCACCGCCGGCGGATTGCCGAGCCGCTGCACCGCCTCGGTGACGATCGCGCCGAGCGCGACGAGCAGGAACACCGCATTGGCGAGCGCGGCGAGGATCGTCGATCCCTTCAGCCCGTAGGTGAAGCGCTTGGTCGGCGCGCTCCGCGCCAGCGCCGCGCCGCCCCAGGCGACGGCGAGGCCGAGCACGTCGGACAGATTGTGCCCGGCATCGGCGAGCAGCGCGACCGATCCGGTCCACAGGCCCGCGCCGCTTTCGGCGACGACATAGGCGATGTTGAGCGCGATGCCGATCGCGAAGGCGCGGTCGAACGATGCCGGCGCGTGGCTGTGGCCGTGGCCATGCCCGTGGCTATGGCCCTTATGGTCGTGTCCGTGATGATGACCGTGCGAATGGTCGTGCGCATGTCCGCTCAATGATCGTGCCTCGCTGCCCGCGGCTGCTTACCATCGCGCGGGCAGGAGATACTAGGACGCGCGCGATCGCCATTCCGGCGTGACGCCGGGATCAGGCCTTGCCGAACAGCCCGCCGAGCATGCTGCCGAGGCCGCCCGAGCCATCGGCGCCTTCTGCCCCGCCGAGCAACGCGCCGAGGCGACCGAGCGCGCCTTCGCCCCCGAGATGCGTCAGGATCTGCTGCAGGACGTCCGGCGACAGGCCGGTCGAATCCGCCGCGCCCGCGACGGTGTCGCCGGGCTGGGTATGCGCCGCGCCGAGCGCCGCGATCGCCGCCGTCACCTGTTCGGGCGACAGGCCGATGCGTTCGGCGAGATTGGCGATTTCCGGATTGCCGGCCACCTGGCCGAGGATGCCGTCCAACAGACCCATAACCATCTCCTTCATGCTTGCGTCCCGGCCGTAGCAGATGGCGGATGTCGCGTCGCGGGGCGATCCATGCCATGGCGGCGCGATCGTGACCGACCTGCCGATCCTCGCCGTCCTGCCCGATCTGCTTGCCGCGCTGCGGGCCGGCGCCAACGCCGTGCTGGTCGCGCCGCCCGGCGCGGGCAAGACGACGGCGGTGGCGCCCGCGCTGCTCGCCGAGCCGTGGTGCGACGGCGAGATCCTGCTGCTGTCGCCGCGCCGGCTCGCCGCGCGCGCCGCGGCGGAGCGGATGGCGGCGCTTGCCGGAGAGGCGGTCGGCGGCACCTATGGCTATGCGACGCGGATGGACAGCCGCCGCTCGACGGCGACGCGGGTGACCGTGGTGACCGAGGGCATCTTCGTCGCGCGCATCCAGGCCGATCCCGAACTCGCCGGCGTCGCCGCGGTGCTGTTCGACGAGGTGCACGAGCGCAGCCTCGACGGCGACTTCGGCCTCGCGCTCGCGCTCGATGCGCAGGCGGCGCTGCGTCCCGATCTGCGCATCGTCGCGATGTCGGCGACGCTCGATGGCGCCCGCTTCGCGGCGTTGCTCGGCGATGCGCCGGTGATCGAGAGCGAAGGGCGCAGCCATCCGCTCGCCCTCCGCCATCTCGGCCGCAGCGGCGACGCACGGATCGAGGACGTGATGGCCTCGGCGATCCGCCGCGCGCTCGCCGAGGCGGAGGGCGGGCTGCTCGCCTTCCTGCCCGGCGTCGCCGAGATCGAGCGCACCGCCGAGCGACTCGCCGACCTGCCCGACGCCATCGTCCTGCATCAGTTGCACGGCAGCCTCGATCCCGCCGCGCAGCGGGCCGCGATCCGGCCCGAACCCGACGGCCGGCGCAAGCTGGTGCTCGCCACCTCGATCGCCGAGACCAGCCTGACGCTCGACGGCATCCGCATCGTCGTCGATTCGGGGCTGGCCCGCCGGCCGCGTTACGACCGCGCGGCGGGGATGACCCGGCTCGTCACCGAGCGCGCCAGTCAGGCGGCGGTGACGCAGCGTGCCGGTCGCGCCGCGCGGCTCGGCCCCGGCGTCGCCTATCGTCTGTGGGAAGAGGCGGGGACGGGCGGCCTGCCGCGCTTCGATCCGCCGGAGATCCTGGAGGCCGATCTGTCGGGGCTGGTGCTCGCCGCGGCCTTGTGGGGCGTCAATGATCCGCGCGATCTCGCCTTCCTCGATCCGCCGCCCGCCGCTGCGGTGGCGGAGGCGCGCGAGCGGCTGACCGCGCTGGAGGCGATCGACGCCGATGGCCGCCCGACCGCACATGGCCGCCGCATCGCCACGCTGCCGATGCCGCCACGGCTCGCGCATATGCTGCTGCGCGCCGGTGACATGGGGCAGGGGCGGATTGCCGCCGAGGTCGCGGTGCTGCTCAGCGAGCGCGGACTTGGCGGCAGCGACGCCGATCTCGAATCGCGACTGCGCCGCTGGCGGGGCGAGCGCGGCACCAAGGCGCAGGCGGCGCGCCAGCTCGCCACGCGCTGGGCGAAGCTGGTCGGCGGGGGCGAGGGCAGCGACGAGGCGATCGAGGTGCCGATCGCGCTTGCCTTTCCCGACCGGATTGCCCGCGCCCGCGACGCGAGCGGCGAACATTGGGCGTCGGCCGGCGGGCGCGGCTTCCGCCTCGATCCGACCAGCGCGCTGGCGCGGCACGCCTGGCTGGCGGTGGCGGAGACGCAGGGCGCCGCCTCGGGCGCGCGCATCCTCGCGGCGGCGCCGATCACGCTGGCGACGATCGAGCGATTGTTCGGCGCGCGGATCGAGACGCGGCGCACCGTCGACTTCGATCCCGCGACCGGCGGCGTGACGACGCTGCGCGAGCGACGGCTCGGCGCGCTGCGACTGTCGTCCGGACCCGATTCGCAGGCCGATCCCGCCGCGATCGCCGATGCGCTGCTCGACGGGGTGCGGACGCATGGGCTCGACCTGCTGCCGTGGCGCGAGGGCGGCGAGGCGCTCAAGGCGCGCGCGCGTTATGCCGGCATCGACATCGACGCGTTGCTCGTCGAGCGGCTCGACGAATGGCTGCCGCCGCTGCTCGTCGGCCGTCGCCGGCTCGATGCCATTCCCGGCGGCGCGCTGACCGATGCGCTGCGTGCCCTGATCGGCTGGGACGGGATGCGGCAGGTCGACCGGCTCGCCCCCGCCGATTTCACCAGCCCGGCGGGCAGCACGCACGCCATCGACTATGCGGCGGAGGGCGGGCCGAAGGTCGAGCTGCGCGTCCAGGCGCTGTTCGGTCTGGCCGAGCATCCGAGCATCGGGTCGCAGCGCGTGCCGCTGGTGCTCAGCCTGACCTCGCCCGCCGGCCGGCCGATCCAGACGACGCGCGATCTGCCCGGCTTCTGGGCGGGCAGCTGGAACGCCGTCGCCAAGGAGATGCGCGGTCGCTACCCCAAACATCCCTGGCCCGACGATCCCGCCGCGGCGGCGGCGACGCTGCGCACCAAAAAGGCGGATGCACGCAGCCTCGGGACACGCTAAGGAACCGCCATGCCTACCGCCCGTATCTTCCAGCGCCCCAAGAATGCGATGCAGTCCGGTAAAGCCCGGACGATGACGTGGAGCCTCGAATTCGAGCCCGCCGAACCCAAGCGTCCCGATCCGCTCACCGGCTGGGCCGGCAGCGGCGACACGCGCGAGCAGGTACGGCTGAGCTTCCCGACGCAGGAGGCGGCGATCGCCTATTGCGAGGCGCAGGGCTTCGACTACGAGCTGATCCCGGCGCCGGAGCGCAAGCTGAAGCTGCAGGCCTACGCGGACAATTTCCGGTAAGGTTGGGCGCGCAAGCCGGCGGATAACGGCCGCTCCCGTACTTCTGCGCAGGCAGGAGCCCAGGGTTCCAGGAACAAAGAGCCGTTGCTCTGCCTGCCCGGTGATCCCCGCTCTTGCGGAACCTCTGCAAACCTTCGCCGTCCTGCCGGACGTGGTCCGGCATCCGCGGTCCCGCACGAGCGTAGGCCGGATATTTCGCGGCACGGTGGACCTCGGAACGCGTCCGGGATGACGACGCGTCTCCGGCCAACTATGAGACTTCGCAAAGGTCTCGCCGGCATGGGTATCTCGGGTCGCTTGCCAGAACGACCTAGGCAGAGTTCCCGCTTTCGGCCGTATTCATGAAGACTGGCGCCATGCGCGCCATCCCCGCGCTACCGCCCGATCACCTCATCCATCAGCCCGCTGCCGAGCAGCAGCAGCATCTTCGCGTCGATCGCGACGCCCTCGCGCCGTTTCGCCGCGACGAAACCCGCCACCGATTCCGGCGCGACCCGGTGGACGGTGATATTCTCCTGCGCATCGCCGCCGCCGTCACCGGTGCGGGTCAGTCCGGTCGCCAGCACCAAGGTGAAGCTTTCCGACGTCATCCCCGGCGACGAGTAGAATTCACCGCGTTCCTCGACGACGGCGGCGTGATAGCCGGTCTCCTCCTCGAGCTCGCGCCGGGCCGCGTCGGCGACGCTTTCGCCCGCGCTCTCGTCGCCGACCAGTCCGGCGGGCAGTTCGAGGCAAGTCCGCCCGAGCGGCACGCGATGCTGTTCGACGAGCAGCACTTGTCCGTCACCGTCGATCGCGACGATCACCGCCGCGGCGATCGCGCCGACGCGCTCGGCATATTCCCAGGTCCCGGCCTTTTTGACCGAGAGATATTTGCCCGTCCAGACGGTGGTATCGGTGGTCATAGCTCGATCAATCGGTCCGGCAGTTCGTTGGTGTCGTCGGCGCGCGGCGGGAATTGCTCGGCGAGGACGAGGCCGATCTGGCGCACCGCCTCGGCCATGCCGTCGCCGGGGCGGCCGTCGCGCGTCGCCGCGATCAGTGCCGCCATCGCGGCGCCCCACACGTCGGGCGCGACGCGCTTGTGAATGGAATGATCGGCGATGATCTCGGCGCGATGTTCGTCGAGCGAGAGGTAGACGAGCACGCCCGTCGCCTCGAGCGTGCGGGCCTCGGCGGCGGTGCGGAACAGCATGCGCGCGCGCTCGTGGACGCGGCGCGCCGCGGTGCTGCCCGGCGTCAGCGCCAGCCGCAGCGGCATCCAGGCGAGCACGAGCCGCACGACGAGGAAGGTGACGGCGAGCAGCACCAGCGCGACGGTGAACAGGCTCCCCGCGCTCGGTACGCCCTCCCACGGGTCGGCGACCAGCCCATGCAGCCACACCGCCGCAGTCGGGTCCAGCGCGAGCAGCGCCAGCACGAGCAGCATGGCGAGCACCGCCCAGTGCAGGGCGACGTCATGATATTTGTCGCTGCGCCGCGCGACGATCGTGACGATCTCGCCGGCGGTGCTGCGTTCGGCCAGCGCCACGGCGGTGGCGACGCGCGCGCGATCATCGTCGGTCAGTTCCATCCTACCAACTCCCAGACGCGCCGCCGCCGCCGAAATCGCCGCCGCCGCCGCCGGTGAAGCCGCCGCCGCCCCAGCTGCCGTCGCCGTCGCCGCCTGATCCGCCGCCACCGCCGCTGCTCCAGCCACCGCCCTGCGACGAACGGCCGATCTCATTAGCGAGACCCCACAGCACGATCGGCAGCGCACTGCCGCCATCATGGTCATAGCGTCGGCCCCACGGGCCGGCACGTTTCCGGCCGCGCAACAGTGGCACCAGCACGAACAGCAGAATGATTCCCCAGATGATCACGCCGAACGGCACGCCGCCGCCGCTCTGGCTGGTGCGGCTACGCCGATGCGTGGCATCATATTGCTTGGCCGAGGCGTCGAGTCTCGACCGGGCCTCTTCGGGACTTGCCTGCATTTGACGCGCAAGCTCGTCGACGCCTGCGCTGATCGCTCCGGGAATGTCGCCGGCCCGAAGTTTGGGGATCATAGTCTGGTTGATGATGACACTGCTTAGAGCGTCGGTGATGATCGGCTCCATTCCTCGGCCGACTTCAACCCGCACGCCCCGTTGCCCGGCGGCGCCGTTCGGTGCCACGATCAGAATCGCACCATTGTTGACGTCGCGAAGACCAACCCCCCAATTCCGCCCCAGTCGATAGCCGTAATCCGCTATCGGATACCCCTGAAGGTCCGGGATCGTCGCGACCACCAGCTGCCGGTGCGTCTGCTTCTGCAACGCCTCCAGCTTGGCGGTCAGCGCCGCTTCCCGATCGGGCGGCAGCACGTCGGCGGCGTCGACGACGAGGCCGGTGAACTTGGGGAAGGTCTGCGCCGCCGCCGGCGTGACGATCAGCCACGCCAGCAGCATCAGCAGCGCTGCCCGCCACAGCGTCGCGGTCCGGGCGAGGGGGGCGGGCACCCTCAGCTCGCATTCCCGAAGTTGACGGTGGGCGCGTTCTGGGCATTCGGCGCGGTCGCGGCGAACGGCGTCAGCGGCTTGGCACCGTAGAAGATCTTCGCGCCGACCGCATCGGGGAAGGTGCGGATGCGCGTGTTATAGGCCTGCACCGCATTGTTGTAATCCTGCCGCGCGATGGTGATGCGGTTCTCGGTACCTTCGAGCTGGCTCATCAGCGTGGTGTAATTGCCCTGCGACTTGAGCTCGGGATAGGCTTCCTGCAGCCGCTGCAACGACATCGTCACGTTGTTCTGCGCGCGTTCGAACTGCTGCACCTTGGCGGGATCGGTCAGCTGATCGCCCGACAGTTTGACCTGATTGGCGCTGGCGCGCGCCTGGGTCACCTGGACCAGGATATCCTTCTCCTGCGCGCCGGCCGCCTTGACCGTGGCGACGAGGTTCGGGATCAGATCGGCGCGGCGCTGATATTGGTTCTGGACATCGGCCCAGCGCGCCTTGGCGTTTTCCTCCGCCGTCGGCACCGAGTTGATGCCGCAGCCGGCCAGCGACACCGAGGCGGTGGCGGCCAGGGCGAAAGCGGCAACGGGTCGAAGCGACGACATGAACATCCTCCTCAAGTATCTGTGCTAGGCATATAGGACAGCGGACGGGCTTGGCGAAGGGGAAATCGCCGCCTAGTCTCGCTCCCTCTGGGATGGCTAACGAGGGACGCGGGATCATGCTCAAGGAGTTCAAGACGTTCATCGCGCGCGGCAACGTGCTCGATCTGGCGGTGGCGGTGATCATCGGCGCGGCGTTCGGCCGGATCGTCACCTCGCTGACCGAGGACGTGATCATGCCGGTGATCGGCAAGATTTTCGGTGGACTCGACTTTTCCGGATATTTCCTTCGCATGGGGCCGGTACCGGCGAATTACGCCGGATCGCTCAGCGACTATGCCGCGCTCAAGAAGGCGGGCGTGCCGCTGCTCGGCTATGGCGCGTTCATCACCCAGGCGGCGAATTTCCTGATCGTCGCCTTCATCATCTTCCTGATCGTCCGGGCGGTGAACCGGCTGATCCCCAAGCCTGCCGCGCCGGCGCCGGCCGAGCCCGCCGATGTCACGCTGCTGCGCGAGATCCGCGACGAGCTGAAGGCACGGCCGCGCGTCTGAGGCGCGGTCAGGCCGCGACGAGGTGCTCGGCGGTCGCGTCGGCGAGGCTGGTGCCGTCGAGGATGCGTGCGGTTTCGTCACGGACGCGCATCATCGCATGGCGGATCGCGCAATCCGCCTCGCTGACGCAATCCTTGCACGGCCGATAGGCGGTGCGGCTGACGCAGGGGACGAGCGCGAGCGGCCCTTCGATGACGCGGATCACCTCGCCGAGCGAAATCAACTGCGCGGGACGGGACAGGACATAGCCGCCCATCTTGCCGCGCGTGCTGGTGAGCAGCCCGGCATCGCGCAGGTCGGCGAGGATCAGTTCGAGGAATTTGCGCGGGACGTTGGCAGCGATCGCGATCCGGCCCATCGGAATCGGCGGGCTCGCCACCGGCGCCTGGGCGAGGAACAGCATCGCGCGCAACGCGTAGCGGGAACGCTGGGTCAACATGATGCGCGCCCTATGGCGTGATAATGTGGCGAGTGAAAGGCGCGGATTGCGGCGGCGACGCGTTGCACCTATATGACGGTTGCCGGCTTCCAGCCGGCTATGGCGATAAACGGTGGCGTTGAATAGACGCAGCGGACCCGGGGGCAGTACCCGGCGGCTCCACCACCGCAGTTGAGCGATCAGCCGCGATGACGGGGCCGAACTAGGATCGACGTGTGTTGAAGGGCGCTGTCTTTCGCTCGGAATGGGACCACCGCAACGGCCCATTACACAAGTGCCAACGATAACGAAGCACTCGCGATTGCGGCGTAACTGAGGGCCTCACGGCCTAAGGTTACTCCAAAATAGCGCGGTTGGACCCCACCGGGCAACAGAAGGGGAATCCAGCGGTACGGGGAGCACCGGGCAACAGAAGCTCCCCACCCTATCAGCCGTGCCGGGTGGTCGCCTTTGTAGGCGATCCGCGACCTCATGGCGATTGCGCCGGCCAGCCCGCGGGCGTCCGAGCCGGACGCCCTCTCGTGCAGCATCATCACGGCCATATCCGATCGTCAGGCCGGCAAGGCGTCGCAGGTCGAGCCGAATCATCGCGGGGGAGGCCCTCGGGCTTCGGCAGGACATCGTAACGGAACCGTGCGCGGCGCGGCCGGTTCGACCCTGGTACGGCCTGAGCGCCGATCGGACACCGGGGGAATAAAGCATGGACAACCGCCAGCAACGGGCGCTCAGCCCCTGGTCCCTGCCGGCCGGGGGCTGGAAGGCGGTGCTCAAGCGCACCTGGGACGAAACCGGCCGCGACAATGTCGGGTTGATCGCAGCGGGGGTCGCCTTCTACGGCTTCCTTGCGCTGGTGCCGCTGCTCGGCGTCACGGTGCTGAGCTATGGCCTGATCGCCGATACGCAGACGGTGATCGACGACGTCAACCGGCTCGCCGCGGTGATGCCGGCGGATGCCGCCCGGCTGGTCGGCGAGCAATTGCTCAGCGTCGTGCAATCCTCCGACGGCAAGAAGGGCTTCGGCCTGTTGATCGCGCTGGCGCTGGCACTGTTCGGCGCGCGCAACGGCGCGGGGGCGGTGATCACCGCGCTCAACATCGCTTATGAGGAGGAGGAAAAGCGCGGGCTGATCAAGGTCAATCTGCTCGCGCTCGGCATCACCGCCGCTTCGGTGGTGGTGGCGTTGGTCGCCGCACTGGCGATCGCCGCGCTCGCCAAGCTCGAGGCGCTGCTGCCCGGCGCGCCGGGCGTGGTGCTCGTCGGTGGCAAGCTCGCTTCCTATCTGCTGCTGCTGCTCGCCGGCTCGTCGGCGGCGGCGGCGCTCTACCGGTTCGGGCCGTCGCGGACGCAGGCGCGCTGGCGCTGGCTGACTCCCGGGTCGCTGTTCAGCGCGGCGGGCTGGCTGCTGCTCAGCCTCGGCTTCGGCCTCTACGTCGCGAATTTCGGCAACTATAATGCGACCTACGGCTCGCTCAGCGCGGTCGTCGTGATGCTGACCTGGATGTATCTGTCCGCCTTCATTCTGATCGTCGGCGCCGAGCTCAACGCCGAATTCGAGCATCAGGTTGCCGCCGATACCACCACCGGCACGCCGCAGCCAATCGGTACGCGTGGCTCCTGGGTCGCCGACCATGTCGCCGGTGACGGTGCCAAGCGGGGCGAACGCCACGAGAATGCGGCGGCGGCACCCGTCAGCGCGGCGGAGGAGTTCGGCGCGAGCCGGGCGATGGCCCGCGCCGGGCAGGTCGCCGGCATCGGCAAGGCGGGGCTGGTGACCAGCGCGGCGGCGACGCTCGGCCTGCGCCTGATCCGCAAGCGCGGCCAGGCGCGCACCGGTATCGCCGTGCTCGGCGCCACCGCGTTCGCCGCCTGGCTCGGTCGCGAGCGAGCGTCGGGGAGCTAGTATCTTGCCCTCCAATCTGCTATAGATTCGCAATAGCAGATTGGAGGGCGGCTGATGCATGTGAGACCGGTCGATACGGCCGCAACTGGAGTCCGGGGCTGGAGTTGCGCGAAGGGCATCGTCTCGTCACCGGCGGCGTCTACGCGCTGTGGCGGCATCCGATGTACGTCAGCATCTGGCTGGCGGCCTTCTGCCAGCCGTTGCTGGTCCACAATCTCATCGCCGGGCTGCTCGTCGTTCCGGCCTTTGCCGCCATGTGGTGGCTGCGGGTGCCGCAGGAGGAGGCGATGATGCGTCACCAGTTCGGCGAGCATTATGCGCGCTACTGCGTGCGGGTCGGTCGGCTCTGGCCGAGGCTGGGGCGATGACGATGCCGCCCGCCGTCATCGCCCGCGCCGCGCGCTGCTGGCGCCGCACGCGCGACGAGCGTGGTCCGGTCCAGCAGCGGCTGCACGCGCTGCTCGCGCCGTTGGGCTATGACATGCTCGCACCGGTGATCGACAGCGTGATGACGCTGGGCGAAGCCTGTCTCGGCCGGCCGCTGTGCCGCGGCTGCCCGTTCGGCCCTGACGGCGACGAGGCCCTGCTGTGTCAGCTGATCGCCGATCCGGATCAGCTCGCACGCCTTGCGCCGTGCCGGGTAAAGGGCTGCCCGGCCGCGCGGCGGCTGTTCGCGGGAGCGCTCGCCTCGACATCGGTGATGATGGCGATGGCCTGATGGCCGCGCGGTCATCGGCCGCGCCAACGGTTCCGCAGCGTCCCTGGTGAGCCGCGCGATACACGCTGCGTGGACGGACAGGGCGATTGCCGTGTCGAACACCTGCCCGTCAGGCGTCACGGACGTGGATCGGGGCGTGGAGAGGGTGTTCGAAACGCCCTTGGCCGCGCGGCGGGACGCCGTTCGTGGTAGCATCCACCCCGTTCGATCGGTTCGATGGGCGCGGCGGATTGCCTATGTCGGATTCGAGGCTCGATCAGCGCCAGACGTCACGGCGCGATCGGTGATCGGACCGGGTTCGGAGCGGTGTCGATGCCTCGAAGTCGCCTGCGCGCCGGTCGATCCGGAGGATCGTCATGCCCCATGATGCAGGACGAATGGGACGCCATGGAGCCGTTCCGCCTCCATCGTCATACCGGTGCCTGCCATGTCTCGCTGACCCGGATGGATCGTGCTAGGCGTCTTATAAGCTTGGAATCAGACGGTGATCGCCTCGGGGGCTTTCGCACTGGCACGGGGGACCATGAGCGAAAACAGCAGCACCTATGATGGTGAACGACGCCGTCTGGCGACCCTGACCGATTATGATGTCCTGGCTGGAAAGACCGAACAGGGCCTCGATGACATAACCCGTATCGCGGCGCAGGTCGCCGGAACGCCGATTGCCTTCATATCGCTGGTCGATGACCAGCGGACGTGGTTCAAGGCGCCGATCGGTTTGGATCTGGCCGACATCCCCCGTGCGTGGTCGATCAGCTCCCATGCCATCGAACAGGATGGCGTGTTCGAGATTCCCGATCTGAACAACGACGACCGGTTTGCCCGTAATCCGCTCGTCACCGGAGAGGCCGGTTTCCGGTCCTATGCCGGTGCGCCGCTGGTCGCATCCGATGGCGAGAAGCTCGGCACCCTTGCCGTCGTCGATTATGAACCACGCCAGCTCAACGCAGACCAGCGGCAGGCGTTGTTGGCGTTGTCGCGCCAGGTGATGGCCCTGTTGACCGCACGCAAGCAGCTGGCCGAGCGCCGGCAGGTCGATCAGCGACACGGCTTCATCCTCGACAGTGCGGTGGATTATGCGATCGTGTCGATGCGCCTCGACGGCACGGTGACGAGCTGGAACGAGGGCGCGGCGCGGATCATGGGCTGGACCGAGCAGGAGATGTGCGGTTTGCCGTGCCATCGCTTCTTCACCCCGGAAGACTGCGACGACGGGATCCCCGAAAAGGAAATGGGCGCCGCCCTGGCGCAGGGGCGCGGCAAGGACGAGCGCTGGCATCTGCGCAAGGGCGGCGAACGCTTCTGGGCCAATGGCGAGATGATGCCGCTGACCGATGAAGCGGATCGTCCGATCGGCTTCATCAAGATCCTGCGCGACCGCACCGAGCAGCGGCTGGAATATGAGCGGCTGAAGGCGATCGAGGAGCGGTTCAAGATCGCCCTCGAAGCGGCGGGCTTCGTCGGTTCGTGGGACTGGGACAGTCGGACCGATACGCTGCGCGCCGACAGCAAATTCTGCGCCTTCTATTCTGTCGATCCGGAGCTCGGCGAAAGCGGGGTGCCACTGGCGACCTTCGTCGCCGGCATCCATCCCGACGATCGCGAGCGGGTGGCCGAGGCGATCCGCCAGTGTATCGCGGAAACCGGGGAGTTTGCCGAAGAATATCGGGTCCTCCGCCACGATGGGGCGGTGCGCTGGGTCATGGCGCAGGGGCGCTGCGCGTATGACGGCAGCGGCAAGGCGACCCACTTTCCCGGCGTCGCGATCGATACCACCGACCGCAAGCTGGCCGAGCTGGCGCTGGCGGACAGCGAAACCCGGATGCGCCTGGCGCTAGAGGCGGGTGAGCTCGGCACATGGGAGTCGACGCTCGAGCTCGGCAACCTGCAATGGGATGCCCGCACGCGGGAGTTGCTCGGTCATACGCCCGACGAGCCGCTCGATTTCCAGCACTCCTTCATCCGTCAGGTCCATCCCGATGACAGGGAGCGGGTCAACGCGGTCGTCCGCGAGGCGGTGACGACGGACGGTATGCTCGACGTCGGGTTCCGGACGATCGACGCGGCGGGGCGTCAACGCCATGTCCATGCCATCGGGGCGGTGGTCGTCGGCATGGCCAAACGCTTTCTGGGAACGGTGCGAGACGTCACCGAGCTGCGGGCCGCCGAGGACCATCGGGCGCTGCTCAACAACGAGCTTCAGCATCGCATCAAGAACACCTTGTCGATCGTCCAGGCGATCGTCAGCCAGTCGCTGCGCAACGCATCAACGCCGGCCGAGGCGCGCGACACGATCGGCAATCGCCTCCAGGTGCTGAGCGAAGCGCACGATCTGCTCACGCGGACGAGCTGGTCCGCCGCGCCGATCGACACGATCGTCGACGGTGCGATCCGGCTCCAGGGCGGTCGCTCGCGGCGTATCCGCGTATCCGGCCCGCAGGTCCGGTTCAGTGCACGCGCCGCTCTTGCGCTGGCGATGGCGCTCCATGAACTCGGCACCAACGCGACCAAATATGGCGCCCTGTCGGTTCCGGAGGGTCATGTCGATTTGCGGTGGACCGTGATCCAGGAGGCCGAACCGGTGTTCGAGCTGGTCTGGAAGGAGCATGGCGGACCCGTCGTCACGGAGCCGACGCGGGTCGGCTTCGGGACACGATTGATGCAGAGCCTCGGCCGCGATCTCGGTGGCAAGGCGGTCATCGACTATGAACCGAGCGGTGTCCGATGGACGGTGCGCTCATCGCTGGCAGCGATCGTCGAGAGTTAGGTCGCTCCGATCCGGAACGTATCGTACGCGCGGCATGTTGGCCCATGATGGATAGTCCCCACCCATCGGCCGTCGTCCTCGTCGTCGATGATGAGACACTGATCCGCATGTATGCCGTCGATGTTCTCGAAGATGTCGGGTTCACGGTGATCGAAGCCGACGGCGGCGAAGACGCATTGTGTACGCTCGACCAGCATCCGGAGATCACCGTGCTGTTCACAGACATTCATATGCCTGGCCCATTCGACGGGTTGGTATTGGCGAGGAAGGTGCACGAGCGTCGGCCTGACATCCAGCTCATCATCGCGTCCGGCAGGGGCCGTCCGAACAGGTCGGAGCTGCCGGGTGACGGGGTATTTTTCACCAAGCCTTACGACGGTATGGCCGTTGCCCGGTTGATCGAAGCGACGGAGCGGCTGTCCTGCAAGACGTCGACGCCATAGTATGTTGCGTGCGCTACGTGGGCTGCTGATCCGGCATTGGGCGCACCGTCTCGCCCGAAGATCATCAGTCGCTTCCCGGAAGGGGCTCGCCGGAACCGGGGGATTGGCTCTTTGGTTGTTCTAGACCGGATCGCGGGCTCGGTGCGCCGGGGCGAGCGGCTCGCCCTTATTCTCGGGAGTCGACCCATGACGGATAGTATCGCGGTCGGCGTCTTCCTGCCGCTCTACCGTTGAGCCATTGTGGGAAAGGCCCGTCCGACAGGCGCACCGATCGCGTCAGGAATTCCGACGACGCTCGGTCCGATAACGTGCGTGACACGGGCGGGGCCCGTGCCGATGCGGTCAGGGCGGCAGATAAGGACGAGGCCACGATGCGGCAGGAGCGACGCGACGCGATCGTCGCCGACCAGGCCGCCGCTCTTCTTTGGGTCCCTCAGACCCGGCAGACCGAATAGGCCGGGTCTTTCCGAAAGGTACTGCCGATGAAAGCCGGCCTGCTTCGTCTCGCCGACTATCTCGGCTCCAGCTATTGGTTCGTGCCGACGATCATGGCGATCGGCGCGGTGCTGCTCGCCATCGGCATGGTGACGCTCGATGCGACGCTCGGATCGTCGTGGATGGGCGGATATGCCTGGGTCTATGCCTCGCACCCCGACGGGGCGCGGCAGGTGCTGTCGTCGGTCGGGGGATCGATGATCACCGTCGCCGGCACCGTCTTTTCGGTGACGATCGCGGCGGTGGTCTATGCGTCGGGCCAATACGGCCCGCGACTGCTCACCAATTTCATGCGCGACCGCGGCAATCAGGTGACGCTCGGCACCTTCATCGCGACGTTCCTCTACTGCCTGCTGGTGCTGCGCACGATCCGCTCGGCCGAGGAATCCGGCGGCTATGGTTTCGTGCCCAATCTGGCGCTGCTCGTCGGTGTCCTGCTGGCACTCTGCTCGATCGCGGTGCTGATCTACTTCATCCATCACGTCCCGTCGAAGATCCACATCAACAGCGTCATCGAAGATGTCGGCGACCGGCTGCTGCGCGGCATCGACGATCGCTTTCCCCGTTTCATCGGCGAGGCGCCCGACGATCATGACTCGACCGCAGAGAAGCTGCCTGCCACCTTCCGTGATACTGCCGATGCCGCGGTGGGCGCGGATCGCTTCGTCGTGACGGCGAAGGACACCGGCTATATCCAGTTTCTCGACGACGAGACGGTGATGCGGGTCGCTCGGGAGAACGGGCTGGTGCTGAGGCTGCAATATCAGCCCGGCGACTTCGTCCATATCGGCCGGGCGCTGGTGGAAGCGTGGCCGCCGGGACGATGCGACGACAAATGCGCCGACGCGCTCCGCGATGCCGTCGCGATCGGATCGCGCCGTTCCGCCTTGCAGGATCTGCGCTTTCTGGTCGACGAGCTGGTCGAGATCGCCGCGCGCGCCCTCTCGCCCGGCGTCAACGATCCCTTCACCGCCGTGACCTGTCTCGACTGGCTGAGCGCGGCGCTTTCCGATCTCGCCGGCCGGTCGCTGCCGTCGCACCTGCGTGTCGACGACGACGGTGCGCTGCGAGTGATCGCCCATCCGGTCACCTTCGCCTCGCTGATGGATCGTTCGTTCGGCGCGCTCGCGCAATATTGCGCAGCCGACATGGTCGCGGCGCTGCGCTATCTCAATGCGCTCGGCGAGGTGTCGCTCGACTGCGACGAGCCCGATCGGCTCGCGACGATCCGCGCTTATGCCGACAAGCTCGAAGAGCTGGCGAATGACGGATTGAAGGGTTTCAACCTGCGCCGGGTCCGGCACCGGGCCGACGAGCTGCGCGCGGCGCTGGCCGAGCCCGATTACAAGCGGCGTTTGCGTGACGGCACCGCCTGGCTCGCCGGTACAGCCTGACCAGCGATCGGAGGCGCCATCGGCCGGGGTTTGTCCGTCCCTTTTTCGGGCCGGACGCGATGAGGTAAATAAACAGGGCGTCGCCGATGATCGGCCGCCCTCGTGTTCGCGGTCAGGGTAGCGCCACCAAGCCCTTGGGGCTCGTGGCGCCCCTGGACGTCAGGCCTTCGCTGCCTGCGCCTCTGCCTTCGTGACCTTCAGGTAGATGCGATTGTCCTCGATCCGGTCGACCATGTCGAACGGCAGCGTGTGATGCTGATGGTCGGACGAATCGGTCTTGGTGAGCTTGATCGTCTCGCCCTCGACCTTGTCGACGGTGCCGACGTGTTCGCCGTCCGAACCGGCGATCTCCATATGCTCCTTGATCCGCAGCTTCTCGAACATGGTACCTCCTTGTTGACGCCGTACGAACGTCGCGGACGGTGTCTGGGTTCATGCTTTTCGACAAACGGATGCATCAAAGCATTGGACGGGCAGGGCGCTGCCCGTCGATATCGTCGGGTGGCGGGGGCGATCGGTCCGCCTCACGTTGATGACGCCGTAGCGGACCAGAATGGGCGGGGATGTGTTCGACGTCATCGCATCAGCGCTCCAAGCGCATCAGCCGGTGATCGGTCTGCTATTCGTCATTGCGCTGTTCGCCGCTTTCGCGAGCGAACGCTTTCCGCCGGTCACGATCGCAATTGTCGGAGCCGGCGCGATGATCGTCTGCGGTTGGCTGACCCCCGCCCTGGTCACGGCCGCCTTCGCCAATCCGGCGCCGATCACGATCGCCGCCTTCTTCGTCCTGTCGGGCGCATTGGTCCGCACCGGCACGATCGAGGCGCTTGCCAGTGTCGTCGTCCGCCGCGCGTCAGCAGCACCGCGGCGGACCGTCGCCGAAATGCTCGCCGGGGCCGCGACCGCCCCGGCCTTCATCAACAACACGCCGGTCGTCATCGTCCTCATCCCGCTGGTGCGCCGACTGGCGAAGACCGTCGGCATTCCGGCGACCCGGCTGCTGATCCCTCTGTCCTACCTCTCGATCCTCGGCGGGACGCTGACGCTGATCGGCACCTCGACCAACCTGCTGGTGGACGGCGTCGCCCGCGCGAACGGACAGGCGCCATTCGGCATCTTCGAGATCACCGGCGGCGGCCTCGTCGCCATGGCGGCCGGGATCGCCACCATGCTGGTGCTCGGACCGAAGCTGCTGCCCTCGCGGCCGGACAATGACATCGCGGACCGCCATCAGCTGCGCTACCTGACCGAGCTGACGCTGTCGGAGGAGGAAGCGGCGAAGCGCCCGACCCTTGCGGACCTGTCCTTCCTCAAGCGTGATGCCGTCCGCCTTGTCGCGATCAGGCGCGGCAGCGAATTGCTGCGCGAGCCGCCCCCCGACCTGCGGATCACCCGCGATGATCGCCTGGTGGTGGCCAGTTCGGCCGACGAACTGGACGGGCTCGCCCGCAGCCGGGGCGTGATCGTCGGCCTCCAGAATGTCGGTCGTCCGATACGCCTCGCCGAGGATGAGCGGGCCGACGACGTGCGCCTGATCGGCCTCACGATCGCGCCGTCGCATCCCGCACTGGGGCGTGAGCTGCGCGACATCCCCTTCCTGTCCAACCTGCCTGCCCGCGTGCTCGGGATCGGGCGCGCCCGGCATCTGCCCGGACCCGACCTCGGCAGCGTGCGCCTGCGCGCGGCCGACAGTCTGCTCGTCGCCGCCGATGCCGGCGCTCTTGCGGCATTGCACGAGAACACGAACCTCATCGCGGAGGATACCAGCCACGTCCGCCGCTTCCGCCGGCGTCGTGCCCCGATCGCGATCGGAACGCTCGCCGGCGTGATCGCGCTCGCGGCGCTCGGTGCGATGCCGGTCGTTCTCCTCGCCCTGATCGGCGTGGGCATCGTGCTTGTCACCGGCTGCATCGATCCCGAAGAGGCGTGGCGATCGATCGACGGCAGCGTCCTCGTCCTCATCTTTGCGATGCTCGGCATCGGCAGCGGGCTGGAGGCGATCGGCACGGTGAAGCTCGTCGTCGATACGATCGGACCGTGGATCGGTGGACTGTCCCCGCTGCTCGTGATCGTGGTCCTGTATTTCCTGACATCGCTGTTGACCGAGACGGTCACGAACAACGCCGTCGCCGTCATCATGACGCCGGTCGCGATCGGCCTCGCCCAGGCGAGCAGCAATGATCCCCGTGCGCTGATCGTCACGGTCATGTTCGCGGCATCGGCCAGTTTCGCGACGCCGATCGGCTATCAGACCAACACCATGGTCTATGCAGCGGCCGACTATCGTTTCGCCGATTTCGTCAAGATCGGCCTGCCGATGAACATCGTCGTCGGCGCGGCGACCTGTTTCGCGATCGCATGGCTCGTTCCGTGAGGCCAGCCGTATCGCTTGCGGAACAACGATTTTGACACCCCGTTCTGCAACGATGCAGTCCGTCACACCGCCGCCGGCGAGAAACCCGATCGACCTGATCACGGCGAAGCTGCACGTCGCATCGAACGACTTCTTCCTGCAATTGCCCAATATCGTCGGCGGCATCGTCTTCGTCATCATCGCCTGGTTCGCCGGCAAGCTGATCGCAAACGGCGTTCGGCGGGCTTTCCACCACAAGGGGCTGGTCGACCTCGGCGGGGTCCTCGCCTCGCTGACCTTTGGTCTGATCGTGGCCGCGGCCGTGCTGATCGCCTGTGTTATCGTGTTCCCGAGCGTGAAGCCTGCGACGATCATCTCCAGCCTCGGTATCGGCTCGGTCGCGATCGGCTTTGCGTTCAAGGACATCCTCCAGAACCTGCTGGCCGGCATCCTGCTGCTCATCAACCGCCCCTATCGGCGCGGCGACCAGATCGTGGTCAAGGATTTCGAAGGTACCGTCGAGCATATCCAGAGCCGTGCGACCCTTATCAAGACCTATGACGGTCGCCGGGTCATCATCCCCAATTCGGACGTCTACACCTCGCCCGTGATGGTCAACACGGCGTTTCCGGTGCGCCGTGACCAGTTCGACATCGGCATCGGCTATGGCGACAAGCCCGATCGCGCGATGACGGTCTTCGCCGAAGCCATCGCCAAGGTCGACGGCGTCGAGGCGGACCCGGCGCCGGAGGTACTGCCCTGGGGACTGGACGCCAGCTCGGTGACGCTGCGGGCGCGCTGGTGGTCGGATTCCAAGCGGACCAACCTCGTCCACCTGCGCGCGCGCGTCATCCTGGCGATCTGGCAGGCCGCGGCGGACAATGGCATCGACCTGCCGTTCCCGACGCAGCAGATCCTCTTCCACGACCAGACCGAAGAGACAGACGGCGACCGGACGCGGCAGCGGGAAGGCTGGCCCGCCGGCGCCAATCCGCCCCGCGCACGGCCTGTCGGGCGTGCGGACACCGCGGACCGGACGGCGGATGAACATGGCTGACGGGCATGAATGACGCCGCTGCCGGCCACCTGCTCCGACGCCGCACCGGCGTTGCCGCTGACGGCGTGACGGTCGCCCGGGTCCAAGACCGCATGATCGCCCCGGTCTCGCCGGTGCCGCACGCCACCCTCGCCATCGGCCGGATAAAGGCGCCCCGTGGACGCATATGGGCGAACGGCGGGGGTGTGCGCATCGCTCCGCCGCGAGCCTGTCGGCCGGTCATCGCCGCTGCGGATACCATGGCAACGCTGGATCAGCCGGCGCATGCAGCCGGCGCCACGTCGATCCGGATTCCCGAGCGCCGGGAACGGAAGCGCAGTGGGCGCGGCCGGCCTGCCGGTCGCCGCCACCGCCGAACGACAGGATTGCTCGCAGTGGCGTGCAGGCGCGATTGCCGTGCTGCTGTGGACGGCCGCGGTCGACCGGGTGCCGCTGCGGGCGGTCGCGGGGCGTTGCATTCTGACGCCCGGCTCGGACGAGACACTACGACCGCACTGTTCGAGGGCGTCGCATGATCGTCGCCGTCGCGCTCGGCGTTGCCCTGATCGTCACGCTCGCACTGACCGTCAGCCCGTTCGCGCGCAGCGATGGCTGGCGCGCGACGGTGACGCCGCTCGCCTCGATCATCGGGTCGGGCTTTCTGATCTGCGGGCCGCTGCTCGCCCGCGAGTTCGGCAGTGCCGCCATCCTCGCCATGGGCCTGCTGCTGGCCATCGCCTATGCGGCGGGTTGGGTGATCCGGTTCAACATCGTCCATGTCGAAAACCACCTTGCCGAGGCGCGCTTCAACGATCCGATCGCCTGGGTCGCGCGTCTGACCCAAGCCGTCCTCGCGCTCGCCTATGCCGTCTCGGTCGCTTATTATCTGAAGCTGCTGGCCGAGTTCACGCTCAAGCCGGTTGCCATCGACCTGGCGTGGCAGCCGGTTGCCGCCAATAGCATCGTGACGGTCATCATCGTGCTGATGACGCTGCTGGCGCTGGGCGGGAGCCTGCGCAAGGTCGAGCATCTCGCGCATGGGACGGTGTCGATCAAGATCGGCATCATCGCCGGCATGCTGGTCGCGCTCGGCATCGCCTGGGCCAGGGGCGGCATGACCGAACCGCTGCCGCCGGCGCGCATCTCCTGGGCGAGCATCCCGATGCTGCTCGGCCTGATCATCACCGTGCAGGGGTTCGAGACGTCGCGCTATCTCGGGCATGACTATGCCGCCGCCTTGCGGATCAGGACGATGCGTCACGCGCAGTGGATTGCGTCCGTCATCTATCTCGCCTTCATCACGCTGCTGACGCCGTTCCTCGCGCGCGCCGCGGCGACCGAGGGGGTGGCCGGTATCCTCGACATCATGGAATTCATCGCGCCCGCGCTCGGCATCTTCGTTCTGGCCGGCGCCGTCTCCAGCCAGCTCAGCGCCGCCGTTGCGGACTCGATCGGATCGGGCGGGCTGGTCAATGAAGTGTCGCGGCGCAAGATCAGCGTGCCGCTCGCCTTCACCCTGGCCGGGGCGCTCGCGGTGCTGGTGGTCTGGCTGACCGACCCGTTCCAGGTCGTGGCGCTGTCGTCGCGCGCTTTTGCGCTCTTCTATGCGATGCAATGCGTGCTGGCGTTGCTGGTCTCGGCCCGGAGCAAGGCAGGATCGATGCTGCATCGCATCGGCTTCGTCGCCGTCGGCATCCTCTGTCTGGTCGCGGTATTCGTCGGTGCACCGGCGGAAGGCTAGGGCCGCCGCCGCGGCGATCAGCGCGTCGCTGCGGCAGCTCGCATCGCCTCGCCATCTGCAACGCCGGCTGGGGTCCGGCGGCAAGTGGGTCGCGCTGTCGGTCCGCGCCGTGCGCAGCGGCCTCCGGGACGATTTCGGCATCGCGGCCAGCTCGATTGCCTTCGCCGCCTTTCTCGCCCTCGTCCCGCTCGTCGGCCTGATCGCCGGAGCCTATGGCCTGTTCGTCCCCGGCGCGACGGTGGCCCGCAATCTTGCGACGCTGACGGCGATTTTGCCGCGCGACGCGCAACACATCGTGGCGGGCGGATTGCGCGATACGCTGTCCGGCCATTCCGCCGGCGTGACGGTCATCGTCTCGCTGGGCATCGCGCTGTTCAGCGCGCGGCGGGCGGGACGCTCGCTGCTCCACGGCATCAACCTCGCCTTCCGCATCGAGCGCGAGCGCCGGGGACTCCGCCGGCAGATCACGGCGATGCTGCTGGTGCTGGGATGTGCGGGGCTGGTGCTGACCGCCCTGATCTCGCTGTCGGTGCTCGCCTTCCTGCAAAGCTATGTTCCGGACGGGCTGCCCGGCGCACGGCTCGCCTCGACCATCATCCTGTTCGGATCGCTGACGCTGGGGGCGGGCCTCGGCCTGATGCTGGTCTATCGCTATGCGCCGGCGAGCGAGGCGGCCATACCGTGGCGATCGGTCCTGCCCGGAACGGTCGCGGGCGTCACGATGTGGGTGGGGGCGACCCTCGTGTTCCGCCTCTACGTCACGCATCTCGCGCGGTTCGATGACACGTATGGATCGTTGTCCGCAGCGGTCATCCTGATGCTCTGGCTGATGGTGTCCGCCTGGGCGTTGCTGCTCGGCGGCCGCCTCAACGCCGAAGCGATGGATCAGGCAGGCATCATTATCGAGGAACGCGACGCATGAGCGACGGTCAGGCCGAACATCGGTATCGCAATCGACTGATGACGCTCATCGCGGCCGTCGTGTTGATCGGGGCATTGAAGGCGGCCTTTGCGGTCGCGATGCCGATCGCTTTCGCCGCGATCATCGTCGCGGCCTTGTGGCCGCTCAAGCGCAGGCTGACGCGGCACATGCCGTCATGGCTGGCCTATACGCTGACGCTGCTGTCGCTGATCGCGATCCTCGGCGCCTTTGCCGCAGCGGTCTATCTGTCGATCGGCCAGGTCCTCGCCGCACTCACGACGAACTGGGCGAGCCTTGAGCAGGGATATAGCCGGCTTGCCGGATGGGCTGCCGAGCATGGCGTGCCGATCGCGGGAACCATCAACCGCCAACGGATCATGGCGCTGCTCCAGCTGCTGGCAGGCGGGGTCTATGGGTTCGTCACCTATGTCGGGTTCATCGGCATCATCGTGATGCTTGGCCTGCCCGAAGTGCCACGGCTCAAGCGTCGCTTGTACGAGATGACGGAAAGCGGTGACCGCCGCGACATGCTGGCCGCCGGCGAGGACATCTCGGCGCAGGTCCGTCGCTATCTCGGCACGACGCTGGCCACCAGCATCCTCACCGGCGTCGCCTCGGCCCTGTGGTCGTGGATGACCGGGCTCGAGCTGGCGTTGGTCTGGGGCATCCTCAACTTCCTGCTCAATTTCGTCCCGGTGATCGGCAACATCGTCGGAATCGTGCCGCCGGTGCTCTTCGCCTTCGTTCAATTCGGGGGATGGCAGATGCCCGCGCTCGTCTTCGTCGGCTTCGTCATCCTGCAACTGACCATCAGCAACGTCGTCTATCCGCTGTTGCAGGGCAAGCAGCTCAGCCTGTCGCCGCTGGCGATCATCGTCGCCATGACCTTCTGGAGCTGGGTCTGGGGCATCGCGGGCGCGCTGATCGCGGTGCCGCTGACCGCCGCGATCGTCATCATCTGCGGGCAGTTCGAACGCAGCCGCTGGATCTGCAAGCTTCTGTCGGCCTGACCGAGACTGGCCGATTGTGGGCGAACGATCCTCTTTAGGTCGTTCACGAGAAGGATCGAGGCTCGCTTGCCAGGGTCGGTGAGGCGCAGGAGGGACGTCGTTCGTTGGCCTTGCATGAAGACACCGACGTTTTGCGTATGGCTCGGCGCGATCGCGCTTATCCCCGTGTTTCCGGCGATGGCACAGACCCCATCGGGGGAGCAGGCCGCACTCGTTTCACCATCGGAGTGGCAAAGCCTCTGGAGCGGGGCGAACCGTGCCGCCCTGAGACAGGCGCTGGCGGATCGTACCCGCCACGGTCTCGATCATCTGACGTTCCTGCCGCGCGATATCGACGATCAGCCAGCAGCCGAGGCGGCCGAGGCCTATACCAAGGCTGCGATGCGGTACGCCGATGCCTTGGCGCAGGGCTTGGTGGATCCGTCATCGCTCCACGACGTCTACACGATCGCGCGGCCCATGCCCGTCCAGGCCGGAGCATTGCGCGATGCCCTCCGTCAGAACCGCCTTGCCCAATGGCTGGATGGACTGGCTCCCGCCGACCCGGAATACAGGATGTTGTCCCAGGCCTATCTCGAAGCGAACCGGCAGACCGACGTCCCGACGCCCGGTCTCGCGCTGGCGCAGAGCATCCACGTCGGCGACGTCCATCCGCAGGTGGCGGAGATCGCCGACCAGCTGGCGGACGATGGCTATCTGACGGTTCGACCGTCTGCGGCGCCGGCGGGACCTGTACACCCAAGACATCGCGGATGCGGTGAAGGCACTGCAACGGGATTATGGCATCCGCGCGGACGGGATCGTCGGCCCCGATACGCTGGGGGTCCTGACGCTCCGGCCTGGCGACCGTGCCCGCACCCTCGCCGTCGCCTTGGAGCGGCGACGCTGGCTGTCGCGAACGCCGCCGGCCACGCGCATCGACGTCAACTCAGCGGCCGCCGAGCTGCAATATTATCGCGATGGGCAGCTGGTCGATCGCCGCAAGGTCATCGTCGGAGAGCCTGACCGGGAAACCCCGCCACTCGGTTCGCCGATCTATCGCCTCGTCGCCAACCCGACGTGGACGGTGCCGAAGTCGATCCCGGTTTCCCGGGCGACGGTCCGGGCCAAGGCCATGCACCGCATCAACGGCTATTGGGTACAGCCCTCGGGGCCGGACAATGCGCTGGGTCTGGTCAAGTTCGACATGAAGAACGATCAGGCGATCTACCTGCACGACACGGCCGCCCCCGAATTGTTCGGGCGCAGCCAGCGGCATCTGAGCCATGGCTGCGTCCGGGTCTCGGATGCCCTGGGCTTTGCGGCGATGCTGGCCGATCAGGAAGGGGTCGGCGACACCTGGGCCAAGGCACAGGCCTCCGGCACGTACGAGATCGTCGATCTGCCTCGCGAGATCCCGGTGCGGCTCCTCTACCATAACGCTTTCGTCGCCGACGATGGCACGGTCGCGTTCCGCACCGATCCCTATGGCTGGAACGATGCGGTTGCCGTGCAACTCGGATTCGCCGATGCGAAGTCCCGCCAGGCCAAGGCAGAGGCGATCGACATCGGGCCGTGAGGCGCCCGACGCATTCCTCGACAGGGCTTTAACCCAAGGCCCGGCACCTTCGGTGCCCAGACTCCTGCAAAGCAATGGCCTGAGCGTGAACGGCAGGACGCAAAATACAAATGTGGGAAAGTGGTGCCCGGGGACGGATTCGAACCGCCGACACTGCGATTTTCAGTCGCATGCTCTACCAACTGAGCTACCCGGGCAGGGTGGAAGCGAGCATGCTCGCGTTCGGAAGCGCGGCCTTTAGTCAGCCGAATCGATGCTGTCCAGCCCGTTCTCATCGTCTTTGACCGGAATACGATACCCATCGCCCAGCCATTGCAGCAGATCACGGTCGCGGCAGCCGCGCGAACAGAAGGGCGCGTGCTCGGCAGAGGTCGGCGTATCGCAGAGGGGGCAGGTCGATCGGGTCATGCGCTGTCCAGAATATGGGGAACGCCGGTGCGGCGGGCAAGCGCGTCGCGCCAGTCGGGGCGGCTCATCAGCCGGGCGTGGATCGCCGGGGGCAGCCGGTGCCGCAACGGACTGCCCGGCGTCTCGCGTTCGAGCCGGCGCAGCAGCGCGCGCGTCGCCGCGCCGACCGGATCGTCGCGCAGCAGCTCTGGCAGCGACGCCCGCGGGCGCGGGCGGACGATCTGGAGGAAGCCGAAGCCGTTGACCGCAGTGCGCTCGAACGGCTGGGGCAAGGCGGCGTCGAGCGCCTCGGCGACCGCGGCGCGTGCCGCCTTGTTGGCGAGCGTCGGAAAGTCGATGCCGATCGATCCGCCGATGCCGTGACGGCGGATCGCCAGCGCGACCGCACGCGCCGCGGCGAGCGCGAGCGGCTCGAGCGGCGGCGGTCCGTCGACGTCGAACAGGGTCATCGCCGGTGTCGGCGACAGCCGCAGGCTGCCGAGCGGGAAGACGATCGCGCCGCTGATCGCCTCGTCGAGCAATTCGGACCAGCCGGCGGCTTCGAGCGCATCGGGTTCGTGCGCGCGCAGGATGCGGACGGGCCATCCGCTGGCGGTCAGGCGGTCGAGCAGGGTGGGGCCGGGGGCAGGGGCGTCGTCGCTGGCGACGGCGCGTGGCGGCTTGGCGCGGCCGGGTTCGGGGATCGCCTCACGGCTGATCCGCACGGTCAGGCTGGCGCCCTTGGTGACGCCGGGCGGGATGCGGGCGATCACCGCCTCGCTGCCGCCGATGTCGAGCCGGCCCATGCCGCCGCCGGTCAGCTCGATCAGCCGGGCGCGGGCGACGGTGTCGAGCGGCAGCGGGTCGGGCAGGGCGATGGCGGCTTCGAGGATGCGGCCGTCGGCGACCAGCGCGGCGCGCGCCTCGCCGATCCCGTCCTCATACAGCCATTCAGGCAAGCGGCAGGCCGGCGGTACGCAGCAGCGCGCGCGTTTCCATCAGCGGCAGCCCGACGACACCGGAATGGCTGCCATGGATGAAGCGGACGAACGCCTCGGCGCGGCCCTGGATGGCATAGCCGCCCGCCTTGCCCTCGCCCTCGCCGCTGGCGACATAGGCGTCGATCTCGTCGCCACCGAGCGGCCGGAAGGCGACGATCGTGTCGGACAGGCGGTGGCGCAACGTCCCGCCCGCGTCGATCACCGCGACGGCGGAGAGGCAATGGTGGCGCCGCCCCGACAGCAGGGTCAGCATCGCGCGCAGATCGGCGGCGTCGGCGGGCTTGCCGAGGATGCGGCGACCGACGGCGATCGTGGTATCGCCGGCGAGGATCACCTCATTCGGTGCGCGTGGCACGGCCGTCGCCTTGGCGCAGGCGATGCGCAGCACATAGTCGCGCGGGCGCTCGGCGGGCAGCGGCGCCTCGTCGATCTCGGGCGCGGCGGTGCGATCGGCGACGAGGCCGAGCCGGCCGAGCAATTCGCGTCGGCGCGGGGAGGAGGAGGCGAGTACCAGCGACACGCAGGCCGCCGCCGCTTATTGCGGGCCGGGGCCGCCGCGACCGGGCATGAAGCGATAGGTGATCCGCCCCTTGGTCAGGTCATAAGGGGTCAGTTCGACCAGCACCTCGTCGCCGACCAGCACGCGGATGCGGTTCTTGCGCATCTTGCCGGCGGTGTGCCCGAGGATTTCGTGGTCGTTTTCGAGCTGGACACGGAACATCGCGTTGGGGAGCAACTCCACCACACGGCCGCGCATCTCGAGCAATTCTTCCTTGGCCAAAAATCAACCTCTGTTCGCGTAGCGTCGGCGCGCCCTTAGCGCAGCCTGCCGAAAAAGGGAAGCAAGCGGCACATGACGCGCGGGCGCCTGCTGTGCGCGCCGCGTCGTGGTTCGTCTGCTACCAATATGTGGGATGCGCGGTCGCCAACGGCAAGGCCGAGGCCGGCGGCTCAGTGCCGCGTTTCCGCGATGACGGGAATGCGGATCTGGTCGCGCTGCTCCCCGAAGGGCCGGACGAGAAGCGCGTCGATCGTCGCCTCGGCATCGCCGTGGCTCCACCCATGGTTGCGGACGACGGCGATGGCATGGCCATCGCGGTCGAGATGGTCCGTCAGGCTGCGCGCCAGCGCCAGGAAGGCGAGGATGTTGCCGGGACGTGCGGAACAGCACATCGTCCCAGCCAGAAAGACGCCATTGTTGTCGAATGCCGCGATCGATGGTGCCGCCGCGCCGCCGATCAGATGGAGCAGCAGGTCGTGGTTGATCGCGGAGCGCGCGGCGACCGTCGCGGCGTCGGCCAGCGTCCGATCGTCGAAGATCGCGCCGCGTGCCGCTCCGTCGACGTGCCAGATGCGGCGCGACCAATCGTCCCAGCGACAGGCAGCCGTCGGTGCGGCGTGCAGCCAGCCGACCAGCGCCGGTCGCGCGATCGACACCTTGAGAAAACCAGCTTCGGCTCCGATCATGATGCCGTGTCCCGGAACGAGCGGATCAGTTCGCCGTCGGCGCGGTGCCGCCGATCCGGTGGCGTTGCAACGCGGGTTCGAGCCGGATCGGATAGGTCTCCGGCAGGCGGTGATCGAGCATGTCGTCGACTGCCGGCTGGAAGGTGGCGATGACCGCGGGCCAGGCGTCGGGCGGCAGCAGCCGACTCTTGCCCGCCGCGCCGATGTCGAGCGCGGCGGCGGTCGCGTCGCGGCCATCTCCGCCCCAGATGTAATTGTGGATGACGGCGGTGCCGCGCTCGCCCGGCGCGAGATAGTCGGCGACGCCGCGCATCAGCGTCAGGCAGGCGATGATCTCGCCGAGGTTTTCCGACCAGGTCAGCGTCCCCGCGAGGAAATGACTGTCCGTCGTGTCATAGGCCGCGATATGCAGGCCCTCGTCGCACCCGAGGTTGGCGAAGAAGCACAGGAGGGCCTGTGCATTGGTCGCAAAGCGGGCGAGATCCTTGCTGGCCTCGTCGAGGATGCCGGCGAGCGTTTCGTCACGCATCTCCGGCAGCGTCGTGCCCCCGTCGCTGCGCCAGCGCATGCCGATCGTCCGCCAGTCATCCCACTGCTGCGCTACGGGCGGC
This sequence comes from Sphingomonas kyungheensis, assembly GCF_037120395.1. Taxonomy (NCBI): domain Bacteria; kingdom Pseudomonadati; phylum Pseudomonadota; class Alphaproteobacteria; order Sphingomonadales; family Sphingomonadaceae; genus Sphingomonas; species Sphingomonas kyungheensis. Next base: position 687,163 of record NZ_JBBBDM010000001.1, read on the forward strand.
TTGGCTGCGAGCCAGCGGTCGAACCCGGCGCGGGCGATCGTGACCTTCAGATAGGCGGACGGCGGTTCGGACATGCGCGATCGTCTTTTCGAGCGCGGATGCCGCTGCATGCGGGCGACCGGACCGCGCGCCGTCGCCTGAGCTTCTTATAGAGGGTGGTCACCCGCTTCGATCCAAACCCGGCGCGGACCGTAATCCTTGAGCAAGACGACCGGTGCGAGCGGAGCCGGCCATACGTCGACCCGATAGTGATCGCCGCCTTCGATGCCAAAAGCGTCGATCGTGCCCAGCCCCCCGAAACAGGCCCTGACACGATAGGGGCCGGGCGTCACGCGCCAGCGATCGATCGAGCCGCCGGTACATTCATGGCATTCAAGGATTCCGGACGGCACCGCGAGGCTCGCCTCCACGACATGGTCCCACGCGTCGAACGGCTCGGCGGAAGGCCGGTCGAGCAAGCCGATCTCGACCGGTACGGTCATGTTGCGATCCGGCTGGATGGCGATGACATGCGCGGCCACCGCGACCCGCCTCAGGCAATCCTCTTCGGTGAAGTCGATCAGCGTATTGCTGCCGTGGAGCTGATCCCAAAGGTAGAATTGATGGTAATCGGCGAAGATCCGATATTGGCCGCGCATTCCATCCTCCCCGAACGCCGCTTCTCCTTATAGCGCGAGGGACGCAGAGGCTTACCCGCCACCCGCCGCCAGCGCGGCGAGCAGCAGCAGCGCGACGATATTGGTGATCTTGATCATCGGATTGACCGCCGGGCCGGCGGTGTCCTTGTACGGATCGCCGACGGTGTCGCCGGTCACCGCGGCCTTGTGCGCCTCCGATCCCTTGCCGCCGTAATTGCCGTCCTCGATATATTTCTTGGCATTGTCCCAGGCCCCGCCGCCGCTGGTCATCGAGATGGCGACGAACAGGCCGGAGACGATCACGCCGAGCAGCATCGCGCCGAGCGCCGCGAAGCCCTGCGCCCGCCCCGCCACCGCGGTGATGACGAAATAGAGGACGATCGGGCTCGCCACCGGCAGCAGCGACGGCACGATCATCTCGCGGATCGCGGCGCGGGTGACGAGATCGACGGTGCGGCCGTAATTGGGGCGGCTGGTGCCCTGCATGATGCCGGGATTGTCGCGGAACTGGCCGCGCACCTCCTCGACCACCGCGCCCGCCGCGCGGCCGACCGCGGTCATGCCGAACGCGCCGAACAGATAGGGGAGCAAGGCGCCGAGCAGCAGGCCGACGATGACATAGGGGTTGGACAGGCTGAAATCGACGCTGACGTCGGGGAAATAGGTCTGCAGGTCGGTGGTATAGGCGCCGAACAGGACGAGCGCGGCGAGCCCCGCCGAACCGATCGCATAGCCCTTGGTCACCGCCTTCGTCGTGTTGCCGACCGCGTCGAGCGCATCGGTCCGTTGGCGCACGTCGTCGGGCAGGCCCGCCATCTCGGCGATGCCGCCGGCATTGTCGGTGACCGGGCCATAGGCATCGAGCGCCACCACCATCCCGGCGAGCGCGAGCATCGCGGTCGCGGCGAAGGCGATGCCGATGATCCCGGCGAGCTGATAGGTGGCGATCACCGCGACGACGATGACCAGGGTCGGCAGCGCGGTCGATTCGAGGCTGATCGCCAGCCCCTGGATGACGTTGGTGCCATGGCCGGTCTGGCTGGCGGCGGCGATCGACTTGACCGGGCGGTAATTGGTGCCGGTGTAATATTCGGTGATCCAGACGATCAGCCCGGTGACCGCCAGGCCGATCACCATGCACCAGAACAGGTCCATGCCGGTGAAGCCGGGGGTCGCCGCGCCCGCCGCGGCCGGCCCGTCGAAGCCGGTGGTGAGATCGTCCGACACCGCGTCGAGGAAGCCGGCGCTGCCGATCGTGCGATGGAGGTCGCCGAGCACGTAGCGCGTCGCCAGATAGATCGCCGGGATCGACAGCAGCGCCGAGGTCCAGAAGCCCTTGTAGAGCGCGCCCATGATGCTGCCCTTGCCGAGCCGTACCGCATAGGTGCCGATGATCGAGGTGACGATGCACACCCCGCCGACGAGCAGCGGCAGGCTCATCAGACGCATCAGTTCGGCGGCATCGGCGCGGATCAGCAGCGCGATCGAGATCATCGTCACGCCGAGCGTCACGACATAGGTTTCGAACAGGTCGGCGGCCATGCCGGCGCAGTCGCCGACATTGTCGCCGACGTTGTCGGCGATCACCGCCGGATTGCGCGGATCGTCCTCCGGGATGCCGGCCTCGACCTTGCCGACGAGGTCGGCGCCGACGTCCGCCGCCTTGGTGAAGATACCGCCGCCAAGCCGCGCGAAGATCGAGATGAGCGACGCGCCGAAGGCGAGCGCGGTCAGCGCCTCGACGATGATCCGGTCGCCCGGGGCATGGCCGGCGGGGCCGGTGAGATACCAGAAGAAGCCCGCGATCGCGAGCAGGCCGAGCCCGGCGACGAGCATGCCGGTGACCGCGCCCGAGCGGAACGCCATGGTCAGGCCGCCCTGCAACGAATGCCGCGCCGCCTCCGCGGTGCGGACGTTGGCGCGCACCGAGATGTTCATGCCGACATAGCCGGCGACGCCCGAGAGTACCGCACCGATGACGAAACCGATCGTCGAGATGATGCCGAGCGACACGAACAGCACCACGGCGACGACGATGCCGACGATGGCGATGGTGGTATATTGGCGGCCGAGATAGGCCTTGGCGCCTTCCTGGATGGCGGCGGCGATGTCCTGCATCCGGGCGTCGCCCGGCGGCGCGCGCAGCACCTGTTGGCTGGTGACGAAGCCATAGACCACGGCGAGCACGCCGCAGAGGATGGCGATGGTGACCGTGGTCATTCTCGCATCTCCTTCTCCTGTTGACGCACGGCCGATGTCCCCCGGTCTCGTGACGTATGCCGGCGAGGCTATGGCGCGCACCGGACCAGCGCAAGCGGCTTCGCCCCACAACGAATCATTGATGCTGATTCGCAATAGCGATAACTGCCACCCCATCAACAGGGGGGTATATGCGTTCCACTCTACTTTTAGCAGGCGCGGCGCTGGCCGCGCTGATCCCGTCGTCGATCCGTGCTGAAACGGGTCAGCATCATGCCGATGCGGCCGCGCAGCAGTCGACGCCGGCGGGCGACCAAAGGGAAGCGTCCGACGACATCCTCGTCGAGGGGCGGCGCGACGACACCTATGCCGGCACCAAGACGGCGACGCCGATCCTGCAGGTGCCGCAGCCGCTCACCGTCATCACCGATGGCCTGTACCGGGCACAGGGCGCGATCAACATTGCCGACACCGTGCGCTATGCCGCCGGGGTCAGTGCGGGCAGCTATGGCCGCGACACCCGCGTCGACAGCTTCAAGATCCGCGGCGTCGATGCGCTGCAATTCCGCGACGGCATGCGCGACATCGCCGCGGTCTATGCCAGCATCACCGCCGATCCCTATAATTTCTCGCGCGTGGAGATCGTCCGCGGCCCCGCCTCGGTCCTGTTCGGACAGGGGGCGATCGGCGGCATCATCAACCTGGTGTCGAAGACCCCCAACTTCGCCGACGCCGGCGAGGTCGGGGTGACCTATGGCAGTTACGGCCGCAAGGAGGTGCTCGCCGATCTCAACGGCGTCGCCGGCAGCACCGTCGCCGGGCGGATCGTCGCGCGCGTGCGGGAGGCGGGCACCTATGTCGCGCATGTGCCCGACGACCGGGTGCTGCTCGCCCCGTCGCTGACCTGGCGGCCATCGTCCCGCAGCGAGGTGACGCTGATCGGCCTGTACCAGAAAGACGATAGCGGCTCGACGAGCAACTTCCTGCCGATCGTCGGCACGCTGCGCGCCAATCGCGACAATCCGCCGCTGCCGCGCTATCTGTTCCTCGGCAAGCCCGGGTACGACCGCTACGCCGGCCGGCTGCTGCAAGGCGGGGCCGCGGTTACGCATCATGTCAGCGATGCCGTCACGCTGAGCCTCAAGGCACGCTACATCGACAGCCACCTCGACTATTTCACTCATTATACCAACAGCTACAGCAATCCCGCCGATCCCTATCTGCCGGGCAGCAACGGCCGTCGCATCGGCCTGTACGCCAGTTCGGTGGTGGCGCGGATGGCGGTCTTCTCCACCGACAACACGCTTCAGGCCCGCTTCCATACCGGCGAGGCGATCGAACATCGGTTGCTCGCCGGCGTCGATTACAGCTGGAACCGGGTCGGCAAGAGCAGCAACCTCGCACGGCAGGTGATCGATCTCTATGCGATCGATCGCGCCGCGATCATCGAACCGCCGCTCGTCGCGCCGTTCAGCCGCAGCGAGCAGACGCAGCTCGGCCTCTATCTCCAGGATCAGATCCGCCTGTGGAACCGCATCTCGGTGGTGCTCGGCACGCGCCACGACCGGGTACGCGGCGCGACGCTGCAACGGGCTTCGGGCGAGACGGAGCGGACGCGCGATACCGCCACGACCTATCGCGCCGGCATCATCGGCGAACTCGCGGCCGGGATCTCGCCCTTCCTCAGCTATACCGAAAGCTTCCAGCCGATCGCCGGCGAGACCAGCAGCGGTGCAGCGTTCAAGCCGCAGACCGGCACGCAATATGAGACGGGCGTGAAATGGCAGCCGGAGCCCGCGACGCTGGTGACGGTCACCGCCTTCCGCATCCGCGAACGCAACCGGCCGGTCGCCGACCCGGCCAATCCACTCGGCCAGATCCAGGCGGGCGCCCTGACGACGCGCGGCTTCGAGGTGGAGGCGACGCGCAGCCTGCCCGGACGTACCGAGCTGACGCTCGCTTACGGCCACAATCATCTCACCGGCGACAGCGTCGCGTCCGGCTGGGCGGCCGAGGATGTCGCCTCGGCCTGGGGCAGCAAGACGTTCGTCGGGCAGCTGGCGGACCTGCGACTGGGCGTCGGCATCCGTTATCTCGGCGAACAGGTGTCGAGCAGCCCGGTGTGGACGATCGTCACGCCGGGCCGGACGATGATCGACGCGCTCGCCGAGCTGGAGCGGGACCGCTGGCGGCTGTCGCTCAACGCCACCAATTTGCTCGACAAACGGGTCTTCGCCATCTGTCTGGCGCGTGGCGACTGTTTCAACACCGCGCCGCGCAACGTCATGCTCTCGCTCGGCTACCGCTTCTGAGCGCGTTCCGCCCGGCGGCGCGGCCGGCTAATGTTCGAAGCCGAGCCGCGCCGGCAGCGGCACCGTCGCGGCGCCGTCGGACAGCCGCAGGCCGGTGCCGCGGGCGAAGCGGCCGATGCGGGTCGCCGGCACCGGCGGGACGGTGTTGGCGGGCATCGCGAACAGCAGCTCGTAATCGTCGCCCGCGGTCGCCGCCGTCAGCCGGGCGTCGCGATCGTCGCCGGCGAAGGCGCGATAGGCGGCCGACAGCGGCACCGCGGCAAGGTCGAGGTGCACGGCGAGCCCGCTTGCCTCGCCCATCCGGCTCGCGTCGATCAGCAGGCCGTCGCTGACGTCCATCATCGCATGCGCGATGCGGCTGAGCACGCGCCCCTCGGCGATGCGCGGCTGCGGCCGGCGGTAGCGCGCCGCCAGTTCGGCCGGCCCCGCCGCGCCCTGGGCGATCGCCAGCCCGGCGCCGGCATCGCCGATCGTCCCGGTCACCCACAGGGCGTCATTCTCGCCGGCGCCACCGCGCGGCGGCGCGGGCGTGTCGCAGCCGAAGGCGGTGACGGTGAGCACCCGCGGCGCCCCCGCCGGCAGCGTCACCGTATCGCCGCCGAGCAGCGACGTGCCGCAGGCGGCGAGCACCTCGCCGAGCCCGGCAAGGAAAGCGCGGTCCCAGGCATCGTCCGACAGGGGATAGTTGAGCAGGATGCCGTCGGGCTTGGCGCCCTTGCCGGCGATGTCGGACAGATTGGCGGCGACCAGCTTCCACGCGACATCCTGCGGCGTATCGTCGCTGAGGAAATGGACGCGCTCGACCAGCGTATCGGTGGTGACGACGAGCGGCGCGTGGATCAGACGCGCGCTGTCGTCGCGCAGACCGCGTGCCGAGGGATGCAGCGGCAGCAGGCGCAACGCAGCGAGGAACTCCGCCTCAGTCATCGCCGCAGCGTCCGCGCGGCGACCGGGCGCGGCAGGCACGCGCGACTCAGGACGCCCGCACGTCCTTGGCGATGCCGTCGAGCAGGCCGTTGACGAATCCCGCCTCGCGACGCTCGTAGAAGGCATGGGCGACATCGACATATTCGCTGATCGTCGCGCCGACCGGGACGTCGCGTCGCGCCATCAGCTCGTAGGTGCCGGCGCGCAGGATCGCCTTCATCGGCTTGTCGAGCCGCGCCAGCGTCCAGCCGGTGGCGAGCTTGTTCTCGATCGCCAGATCGATCTCGCCGCTGCGCGCGGTGGTGCCGGTGACCAGATCGTCGAAGAAGTCGACGTCGGCATCGGCATATTCCGCGTCCTCGATCGTCGCCCCGAGCCGGTGGTGATGGAATTCGTGAAGCAGAGCGGGCACGGCCGTCCCCTCCATTTCACGCTGGTAGAGCGCCTGGACGGCGGCGAGGCGGGCGGCGGCGCGCGCCTGGGTGCGGTTCGAGCTTCGGGACATCGCGCGGGCATGTAGTCGCCCGCGCGGCATCCGTCACCCCTTTGCCGTTTCGGCTCAGGGCATCAGCACCGTATCGACGACATGGATCACGCCGTTCGACTGCATCACGTCCTTGATCGTGACATGGCTCATGCCGCCCTTGGCGTCGGTCAGCGTCAGGCGACCGCCCATCATCGAGGCGGTCAGCGGCTCACCCTGCACGGTGGTCAGCGTCGCCTTGCCGCCGCCCGACTTGATCGCCGCGGCGATCTGCTTCGAGGTCATCGTCCCGGCGACGACGTGATAGGTCAGGATGTTGGTCAGCGTCGCCTTGTTCTCCGGCTTGACCAGCGTGTCGACGGTGCCGGCGGGCAGCTTGGCGAAGGCTGCGTTGGTCGGCGCGAAGACGGTGAACGGGCCGGGGCCCGACAGCGTATCGACGAGGCCCGCTGCCTTGACCGCGGCGACCAGCGTGGTGTGGTCCTTCGAATTGACCGCATTCTCGACGATCGTCTTGGTCGGATACATGGCGGCACCGCCGACCATCGGGTTGCGGGCAGCCGAGATCGCCGGGCCTGCGGCCAGCAGGGCAATCGCGGCGATCGCGGTGCGGAACTGAAGCGTGGTCATGCGTGCATCCTTGTCCATGGCGCTCCCCCTACGGGTCGCTGCACACAGGTACGTCGCCGACGGCGCGCGGGATGCGGCGTGCCGATCGTTTCGTTGACGGGGGGGGCAGGGTGGGGGCCTGCCCATTTGCCCGGAGCCGGCAATGGATGGCGAGCCAGCGGATCAGCCGGGCACGCCATCCCGGTTCGCGTCTCGCGTTAGAAGCGGAAGCGCGCACCCAGCCCGTAATATCGGCCTTCATCCCGTATATCCCGCGGATAATAGGCATCCGGTGCGTATTGCCGATAGTTATTGAAGGGCGTCGCCAGCAGATTGGTCGCGTCCACCGTCAGCGTGATGGCCGGTACAGGTGTGTAATTGAAGGAATAGTCGAGGCGCACGACCTTGAGCGTACCTTCCCCGCCGACGAATTTTCCTGACGGATTGAAGAAGTTGCCGTTCAGGAAGGACGATCGCCCGTTGTAAGACAGACGGGTCGAAATCGCACCTTTCTCGAAGAACAATGCGACATTGTAGCTCCATTTCGACAGACCTGGGATCTTGACGAAGGGGGCGGGGCCTGTGGCGCCCAGCGTTTTCAGCACCGATACGGGATATTGGTTCGTGCCCTGCAGGTAGGTGGCATTCGCCTGTATCCCCAGACCGCTGAGCAGGCCGGGCAGGAAAGCCAGAAACGATTGGCCCCCGACTTCGACGCCTTTTATTCTGCCGGCGCCGGCGTTGGCCGGCTGATTGATTTCGATCACCCCGTATACAGGATCGGCAACGCGCGTGGTATAATTGCTCGTAAAGCCGAAAAGATCACGGTAGAAGATCGCGGCCGTCAAAGAAGCGTTTTTGGAAAAATAATATTCAAAGGAAGCGTCATAATTCCTTGACGTCAAGGCGACCAAATTCGGGTTGCCGCCGCTCGCATAAAAGTCGGGGCGTCCCTGCAAGCCGATGGGATACTGCGTGTCCGGAACCTGAACCTTGGGGCTGCCGTCGGCATTTGTCCGGGATGACGTGTTTTCCGAAAGGCTGACGGCGGGATTGAGTTGTTGGAACGATGGTCGAGTTACAGTCTTTGTGGCTCCAAATCGAATTTGAAACTTCTCGGTCGGCCTGATCCGCAGGCTTATATTCGGGAGGATATCAAGGTAATTCGACCCCCGAGCTTCCGCTTTGGTGAACGTATTCGTACCGATCGTGATGTTGGATGTGCCACTGTATAGGCCCACCGTGTTGATCACACGCGCACCGAACAGGCCATCGAACCGGATGTCGCCGATCTCGAATTCATACTTGCCTTGCCCATAGAAGGCGAACGTCTTTTCCCGCGCATAGTATGCAGCCAAAGGATCGTGCTGAACGGTCAATGGCGAAAACTTTGTCAGGGCTTTCTGATAGCCGCTATCGTCGGGGTGAAGCATGACCAGCTGCTGCAAGGCGTGATAAGCATATTGTCGCAGCTCCAAGGCATTGCCGGCAATGCCGTCACGGCTCGGCATCAGCCAGCCGGTAAAGCCTTGATTGCCTCGAAACGTGTTTTGCGTGAGGCTCAACGTCCCGGTCGGGGTCTGGTCGAGCGGAATGTTCAGGTCGGGTGTATAGGCGTAACGATTGCCGTTTTGCAGCGACGCATCGCGATTGGTATAGCGGACGCCGAATTGCAGCCGCGGCACAATCGTCAGGTCGGTGTCGAGGTCGAGGTCGGCGCGCCACTGCCACCCTGCGCCTTTGGTGACATAGTCCGCCTCGTAATAGCCCCGCCAAATATAATTCGCCGGATTGGCGGCGTCGAAGCCCGGCGCGCTGAATGAAACGCCGTTGTCTACGAAGAAGTTGACGTCAGTCGTGAGCGGTGCCGCCGTCTTGGAATCGAAGCTCCAGGCGCGGCTCGTATACCGGCTGCGGGTATAGGCAAGGTCAGTCGACAGATGGGCGCGACCGATGTCCCATTTGCCTCCACCCGCAGCCTGAAGGGTATCGGTTTGACCATGCGTGGTGCTGCGATACATTTCCGCCGGATCGCCGCCGGACTTCGTTAGCGTCGACACCTGATCGGGATGGCCATCCTTCAAGACGACTTTGCTCAGCGTCACCTTGTCGGCCAGAAGATATTCGCCGAACCAATCGGCAGCCGTATCCCCCCGATAGCCCTGATAGATGAAATCGTAATAGAGCTCGAAATTGCTGGCGGGCTTCCACTGGACGCTCGCATTGGCCGCCGGCCGCCACCGGCGACCGCTGTCGTTGTAGACGCCGATCCGGTACGGAATTTTGAACGCCATTCCGACCGATGGGGGGAGCACGGTGATATCGGTGCCATCGGCGGGGCTGGCGATGAAACCCTCACCGTAGCGGACTGCGTTGCGATAGGTCGACTGCGTGTAGGATCCGTTGATAAGCACACCGATCTCACCGACCGGCGTATCGGCCCTGTAGCTCAGTAACAGGTTGCCGGACGGGTCTTTCTTCTTGTCCTGATCGTTATAAGTCCCGCGCAGGCCGCCGGCCAAGGTCAGTCCGCGATCGGTGAAATCGAAGGGGCGGAAGGACCGTACATTGATCAGGCCTGCCAAGCCCGGCTCCAGCAGGTTTGCGGTGCCCGACTTGTACACCTCGATCGCCTGCAGGGCGCCCGCGGGGAAATCCTGCAAGGCAACGCGGCGTCCTTCGGCCGTGAAAATGTCGCGGCCATTCACGGTCGTCGCCACGTCCGGCAGACCGCGCACCAGCACGCCGTTTACTTCGTCGCTATAGCGACTGACCTGTATGCCGGTAACGCGTGCCAGCGACTCGGCGGCGGTATTGTCCGGTAGCTTGCCGATGTCTTGAGCCACCACCACGTCGACAATCGCATCGGAATTGCGCTTGATGCCTTGCGCGGTGCCAAGGCTTGCGCGGTAGCCCGTGACCACGATGTCGTCTGTTTGGGCGTCCTCATCGGTTAGTAGGTTTGCCGCCGCCGCACCATCGTGATCGACGTTGTCGCCGGATTTACTTTGTGTAACCGCGGCGTTTGCCACGATGGATGGCAAGTCCACCTGTCGAGGCGTCAATGTTTGTGCGGTCGCATGTGCGGCGACGAACGATAACGGCGCTGCGGACGCCCACAACACAGTGCGCTTCATAAAGCCCCCTCCCCATTGCTTCGATCCCAGTTTGCCTGGTTCCTGCAATTGTCAGACTTAATGATTCAGCGTCAATATTCGTGAGTGACCGCGTGAAAGGTCCGGCTGTAGTTGTGCCATAGCTGCCACACGGCAGCCAAAGAAGCGGCGGTATTTCAAATATGTGGAGAATCGGAAATTCTCGCGCAAAAAATATTTCAAGGTAAGTGACCAGTTAACGTAATGCTGGTATCGATAGGCGAGGAGCGCAATATATTGATGCTCAACTCGCGCGCCGGCCGAAGACGCCTCGGTAAAATCGATAGGTTAGTCAAGCGTATGACTAATGGCCTGCGCATCCCGGAGCGAGGCCGAAAGCGCGCGAATCACTGCGGCGTGACGTTGATCACCGATTCAACCGCAGCCGCAGCGCCACCGAGCGCGCATGCGCCGGCAGCCCCTCGGCATGCGCGAGCGCCACCGTCGCCGGGCCGAGCGTCGCCAGTGCGGCTTCGTCCAGCCCGAGGAAGCTGGTGCGCTTCATGAAGTCGAGCACCGACAGGCCGCTGGCGAAGCGCGCGCGGCGGCCGGTCGGGAGGACGTGGTTGGGGCCGGCGACGTAATCGCCGATCGCCTCGGGCGTATGGCGGCCGAGGAAGACGCTGCCGGCGTGGCGGACGCGGTCGAACAGCGCCTGCGGATCGTCGACCGCGAGCTGGAGATGTTCGGGCGCGAGCCGGTCGACGAGCGGGCAGGCGGCGTCGAGCGATTCGACGACGATGATCGCGCCGTTCGCCTCCCAGGCGGTGCGCGCCACCGCGGCGGTGGGCAGGATCGCCAGCTCGTCCTCGACCGCCGCGGCGACGCGGGTCGCGTAATCGGCATCGTCGGTGAACAGGATCGATTGCGTCGTGACGTCATGCTCGGCCTGGCTGAGCAGGTCGGCGGCGGTCCATTGCGGGTCGTTGCGCGCATCCGCCACCACGACGATCTCGCTGGGGCCGGCGACCATGTCGATCCCGACGACGCCATAGACCTGCCGTTTCGCCTCGGCGACCCAGGCATTGCCGGGGCCGGTGATGACGTCGACCGGCCGGATGCGGCCCGCGCCGTAGGCAAGCGCGGCGATCGCCTGCGCGCCGCCGATCCGCCACACCTCGTCGACGCCGGCGAGATGCGCGGCGGCGAGGACGAGGTCGTTGATCTGGCCGTCCGGTGTCGGAGTCACCATCACCAGCCGCTCGACCCCGGCGACCTTGGCGGGGATCGCGTTCATCAGCAGCGACGACGGATAGGCGGCGCGGCCGCCGGGTACGTACAGCCCGGCGGCATCGACCGCGCGCCAGCGCGCGCCGAGGCGGACGCCGGCGGCGTCGGTATAGTCGCTGTCGGCGGGCCGCTGCCGCTCGTGATAGGCGCGGATGCGCGTGGCGGCGAGGTCGAGCGCGTCGCGCAGCGCCGGGTCGAGCGCGGCATAGGCCGCCGCACAGGCGGCGGGTTCGATCTGCCAGCCGGTGTCGGACAGGTCGTGGCGGTCGAGCCTGCGGGTGAAGGCGGCCACCGCCGCCTCGCCCTCGTCACGCACCGCGCGGATGATCGCGGCGACGTCGCGGGTGACGTCGGCGGAGGCTTCGCGGCGGCCGTCGACCAGCGCGGTGAAGGCATCGGCGAAGCCGGCATCGCGCGTGTCGAGGCGGATCATGCCGCCTGCTCCTGCGCGACCGCCTGGCGGAACGCCTCGACCAGCGGCACGACCTCGGCGCGGGTCTTCATCGCGGCACGGTTGACGATCAGCCGGCTGGTCACCTCCGCGATCACCTCGACCTCGACCAGGCCGTTTTCCTTCAACGTCTTGCCCGAGGAGACGAGGTCGACGATGCGCGGCGCGAGGCCGAGCGTCGGCGCCAGCTCCATCGCGCCGTTGAGCTTGACGCATTCGGCCTGGACGCCGCGCGCCGCGAAATGCGCGGCGGTGATGTGCGGATATTTGGTGGCGACGCGGACGTGGCTCCAGCCGCGCGGATCGTCATGCGCCGCCATCGCCGCGGGTTCGGCGACCGAGATGCGGCAATGGCCGATGCCGAGGTCGACCGGCGCGTAGAGCTCGGTATAGCCGAATTCGGCGATCACGTCCGACCCGACGATACCGAGCTGCGCCGCGCCATGCGCGACGAAGGTCGCGACGTCGAAGGCGCGGACGCGGATCAGCTCGATATGCGGCACATCGGTGGCGAAGCGCAGCGCGCGGCTGGCCTCGTCGCCGAACGCGGGTTCGGGCCGGATACCGGCGCGCGCCAGCAGCGGCAGCGCTTCGGCGAGGATACGGCCTTTCGGCACGGCGATGACTAATGGGGGTGTCGACACGGGTCGGGCTTTACTGACGGGCCGGGATGCGCGCAACACGCGCCGGCAGGAGGCGGGCGATGGCAGGTGAGTCGGACAATCGGCAGGCGTTCCCGGTGCAGGCCGACTATTGCGCCGCGATGGCCGCGCCGATCACCGCGCGGGTCTGCACCGCGCTCGGGCAGGTGCTCGACCGTACCAGCGCGACCGGGCGGCGGGTGCTCGACTGGCCGGGCGAGCCGATCGCCGATGCGCTGGTGCTGCGGCTGGTCGGCGGTCTGCACGCGCTGCACCGCGCCGGCGCCGACGCCGCACTGTCCTCGGTGTTCGACGGCGCGGTTTCCGACGTGGACGCGGTGGCGGCGATCCTCGCTGAGGTGGTGCGAGACCATGACGCGCGGCTGCTGCCGTGGCTCGACGGGCCGCCGCAGACCAATGAGGCGGCGCGATCGGCAGGGCTGATGACCGGGCTGCTGCATCTCGCGCAGCGCTATGGACCACGGATCGAACTGCTCGAGATCGGATCGAGCGCCGGGCTGAACCTGATGCTCGGCCGGTATCGCTTCGATCTCGGCGGTATCACCGTCGGGCCGGAGGCGGCGGCGGTGCGGCTCGTGCCGGACTGGCGCGGGGTAGCGCCGCCCGCCGTGCCGGTCGAGGTGACCGGCGCGCGCGGTGTCGACATCGCCCCGGTCGATGTCGGCGACCCGGCGCAGGCGGCGCGGCTCGCCGCCTATGTCTGGGTCGATGCGCAGGAGCGGCTGGCGCGGCTCGATGCGGCGATCGCTCTGGTCCGCATGCAGGGCGTCGCGCTGGACGAGGGCGACGCGGCCGATTGGGTCGAGGCGCGGCTCGCCGAACCGCAGGCGGCGGGCGTGACGCGGGTGCTGATGCATTCGGTGGTGTGGCAATATCTGCCCGCCGCGGGCCGCGCGCGCATCGTCGCCGCGATGGCGGCGGCCGGCGCCCGCGCCACCGCCGACCGGCCGCTCGGCTGGGTGATGATGGAGCCCAATCGCGATCTTCATCGGCACGAGGTGCGGGTGCGCGGCTGGCCGGGCGGGACGCCGATGGAGCTGGTCGCGCTCACCCATGCGCACGGCGCCTGGGTGGAGGGGCTCGCGCCGCCGTTCGAGACGCGCGATTACGTCATGCGCCGCGGCGCCTATGAGGCGGACGGCGACTAACGGGCGGGGAGGGCGGACCCTCCCCGCAGCGGATCAGTAGAAGAAGCGGTTGTAGACCTGCACCGCGCGGCCCGAGCGGGTGTCGACCAGCACGACGTCATTGCCGTAACGCACCCAGCGCTGATAGCCGTAGCCCGGGCGCGGCAGGCGATAGGTGCCGTAATCGTTGATCCAATACCGCTGGCCGTAATATTCCGGCGCGAAGCGATAACCGGCGGTCACCGGGCGATAGCGATAGCCGCGTGGGCCGTTATAGGCGCCGCGGCGATAGACGTTGGCATGGCTGCGGCGATAGTCGCGCCAATCCTCGCGCAGCTCGCGGCGATCCTCGCGCACTTCGCGGCGCGCGTCGCGGATGTCGCCACGGTCGCCATAGGCGCGCGCGCGGGCGAGATCGCGCTCGCTCTGGCGGACTTCGCGTTCGCTCTGCCGGACCTCACGCGCACTCTGCGCGCTCGCCGCGGCGGCGGGCAGGATGGTCGCTGCGGCAACGGCGGCGATGATGAACTTACGCATCGGTGAACACTCCTCTGTGGCGCGCCCTCATCCGCCGGAACGGTGAGGGGCATGGCGGCCTTTTCCGCCCAAGCGCCTGAACGCATGAGGAATGTTTTGGTCAGCTTAGCGAAAGCCAAATATCGATCTCGATCCGGTACGTATCGGACCGCGTCCGGTCAGATCCGCCAGTCCCGCATCGCCGCGACGACCGCTTCCGGCGCCTCCCACGGCACGAAATGCCCCGCGTCGATCCTGGCGACGGTCAGCCGCGGCACATAGGGGCCGAGATCGTCGACCAGGGCAGGCAGCAGCGCCCGATCGCGTATCCCCCAGATCACCAAAGTGTCCTGCGTCACCGGCGGGAAGGGGCGGTCGAGGAAGGCCGGGCGCGGCGGGGCCTCGTCGGGGGCGGGGACGATGACGCCGGAGGCGCGATACCAGTTGAGCATCGCGGTCATCGCGCCGGGCTGCGCCCATTCGTCGAGATAGGCGGCCTTGTCCGGCCCGGCGATCGCCTGCGTGACATGCTGCGCGAACGTCGAGCCGAAGAAGCGCTCGAGGCCGGCGCCGGTCAGCCCCTGATCGATCGTCGTATCGCGGAAGCGGCGGATATATTGGCTCGCCGCGCGCTGCGCAGGATCGTCGAACAGCGCACGCTGGAAAAGGAAGGGGTGCGGCGCATTGACGATGACCAGCCGCGCGACCCGGTCGGGCCGGGCGAGCGCCGCCATCCAGGCGATCGCGCCGCCCCAATCGTGGCCGACGAGCGTGAAGCGATCGATCGCCAGCCTATCGGCGAGCGCGATCAGATCGGCGAGGATCGCGTCTGCCGCATAGGCCTCGACCCCGTCGGGTTTGGACGAGCGCGCGAAGCCGCGCTGGTCGGGCGCGACGACGTAATGGTCGCGCGCCAGATCGGGGAGGATGCCGCGCCACGTCCGGTGCGATTCGGGAAAGCCGTGCAGCAGGATCACCGGCGGCTGCGTCGGGTCGCCGGCGATCGCGACGTCGAGCTCGACGCCGGTGGACAAAGCGATGCGGCGCAGCGCGGGCAGGGTCACGGCCGGCGGCTCACGGATAGCTGACCGTGTTGGGGACCGCGGGGATCGGGATCCACTCCTTGTCGTCCCCCGGCACGACCGGAAACTCGCCCGCCTTCCACGCGCGCTTCGCCTCGTTGATCCGCTCGCGGCTCGACGAGACGAAATTCCACCAGACGTGGCGCGGCGTGCGGAAGGCGTCGCCGCCGGCGAGCATCACCCGGCCGCCCTGCGACGAGCGCAGCGTCGCGGCGATGCCCGGCCGCAGCACGTAGAGCTTCATCGGTTCGAGCGGCACGCCCTCCAGGCTCGCCTCGCCGATCGCAAGATAGACCGCGCGTTCCTCCGCCGCCGCGTCGACCGGCACGCTCGCGCCGGGATCGAGCACGATGTCGGCGTAGATCGTGCCGGCATAG
Organism: Sphingomonas kyungheensis; assembly: GCF_037120395.1. NCBI lineage: Bacteria > Pseudomonadati > Pseudomonadota > Alphaproteobacteria > Sphingomonadales > Sphingomonadaceae > Sphingomonas > Sphingomonas kyungheensis. Next base: position 702,932 of record NZ_JBBBDM010000001.1, read on the forward strand.
GTGGTGGTCGGCGCGCGCTGGCCCCATAATTCGCCCATGATGATGCGCGCCCGCACGCCATGCGCGGCGAGCGTCGGCAGCGCCGCCTTGGCGACGTGCTCGAAGGCCGGATCGGTTTCCTCCTGCGCCTCGGGCAGCGCCAGCCAGGTCTGGATCCCCGACAGCGCCGGCCCCGCGTCACGCTCGTCGCCGGGCGAGCGTTCTGAATGGACGATGCCATGGCCCGCGGTCATCAGATTGACCGCGCCCGGCTCGATCCGCTGGCGCGTGCCGAGCGAATCGCGATGATCGATCGCGCCGTCGAACAGATAGGTCACCGTCGCGAGGTTGATGTGCGGATGCGGCCGCACGTCGATGCCGTTGCCAACCTCCAGATGCGCCGGCCCCATCTGGTCGAAGAACAGGAACGGCCCCACCATGGTGCGTTCCTTGTTGGGCAGGGTGCGGTGCACCTTGAAGCCGCCCAGGTCGTGCGTCACCGGGGTGATCGTCTGCAGCACGAAGTCATCCAGCATGGCGTGGGTCCGTTTCGCTGAGAAGCTGTTCAAGATCAGCAGGATAGATAATCTCTGGCCAGTCGGCCAGTTCGTCGCGCGCAAACCAGCGCGATCCCGCCAGCACGCGCTGTTCGAGCGGGGTCAGCGCTCCGGCGCGCACCGCGTGCGAGTCGACGTCGACACGGAAATAGCGTTCGTCGGCGGTCACCTCGACGCCTTCGAAGGTCAGGAACTCGCAGGTGCGCTGCGCGACCTCCGGACCGCAGTCGCGGGTCAGGCCGACCTCTTCCCACAATTCGCGCCGCGCCGCCTCGGCATAGCTTTCGCCCGGGTCGACCGCGCCGCCCGGCGTGCACCACAGGGGTGGCCGGTCGTCGGGGGTGAAGCGCATCAGCAGCACGCGGTTCGCGCCGTCGACGAGCAGGATGCGGGCGGCGGGGCGGGGGATGCGGGCCATGGCCGGCGTTCTACGCGCTTGCGGTGGCGGCGCGAAGGCGGGTTTTGCGAAACGCAGCCGTTCCCGGCGCGGGGGTCAGGCGGCGTCGAGTTCGGGATAGTGGCGGAAGATGCCGTCGGTGTTGAACGGCAGCCGCCGCTCGCTCGCGCAATAGGCGCGGATTCCCGGCAGATCGGCGACCGCATCATGCAGCCGCACCAGCGCCGGATAGCGCGGCTCGAGCGTCGCCATCCGCTGCGGAAACATGTAGCGCAGCCCCTCGACGATCTGGAACAGCGAGGTGTCGCCATAGCTCCAGCGATGATCGAACAGCCAGTCGCCCGATCCCTGGCGTGCCGCCGCTTCGAAATGATCGAGGAACTTGGGCAACCGCTCCTCGCGGAACTGCGCCGCGGCGCGGGCGGCCTCCGGCTTTTGATGGTCATAATAGTCCATCATCGCCACCGGGTGGTGGACGTTGTGCACCTCGGCGACGAGGTCGGCGATGGTCAGCTGCACCTGGTTGAGCCAGGAGCGGTCGGCGAGTCCGGACGGCGCGAGATCGTGCTGCTGGCCGAGGAACTGGAGGATGTTGGCGACCTGCGCGATCGCATGGCCGTCGAGCGCCAGATAGGGCGGCGCATAGGGGCCGCGACCGGTGGCGGCGCGCGTCTCGAGATCGGCGAGCATCGCTTCCGCGCCCTCGATCCGCGCGCAATCGTCATAGGCGATGCCGGCGGCTTCGAAGGCGAGCCGGACGAACTCGCCCCGGCCCTGGATCGTCGGCCAGTACCACAGGCGATAGCGCATGACTCATTCTCCCGGTGCGCTCGCCTTGATGGCGAGGGCATGGATCCGCGTCGACAACAGATCGGCGAGGGCTTGGTTCACCGCCCGCTGGCGCGCGACCCGGCTCTGTCCGGCGAAGGCGGGGCTCTCGACGATCACCGAGAAGTGCGATTCGCCGGTGCCGTCGTCGCCGCTATGGCCGGCGTGCAGGTGGCTGTCGTTGCGCACTTCGAGCTGGCTCGGGGCGAGGGCGGCGGTGAGCCGGGCGGCGATGATTTCGGCGAGCGGAGAGGCGGTGGCGGTGTCGGTCATCGCGCCTATATATCGGCATTGCGCCAATTAGGGAGCGTTCGTGACGCGCGCGAGTGACAAGAAGGACCGGCCGCAGACGCGGTTCCATGGCCGGATGGAAGCACAGGGGCGGATCTGCGCCGAGCCGGGTTGCCCCGAACCGGGCGAGTTCCGCGCGCCGCCGATCGAAGGCGCGGCGAGCGGCAACGGGCCGGGCGCCTTCCGCTGGATGTGCCTCGACCACGTCCGCGCGTTCAACCGCGGCTACAATTATTTCGACGGCATGACCGCGGACGAGATCCATCAGGCGCAGCGCCCGATGGCCGGCTGGGAAAGCGAGACGCGCGCCTTTTCGCGCGCGGGGACCGGCGATCCCGGGCCGCGCTGGGCCGATTTCAGCGATCCGCTCGACGCGATCGGTGCGCGCTACCGCCGCGAGGTCGCGCCCGAGCGGAGCGACGGCAAGCCGCTGTCCGGGCAGGATCGCGCCAGCCTCAAGGTGCTGGGGCTGGCGGCGGACGCGGACCGGCAGGCCCTGCGCAAACGCTATTCGGAGCTCGTCCGCCGCTACCACCCCGACCGCAACGGCGGCGACCGCAGCCACGAAGCGCGCCTGCAGTCGGTGATCGCCGCGTACCAGCAGTTGCGACAGGCGCCGGCCTTCGCGTGAGCGCGGCGGCGTCACGCCGAGCGCGCAGCGCCCGCGGCGACTTGACGACAGGACAATCCCTTTCCACTGCTTTCCCGTTGCGCCATTCGCTCGCTTCGCGCGTTGGGGAGGGCCGCCTGTGATCTGCCATCTTCGATACGGTACCCCGACCCGATGACCGATATTTCCAATACCCAGCCTGACAGCCGCGAGACGACGATCCTCGACGCGCCCGACAAGATGGTCGGCGTGCGCGACCTGTTCGGCATCGACAGCGACATGCAGGTGCCCGCGTTCAGCGAGGCGGACGAACGCGTCCCCGATCTCGATCCCGCCTATGTCTTCGATCCCGACACGACGATGGCGGTGCTGGCGGGCTTCGCGCACAACCGCCGCGTGATGGTGCAGGGCTATCACGGCACCGGCAAGTCAAGCCATATCGAGCAGGTCGCGGCACGGCTCAACTGGCCGTGCATCCGCATCAACCTCGACGCGCATATCAGCCGTATCGACCTCGTCGGGCGCGACGCGATCGTGCTGCGCGACGGCCAGCAGGTCACCGAATTCCGCGAGGGCCTGTTGCCCTGGGCTTTGCAGACGCCGACCGCCTTGGTCTTCGACGAATATGACGCCGGCCGCCCCGATGTGATGTTCGTCATCCAGCGCGTGCTGGAGACGGAGGGCAAGCTGACGCTGCTCGACCAGAACCGCGTCATCCGTCCGAGCCCGTGGTTCCGCCTGTTCGCCACCGCCAATACGGTCGGCCTCGGCGACACCAGCGGCCTCTATCACGGCACGCAGCAGATCAACCAGGGTCAGATGGATCGCTGGAACATCGTCGTCACGCTCAACTATCTGCCCGCCGCGGTCGAATCGCAGATCGTGCTCGCCAAGTCCGGCGAATATGACAAGCCCGAGGGCAAGAAGACCGTCGACCAGATGGTCCGCGTCGCCGACATGACGCGCAAGGGCTTCATCAACGGCGACATCTCGACGGTGATGAGTCCGCGCACGGTGATCACCTGGGCGCAGAACACGCTGATCTTCGGCGATGTCGGCTTCGCCTTCCGGTTGAGCTTCCTCAACAAGTGCGACGAGAACGAACGTTCCCTCGTGGCGGAATATTACCAGCGCGTGTTCGGCAAGGACCTGCCGGAAAGCGTGGTGGGGAAGGCATAAGGAGGCGGGCATGACGAGGGCCGAAGCGCTGCGGCGGTTGCGGTCGTGCGAGGGTGAGTTGCGGCAACTCGGCATCACCCGGCTGTCGATGTTCGGCTCGACCGCGCGTGACGAGGCGCGCGACGATTCGGACGTCGATCTGGTCGCGAGCGTCGATTACGATGCGATCCGCGCGCTCGGCCCGTTCGGCTATTTCGGGATCGAGGGGAAGATCGAGGCGATGCTCGGGGCAAAAGTCGATTTCATGACGGAAGCCTCGTTGGAGCCGCCGTTGCAGGCACAGGTCGATCAGGATCGCGTGCATGTCTTTTGATCGCATACGCACCCGGCTCGAGCATATCGTCCTCTATGCCGACCGGATCGCCGGATATCTCGATGGCTATGACTTCGACCGGTACCGCGCCGACGTGCGGACGGTCGATGCCGTCGAGCGATGTATCGAGCGCATCGCGGAGGCGGTGGTGCAGATCGGCGCGGAGCCTGCCGCGGCACTCGGCCTGCCGGTACCGTTCAACGACGTGCGCAGTCTCGGCAATCGGCTGCGGCACGATTATAGCCGGATCGACCCCCACGTGATCTACGACACGGCGCGACGCGACATTCCCGCGCTGCGAGACGCCGCGCAACGCGCATTGGACAGCTGAATGGCCACCGACACTCCTCTCGACCGGTTCAAGGCGGTCCTCACCGGCACGGCGCGCGCGATCGCCGAGGAGCCCGAGCTCGATCTCGGCTTCACCGCCGACACGCCCGCGCAATCGGGCAAGCATATCAAGGTGCCGATGCCGGCCCGCACGCTGCCGGCGGATCAGGTGGCGGAGGCGCGCGGCTTTTCCGACGGCTTCGCGCTGCGGCTCAAGCATCACGACAGCGCACTCCATCAGCGCCATGCGCCGGCCGAGGCAGTGGCGCGCTCGGTGTTCGACGCGGTCGAGGGCGCGCGGGTCGAGGCGCTCGGCAGCCGTGGCTATGCCGGAATCACCGACAATCTCGCCCAGGCGCTCGACGTCAGGATGCGCAGCGATCCGATCACGCGCGCGCGCAGCCGTGAGGAGGTGCCGCTCGCCACCGCGCTGTCGCTGCTCGTCCGCGAGCGGCTGACCGGGCTGGAAGCACCTGCCGCGGCGGCGCCGGGTCTCGCGCTGGTACGCGACTGGATCGATCAACGCACCGACCTGTCGAGCCTCGCGCTGGCGCTCGACGACCAGCGCGCCTTCCAGAGTCTCGCGATGAAGATGCTCGAGGAGCTCGAGCTGGTCGAGGGCGAGGTGCTGCCCGAGAATGCCGACGAGGGCGGCTCGGAGGACGAGGGCACCGACGAGCAGCAGCAGGACGAGGGCGAGGAGGACGAGCAGCAGGACGGCGGCGAGGGCGAGGCGGAGGTCGATGCCCGCGGCGAATCGCAACCGGCGGACAGCGACGAGGGCGAGGGCGAGGAGTCCGGCGAGGAGTCGATGAGCGACCTCGACGGCGAGCCCGGCGACGACGGCGACGACGGCATGCAGCCGGTCCGCCCCAATCGCCCGAACAGCGACTTCATGCCGCAGTTCGAATACAAGCCGTGGACGACGCAATTCGACGAGGTCGTCGCCGCCACCGACCTGTGCGACGCCGAGGAGCTGGCGCGGTTGCGCGGCTATCTCGACCAGCAGCTCGCGCATCTGCAATCGGCGGTGTCGAAGCTCGCCAACCGGCTGCAGCGGCGGCTGATGGCGCAGCAGTCGCGCGCCTGGGACTTCGATCAGGACGAAGGCATGCTCGACGCGGCGCGGCTCGCCCGCGTCGTCGTCACGCCCGGCCAGTCGCTGAGCTACAAGATCGAGCGCGAGACCGATTTCCGCGACACGGTGGTGACGCTGCTGATCGACAATTCGGGATCGATGCGCGGGCGGCCGATCGGCATCGCCGCGATCAGCGCGGATATCCTCGCGCGGACGCTGGAACGGTGCGGTGTGAAGACCGAGATCCTCGGCTTCACCACCCGCGCGTGGAAGGGCGGGCAGGCGCGCGAGACGTGGCTGGCCGCGGGACGGCCGCCGCAGCCGGGGCGGCTCAACGACATCCGCCATATCGTCTACAAGAAAGCGGACGAACCGTGGCGGCGCGCACGCACCAATCTCGGCCTGATGATGCGCGAAGGGCTGCTCAAGGAGAATATCGACGGCGAGGCGCTGCTCTGGGCGCACAGCCGCCTGCTCGCGCGGCCCGAGGAGCGGCGTATCCTGATGGTGATCAGCGACGGCGCGCCGGTCGACGATTCGACGCTGTCGGTCAATTCGGGCAGCTATCTGGAGCGTCATCTGCGCCAGGTGATCGGCTGGATCGAGGCCAAGTCGCCGGTCGAGCTGGTCGCGATCGGCATCGGCCACGACGTAACGCGCTATTATGCGCGGGCGGTGACGATCATGGATGCCGAGCAGCTCGGCGGCACGATCATCGAGCAGCTCGCCTCGCTGTTCGACACGCCGTGACGGCATCCGTTGCGCGTCCCTTCCCACGATCATCGGAGAGCTCATGACCAAGACGGCATTCATCACCGGCGCCACCGCCGGAATCGGCGCGGCGGCGGCGGAGGCGTTCGTCGCGGCGGGGTGGCGGGTGATCGCGACCGGGCGGCGCGCCGAGCGGCTCGACGCCCTGCGCGCCAAGCTGGGTGACGCGGTCCACACGCTCGCCTTCGACGTCGCCGACGAGGCGGCCGCCGGCGCGGCGATCGACGGGCTGCCGGAGGATTGGCGCGACATCGACCTGCTGATCAACAACGCCGGCCTTGCGCTCGGCACCAAGCCGGCGCAGGAGGCGAAGCTCGACGACTGGCGGACGATGATCGCGACCAACGTCACCGCGCTCGTCGCGCTCACCCACCGGTTGCTCCCCGCGCTGATCGCGCGGCGCGGCGCGATCATCAACCTGTCGTCGGTCGCCGCGACCTATCCCTATACCGGCGGCAACGTTTATGGCGGCACCAAGGCGTTCGTCGAGCAATTCTCGCTGGGGCTGCGATCGGACCTGCACGGCAAGGGCGTCCGCGTCACCTCGATCGAACCGGGCATGGTCGAGACCGAATTTACCACGATCCGCACCGGCGGCGATCAGGCGGCGTCCGATGCGCTCTACAAGGGCGCCGACCCGATGACCGCCGCGGATATCGCCGCGACGATGCTGTGGGTGGCGACGCTGCCGCCGCATCTCAACATCAACCGGCTCGAACTGATGCCGGTCAGCCAGTCGTTCGCCGGCTTTCAGGTCGCCCGCGCCGGCTGATCGACTTCGGCGCATGGGTCGCGCAGCCGGCTGGAGAGGAAGCCGATCAACGCCTCGACCCGCGCCGGGCGCAGCGCGCTCGGCGGGGTGAGCAGGTGGAGGCCGATCGCCGCCGCCGACCAGTCGGGCAGGATCGTCACCACCGCACCGCTCGCGATATACGGGCCGACGATGAAGCCGGGCAGTCGCGCGATGCCGAGTCCGGCGATCAGCGTCGGCAGCAGCGCCTCGCCGCTGTTGGCGATCAGCGGCCCCTGCGGCCGGATCGCAACGTCGCGGCCGTCGGCATGCTGGAAGCGCCACGGCGCGGAGGCGTTCGAATAGCCGAGCACGCGATGGCGGGTCAGGTCGCCGGGCTGCTCCGGCGTGCCGTGCGCGGCGAGATAGGCGGGCGCGGCGACGAGATGCATCCGCACCTCGCAGAGCCGACGGCCGCGCAGGCTGCTGTCGGGCAGGTCGCCGATACGCAAGGCGACATCGAACCCTTCGGCGACGATGTCGACGCGTGCGTCGGACAGGTGCAGATCGATCTCCACCCCCGGATGTTCAGCGAGGAATTTGGCGAGCAGCGGCGCGACGCTGCGCACCCCGAAGCTCATCGGCGCGGCGAGCCGGATGCGGCCGGTCGGCGCGCTCAGCGCATCGCGTGCGGCTTCCTCGGCGGCCTGCGCCTCGGCGAGGATGCGCCCGGCGTGCGCGGCGAGCGGTTTGCCCGCCTCGGTCAGCGCCAGCCGCCGCGAGGTGCGGTGGAACAGCGACTGGCCGATCTGCTCCTCGAGCCGGGTGATCGCCTTCGACACCGTCGCCTTGCTGAGGCCGATCGTCTCGGCGGCGGCGCTGAACGACTTATGTTCGGCGACCGCGGCGAAGATCGCCCAGGCTTCGAGATCGGGTAGGCGCATCATGGCTCCTTCGCTGGCGAGTGGCTGACCGCTATCAGCGCCGGCGGTGCCGTTCCATCGATTTGCGCGCTAGAATAGGATCATCCAGTAGAGGAAGACGCCATGCGTGCCGAAGACATCCTGCCGGACGAGGCCAGTTTCGTCGAACGCGACGGCATGATGCTGCGCAAGGGTACGGTGGCGGCGTTCCTCGCCAATGCGCGGACGTGGCTCGATGCGCAGGCGACGCCGGAGCAGGTCGCCGCGGCGGCAGCGGCGATGCTGGCGGCGCGGCCGGCTTTGGTGGCGCTCGGGCTGTTCGACATCCTCGTGCCGCGCGACCCGCGGCTGGCCGCGCTGCTGACCGGGTGAGCCGGGGAACCGGGTGCGGAAACGGACGGTTTCCAGCGCGCCGGTTTACCCATCGGGCCAGCGCGGCCATGTAGGGTCGGATACGAAACGCGGAGATGTCTGGATGACCAAGGTTCTGGTGCTTTATTATTCGTCCTACGGCCATATCGAGCAGATGGCCGATGCCGTCGCCGAAGGCGCCCGCGCCGGCGGTGCCGAGGTCGACATCCGCCGCGTCGCCGAAACCGCGCCCGACGAGGTGGTCAAGGCCGCGCATTTCAAGACCGACACCGCGCATCCGCTGATCGAAGGCCCCGACGCGCTCGCCGACTATGACGCGATCATCGTCGGCGCGCCGACCCGCTACGGCCGCATGCCGGCGCAGATGGCCGCCTTCTGGGATACCACCGGCGGGCTGTGGATGCGCGGCGGCCTGATCGGCAAGGTCGGCGGCGCCTTTACCTCGACCGCCAGCCAGCATGGCGGCCAGGAGACGACGCTCTTCTCGATCATCACCAACCTGCTGCATCATGGCATGACCATCGTCGGCCTCGACTACGGCTATCAGGCGCAGGGCGGGGTCAAGGAAGTCCATGGCGGCACGCCTTATGGCGCCTCGACGATCGCCGATGGCGACGGCAGCCGCCAGCCGAGCCAGATCGACCTCGACGGCGCGCGCTATCAGGGCAAGCGCATCGCCGAGACGGCCGCCAAGCTGAAGTGAGGTGAGGGCGGCGCGCGGAAACGCGGGCCGCCGATCAACCCTCGTTGCCCCGGACGTGATCCGGGGTGATTGGAAGGTCGGGAACGGCGTGTCGCCGTCGGCTCGTCCCGCGGCCGGACGGCGGCGCTGAGACTTGGCCGAAGTCGCTCCGCCGCCTCGAACGCCTCGTCACCCCGGATTTGTTCCGGAGTCCATGGTGCCGCGAAATCGACGGCGCCTGATCGCGGAACGGTGGATGCCGGAACAAGCCCGGCATGACGGTGGGGCGTAACGCGAGGCTCGAGCGGGCCATGGTAGCGACCGAAGCCAGCGCGTCTCGCCGGATATCGCCCCGGTCGCCACGATTGGCGCACCGCCGTAAACCCGCCTACACTCCTCCCATGTCGACCCAGCCGCCCCGCCTGCCGCCGCCCGCGCCCGAGGATGCCGCGGCGCGCAACATGCGGCTGCTCGTGCTGCTGCGCTGGATGGCGGTCGGCGGCCAGCTCGCGGCGATCCTCATCGTCCGGTACGGGCTCGGCATCGATCTGCCGGTGGTGGCGATGGGGGTGGTGCTCGCCGCGCTGGTCATGCTCAACGTCATGACCTGGCTCGGCCATCCGCATTGGCCGGTGACCAATTTCCAGCTGTTCGGTTCGCTCGCCTGCGATGTCGCCGCGCTGTCGGCGCAATTGTATCTCAGCGGCGGGCCGGCCAATCCCTTCATCTCGCTCTACTTCCTTCAGGTGGTGATGGGCGCGGTACTGCTTCATGCCTGGTCGAGCTGGGTGCTGGTCGGGCTCGCCTCGGTCGCGCTCGGGCTGGTCGCGTGGCTCAGCCCGCCGCTGGCGCTGCCGCCGTGGTTCGCGTCGCATCTGTCGCCGGTCTATATCGTCGGGCTGTGGGCGAATTTCGTGCTCGCCGCGGTCCTGCTGGTGCTGTTCGTGACGCGCATCGCCGCCAATCTGCGCAGCCGCGACGCGCATCTCGCGACGATGCGGCAGCGCGCGGCGGAGCAGGACCAGATCGTCCGCATGGGTTTGCTCGCCAGCGGTGCGGCGCACGAGCTCGGCACGCCGCTCGCCTCGATCCTCGTGCTGCTCGGCGACTGGCGCAGCGAGCCGGCGATCCGCGGCGACGCGCGGCTCGCCGCCGAGGTCGACGAGATGCAGGCGGAGGTGCTGCGCTGCAAGACGATCGTCTCCGGCATCCTCTTCGCCGCCGGCGAGGTCACCGGCGAGGCGCCCGAGCGGACCACCCTGCGCCGTTTCCTCTCGGGCCTCGTCGCGGTGTGGCCGGGGCGGGTGACCTATGACGACCGGCTCGGCGAGGATCGCGCGATCGTCGCCGACAAGGCGCTGGGCCAGGCGCTGACCAATGTGTTCGACAATGCCGCGGAGGCGGGCGCGGGCGAGATCACGCTGACCGCGGCGATCGACGCGGCGACGATCGTGCTGACCGTGCGCGACGACGGCGGCGGCTTCTCGCCCGCCGTGCTCGCCGGGATCGGTCGCCCCTATAACACCAGCAAGGACCGGCGCGGGGCGGGGCTGGGGCTGTTCCTCGCCACCAATGTCCTGCGCACGCTCGGCGGCACGCTCACTGCGCGGAACGTTGCCGGCGGTGCGGAGCTGGTGCTGCGGCTGCCGGTCGCGGCGCTGGCGCTGGAGGAGGAGGCACGATGAGCGGACGGCTGTTGATCGTCGAGGACGATGCCAATTTCGCGCGTACGCTCGGCCGGTCGTTCGAGCGGCGCGGCTATGCGGTGACGATGCTGCCCAGTCCGGAGGGGATCGAGGCGACGGTCGCAGCCTTCGCGCCGGACCATGCGGTGGTCGACCTGCGGCTCGGCGGGGCGTCGGGGCTGAGCTGTGTCGCGACGCTGCATGCGCTCGATCCCGCGATGCGGATCGTCGTGCTGACCGGCTTCGCCAGCATCGCCACCGCGGTCGAGGCGATCAAGCTCGGCGCGACCAATTACCTGACCAAGCCCGCCAATACCGACGATATCGAGGCGGCGTTCGCGCGCGTCGACGGCGATGCCGGCGCGACGATCGCCGCAGCGCCGCCGACCTCGATCAAAACGCTGGAATGGGAGCATATCCACCAGACGCTCGCTGATGTGGACTTCAACATCTCCGAAGCGGCGCGGCGGCTCGGCATGCACCGGCGGACGTTGGCGCGGAAGCTCGACAAGAAGCATATGGGGTGAAGGGCTATTCCTCCCCGGCACGGGGAGGAGCCTATTTCAGCAGCTTGGGTCCCTCCGCCTGGATCACGTCGCGGATCTTGCCCGCGAACAGGCCGAGAAAGCCGGGCAGGTCGACCACCGCATGGACGTTGCTGTCCGACACGGTCGCGCGGCAGCCGACCGCCTGACCCATGGCGGTCACGGTAAAATGCATCGTATCCCCCTCCCAGCGATGCTCGACGCCGGCGCCGCCGGGGATCAGCCGGCCGATCTTGCCGATGCCGCCGTCAAGCCGGTCGCGGACCGCGGCCTTGCCGAGGCTATGGGGGATATTGACTTCGATGGGCGCGCTCATGCCGGGTCCTTGCTCGTTGCGAACAGCATCGCATCATCGCCGAACGCCTTGAACTCGAGCGCGTTGCCCGATGGATCGGCAAAGAACATGGTCGCCTGCTCGCCCGCCTGGCCGGGAAAGCGGATGTGCGGCGCGATGCCGAAGGTCACGCCCGCGGCGGCGACGCGCTCGCTGAGGCTGCGCCAGTCGGCCATGGTCAGGACGACGCCGAAATGCGGCACCGGGACGTGGTGGCCGTCGACTTCGTTGGCATGGGCCACCGCGCGCGCGGCGGGATCGAGATGCGCGACGATCTGATGACCGTAGAGATCGAAGTCGATCCATTGGTCGCTCGATCGCCCCTCCGGACAGCCGAGCACGCCGCCGTAGAAGGCGCGGGCCGCAGCCAGATCGTGGACCGGAAAGGCGAGGTGGAAGGGGCGCAGCGTCATGGCGCCACGATTAGGCGAGCGGGCCGGGGGAGGCCACCGCTAATCCTTGCCGCGGCCCGGCCGGCCGTGACAGAGGCGCGGGGATGACTGTTCCCTTGCCTGCGCTCGGCCTCGACTTCGGCACCACCAACACCGTCGCGGCGATTGCGGCCGGCACCGCCGCCGACCTCGTCCCGCTCGACGCGCCCGATGGCGAGGAGCCGGTGTTCCGCTCGGCGCTGTGCTTCTGGGAGGATGCGGAGGTGCGCGGCGGCCTCGCGTCGGAGGCGGGGCCGTGGGCGATCCGCGAATATCTCGACTTTCCGGAAGGCAGCCGCTTCCTGCAATCGTTCAAGTCGGTCGCCGCCAGCGCGAGCTTCGATCATGCCAATGTCTTCGAGCGGCGACTGCGCTTCGAGGATCTCGGCGCGCTGTTCCTCGCCAAATTGCGGGCACGGGCGCGCGGGCGGCTCAATGGGCCGATCGCCCGCGTCGTCGTCGGCCGGCCGGTCGCTTATGCCGGCAGCCGCCCCGACGAGGCGCTCGCACGCCAGCGCTACGATCAGGTGTTCGGCGCACTCGGTGCAGAGGTGCATTACGTCTACGAACCGCTCGGCGCGGCGTTCAGCTATGCGGCGCGGCTGAGCGAGCAGGCGACCATCCTCGTCGCCGATTTCGGCGGCGGCACCAGCGACTTCTCGGTGGTGCGCGTCGACGTGCCGGGTGCGGCGCGGCGCTGCGTGCCGCTGGGTCACGCCGGGGTCGGCATCGCCGGCGACCGGTTCGATCAGCGCATCCTCGAACGGCTGGTGCTGCCGTTGCTCGGCAAGGGCGGCAGCTACCGGTCGTTCGACAAGATCCTCGAAATCCCCGCCGGCTATTTCGCCGACTTCGCCGACTGGTCGCGCCTCGCCTTGATGCGCAATCGGCGGACGCTCGCCGAACTCGACAAATTGCGCCGCGCCGCGCTCGATCCCGATGCGATCGGCCGGATGATCGCGGTGATCGAACAGGAACTGGGCTACCACCTCTACGACGCGATCGGTGCGGTGAAGCGAGCGTTGTCGAGCGCCGAACAGGCGCGCTTCACCTTCGAAGGCGCCGGGCTCCGAATCGCCGCGGAGGTGACGCGCGACGCGTTCGAGACGTGGATCGCGCCGGATATCGCGCGTATCGACGCCGCGGTCGACGAGGCCTTGTCGCGTGCCGGGGTAGCGGCGGCGGCGATCGACCGCGTCTTCCTGACCGGCGGCACCTCGCTGACGCCGCGCATCCGCCGCCTGTTCGCCGAACGGTTCGGCGCGGCGCGGATCGCCACCGGCGGCGAGCTGACGTCGATCGCGCACGGCCTCGCGCTGATCGGCCTGCAGGACGATATCGCCGCCTGGACCAGCTGAGACGCGGGCGGGGAGGACTTTGCCGCCGCTGCGCGCTACAGGCGCGATCATGCGCTTCCTGACCCGCCGTCCTGCCCTTGCCGCCCTGTTGCTCGGTGCGATCGCCGCGACGGGTTTCGCGCCGTTGCAGCTCTGGCCGCTGACGTTGCTGGGGCTCGCCGGGCTGGCCGCGCTGGTGCACCGCGCGGAGACGGGGCGGCGCGCCCTGTGGCTCGGCTGGTGCTGGGGCCTCGGCCATTTCACGATCAACAACAACTGGTTCCAGCACGCCTTCGACTTTCAGGACAAGATGCCGCCGGTGCTCGGCTATTTCGCCGCGGTGGCGCTGGCGCTGTATCTGGCGGTCTTTCCGATGGCGGCGGCGTGGGTCAGCTGGCGGGTGGGCCGGCGCGGCGCGCCCGACGCCGGCTATGCGCTGGTCTTCGCCGCCGCGTGGATCGCCGCCGAATATCTGCGCTCGGTGCTGATGAGCGGCTATGCCTGGGATCCGATCGCGGTGATCTGGCTGCCGGTGATCGGCGTCGCGCGGCTGTCGGCGTGGATCGGCACCTATGCCCTGTCGGGGGTGACGGTGCTGGCGGCGGTGTCGCTGCTGCTGCTCGCCCGGCGGCGCTGGCATCTGCCCGCCGCGCTCGCCGCGATGCTGACGCTGGCCGCCGTCTCGGCGCTCTGGACCAACGCGCCGCCGGCCCCGCGCTCCGCGCCATTGTTGCGCGTCGTCCAGCCTAATATCGGGCAGGACGCTCGCGGCGAGGGCGACCAGGAGGTGATGCTCGCCGCGCTGATCCGCCAGTCGGGGCGGCCGGGGCCGCGGCCGCGGCTGGTGCTGTGGCCCGAAGGCGTGATGCGCGACTATCTGGAGAGCGGCTATCCGCGCTGGATCTATTTCGGTCAGAGTCCGCTGTTCAACCGCTGGCGGCTGGCGCGGCTGCTCGGCCCGCGTGACGTGCTGATGACCGGCCACACGCCGCTGCGCTTCGACGCCAAGGGCGATGTCGCCGGCGCGTCCAATTCGGTGTTCGCCATCGACGCGCGCGCGCGCATCGTCGGCCGCTACGACAAGGCGCATCTGGTGCCGTTCGGCGAATATCTGCCGGTACCGTGGCTGCTCAGGCCGCTCGGCCTCGCGCGGCTGGTACCGGGCGATTTCGACTTTGACGACGGCCCAGGGCCGCGCACGCTCGTCATCCCCGGCTTCGGCGCGATCGGCTTCCAGATCTGTTACGAGATCATCTTCTCGGGCCGCACGGTGGACGAGGCGCATCGACCGGCGATCATCTTCAATCCGTCGACCGACGCCTGGTTCGGCCGCTGGGGGCCGCCGCAGCATCTCGCCCAGGCGCGGATGCGCGCGATCGAGGAGGGGCTGCCGATCGTGCGCTCGACTCCGACCGGGATTTCGGCGGTGATCGCCGCCGATGGGCGGCTGCTCGCCACGGTTCCGCATGAGACGGCGGGGGCGATCGAGCTGCCGATGCCGGCGCCCTTGCCGCCCACGCTGTTCAGCCGATTGGGCAATTGGGCGGCACTGATCGTCGCGCTCGGCTTCGCGGTGGCGGCGATTGCCATCCGACGGTCCGCGCGTTAGGAGCGGTCATATAAAGGCATCTTTATATCGTTATGAGGCAGTGATGCGCAGCAGCTATATCTTCACGTCCGAGTCCGTTTCCGAAGGCCATCCCGACAAGGTCGCCGACCAGATCAGCGACACGATCGTCGATCTGTTCCTGTCCAAGGACCCGGAGGCGCGCATCGCCTGCGAGACGCTGACCACCACCAACCTCGTCGTGCTGGCGGGCGAGATCCGCTGCAAGGGCGTGTACGAGAACGGCGCCTGGGCCGACGGCGCGCTCGCCGAGATCGAGGCCGCGGTGCGCGCGACGGTGAAGCGGATCGGCTACGAACAGTCGGGCTTCCACTGGGAAACCTTCGACTTCCAGAACAATCTCCACGGCCAGTCGGCGGAGATCGCGATGGGCGTCGACGAGGGGTCGAACAAGGACGAGGGCGCGGGCGACCAGGGCATCATGTTCGGTTACGCCACCGACGAGACGCCCGGCCTGATGCCGGCGACGCTCTATTACAGCCACAAGATCCTCGAGACGATGGCGGCCGACCGTCATTCGGGCAAGGCGCCGTTCCTTGAGCCCGACGCCAAGAGCCAGGTGACGCTGCAATATGAGAATGGCGTGCCGGTGCGCGCGGTCGCGCTCGTCGTCTCGACGCAGCACAAGGCGGGCTATTGCCTGCAGGGCGACAATGCCGATGCCGCCAAGTACGACGTGCTGAAGGAGTATGTCACCGGCGTGCTCAAGAGCACCCTGCCGGAGGGCTTCGTGACCGACGAGACCAAGGTCTATATCAACCCGACCGGCGCGTTCGAGATCGGCGGTCCCGATGGCGACGCGGGCGTCACCGGCCGCAAGATCATCGTCGACACCTATGGCGGCGCCGCGCCGCACGGCGGCGGCGCATTCAGCGGCAAGGATCCGACCAAGGTCGATCGCTCGGCCGCCTATGTCGCGCGCTACCTCGCCAAGAACGTCGTCGCGGCGGGCCTTGCCAAGCGCTGCACGATCCAGCTCAGCTATGCGATCGGCATCGCCGAGCCGCTGTCGGTCTATGTCGACACGCACGGCACCGGCACGGTCGACGAGGCGAAGCTGGAGCAGGTGCTGCCGCAGCTCGTCCGGCTGACGCCCAAGGGCATCCGCCAGCACCTCAAGCTCAACGCACCAATCTATGTGAAGTCGGCCGCCTACGGCCACTTCGGTCGCGAGCCCGAAGGCGACCTGTTCACCTGGGAAAAGACCGATCTGGTCGACCGGCTCAAGGCCGCCGTCGCCTGATTGGCATCACGCCGCCTCCCGCGCCCGGCGCGGGAGGTGGTCTGCTCAGCGGCGATAGGCGTCGTTGATCGAGGCGATCCACCCGGCCTTGGCCGGGGCTGTCGTACCGCGCGGCTGGCGCGCTTCGTCGAGATCGACCGGCTCCTCGAAGCGAATGCCGGCGAGCCGCTCCTTCGCCCAGACGACTTCGCCGACCAGATCGGTGATCCGCCCCATCACCAGACCGATCCGCATCCCGGCGGTCAGTTCGCCGTCATGATCGACGCAGGCGCCCGACCGTGACAGGTTGCGGACGCGCCGTTCGCTGCTGGCGCCGCCGGGCGGGGTGATGAGCGCGCGGACGATGACGCTGTTGCGCTTTTCGCGGGGAGGTTCGGTCGGGATGGTCATAACGGTTCCGTATTGAGGCGTTAGCATGAGGGACAGCTAAAACCCAATGGGTCCTGTGCTAACGTCCTAGCCGCTCGTCCGTGCCGTGCGGGGCGAGCCGTCTGAACGCCGCGTCGACCAACGCCTCCGACAGCCAGCCGATCGCACCGCCGACGAGCACGTCGGTGAGATAATGATTGCCCGCCACCGGCTGGATCGCCGCCACCGCGATCGCGCCGATCGCCGCCGGCGCGGCGGCACCGTCGATCTCGCGCGCCGCCGCCCGCGCCACCGCCACGGCGCCCGCGGTATGGCCCGACGGGAAGGAGTTGAGCTGGTGATCGTCGCTGTCGCCGGGTTCGAAGCGATCGTCGCCCTCGTCGATCGCCTTTCTGGGGCGCGCCCGGTCGATCGAATGTTTGATCGCGCTCTTCGCCGCAGTGGCGACGAGGTGCGCGGCGAGCATCCTGGCACCGCCGCGCATCAGGTCGCGGCGCCCGCCGACCACCCCCGCCGCGATCGTCGCGATCGAGGCGGTGATCAGTTGCGGCTGATCGGCGATCTCGCCGACCCAGCTGGCCCATTGCACCGGCGCGCTGTCCTTGCCGGCCGCCGCGTCATGGGTCAGCCGGCGGTCGACCTGCTCGACCCGCTTCGCTGCCGTCTGCGCCGTGTTCACGTCTCATCCTCCTGCGGCATTTCGCCGCGGACCTGGCCGTGCGCGAGCACCGCAAAGATGCCGGCGCCGCCGACGAGATTGCCGAGGACCGCCGGCGCGATCAGCGCGAACAGCGTCTGCGCCACGCCGATCCGGCCGGCGAACATCAGCAGGAACGCCTCGCTCGATCCGACGATCGAATGGCTGAAGCCGGCGATGACCAGCAGATAGGTGAAGGCGACGATCACCAGCACGCTCTGGCTGCGCGCATTGGGCAGCGCCCAGGCGAGGATCGCGATCATGAAGCCGGCCGGGATCGCATTGACGAAGGTCCGCCCCGCCGACAGTTCGGTGATGCTCGACGAGATGGTCAGCGCCGCGGCGCGGATCTCCTCGTTCCCGATCACGCCTTGGGCGATGGCGAGTCCGGCGATCGCGGTGCCGCAGAGATTGGCGAAAAGGACGATCCCCCACAGCCGCACCGTCCGCCACAGCGCCCAGCGCGACGGCCGCGTCACCAGCGGCAGCATCGCGGTGATCGTGCTTTCGGTAAACAATTGCATCCGCCCGAGGATCACCGCGAGGAAGCCGATCGGATAGCCGAAGCCGGTAACCAATTCGCGCCACGGTGTATCGGGCAGCGCGGCATGCAGCGCCGCCTCGGTCAGCAGCGAGACGCTGATCGCGATGCCGGCGGCGAGCGCCGACCAGAACAATTGCATCGCCGGGCGACGCAGCTCGTCCTCTCCCGATTCGCGCACCGTCTTGTGCAGCGTCTTGGCGTCTGCCGCCTTCAGCGTATCGTCATCGGGTGTATCGTCGGCCATCAGCGGTGCAACACTCCGTCCGGCGGCTTTGCTCCACCGCGTGCGCGATTGTGGCGTTTCCCTGCAAGGCGTTGTGTTCTAGGGCGCGCGGCCATGAACGATCCCGCCACCATCCGCCGCCTGTACGGCCGCCGTCAGGGCCACAAGTTACGCCTTGGCCAGGCGGCGCTCGTCGAGGAGACGCTGGCGCCGCTCAGCGTGCCCGAGGCGGGGCCGCTCGACGCGACGACGCTGTTCGGCGACGACCGGCCGCTGGAACTCGAGATCGGCTTCGGCGCGGGCGAGCATCTCGCCGGCCAGGCGGCGATGCGTCCGGACACCGGCTTCATCGGCTGCGAGCCGTTCCTCAACGGCGTCGTCGGGGCGCTCGGTCATATCCGCGACGGCGACCTGACCAACGTCCGCCTGCACATGGGCGACGCGCTCGACGTCGTCGAACGGCTGCCCGACGCGAGCCTGTCGCGCGTCTATCTGCTCCACCCCGATCCCTGGCCCAAGGCGCGGCATGCCAAGCGCCGCATGGTCAACCACGGCCCGCTCGACGCGATCGCCGCCAAGCTCAAGCCGGGCGCCGAATTCCGGCTCGGCACCGACGACCCGACCTATTGCCGCTGGGCGATGATGATCATGAACCAGCGCCGCGACTTCGTCTGGACCGCCACGACGCCGCACGATTTCCTCACCCGCCCCGACGACTGGCCCGAGACGCGCTACGAGCGCAAGGCACGCCGGCAGGGGCATGAGGTGTGGTATTTCCGGTACGTCCGCCAGTAGCTCCGCCTAGCGCCACAGGGCGACGATGGCCTGCACCAGCGTGGCGCCGCCGAGCGGGGCGAAGACCAGCATGACGAGGTTGACGCCGACGACGATCTCCATCGTCTTGCGCTGGCGCGGGGTGAAGCGGCGGCGGGCAGGTTCGGGCTCCCAGCGCGGCGGGGGCGGGACTTCGCGGAAATCGACGAACATCAATCCCTCCGTGCCGCCCATCGGCGGCGTTTACCCAAGAGCCGCTCAGCGGCGGCGCTTGCCCTTGCGCGGCGTCGGCGCGGGCCAGGGCGGCACCGACACCGCGACCAACGGCAACAGCCGTGCGATCGTCCGCACGCCGTCGACTGCCGGATCGGCCGGGAATTGCGCACGCGCCTTGGCGAAGATGAAGCGCGCGCGGGCCGCACCGGGCGCGGTCGCGCTGGTGCCAACCCACCGCCAGTGCCACGGTTCCCATTTGACGTGCTGCCGGTTGCCGCCGGGAAAGGACATTTCGAAGCCGAAGCGCGGCGCATTGGCGACCAGCCAGCGCGCGGCCGGCGTCGCCGCCATACAGCCTTCGGCGTCGGGACAGCCGTTGGCGGGCCGCACCGCAAAGTCGAGCGCATAGCCGGTGGCATGTTCGCTATGCCCCGGCGGCGCGACCGAGATCGCGCGCGTCGCATCGCCGAGGCCGCCTGCCTCGGGATGATCGCGGCAGAAGACGCTCGCCTGGCGCAGGATCGACCGGTGGCAGGAGAGCGCGCGCAACTGGCCCATCACCGCCGGATCGCCGCGCGCCGCGGCGAGCAGCCGTTCGAGATCGGGGATCATGTCGCGGCGCAACTGGCAGTCGTGCAGCGCGAAGCCCGGCGGCGCGGCGACGAGGTCGTCGGGCGGCGCGTCGCCATAGGGCAGATGGCCGTAGACCCGCCCGTCGCTCGCCATGCTCGCCGAGGCGCCCGCGCAGACCTGAGCCGTCGCCGGCGTGGCGAGCGACATCGTGGCGAGCAGAAGAGCGGCGCGGCGCATCGCGCGCCTCTGGCGCGGACGGGCAGGGAGTGGCAAGGCGTTTCTCATGCATGGCGACCGCGTATTGTTCATCGACGGCGAGGCTCTGGTCATCGACAAGCCTGCCGGCTTGCCGGTCGACAAGCCGCGCGACGGCTCCCTCAGCCTGGAGAATCATCTCGATTCGCTGAAATTCGGCTTTCAGCGCTGGCCGACGCCGGTGCACCGGCTCGATCGCGACACCAGCGGCTGCCTGCTGCTGTCGCGCAACCCCAAGGCGCAGGCGCGCTTCCAGCAGGCGTTCGAGCGCGGCGCGGTGGAGAAGCGCTATCTCGCCATCCTCGCCGGCGTGCCGGCGGCGCGCGAGGGGGTGATCGACCTCGCGCTCGGCAAGGTGAGTACGCGCGAGACCGGCTGGCGGATCGTCGCCGATCCCGACGGCAAGGCGGCGCGGACTGCGTGGCGGCTGATCGCCGAACGCGACGGCCGCGCGCTCGTCGAGTTCCGCCCGGCGACCGGCCGCACGCACCAGATCCGCGTCCATGCCGCGACCGGCCTCGGCCTGCCGGTGATCGGCGATCCGGTTTACGGTGCGGGCGAGCGGGGCGGGATGATGCTCCACGCCGCCGCACTCACCGTGCCGCGCGAGGGCAAGGAGCCGATCGCCGCCGAAGCGCCGCTGCCCGAGCGGTTCGGCGTCTGGCCGGAGCTCGCACCGGCGCCGCCCGCCGCCTGAGCCCGACGCCGATGCCGCTGATCCAGGTGACGCGATCGATCGCGATCGACGAGCGCGAGGTGGAGGAAAGCTTCACCCGCGCCTCCGGGCCCGGCGGCCAGCACGTCAACACCACCGACAGCGCGGTGCTGCTCCGCTTCGACGTCTGGGGCTCGCCCAATCTGCCCGATCTGGTCAAGCAGCGGCTGACCGTGCTCGCCGGTTCGCGGCTCAGCAAGGAGGGCGTGCTGACGCTGCGCGGCGAGAGCAACCGCTCGCAGGAGCTCAACCGCCGCGAGGTGCGCGAACGGCTGGTCGCGCTGATCCAGGAAGCGACGATCATCCCCAAGAAACGCCGCCCGACCAAGCCGAGCAAGACCGCCAAGGCCCGCCGCGTCGACGAGAAGAAGGGCCGCAGCTCGATCAAGGCGGGGCGGGGGCGGGTGCGGCTCGATTAGCCGGATGACCGCGCGACGTGCGCAGCGGAGGTGACGCGCCGCATCGGCGCGCCTACATCGGCGGCATGTACCAGTTCGACATCACCGCCGGCGCCAAGGCCGATCTCTACCGTGACCTCCGCGCGGCGCTCGACGCGCTGACCGCCGACGAGCCTGACGCGATCGCCAACATGGCCAATGCCGCAGCGCTGCTGTGGCAATATCTGCCCGATCTCAACTGGGCGGGCTTCTACCGCTTCGTCGCGGATGAGCTGGTGCTGGGGCCGTTCCAGGGCAAGGCGGCGTGCATCCGCATCCCGCTCGGCAAGGGGGTTTGCGGCACCGCGGCGGCGACGCATACGACGCAGCTGGTCGAGGACGTCCACGCCTTTCCCGGCCATATCGCCTGCGATGCGGCGAGCCGGTCGGAGCTGGTCGTGCCGATCGTCCGCGACGGCATGCTGATCGGCGTGATCGATCTCGACAGTCCCGTGCCGGCGCGCTTCGACGCCGAGGATGCGGCGGGGTGCGAATCGCTGGCGGCGTTGCTGGCCGAGCGGCTGCGCTGATCCGAAACGGGACGGCGGCGATGCTGGTGAGTCCGGAGGCGAAATGATAGGCGGTGCGTTAAGATTTTGGTAAGCTTCGGGGCGAGGGGCGGCGCACCGGCGACAGGGAGATGACGATGCGGACGTGGTGGATTGCGACGGCCGGCCTGATGCTGGGCTCTGTTCACGGTGCCGAAGCGCAACGCGTGGTGACGCCGGGGCCGGGGCCGATGGTGCAGCCGGGCACGAGCTACCCTGCGCCGACGGGCGTCGCGCCCGCGACGCGGCTGCAATCGTGGCAGGCACCGCGCGGCCCGCGCCCGGCCCCGGTGGCGCGCCCGGCCCCGGTCGCGCGCCCCGCGACGATGCGGTGGGGCAGCAAGGTCGACGGCCATTGGTGGGGCGGAGCCAACGCCCCCGGCGGCTGGCACGCCTATCGCCGGCCGTATCGCGGCTATGCCTTGCCGAGCTATTGGATCGCGCCGCGGTTCTACGTCACCGACTGGCAGGCTTATGGTCTCAGCCGACCGATGCCCGGCTATAACTGGGTGCGCTATTACGACGATGCGGTGCTGATCGATGCGCGCGGCTCGGTCTTCGATACGCGCGACGGCGTCGATTGGGATGGGACCGGCGTCGGTTATGGCCAGGACGATCGCGTCTATGCCGACGGCGGCTACGACCATCGCGGTTACGACGATCGCGGTTACGACGATCGGGGCTATGACGATCGGGGTTATGACGACCGCAGCTATGACGACCGGGCGCGCTATGACGATCGCGCACCCCGGCGCAGCAACGGCGTCGGCGGCGCGGTCGCCGGTGCGGCGGTCGGCGGGGTCGCCGGCAACGTCATCGCCGGGCGCGGCAACCGGCTCGGCGGCACGGTGATCGGCGCCGGCGTCGGTGCGGCGGCGGGCTATGCGATCGATCGCGCCGGGAATCGCCGCGCGCCGCCGCCGCCGCCGCCGCCCGCACCCTATCGCCACGACTATGAGGTGCCGGTGGCGCCCGAAGGCCCGCCGCCGGTCGCCTATGCGCCGGGCGGATCGTCGTGGCGCTCGTCCGACGGCACGACGACGGTGACGACGTCGAGCGGCGGCAGCGGCTATTATCGCGACGGCTATTATTATCCGGCATCATCCTCGACGACAGTGGTGATCCAGAGCGCGCCGGTGGTGACGACGACCACCACCGAGACGTTCGAGGACCATGTCACCTACACGCGCCGGCCGGCGGTGCGCAGCAAGACGCGTCGCGTCTGGCGGCCCGCGCCGCGCTGCAACTGCCGCTGAGGGCGGCGGCGTCCTAGCGGATGCCGAGGTCGGCGGGGCCGAAGGCGTCCGGCAGCAGCTCGGAGAGGCGATAGCGCGCGATCGCATCGCCTTCCGCGGCCCCGCAATAGACGGCGAGGTCACGGCCGCCGAGCTGCGCCGCCTCGTTGAGCACCTGCCGGCAGCGCCCGCAGGGGGAGACGGGGGTGGTGCCGGTCGCCTGCCCCGCGGCGTCCATCGCGCCGCCGATCACGCCGACCGCGACCACCTCGCGCAGCCGTCCGGCGGCGCTGGCGGTGGCGACCGCCACCGTCTCGGCGCAGAGCGACAGGCCGTAGCTCGCATTCTCGACATTGGCGCCGGTGATCAGGCTGCCGTCGCGCATCAGCAGCGCCGCGCCGACCGCGAATCGCGAATAGGGCGCATGCGCGTGGCGGGCGGCGGCACGGGCGGCGGCGATCAGGCGGACGGCGTCGTCGCGGTCGACGATATCGGTGCCGGAAACTTCAGTCATGGTGCGACGACATCCCAATTGACGGGGCCTTCAATGCCGTCGATCCGGCGGATGTCGCTCGCGCGCCACATCCGCCATGGCCGCGCGGCATAGGCAGGGGGGAAGAGATTGGCGACCGCCCAGACCGGCCGGTCGATCGCCGCGGAAATCTGATAGGCCGATTCGACCGGCTTGCTCAGCCGCAGCAGCACCGGCTTGCGCGTGTGCGTCTCGACCATCCGGACGAATTCGCCGAGCTCTTCGATCAGCGCGGCGCGCTCGGGCCGGGCGGTGCAATCGTCGTGGAAGCTGACGTCGACCGCGACCGGCAGCGCATCGGCGGTGCGCGGGACGAAGGCGTTGAAGGCATTGGCCTGATCGCGGCCGTGCTGGCACAAAGAATAGACGTGCACCGCGCCGCGCCGCAGCCCCGCGTCCGGGATCGAGGCCCAGTTCGGCTCGAATCCGGGATCGCGCCGGTCCGCGCCCGACGTGGCGACGAGATAGGCGAAGTCGGCCCCGCGGGCGCGCACCGTCCCCCATTCGATCGCGCCGGGATTCTCGGGCAGGTCGAGCCCCTGCAACGGATATTGGCTGGCGGCGGGATGCCAGCTGGTCGCGAAGCTCCACCCGGCGATGCCGATCGCGCCCGCGGCGGCGAGCACGCCGCCGGCCTTGAGGAAGAAGGCGATCATCAGCCGCGCAGATGCAGCACGCAGATCAGCGTGAACAGCCGGCGCGCGGTGTCGAAATCGACCTCGATCTTGCCGGCGAGCCGCTCGCGCAGCATCTCGGCGGCTTCATTGTGGATGGCGCGACGGGCCATATCGACGGTCTCGATCTGTTGCGGGGTAGAGGCGCGTATCGCCTGATAGTAGCTATCGCAAATCGCGAAATAGTCCTTGATCGCGCGGCGGAAGCGGCCAAGCGCGAGGACCAATGTTTCCAGATGGCTATCGTCCTCGCGGTGGATGTGGATGCCGAGCCGCCCTTCCGCCGACTCGAGCGTGATCCGGTAGGGGCCGGCATATTGGTCGGCATGGACGCGCTGCGGCGCGAATCGGTTGCCCTCGAGCAGGTCGAAGATCGCGATCCGCCGCTCCTGCTCGATATCGGCCGAACGCCAGCCGATGCTACGTTCGTCGAGCGTGACGGCGATGATCCGCGGGTCGGCCATCGTCGTCCGATAGTGGCCGATGCCGGTCACGACAATTACGAGTTTGTCCGCCGGGCGCGGCCATGGGTATGATCGGCGCATGGCCACACTCGCATTTCCGATTCCGGCGGCTCCCGCCGAGCCGCTGCAATTGCCCCGTAACGTCGAAGCCGAAGCGGCGATGCTCGGCGCGATGATGATCGACAACCGGCTTGCCGACGATCTGATCGACCGGCTCGAACCGACGCATTTCTACGAACCCGTCCACGGTCGCATCTTCGCCGCGATCAAGACCCTGCGCGTCAACGACATGCTCGCGACGCCGGTGACGTTGCGGCCGATGTTCGAAGCGGACGAGGGGATGCGCGAGCTGGGCGGCCCCGCCTATCTCGCCAGCCTGACCGGATCGGGCGCCGGGCTGATCGGCGCGCGCCAGTTCGCGACGCAGATCTATGATCTCGCCATGCTGCGTGCGCTGGTCAACGTCGGCCGGACGCTGGTCGAGCGGGCGATGGATACGTCGGAAGAGGTCAATCCACGCGCGCAGATCGAGCTTGCTGAAGAGGAACTCTACAAGGTCGCCGGCGACGGCGGTGCCGAGAATGCCACCAAGACCTTCGCGCAGGCGACCACCGCCGCGGTCAAGATGGCCGAACGCGCGCTCAATTCGGGCGGGCATCTGTCGGGCGTCACCACCGGGCTCGACACGGTCAATGCCAAGATCGGCGGCATGCATCATTCCGACCTGATGATCCTCGCCGGCCGACCGGGCATGGGCAAGACCTCGCTCGCCACCAACATCGCCTTCAACGCGGCGCGGCGCTGGATGCGCGACATGGCCGACGGCATCCCGCCGAGCGAATCGGTCGGCGCCAAGGTCGTCTTCTTCAGCCTCGAAATGAGCGCCGACCAGCTCGCCACACGTATCCTTGCCGAGCAATCGGGGATCAGTTCCGAATCGCTGCGTATGGGCAAGATCAGCAAGGCCGAGTTCGGCCAGCTCGCCGCCGCCGCCGCGGAGCTCGAGACGCTGCCGCTGTTCATCGACGATACCGGCGGCCTCAGCATCAGCGCGCTCCACACCCGCGTGCGCCGCCTGCAACGCCGCCACAACAACGAGATCGGACTGGTCGTGGTCGATTACCTCCAGCTGCTGACCAGCGGCGGCAAGGGCGGCAAGGAGAATCGCGTCCAGGAGATTTCGGAAATCTCACGCGGGCTGAAGACTTTGGCGAAGGACATGAACGTGCCGGTGCTGGCGCTGTCGCAGCTCAGCCGTGCGGTCGAGCAGCGCGAGGATAAACGGCCGATGCTGTCCGATCTGCGCGAATCGGGATCGATCGAGCAGGACGCCGACATGGTCTGGTTCGTGTTCCGCGAGGATTATTACACCGCGCAACGCGAGCCGAAGCGGCCGATGGAAGGCGACGACGCCAAGGTGTTCGAGGATCACGCCAAATGGGCGAGCGACATGGAACGCGTCTACGGCCTCGCGGAGCTGATCGTCGCCAAGCAGCGCCACGGTTCGACCGGCAAGGTGGTGATGAAGTTCGATCCGACGATCACCAAGTTCAGCGACTACGCAGGGTATTGAGGCGCGGTCCCGGGGGCGATCGACTGGCGTGGCAGGTCTGTTCCGGCACTTTCGGAAAAGCAGAGCCCGGTGATCTTCTTGGCGCCGATCGGTATTGGCTTTGCGGAACCTCTCGACAAATGCCGACCACCCCAGCGGAGGCCGGGGTCCAGTGGGGAAGCAGTAGCGAAGACCAGCAAGGCTTCGCCAGCGCGGACCCCGGCCACCGCCTCGGTGGAATTGGGGAGGGGATCCGCGAGGTCGCGATGATCTGCGACGGCAGGCAGCGTGGTCGAGCGACGAGCGGCGACGGGATCGCCATCGCGTCATGCCGCCCACCGCTCGGTGACAGTTAAGCGCTGGATAACCATATGGTAAATAATCCGACGCTTGTCGGTGGCCAGCGACCGTCCGTTCAGCCTAGAGCGAGGTGCACGGTGCGACGGACGCCACTCAGGGCGTCCGCCCGGGGGATGATGATGAGACGAACGACAGCAACGGTGATGATGGCGACCTGGCTGGCGTCGGTGGCGCCGGCCGCAGCGCAGCTCGCGCCGCCGGTCGCCGTGCCGGTGCCGGCGCAGACGGCGCCCGCGACGGTGCCGATGGCACCCGCGGTGCCGCTGCCGACGCTGACCGAGGCGCAGGCGACGCAGCTCGCCGCGCTGCTCGGCAAGGACACGATGGCGCAGGGTCTGGCGCTGACCCCGCCGCCCGCCGCCACCGCGGAGGCGCGGGACGCGCTGGTCCGCGAGGCGCTCGACCATGCCCGCGCGGTCCATGCCGGCCGGCTCGACGAATCGGATTTCCAGCGCGACTGGGGGCTGCGCCCGCCGGTCTACGATCCGCTCCCCGGCTTTGCCGATGCCGTCAAGCGTGACCGGATCGCCGCCTGGTTCGCGGCGCTGCCGCCGCCTTATGCGGGCTATGACGGGCTGAAGCAGGGGCTCGATCGCTATCGCGGCATCGCCGCCTCGGGTGGCTGGCCGATGCTGGCGGCCGGACCGGATCTCGGTTTCGGTGCGACCGGCGCGCGCGTCGTCGCGTTGCGCGAGCGGCTCGCGGTCGAGGACAAGGACGTCGCCACCACCGGCACGACCTTCGACGCGCCGCTGGTCGAGGCGGTCCGCCGGGCGCAGCGCCGCTATGGCCTCAACCCGACCGGCACCGTCTCGACCCAGACGCTCGCCGCGCTCAACGTGCCGACCGCGGCGCGGGTGCGGCAGATCATGGCCAATATGGAGCGCTGGCGCTGGCTGCCGCAGGACCTGCCCAAGGACCGTATCCAGGTGAACATCGCCGCCGCGGTGCTCACCGTGTTCGACGGCGACGCGCCGGTGATGTCGATGCGCGCGGTGACCGGCCGCCCCGGTGACGAGACGCCGATGCTGTCGTCGACGATCCACAGCATCGTCATCAATCCGCCGTGGAACGTGCCGACCTCGATCGCCACCAAGGAATTGTGGCCGAAGCAGAAGCGTGATCCCGGCTATTTCAAGCGCAACGGCTTCCGCGTCATCGACGGCACCCGCCTGCAACAGGTGGCGGGCGATCAGAGCGCGCTCGGCCGCTTCAAGTTCGACTTCGACAACGCCTTCTCGGTCTATCTCCACGACACGCCGTCGCGCGCCAAGTTCGCGAGCTTCAGCCGCCTCGCCAGCCACGGCTGCGTGCGGCTGGAGAAGCCCGCCGATCTTGCGCAATTGCTGCTCAAGGGCGATCCGACCTGGACGCCCGAGGCGATCGACGCCGCGGTGGCGAAGGGCGATACCGTGCGGGCGCGGCTGACCAAACCGGTCTCGGTCTATCTGCTCTACTGGACCGCCTTCGCCAGCGGCAGCGGCCAGATGAACTTCCGCGACGATCCCTATGGCTGGGACGGCACGCTGGCGGCGAAGATCGAGGCGCGCTCGGCGCGGCAGGCACTGGCATCACGATAACGAGGATATGATGAGCGTTCGCACCAAGACGATGAGGATGGCGATGACGGGGACGGCGCTGGCCGCCGGACTGCTCGCGCTCGCTGCCTGTTCCAAGCCCGATCCCGAAGGGCCGATGGACGACAATACGCTCGGCCTCGACCAGCCGATGACCAACGCCTCGACCGAGGTCGGGCCGATCGAGACGCCGACCGTCGCGCCCGAGCCCTTGCCCGACGCCAATGCCGCCGCGGTGATCGCGCCGCCGCCCGAAGCGCCGATCAAGCCCGACGCGCAGGTGCTCGACGATGCCGATGCGACCGGCATGACCGCGCGGGTCAGCCGCGACGCGCCGCCGGCGCGCGACGATACGGCGACGTCCAACGATCAGGAGCCGCAGTAAGGCGTATGGCATGACGATGGTGACGCGCCGCACGCTTCATGTCTGGTGCGGCGCGCTGATGCTGTGCGGCGGGATCGCGGCGGCGGTGCCGGCGGCGGCGGTGACCCGGCCGGTCTCGGCGATCCTGGTCGATGCGCGCGACGGCAGCGTGCTCTTCGCCGAAAATGCCGGCATCGTCCGGCGGCCGGCGTCGCTGACCAAGATGATGACGCTGTTCCTTACCTTCGACGCGCTCGATGCCGGCACGCTCCACCCCGGCGATCCGGTGCGCTTCTCGCGCTATGCCGCGGCGATGCAGCCGTCCAAGGTGGGCATGCGGCCGGGCGCGACGATGACCGTCGAACAGGCGATCCGCGCGGTGGCGGTGATCTCCGCCAATGACGTCGCGGTCGCGCTCGCCGAGCGGATCGGCGGGACCGAGGATCGCTTCGCGCGGATGATGACCCAGAAGGCGCGCGCGCTCGGCCTGCAGGACACGTCGTTCACCAACGCCACCGGATTGCCCGGCGCCAACCTCACCACCGCGCAGGACATCGCACGCCTCTCAATGGCGCTGCTGCGCGACCACCCGATGCGCTATGCGGCGTTTGCGACCCGCTCGTTCAGCTGGGCGGGGCGACGGGTGCAGAATCACAACCATCTGCTCGGCAGCTATCCCGGCGCCGACGGCATCAAGACCGGCTATACCGCCGAAGCCGGCTTCGCGCTCGCCGCCTCCGCCAAGCGCGGCAACCGGCGGCTGATCGCGGTGGTGATCGGCGAACGCTCGGTCGCGCTGCGCGACCGGCGCGTGGCGAAGATGCTGACCGAGGGATTCGCAACACCGTCGCGCGCATCGGCACGGGCGGAGCCGCCGGAGACGCTCGAGGAATGGCTCGGGCGGGGGAAGTAGGAGCGGGGGGTAGGAGCGGGGGGCACTGTCCTTCTTCCGTCCATGGTCTGCCGATGACGCCGTGCCGAACGGCGGTGCGCTGCACGTACGCCCCGTAACCATGGATCCCGGCTTCCGCCGGGATGACGAGGGAGTGGAGACCGGCCGCCCCCCCCCATTCGTCATCCCGGCGAAAGCCGGGATCCATGGACACGGTGCCGCCGATGGGGGAGGGCGCCGGCATCGATGCCACGGGGCCGCGTCTCGACAGGGCCGGGGCACAACGGCGACGGCTGTTCCCGACTCCTACCGACGCGAGGGCTTGCTCGTCGAAGGCCGGCGGGCTCCCGCTGCCGTCCTTCGTCGGTTGTCGGGCTGCCGATACCGTGTCGTACGGCGGTACGCCCCACGTACGCCCCGTAACCATGGATCCCGGCTTCCGCCGGGGTGACGAGGAAAGTGGGAAGGGCCGCCCCCCAAATTCGTCATCCCGGCGAAGGCCGGGATCCATGGACACGGTGTCGCCGACGGGGGAGTGCCGCGGCATCGATGCCGCGCGCCCGTTTCTCGACAGGAACCGGCCACAGCATCGACGCCCGCCCGCCTCCTACCGCCGCGAGGCGCGGCCGCCGAAGGTCGGCAGGCTCTCGCTGCCGTCCGCCGCCAAGGCCGAGACCGCGAAGAAGGTGTCGTCGACCGGCGTCTGCACCATCGTCGCGCTGGTGCCGCTGACGTCGCGGGCGTGCGCCCAGGCGGCGGTGTCGTTGGCGCGCCAGCGGATGCGATAGCCCGACGCGCCCGGCACCGGCGTCCAGCTCACCTTCGTGTCGCGCGAGAGATCGCCGACCAGGGTGACATTGGCCGGTGCGGCCGGCGCGGCGGCGAGTCGCGCGACGGTGGCGGCGTTGATTGCGGTGACCTTGGCGAGATAGGCGAAGTCCATCCGGTCGATCGTGTCGCCATAGACGACGCCCTTGTCGGTGCGCAGATCCTGATGCTGCGCATCCCAGTTTTCCGCACCGACCGAGAAGCGCACCGCCGGATAGCCGCGCTTGAGGAAGGGTTCGTGGTCGCCGCCGCGGCCGAACCGGTCGGGACGGCGATCGATCACCACGTCGAAGCCGCCGGGAATGCCGTCGGCGATCGTATCGATCGTCTTGGCGAGCGCGCGGCTCGGGCCGTCGTCCTCGCCGCCTTCGCCGCGCCGGCGCATCGCCTGCGGCAGGTCCTCGGATGCGCGGATGCCCTCGGAGAAGACGCGCACGCGGCCGGCGTCGCGCACGCCGCCCTGGCCGATGCTGTTGCCGACGATGTCGTTGTTGAGCATCGCGGTCACCTGCCAGCCGCGCGTCGCCGCGGTGTCGGCGAGCAGCTCGGCGCCCCACAATCCCTGTTCCTCGGCGGAGAAGGCGACATAGATGATCGTCGCGTCGAATTGCCGCTTGGACAGGAGCCGCGCGGTCTCCAGCACCAGCGCGACGCCGGAGGCATCGTCATTGGCGCCGGGCGCGTCGCTGGTCGCGTCCATCACGTCGGTGACGCGGCTGTCGATATGGCCGCCGATGATGATGACGCGATTGGGGTCGCGCCCGCGCTGGATGCCGAGCACGTCCTCGACGATCACGCCGTTCGGCGCGCGCGGGCCGTCGAAGCGGCGGTTGATTCGCTCGACGGTGATGCAGCCGCCGCAGTCGCGGCCGATCGCCGCGAATTGCTGGGCGGCCCAGGTGCGCGCCGCGCCGATGCCGCGCTTGGGATCGGTCGCCGACGACAAAGTGTGGCGGGTGCCGAAGCCGACCAGCGCGCTGACGCTCGCCTTCAGGCGTGTCGGGCTGGGCGCAGGGACGGGGGCGGGGCCGGCAACGGCGGCGGCGAGCAAAGCGGCAAGGATCATGGCTTAGTGTGACGCGACAACGGCACGCGCTCAAGCGCTTAGCGCAGGATCAGCTCAACCGGTCGATCGCCTCGCGGCTGAGCGAGCCGGGAATGATCATCACCGGCACCGGCAGCGCGCCGGCATCGGAGCCGGCGAAATGGCTGACCAGCTTGCCCGGTGCCCCCGCCGGCGCGGCGCCGAGCACCAGCGCGGCGATATTGGCATTGGCGGCGATCATCTCGCGGATGATCTTGGGGCCGTCGCCCTGCCGCACGGTGATCGCCGGGCGCAGCCCCGATTCCTCGATCAGCGTCCCCGCCGCGGCGGCGACCAGCCCCTCG
Source organism: Sphingomonas kyungheensis (assembly GCF_037120395.1). Lineage (NCBI taxonomy): Bacteria > Pseudomonadati > Pseudomonadota > Alphaproteobacteria > Sphingomonadales > Sphingomonadaceae > Sphingomonas > Sphingomonas kyungheensis. The sequence continues at coordinate 734,392 of NZ_JBBBDM010000001.1, forward strand.
GCATGCTGCATCGCTTCCTCCTCGATCGTCGCCTGCACGCCGCCGAAGGCGATGAATTCCTGCGGCGGCAGCAGCGTCAGGATCTCGACGCCGCCGCCCGTCTTCACCGCGCGCCGGGCGGCGAAGCGCAGCGCGATCTCCGCTTCCGGGCTCTCATCGACCACGACCAGGTAGATACGCATCATTTTGCCCCTTTTCCGCTACGTGCCGTGGGAGCGATCCACGCGCAAGACTTGACCCCCCGCGCTCAGGGCGCGAAGGGAGCGGCCTGCTCCCCAGGCAAGAGGACCTGCATGTCGATCGAGATCAAGATGCCCGCGCTGTCGCCGACGATGGAAGAGGGCACGCTCGCCAAGTGGCTCGTCAAGGAAGGCGATAGCGTCAAGTCCGGCGACATCATGGCCGAAATCGAAACCGACAAGGCGACGATGGAGTTCGAGGCGGTCGACGAGGGCACGATCGCCAAGATCCTGATCGCCGAGGGCACCGACAATGTGAAGGTCGGCGCGGTGATCGCGATCCTCGCCGAAGAGGGTGAGGATGCCGCATCGGTGCAGGCACCGACCAAGGCGGAGACGCCCGAACCGACCGATCCCGAATTCAAGGGTCGCCCCGATCCCACCGATCCGAACAAGACGGGCAGCGAGGCCAAGCCGGTCGATCGCACGATCACCCAGGCCGAGGATCACGGCAAGCCCGCCGACGTCGGTGCCGCTCCGGCTGCTGCCGCCCCCGCAGCCGCGCCGCAGGGGAATGGCGGCCGCGTCAAGGCGAGCCCGCTCGCCCGCCGCATCGCCGCCGACAAGGGCATCGCATTGAGCGGCGTCACCGGCTCCGGCCCCAACGGCCGCATCGTCAAGGCGGACGTCGAGGGTCACAAGCCCGCCGCTGCCGCTGCCGCTGCCGCTGCGCCCGCTCCGGCCGCCACGTCGGCCGCGCCCGCGGCTGCCGCGCCGGCCAAGCCCGCCGCCGTGCCGGACATCCCGCACGAGGCGACCAAGCTCAGCAACATGCGCAAGACGATCGCGCGCCGCCTGACCGAATCGAAGCAGACCGTGCCGCACATCTACCTGACGGTGGACATCCGGCTCGACGCGCTGCTCAAGCTGCGCGGCGAGCTCAACACTGCGCTGGAGAGCCGCGGCGTCAAGCTGTCGGTCAACGACATGCTGGTCAAGGCGCTGGCGCAGGCGCTGATCGCGGTGCCCAAGTGCAACGTCATGTTCACCCCCGACCAGCTGATCAGCTTCAAGCGCGCCGATATCTCGGTCGCGGTGTCGACCCCGTCGGGTCTGATCACGCCGATCGTCGTCGGCGCCGATACGAAGAGCCTGTCGACCATCTCGGCCGAGGTGAAGGACCTTGCCGGCCGCGCGCGCGACAACAAGCTGAAGCCCGAGGAATTCCAGGGCGGCACCGCGTCGATCAGCAACATGGGCATGTTCGGCATCAAGCAGTTCGAGGCGGTGATCAATCCGCCGCAGGGCATGATCATGGCGATCGGCGCGGGCGAGCAGCGTCCCTATGTCGTCGACGGCCAGCTCGCGGTGGCGACGGTAATGTCGGCGACCGGCAGCTTCGATCATCGCGCGATCGACGGTGCCGACGGCGCCGAACTGATGAAGGTGTTCAAGGAGCTGGTCGAGCGGCCGCTCGGCATGCTCGCCTGAGGCGGCCGTGGCGCGGACGACGGTCGAGCTGCTCTACCTCGTCGGCGGCCTCGTCGCCGCCGCGGCGCTGACCTGGGTCGCCGCCTGGGCCTATCCGCTCGGCTATAAGACGATCTGGTGGTGCGGCGCGGGGGCGATGGTGGCGAGCGTGCTGATGAGCATCGGCCCGCTGCGTCGTGCCCGGGCGATCGACAGGAGGCAGAATTGACCGGACTTCCGCAAGGGTCGCCGACGATCCGCGTCACCGCGATGCCGTCCGACGCCAATCCCTATGGCGACATCTTCGGCGGCTGGCTGATGGGGCAGATGGATCTGGCCGCCGGCTCGGTCGCATCGCGCCATGCCGGTGGCCGCGCGGTGACGATCGCCTGCGATGCGATGAAGTTCCATGCGCCGGTGCTCGTCGGCGACGAGGTGTCGGTCTATGCGCGGCTCGTCGCGGTCGGCAATACGTCGATGACGATCGAGGTCGAGGCATGGCGCCGCGCCCGCCATCTCGAAGACACCACCAAGGTGACGCAGGCGCGCTTCGTCTTCGTCGCCACCGACGAAAACCGGGCGCCGCGCCGTGTCGCGCCGCTGCCCGCGACCAACTCATGACCCTCCCCGGTAAGGACGATATACGTGGCTGATACCTTCGACCTTCTCATCCTCGGTTCGGGTCCCGGCGGCTATGTCGCGGCGATCCGGGCGAGCCAGCTCGGCCTCAAGGTCGGCATCGTTGAGCGCGAGCGGCTCGGCGGCATCTGCCTCAACTGGGGCTGTATCCCGACCAAGGCGCTGCTGCGCACCTCGGAAGTCTATCATTACATGACCCACGCCGAGACCTACGGGCTCAAGGCGGACAATGTCGGCTTCGACCTGGCCAAGATCGTCGATCGCAGCCGCAAGGTCGCCGGCCAGCTCAACGCCGGCGTCAAGGGCCTGATGAAGAAGAACAAGGTCCAGGTGTTCGAGGGCGTCGGCGCGCTCACCGGCAAGGGCAAGCTCAGCGTCAAGCAGGGCGACCAGACGATCGAGCTGACCGCCAAGCACATCATGGTCGCGACCGGCGCGCGCGCCCGCGACCTGCCCTTCGCCAAGGCCGACGGCAAGCGTATCTGGACCTATCGCCATGCGATGGTGCCCGAGGTGATGCCGACCAAGCTGCTGGTCATCGGATCGGGCGCGATCGGTGTCGAATTCGCGAGCTTCTACAACGACATGGGCGCGGACGTCACGATCGTCGAAATGCTTGACCGAATCCTGCCGGTCGAGGATGCCGAGGTCAGCGAGTTCATGACCAAGGCGCTGACCAAGCAGGGGATCAAGATCCTCACCAAATCGGGCCTCGAAAAGCTCGAAGGCGGCGCCAACGGCGTCACCGCGGCGATCAAGGGCGCCGACGGCAAGGTCACCAGCACCGAATTCAGCCATGCGATCGTCGCGATCGGCATCGTCCCCAACACCGAGAATATCGGGCTGGAGGCGCTGGGCGTCGAGACCGAGCGCGGCCATATCAAGGTCGACGGCTTCGGCCGCACCAACGTCGAGGGGATCTATGCGATCGGCGACGTCACCGGCGCACCGTGGCTGGCGCACAAGGCGAGCCACGAGGGCATCGTCTGCGTCGAGAAGATCGCCGGCCAGGACCCGCATCCGTTCGAGACGTGGAATATCCCCGGCTGCACCTACAGCCGTCCGCAGGTCGCCAGCGTCGGCCTGACCGAGGCCAAGGCCAAGGAGGCGGGGCATGCGGTGAAGGTCGGCAAATTCCCGTTCATCGGTAACGGCAAGGCGATCGCGCTCGGCGAGGCGGAGGGCTTCGTCAAGACGGTGTTCGACGCCAAGACCGGCGAGTTGCTCGGCGCGCACATGATCGGCGCGGAAGTCACCGAGCTGATCCAGGGCTATGTCATCGCACGTCAGCTCGAAACCACCGAGCATGAGCTGATGGAGACGGTGTTCGCGCACCCGACGCTGAGCGAGATGATGCATGAAAGCGTGCTCGGCGCTTATGGTCGCGCGCTCCACTTCTAGGATCGGCATGATCGACAGCCGCGCCGCCCGTCGCTTCGGTGGCGCGGCGGCGCTTCTGTGTCTGCTGTCGCTCGCGCTCTTCTGGCCGGGCTATCTCGCCTATGACAGCCTCGCGCAATATGCGCAGGCGACGGGCGGGCGGTACGACGACTGGCATCCGCCGGTGATGGCGCGGCTCTGGTCACTGTTCGGTGCGCGCGGACCGGCGCCGATGCTGATCGTGCAGCTCGGCGGCTATTGGCTCGGGCTCGGTTTGCTGGCGGCGGCTCTCGCCGCCCATGGGCGGCGGGCGGCGGCGCTGGCGATGCTCGGCATCGGCCTGTGGCCGCCGTTGCTCGGCTGGCAGAGCGCGGTGCTCAAGGACCTGCAGATGGCCGCGGCGCTGATCGCCGCGGTCGGCGTGACCGGCTGGTGGCGGCTGCACGGTCGGGCGATGCCGGGCTGGGCAATCGGGGCGGTGGCGCTGCTGTGCGGGTATGCGATGCTCGTCCGCGCCAATGCGCCCTTCGCGGTGGTGCCGCTGGCCGTGATGCTGCTGCCGCGGCCGACCGGGCTACGCCGGGTGGCGCTCGCGCTGTTCGGCGTCGTGCTGGCGATCGCGCTCGCCGCGCCGATCAACCACCAGCTGCTTCATGGCGAGCGCAGCGGCGTCGAGCGGACGCAGGCGCTCTACGATCTGTCCGGGATCGGCGTCGCGAGCGGTGACGCGGCGGTCGGTCTGCCGCCGGCGACGCTCGCCGCGATGCGCGCCAAGGGGTGTGTCCGCCCCTATTTCTGGGACCCGCTCGGCGAGCCGCGCCGTTGCGAGGCTCTGGTGGCGCCGCTGCACGCGACGCCGCCGGCGACGCTGTACGTGCGGCTCGCGACGATGATCCTGCGCCATCCGATCGCTTATGCCGGTCATCGCCTTGCGCATCTCAATTCGACGGAGCGGCTGTGGGTACCCTATCGCTGGCCGGGCGCCGCCCCGCCCGTCGCCAGCGAACCCAATCAGCTCGGCTTCGCCAATCCGGGCAAAGCGGCGGCGGGATGGCAGCGCTTCGCCGCGCTGCTGCTGGAGACGCCGCTCGGCTGGCCGATCGTCTGGGTGGTCGCGGCGCTCGCCGGGCTGCGCTGCGCCTGGCGACGCCGGGACGATGCGCTGGCGCGCGCGCTGTTCACCTCGGCGCTGGCAATCGAGGCGAGCTTCGCGGTGATCAGCATCGCCTCCGACCTGCGCTACCATCTGTGGACGCTGGCGGCGACGCTGATCGGCTGGGTGCTGCTCGGGCCGAGGCGCTGGCCGCGGGCCCTTGTGCTGCTGCTCGTCGCGGTGATCGTGATCGGCGGCGTCGCGCGGCTGCTCCTGTCGCTCTCGCCGCAGACCTATACCGGGATGCTCGGCTGACGCGGACGCGCAACCGTCGCGGGCCTCGCGACGTTGGGCCGGGCGAAGGAGAGCGAGACATGGCCGACGATCACGCCGAGATCGAGAAGACGTTCAACGAGGCGGTCAACATGGCGCCCGCCGAGCTGGAGAAGTTCCTCGACACCGACGACAGCAAACGCGTCGGCTGGAAGGGCGAGGACGGGGACGGCAAGGGCGAGAGCGTCGGTCACGCCTCGGGCCGGCGCATCGTCGAGATCAAGCGCACCAAGAAGGCCGATCGCAGCGACGACGACTACAAGCATATGAAGAAGGTGGTGAGCTACGTGCACCGCCACCTCGCCCAGGGCGGGCCGGCCAAGGACGTCGAGCATAGCGACTGGCGCTATTCGCTGATGAACTGGGGCCACGACCCGCTGAAGTGACCCCCTAGGCGGCCACCGTCTCGTCCCAGCGGCGGCTCGCCACGGCGCGGGCTTCCTCGACCGGCAGCGGACGGCCGAAATAGTAGCCCTGTACCTTCGTACAGCCGAGGTCCTGGACCATATGGTGTTCGGCCTCGGTCTCCACGCCTTCCGCGGTGGTCGCCATCCCGAGGCTTTGCGCCAGCGCGACGACGGCGCGGATGATCGCGATCGCCTCCTTGACGCCCTTCGACGCGCCCTGGACGAAGCTGCGGTCGATCTTGATCGAGGAAAAGCGCGTCCGCGACAGATAGCCGAGGCTCGAATAGCCGGTGCCGAAATCGTCGAGGCTGAGGCGCACGCCGAGATCAAGGATACGTTCGAGCGTCTTGGTCGCGCCGAGCCCCTCGTGCATGAACACGCTCTCGGTCACCTCGAGCTCGAGCCGCTCGACCGACAATCCCGATTCGGCAAGCGCCGAGGTGACGACGGCGACGAAGCCGGGGTTCTGCAACTGGTCGGCGGAGACGTTGACTGCGACCCGTGTCGGCGCCGGCCAGCGTGCCGCTTCGGCGCAGGCGGTGCGCAGCACCCATTCGCCGATCGGCTGGATAAGCCGTGCCTCCTCGGCGAGCGGGATGAACTTGGCGGGCGAGACGTCGCCGAATTGCGGACTGTGCCAGCGCAGCAGCGCCTCGAAACCGGTCAGGCTGCCGGTCGCGGCATCGACCACCGGCTGATAGTGGAGGTGCATCTCGCCCTTGTCGAGCGCCTGACGCAGCGCCATTTCGAGCACGCGCCGCTCCTCCGCCTGGACGTGCAGCTCGGGCTCATAGGCGTGGTAGACGCCGCGGCCGGCGTCCTTGGCGCGATAGAGCGCGAGATCGGCGGAGCGGATCAGCATCTCGGCGGTGCGGCCGTCGCGCGGCCCGATCGCGAGCCCGACCGAGGCGCCGATATAGAGGGTATGCGCGTCGACCTCATAGGGGCGCGACAGCGTCTCGATGATCCGCTGGGCGAGGCTCTCGACCGCGCGCGTGTCGGTCGCGTCGCGCATCACCACCGCGAATTCGTCGCCGCCGAGCCGGCCACAATTGGTGTTGTCGTTCATCAACTGGCCAAGCCGTTCGGCGACGCGGCTGAGCAACCGGTCGCCGACCGGGTGGCCGAGCGTGTCGTTGACCGCCTTGAACCGGTCGAGATCGATCATCATGAAGGCGCAGCGGCCGCCCCATTTGTCCGCCTCGCTCATCGCGCGGGCGAGCGTTTCGTTGACCATCAGCCGGTTGGGCAGCCCGGTCAGCGTGTCGAACCGCGCCATGCGGTTGATCTTGTCGTCGGAGGCGCGCTGTTCGGTGACGTCGGAGCCGACGCCACGGAAGCCGCAGAAGGATCCATTCTCGTCGAAGCGCGGGCTGGCGGCGAGCTCCCACCAGCGTTCCTGCCCTTCGACGTTGAGCGACAGCCGCAGGTCGCGGAAGCTTTCGCGCGTCTTCAGCTTATCGGCGAGATGGCGCAGCCCCGGCGCGAAATCGCCCGTCTCCCAGCTTGGTCCGGCGAGCACCTGGAGGAAGGGCATGCCCTCGATCGTCACGGGATCAAGCCCGCAGGCATAGGCGAACCGTGGCGAGGCGCGGACGACGCGGCGGGCGGCATCGGTCTCCCACAGCCAGTCGGCATTGGTCTCCTCGAATTCCCGCAGCAGCAGGCTCACCGTCTCGTCGCGTTCGGCTAAGGCCATCTGGCCGACCCGAATCACCACCAGCGAGCGCGCGCGATTGAGGCAGATCGCGATCAGCATCACCGTGAACACGGTCGTCGCGCCGGCCGCGGCGAAGCTGCCGTTCATGACCAGCTTGATCGTCACCGACAGGCCGAGTCCGCCGAGGAAGGCGATCGTCGCCAGCGCCAGCGGCGCCATCGCCACCGCGCCCGCGGTCATCAGCACCGACAGGATCATCCACAGCACATAGGCGCTGTTCGACCCCGGCTGGGTGAACACCAGGCACGGCATCGCCCAGGCAATGGCAAGCGCGACGCCTTCGCCGGCGGTGGCGCGCAGATCGGATTGCGACGCATAGCCGCCGTCGCGATGACGCGTGCCGAGCCGCCGGATCGCCACCGCGACCGCCACCGTGCCGACGAGCAGCGCCCAGCCGCCGAGCCACAAGCCCGGCACCTGGCGCGCGAACAGCGACACCGTCGCCGCCGCGCCGAGCAGATTCGCGCCCAGCATCAGCAGCGCCAATTGCCGCCCCGCATCGAGCTGCGCCGAGCGGATTCGCGCCCAATGCGCGGCATCGTCGCCGTCACGCAGCCCCAGCAAATGGGCGAAACGGATCACGCTCGGATCCGCGGCGGGTATCATCTCTCGGGTCACGCCGTGGTGATAGGCGCGCGAGGGTTGACGGAGTGTTAGAACCGTATCGGCTTCTGACCTATCCGTTTCAGGGAATTCTGGTTGTAACGCGGGCATTGCAGCGGGGAGGGATCGCGCTGCGTCCGGTCGAACCCCCATAGGCAACGCGCCTTGGGGAATGCGTCGGCATCGAAGCCCGGATGCGTGATCGGTCGCCGCGCGGGCTGGAGCCCGACGATCCGCACCGGCTCCGCCCCGGCTTTAAGCGGGCTGCTCGGCCGCGCTCCATGGATTCGCCGGCCAGCAGAGGGTCGGCAGGGCGCGACTCCGGCACGGCACACGGACGGACGGCCTCTGCCCGCGCCTGAGCGCGGCCGCGCTCAGGCGGCGATTGCGTACGGCTTGATGTCGCCGCTCAGATACAGGTTGCGCGCCTTGGCGCGGCTGAGCTTGCCAGAGCTGGTGCGCGGCAGCGTGCGCGGCGGAATGAGTTCGATGACGCAGTTCATCCCCGTCACCGAGCGGACCCGTTCGCGGATTTCCTCGCGCAGCCGCTGGCGCTCGGCCTCGTCGCTGCTGCGACACTGGACGAGTACCGCCGGCGTCTCCTCGCCGCCCGGTGTGGTGATCGCGAAGGCGGCGATGTCACCCGCCTTGAAGCCGGGCAATTGCTCGACCGCCCATTCGATGTCCTGCGGCCAATGGTTCTTGCCGTTGACGATGATCATGTCCTTGGCGCGACCGACGATGTAGATGTAGCCCTCCGACATATAGGCCATGTCGCCGGTATCGAGCCAGCCGTCGCTCATGCACGCCGCGGTCGCCTCGGGATCGCGGAAATAGCCGACCATCACGCTCGGCCCCTTGCACCACAATTTGCCGATCGCCCCATCGGGCAGCGGAGTGCCGTCCTCCTCGCGGATCTCGACGGTCATGTCGCGCACCGGCTTGCCGCAATTGACGATGGCGCGGAACCGTTGCGGGCGCGGGCCATCGTTGGCGGCGAGCGATTCGCCGCCGCCGGACAATTGCGTCTCCTCGACCAGCTCGACGCGGATGCCCTCGCCCGGCGGCATCAGCGAAACCGCCAGCGTCGCCTCGGCGAGGCCGTAGCTCGGCAGGAAGGCGCTCGCCTTGAAGCCGGCGTCGGCGAAGGCGTCGACGAACGCCTGCATCACGTCGGGACGGATCATGTCGGCGCCGTTGCCCGCGACGCGCCAGCGCGACAGGTCGAACCGGTCGGATGCCTTGGTCTGGCTCGACATGCGCCGCGCGCAGATGTCGTAGCCGAAGGTCGGCGAATAGGAGAGGGCGGTGCCGTCGTGCCGGCTGATCAGGTCGAGCCACGCCAGCGGACGCCGGGCGAAATCCTCGGTCTTGAGATAGTCGGTCGACACCTGGTTGGCGATCGGCGACAGGAAGCAGCCGACCAGCCCCATGTCGTGATACCAGGGCAGCCAGCTGATGCAGCGATCGGTGCCCTCCGCTGCGATCTCCATGCCGTGGCTGTGCGCGGCGAGATTGTTGAGCAATTGATGATGCGTGATCGCGACGCCGTGCGGGAAGCGCGTCGAGCCGCTCGAATATTGCAGATAGGCGATCGCGCTGCCCTCCGCCTGCGGCAGCGTCACGGCCGGCGCGTCGGCGCGCGCGAAGTCGGACCAGTCGATCCCCTGCGTGCCCGCGAGCTGCGCCGCCTCGGCCGCCATCGCGGCGAGTTCGGGCGGGAAGATCAGCATCTTGGGCTCGCAGCTCGCGAGCTGAACGCGGAGCTGCTCGATGTAGGAATCGCGCCCGCCGAACGAGGTCGGCAGCGGCAGCGGCACCGGCCAGGCGCCGGCGTAGATCGTGCCGAAGAACAAGGCGGCGAATTCCGGACCGGTTTCGGCGACCAGCGCGATGCGGTCCTCCGGCCGTACGCCCGCGGCGATCAGCCGATAGGCCATGGCGATCGCGTCGTGGCGCAGCTCGGCGAAGGGATAGGGGCGGGTCAACATGCCGCGCGCATCGTGGAAGTTGAGGCCGCGCACGCCACGCGCGGCGTAATCGAGCGCCTCGCCCAGCGTATCGAAGTCGGCATACCGGCGCGGCAGGGCGTCCAGCGTCGGCGTGGCCGTCGGCTGGGGCGTCGGCGAAGGCGCGGACTGCTCGGTCATCACGTATTCCTGTTCAGTCGCCAAACCGGCGAAACCATCGTCACTATGCGCTTTAACGCACGATCATCGTTCTAAATCCGGTGCCAGTGTGGCAACAACATGGCCATGAGGCACGAACGTCGTCCGCTTCCGCCGCTCGACACCGCCGCGCTGGAGCGAATGGCGTTGCGCTATGTCGAGCGGTTCGCGACGACGCGCGGGCGGCTAGCCGATTATCTCCAGCGCAAGATCCGCGAGCGCGGCTGGCAGGGCGAGGCCGCCGATCCGGCCGCGCTGGCACAGCGGATGGCCGACCTGGGCTATGTCAACGATCATCTCTATGCCGAGAGCAAGGCGGCGGCACTCACCCGGCGCGGCCTCGGCGCGCGGCGGGTGACGATGGCGCTACGCCAGGCGGGGATCGGCGAGGCGGAGAGCGCCGGCCTCGCGCCGGCGGGCGGGGAGGCGGCGATGGCGACCGCTTTGGCCTTTGCGCGGCGGAAGCGGATCGGCCCGTTCGGGCCACCGCCTGCCGACCGGGGCGCGCGCGACAAGCAGCTCGCGGCCTTGCTGCGCGCCGGCCATGCGATGGAAATCGCGCGCAAGATTGTCGCATGTCGGGACGAAGCCGAGTTGCGAGAATCCGGGTAAACCCTCCTTTCGCAATTGCAGCAGCGATGAACCGTGCTAGCGTAGCGCCAACAGGGGTGCAGTGATGCGTAGCGAGCCGCAATGGGAGGGCGACGAGCGCGACGACGGGGTGATGCCCGGCGATCGTGCGGTTCTGTCCGCCGCCACCGATCCGGGCGAGGCGGCGACGGTCGTGTCGGGCGTCATCAAATGGTTCGACGTGACGCGCGGTTTCGGTTTCGCAGTGGCGGACGATCGCGCCTTCGGCGACGTGCTGATCCATTTCTCGGTGCTTCAGTCGCATGGCCGGCGCAGCCTGCCCGAAGGCACGCGCGTCACCACGCTCGCCGTGCAGCGCGGGCGCGGCTATCAGGCGCGCGAGGTGCTCACCGTCGATACGTCGAACGCCGTCGAGGAGCGGCCCCGTGCGCCGCGTCCCGCCGATCGCGTCGATCCGGTGCCGCTGATCGACGACGCCGGCCCGTTCGAGGCGGTCGAGGTCAAATGGTTCAACCGGCTCAAGGGCTATGGCTTCCTCGTCCGCTATAGCGACGGCAGCGACGTCTTCGTGCATATGGAGACGCTGCGTCGCGCCGGCATCCTAGCGATCGAGCCCGACCAGCGGCTGCGCGCGCGGATCGTCGCCGGGCGCAAGGGGCCGCTCGCGGTCGAGGTCGACGCCGCCTCATGATCGGCGGCAAGGCGGCGCTGGTGTTGGTGGCGGTGCTCGGCGTCGGCGCGGCCGGCGTCGCGGTTCAGCAGGGCGTCTTCTCCGGCCCGCCGGCAGCGATTGCGGCGAAGCGGACGCTGGCCGTCACGATCACCGGTGCACAGGGCGCGCACGTCTTCGACGTCGAGCGGGCGACGACCAGCGCCGAGCAGGCGCGCGGATTGATGTACCGCACCGATCTCAAGCCCGACGGCGGCATGCTGTTCTGGCCCTATCCGCCCGAAGGCGGCGCGCCGCGGGTCGCCAATTTCTGGATGAAGAACACGCCGACGCCGCTCGACATCCTGTTCATCCGCGCCGACGGCACGATCGCGACGATCGCCGAAAATACCGTGCCCTTCTCGGAAGCGCCGGTGTCGTCGCGCGAGCCGATCGCCGCGGTGCTCGAACTCGTCGGCGGCCGCACCGCAGATCTCGGCATCGCCGAGGGCGATCGGGTCGCCTGGGCCAAATGACGCCGCCCGCCGCCGCGATGCGATCCGCGGTTGAAGGGCAGGGCGGCAACGGGTAAGCGCAGGCGCATCATGGGCATCAACCTCAATCCCTTCACCTGGTGGAATGGCGCGTCCTGGGGCACGATGCTCTACGGTCTGCGCGGCATGACGCAGGTCGGCACCGACTCGCTCGGCAACGTCTATTATCAGGGCGGCAAGGACGGCAGCGGCCGCGTGCGCCGCTGGGTGATCTACGACGGCGCCAATGACGCGAGCCGCGTGCCGCCGGAATGGTTCAGCTGGCTGCATCACCAGATCGACGACATCCCCGATCGCGCGATGCCCCCGGCGCGTCCGTGGCAGAAGCCGGCGATGCCCAATATGACGGGCACGCCGCTGGCCTATCGCCCGTCGGGTGCGCTGGAGAAGGGCGGCAAGCGCGCCGCAGCAACCGGCGATTATGAAGCGTGGACGCCCGAAGGGTGATGCGACGCTGGCTCGCCGCCGGCGTGCTGCTGGTGGTGCTGGGGCTGGCGGCGGTGTTCGGCTATCGCGCGCTGCGGCCGTCGGAGGATTCCGATCGCCCCGTCGCGGTGCAGGATTTCGCACCGTCTGACGGCAACCGCGGCGAGGCGATCGAGACCGTCGCGACCAGCGACGTCACCTTGCCGACCGGCGGCACGCCGATGGCGGAACGGATCGCGGTGATCGGCCTGCTCAACAAGCGGAACGGCGTCAGCCGCGAGGTGACGCTCAAGCCGGGGCAGGCGACCCGCGTCGGCGATGCGATCGTCCGGCTGCGCGCCTGCGAACAGACTGCCTCCTGGGAACAGGATCAGCTCACCGGCGCCTTCGTCCAGCTCGATGTGCGCGGCAGCGACCGGCATTGGCGTCGTGCATTCTCCGGCTGGCTGTACAAGGAGCGGCCGTCGCTCAACGTCGTCCAGCACCCGGTCTATGACGTCTGGACCAAGAGCTGCACAATGTCGTGGCCGGCGACCGGCCCCGACACCGTATCGCTCGATGGCGGCGCGCCGGCGGCCAAACGGTCGAGCGCGAAGAAGTCGCCTGATGGCGTCGCGGCCAGCGGCGACACGATCCCCGACGCGCCGATCGTGCCGTCCAGCGCCGCGGCAAGCAACGCGCAATAATCCCTGCGGTCGATCTCCACCGCGCCGAGCGAGGCGAGGTGCGCGGTCTGGAACTGGCAGTCGAGCAGGGTGAAACCGCCGGCCTTGAGCCGCGCGACGAGCCAGGCGAGCGCGACCTTCGAGGCATCGGTGCGCCGGCTGACCATCGATTCGCCGAAGAAGGCGCGGCCGAGCGCGAGGCCGTAGAGGCCGCCGACCAGCTCGTCGCCCTCCCAGCATTCGATCGCATGCGCGAAGCCGAGCTGGTGGAGCGCCACGAAGGCCCGCTCGATGCCCGAATTGATCCACGTCTCCGGCCGGTCCGCCGCGCTCGCCGCGCACAGGCGGATCATCCGTTCGAACGCTGTATCGGCAGTGACGCGGAAGCGGTCGCGCGCGATCGTCTTGCGCAACGATCGCGACAGATGCAGCCCGTCGATCGGCAGGATCGCGCGCTTGCGCGGCTCGACCCAATAGACGCTCGCCGCATCGCGATGATCCGCCATCGGGAACACGCCGACCGCATAGGCGCCGAGCACGGTCTTCGGATCGAGCATCTCCATCCGTGCTGAGGTGGCGCAGCCGCCGCGGCGGTGCAAGGGGAGGGGCTCAGCCGAACGGCAGCGCCTGAAACACCGGCGTGGCCTCCGCGCGCGCGGACAGCGCCGCAAGCGCGGGATACCGGTCCGGCGCGAGGAGATCGGCGAGCATGCCGTTGGTGAAGCGCCACGCGACCGCGGCGGTGATGTCCGCCTGCGTCATCCGGTCGGGCAGCAGCCAGTCGTCTACGGGCCGATAGGCCTGTTCGAGCAGATCATAGGCGGCCTGCGCCTGCCCGCGCACCCGATCGAGCCACGGCGCATGCTGTTTGTCGGCCGGGCGCAATTGGGTCTCGTAGACGATCTGCACGGTCTTCTCGCAGGCGGCGAGCGCCAGGCCGACCGCATGCTGGACGGTCAGCAGCGCGTCCGCCGCCTCCGGCTGCAACCGTCGGTCCGCGGGGACGAGGCTGTCGAGATACATGAGGATCAGCGTCGAATCGATCAGCGCCGTGCCGTCGTCGGTCACCAGCGTCGGCGCCTTGATCACCGGGTTGATCGCCGCGAAGGCCTCGACGTCGCGGAACACCGACAGCGGTTCGTGATCGAAGGCGAGGCCCATCAGCCGCATCGCGATCGCGACGCGCCGCACATAGGGGGAATCGAGCCGGCCGATCAGACGCATCGCACTTCCTTCGAAAAACCTCGTCGTCCGTCTCCTCTAGACGGTGCGCAGCCGACATTCGATCGCCGTCCACAATTTGGCGAACGCCTTGGCCGCGGCGGTGCGCGGCGCGAAAGTCGCCACCGGCGCACGATGCTCCGCCATCGCCTCGACCGCGCTTGCCATCGGGATCACCGGCCAGTCGGGATGCGCGGCGAGCGCCTCGGCATGGAGGCGGCGGCGGCGGTCCGCCATCATATGCACCGGCAGCACCGGCACCTTGCCGCCGAGATGCCGCACCACTTCGAGATGCGCCCGCTGCGCGAGCGGCGAGGGGATCACCGGCAGCACGATCAGGTCGGCGGCGCGGATCACCTGTTCGCTCGTCTCGGTCACGCCGGGCGGGCAATCGAGCAGGACATGGTCGTAATCGCCGACGCCCTCGATCAGCCGGTCGAGCCGGCGGCGCTTGCCAATATCGTGGAGGACGACGTCGAGCGTGCGCAGCGATTCATCCGCGGCGATCAGGTCGAGCAGCGGATAGTCGGTCGGCCGGGCATGCGCCTGCGGCTTGGCGTCCTTGGTGAACAGCGCGCGCGCGGCATCGCCGACCGGCGTGCGTCCGAGCACCCAGCTGCTCGCCGCCTGCGGATCGAGATCCCACAGGATGGTACGGCGCTTCGAGATCGCCGCGCTGCAATAGGAGAGGTTCACCGACAACGTCGTCTTGCCGACGCCGCCCTTGGAACTGTAGATCGCAATGGTCGCCATCAGCCGCCGATACCATAATGGACATAAATCGGCAACATCCGCGTCATGCGGAGGACCGGAGCCGGCGGCTCAGCCACCGGCTTCGGAAAGAGTCAGGCGAAGATCAGGACTTGCAGCTCTGCGACGGCTTGCCGGGCTGGGTGACGGTGATCGTCTTGGCATCGCCGGTCAGCTTCCAGCCGCCCTCGGCGGTGAGCGGCTCGCCGGTGGTCGCGGCGGTCAGGCGGGTGGCCGTGCCGTCCTTCTTGGTCTTGATCAGCGCCAGCTTGTCGCCCTCGAACAGGGTGACGTACAGCAGGCTGTTGTCCTTGCAGCGGAAGGTCTTGTCCGCCTTGATCGCGGGCGGCAGCTCGACCGGGCCGCGGTTGGCGAGCGCATTCGCCATCGGGTCCGGATTCGAGTCTAGCACTTCGGCCGAATTGGGCTTGGAGTTGCAGGCGGCCAGCGCGAGCAGCGCGGCGGTGGCGGAGAGGAGGAGGGGGCTCTTCATAGCGGCGCGACGCTTCGCGCATGCAGCAACAAGCGTCAAGCAAGATGACCCACGTTCATGCAAAGGCAGGGTAAATTGCGACGGGCCGGGCTGCCGCACCTGCGTGCCGATCTTGCTCGCGGCCAAGCTCAGCTGCGCTTGCCGCTGACGCCGTCCCACGCCATCTAGCGACGATGCACACCACGCCCGATACGCTCGCCCTGATCGGCAACACCCCGCTCGTCCGTCTGCGCGGGCCCAGCGAGGCGACCGGCTGCGACATCTTCGCCAAATGCGAATTCGCCAACCCCGGGGCGAGCGTCAAGGATCGCGCCGCGCTCGGCATCGTCGAGGATGCGGAGGCGCGCGGCCTGCTCCACCCCGGCGGCACGATCGTCGAGGGCACGGCGGGCAATACCGGCATCGGGCTGGCGCTCGTCGCCAATGCCAAGGGCTATCGCACGATCATCGTCATGCCCGAGACGCAGAGCCGCGAGAAGATGGATACGCTGCGCGCGCTCGGCGCCGAGCTGGTGCTGGTCCCCGCCGCGCCCTATGCCAGCCCCTATCATTTCGTCCACACCAGCCGCCGGATCGCCGAGGAGCGCGATAACGCCTTGTGGGCGAACCAGTTCGACAATGTCGCCAATCGCCGCGCGCATATCGTCGGCACCGCCGAGGAGATCTGGCAGCAGATGGACGGGCGGATCGACGGCTTCACCTGCGCCGCCGGCACCGGCGGCACGATCGCCGGGGTCGGGCTCGGCCTCAAGGCGAAGGACGAGCGCATCTGTATCGCGCTGACCGATCCGCACGGCGCGGCGCTCTACGACTATTATGCGCATGGCGAGCTGCGCGCCGAGGGATCGTCGGTGGCGGAGGGGATCGGCCAGGGGCGGATCACCGCCAATCTCGACGGTGCGCCGATCGACACGCAATTCCGCATCTCCGATGCGGAGGGCTATCGCTGGGTGCGGCGGCTGCTCGACGAGGAGGGGCTGTGCCTCGGCCTGTCCTCGGGGATCAACGTCGCCGGTGCGGTGCGGCTCGCCGAGCATCTCGGCCCGGGCCGGCGCATCGCCACCATCCTGTGCGACACCGGCTTTCGCTACCTGTCGACGCTCTACGATCCCGCGTGGCGCGCCGCCAAAGGTCTTTCCTGAATTGATCCGAACCGCTTGTTCGACAAAGCGGTGACGAAGCGTTACAGCGGCGCGGTAGGATGAGAGCCGCGCGAGACACTCAGCAGACGATGCAACGGATCAAGGTCGGCGTGATCGGCCTTGTCGCCGTCGTGCTGTTGATCGTCGTCGCCAGCGCGATCCTCGGCTCCGCGACTCGCGAGCGGCCGATCGCCGCCGCCGGATCGGCGCAGGCCGATGTCGTCGCCAATATCGCGATGACCAACGCCGGTGCCGCCGCCGCGGCGGCCGCCGGCGCTTCGGGCGAGCCGCTCGCCGAACTGGGCGTCGCGCCTTCGACCAGCAACGCGCAAGCGCCGCACTGATGCCCCGCCGCCGGGGAATTTCGGGGATTTCGGCGAAGCTAATGACACTCAATGTTATTTCGTCGATGTTCGATCGATGCGTCTACGTGCGCGCGGGTGCGCCCCCGCCCGCGTAGCGACGAACCGGGGCGCGTTCCCCGGTTTTCCCCAAAAATCCCGTTGCGTCCCCAAGGGGCTGTTGATACCAACAGCGTCAACGGGGCAGGCATCACCGGTTGCGATTCATCGCAGCGGGCTGGCGGACGATTTTGGTCGTTTGCCGGAACGGTGAGCTGTGCACGTCAGGGTGCGAGACAGGCGTGTCGGAAAGGGGCGATTATCAGGGAAGCGGACTTGCCCTTGTCGACGACAAGGGTCGCGTCGCCATCCCCAATGCGCTTCGATCGACGCTTGCCGACAATGCACCGCGCGCCGACGGCAAGGACGGCGGCACGGTGATCATTGCCGCGCATGAGGATCAGCCCTGTCTGATCGCTTATGATCCCGCCTATCTTGCCGAGCTCAAGCGCGAGCTCAACGAGCGGGTCGCGCTGTCGCGCGGTCCCGACGGCAAGATCGACCACAACATCAAGCGTGGCGGCGCCAATGGCGAAGCCGTGCCGTTCGACGGATCGGGACGTTTCATCATGCCGGGCTTTCCGCGCTTCTATGCCGGCATCGGGGCGCACGCCTTCTTCTGGGGGACGCTCGACTATATCGAGATCTGGGACCCGAAGACGCTGCTGTCGACGCCCAACATCGCCCCGCAGATGGTCGCCGCCTGCCGGTATTATTGCCAGGAAAAGGGGATCGCCCTGTGAGCGACATGGCGAGCGATGCCCCGCACATCCCGGTGCTGCTCGACGAGGTGGTCGCCGCGCTGGCGCCGCAGCCGGGCGAGCGAATCGTCGACGCGACCTTTGGCGCCGGCGGCTACACCCGCGCAATCCTCGCGACGGGCGCTGAGGTCGTCGCCTTCGATCGCGACCCCGATGCGATCCGCGCCGGCCGTGCCGCGGCGCTCCCCGGGCTGACGCTGGTGCACAGCGATTTCTCGATGCTCGAAGCGGCGCTCGACGCGCCGGTCGATGCGCTGACCATGGATATCGGCGTGTCGTCGATGCAGCTCGACCAGGCCGAACGGGGCTTCTCGTTCCAGGCCGACGGCCCGCTCGACATGCGGATGAGCCAGGACGGCCCGAGCGCCGCCGACTTCCTCAACACCGCCGACGAGGCAGCGATCGCCGACGTGCTCTACCAATATGGCGACGAGCCCAAGTCGCGCCGCGTCGCCCGCGCGATCGTCGCGGCGCGGCCGCTGACCCGCACCGGCGAACTTGCGCAGGTGGTGCGCAAGGCGCTCGGCCACCGGCCGCACGACAAGAAGGATCCGGCGACGCGCAGCTTCCAGGCGATCCGCATCCATGTAAATCGGGAGCTGGACGAACTGGCCCAGGGTCTCGCCGCGGCGGAGCGCGTGCTCAAGCCGGGCGGGCGGCTGGCGATCGTCACCTTCCACAGTCTCGAGGACCGGCTGGTGAAGCGCTTCCTGCGCGACCGGTCGGGCAAGGCGCCGGGCGGGTCGCGGCATCTGCCGCTCGCCGACAGCGGCGTCGCGCCCAGTTTCGAATCGGTCGGTCGCGGCATCCGCGCCGGCGAGGCGGAGGTCGCGCGCAACCCGCGGGCGCGGTCGGCGACGCTGCGCACCGCACGGCGGACGGCGGCGCCGGCATGGACCCACGGCAATCAGGCGGAGGTGACGGCATGACGGCGGCGTATCGGCTGAAGGGGATCGGGTGGTTCGGTGGCTGCGTCGCCATCGTCCTCGGCTTCTATCTGGTCTCGCTGCAGGTCGCGGCGGAGCGCAAGAAGCTCGACATCATGGATCGCCGGATCGAGACCGCGCAGCGCGACATCCGCGCGCTTGAGACCGAGTTCGAGACGCGCGCCAATCTCGCGCAGCTCGAAAAGTGGAACGGGGAAACGCTGGCGCTCGCCGCCCCGGTCGCCGGCCAGTTCGTCACCGACGAGAGCGCGCTCGCCAGTCTCGACGTGACGCGCATCGGCACGCCCGCGCCGGGCACCAAGATGGCGGCGCTGGTCGTGCCGTCGCTCGCCACGGTCAACGTCGCCGCTCCCGCTGCGACGCCGGCGCCCGCCGTCATCCAGGTCGCCGCCGCGCTCCCCGCCGCCAAGCGCGCGGTCATCAAGGTCGCCCCCGTCGAGAAAAGTGCGCCGATGCTTGCCAAGCTGACCGAGGCGGCGCGCGCCAAGGCGGCGGTCGCCAAGGTGCGGCCGCAGGCGGTGGCGATGCTCGACCGCAAGCTGCTTTCCGACACGACGCTCGGCGACATCCTCAGCAGCGCCCGCGCGGAGGCACGCAAGCGTTGACCGTCATCGTCGCCCGGCCCGCACAGCAGCGGCGTAACGCCACCCAGCGTCATGCGCTGGTGGCGACGTCGCATATGCGACTGATGATGCTGCTGATGCTGTTCGCCGCGGCGGTGACTCTGGTGATCGGCCGGCTGGTCATGCTCGGGCTGATGTCGGGCGGCGAGGCGGAGGCGCGCGTCGCTGCGCTCGCCGCGCGCGGCGATATCGTCGATCGCAACGGCGCGCCGCTCGCCCGGACGATCGACGCCTGGACGATCGCGGTCCACCCCAAGCAGATCATCGGCGACAAGATGGAGATCGCCGCCCGCCTCGCCGCGCTGATGCCCGATCGTGGCGATCAGACGTGGTTCTACGGCCAGCTCACCCGCCCGGTCAGCTTCGTCTATCTCCAGCGCCGCGCCAGCCCGGCGCTGGTCGAGCAGGTCAATGCGATCGGCGAGCCGGCGCTGGTCTTCGCGCGCGAGACGCAGCGGCTCTACCCGCAATCGACGATGGCGAGCCATGCGCTCGGCTTCCTCTCCACCGACGGCCACGGCATGAGCGGGATGGAGCGCGTGCTCGACGAACGGCTGCTCGATCCGACCAAGGCGGGTCAGCCGGTCGCGCTGTCGCTCGACGTGCGCGTCCAGGCGGCGATGGAGAGCGAGCTCAGCCGCGCGATGAACACCTTCTCCGCGCGCGGCGCCGGCGGCATCGTCCTCGACGTCGCCACCGGCGAGGTGATCGCGATGGTGTCGTTGCCGACCTTCAACCCCAATCGCGTCGGCATGGCGGGCTCGGAAGAGCTGCGCAACATCACCACGCAGAGCGTGTTCGAGCTGGGATCGACCTTCAAGCCGATCACCGTCGCCACCGCGATCGATACCGGCACGATCGGGCTCAACCGCAAGTTCGACGCGACGCATCCGCTGAAAGTCGGCGGCTTCACCATCCACGACGAGCGCGGCGATCCCAAGCGCTGGCTGTCGATGCCCGAGACGCTGATCTATTCGAGCAACATCGCCACCGCGCGCATCGCCGACGAGATCGGCCCGCAGAAGATGCAGACGATGTTCCGCAAACTGGGCTTCGACACCAAGCCCGACATCGAGCTGCGCGAGAAGGGGCGTCCGCTGATGCCGACCTATTGGGCGCGGACGACGACGATGACCACCGCTTACGGCCACGGCATCGCGGTGACGCCGCTGCACCTCGCCAGTGCCTATGCCGCCCTGGTCAACGGCGGCATCTGGCGGCCGGCGACGCTGCTCAAGGTCGCGCCGGGGCAGGCGCCGGTCGGCCGCCGCGTCATCAGCGAGGCGACCAGCGCGCGGATGCGCCAGATGCTGCGGCTGATCGTGCTGCGCGGCACCGGCCGCAAGGGCGAGGCGCCGGGCTATCGCGTCGGCGGCAAGACCGGCACCGCCGAGGCGGCGGTGGCGGGCGGATACGACCATTCGCGCAACGTCGCGACGTTCGCCGCGGCTTTCCCGATGGACGCTCCGCGCTATGTCGTGCTGGCGATGCTCGATTCGCCGCTTGGCACGAAGGAGACCGGAGGGTGGAAGACTGCCGCATGGAACGCCGCACCGGTGGTCGGCCGGACCATCTCGCGCGTCGGTGCGATGCTCGGCGTGGTGCCGGACGAGCGGGCGGACATCGACGTGTCGGACCTCATGCCCTTGATCTGGCAGGACCCGACGCGCAAGCCCGTCACGGGCAATTAAGGAGGGCTGCGTGAGACTGGGCGCACTGACCGGCGGCGACGAGGCGGCGATCGTCACCGGCTTCGCGATCGATCACCGCAAGGTCGCGCCCGGCACCGTCTTCGGTGCCTTCCAGGGTGCACGCGTCAATGGCGAGGATTATATCGGCGACGCGGTGCGTGCCGGCGCGGTCGCGGTCGTGACCCGCCCCGGCGTGCCGGTCGAGGGCGCGGTGGCGATCGTCGACGACAATCCCCGCGAGCGGTTCGCCCGCGCCGCCGCCGCCTTCTTCGCACCCTTCCCGGAGGTGGCGGTCGCGGTGACCGGCACCAACGGCAAGACCTCGACCGTCGAGATGACCCGGCAATTGTGGCGGATGGCCGGCGCGTCGGCGGCATCGATCGGTACGCTCGGCGTCACCACCGCCGACGAGCGCGTCACCACCGGCCTCACCACGCCCGATGTCGTCACCTTCCTGTCCAACGTCGCCGGCCTCGCACGGGAGGGGATCACGCATCTCGCCTTCGAGGCGTCGAGCCACGGCCTGACCCAATATCGCACCGAGGGGCTGACCGTCGCCGCCGCGGCCTTCACCAACCTCAGCCGCGACCATCTCGATTACCATGGCGACATGGGCGCCTATCTCACCGCCAAGCTGCGCCTGTTCTCCGAGGTGCTCGATCCGGCCGGGACGGCGGTGGTCTGGGCCGACGATGTCGAGGCGGGGCGGGTGATCGATCTGGCACAGGCGCGCGGCAACACGCTCATCACCGTCGGCGAACGCGGCGCGACGCTGCGGCTGGTCGGCCGCGACCCCACCCTGCTCGGCCAGGGGCTGGTGATCGAGGCAGAGGGGCGGACGCATCGGGTGCCCTTGCCGCTGATCGGCGGCTATCAGGCGGCGAATGCGCTCGTCGCGGCGGGGCTGGTGATCGCCACCGGCGGCGACGTCGCGCGCACCATCGCCGATCTCGCGCGGTTGCAGCCGGTGCGCGGCCGGCTCGAACGCGCCGCGATCGCGCGCAGCGGCGCGCCGGTCTATGTCGACTATGCCCATACGCCCGATGCGCTGGAGGCGGCGATCGCCGCGCTCAAGCCGCATGCCGGCGGGCGGCTGATCGTCGTCTTCGGCGCCGGTGGCGACCGCGATCCCGGCAAGCGCGAGACGATGGGGCAGGTGGCGCAGATGCAGGCGGATATCGCCATCGTCACCGACGACAACCCGCGCACCGAGGACCCCGCCGCGATCCGCGCCGCGATCCTGAAAGGCGCGCCCAAGGCGCGCGAGATCGGCGATCGCCGCGAAGCGATCGCCGCCGCCGTCCGCGAGGCGGGAGCGCAGGATATCGTGCTGATCGCCGGCAAGGGCCACGAACAGGGCCAGATCGTCGGCGACATGGAATTGCCGTTCGACGACGTCGCGGTGGCGCGGGAGTATGCGGCGTGAGCGGGGTGACAATCCTCCGCGTGCCGGGGAGGATCGGATGACCCTCTGGACCGCCGCCGAGATCGCCGCCGCGACCGTCGGTACCGCCTCGTCCGACTTCGCCGTCACCGGCGTCGCCTTCGACAGCCGGGAGGTCGGCCCCGGCGATCTGTTCGTCGCGCTGACCGGCGAGAGCACCGACGGCCATCGCTTCCTGCCGCAGGCGTTCGCGCAAGGGGCGGCGGGGGCGATCGTCTCCGCGGCGAGCGAGCACCCCCAGGTCCAAGTCGCCGATACCTTCGCCGCACTCAACGATCTCGGCCGCGCGGCGCGGGCGCGGATGGCGGGGACGGTGATCGGCGTCACCGGATCGGTCGGCAAGACCAGCGCCAAGGAAGCCCTGTTCGCCGCGCTCGACCGCTCGCTGCCCGGCGCGGTGCATCGCTCGGTGAAGAGCTACAACAACCATACCGGCGTCCCGCTCAGCCTCGCGCGCATGCCGCGCGACACGCGCGTCGGCGTGTTCGAGATGGGGATGAACCATGCCGGCGAACTCGACACGCTGACCCGGCTGGTCCGCCCGCATATCGCCATCGTCACCGCGATCGCGCCCGCGCATACCGAATTCTTCCCCGACGAAAGCGCGATCGCCGACGCCAAGGGCGAGATCTTCCGCGGCCTCGAACCCGGCGGCACCGCGATCGTGCCCTATGACAGCCCCCATCGCGACCGGCTGATCGCCGCCGCCGCGCCCTATGCGGCGCGCACCGTCACCTTCGGTCTCACCAAGGGCGCCGACGTCCGCGCGATCGAGGCGATGCGGCTGCCGACCGGCGGCTCGTTCGTCACCGCGCGGCTCGGCGAGCGGGAGCTGTCGTTCACCTTGTCGCAGCCGGGGATGCACTGGGTGTCGAACGCGCTCGCGGTGCTGGCCGCGGTCGATGCGGCGGGGGCCGATCTCGCCCGCGCCGGTCTCGCGCTCGCCGAACTGGGCGGGCTCGCCGGGCGCGGTGCGCGCTTCCTCGCACCGCACGACGGCGGCGACCTGCTCGTCATCGACGAGAGCTACAATGCCAATCCCGCCTCGATGCGGGCGACGCTGGCGGTCCTCGCCGAAGAGCCGGGCCGGCATATCGCGGTGCTCGGCGAGATGCGCGAGCTCGGCGATGCGTCCGCCGGTTATCATGCCGCGCTCGCCGAACCGGTGCTCGCCGCGCAGGTCGAAGCGGCCGTCCTGGTCGGTGAAGCGATGGCGCCGCTGGCCAAGGCCCTTGAGGGACGGACACAAGTCGTCCATGTGGCCGACGCCGCTGCCGCGCTTGGCCGGTTGCACGCCCTGGCCCGCGCCGGGGATGCGGTGCTCGTCAAAGGATCGAACGGGGTCGGCTTGTCGCGGGTGATCGCGGGTCTTGCCGCCGCGGGCGATGAACGATCGCGGGGGATCGGAACGTAATGCTGTATTGGATCGCCGAGCATCTGGGGTTCACCGGTTTGCTGAACCTGATCCGCTACCAGTCCTTCCGGACCGGCGCGGCGGTCGCCACGGCGCTCTTCCTCGGCCTGATCATCGGCCCGCGCTTCATCGGCTGGCTGCGCGTCCGCCAGGGCAAGGGCCAGCCGATCCGCGCCGACGGGCCGCAGACGCATCTCGCCAAGCGCGGCACGCCGACGATGGGCGGGCTGATGATCCTCACCGCGATGAGCCTCGCCATCCTGATCTGGATGGACCTCAGCAACCCCTATGTCTGGTCGTGCCTGTTCGTGACCCTGGGGTTCGGTGCGATCGGCTTCATGGACGATTACGACAAGGTGCGTAAAGCCAGCACCGCCGGCGTCTCCGGTCGTACCCGGCTGCTGCTCGAATTCGCCATCGCCGGCATCGCCTCGTGGATCATCATGGGGCAGAACGGGCCGCACCTCTATCTGCCGTTCACCGACCGGCTGTACCTCGATCTCGGCTATGCCTTCCCGCTGTTCGCGGCCTTCACCATCGTCGCCTTCGGCAATGCGGTGAACCTTACCGACGGGCTCGACGGCCTGGCGACGATGCCGGTGATCATCGCCAGCGTCGCCTTCATGCTGATCGTCTACCTCGCGGGCAACGTGAAGTTCGCCACCTATCTCGGCATCCCGCACGTGCCGGGGGCAGGCGAGCTGGCGATCTTCTGCGGCGCGGTGATCGGCGCGGGGCTCGCCTTCCTGTGGTTCAATGCACCGCCCGCGGCGGTGTTCATGGGCGATACCGGCAGCCTCGCGCTCGGCGGCGCGCTCGGCACGATCGCGGTGGTCGCGCATCACGAGATCGTGCTCGGCATCGTCGGCGGCCTGTTCGTCGTCGAGGCGCTGTCGGTGATCATCCAGGTGTTCTTCTACAAGCGCACCGGCAAGCGCGTCTTCCGCATGGCGCCGATCCACCATCATTTCGAGCAACTCGGCTGGAGCGAGCCGACGGTGGTGATCCGCTTCTGGATCATCAGCCTCGTGCTGGCGCTCGCCGGCCTGTCGACGTTGAAGCTGCGGTGATCACCAGCCCCGCCTTCGCCGGCCGCCGCTATGCGGTGCTCGGTCTCGCCCGCTCGGGCCTCGCCACCGCGCGCGCGCTGGCGGCGAGCGGTGCCTTCGTCGTCGGCTGGGACAGCGATCCGGCCGCGCGCGCGCGCGCCGGCGAGATCGACGGCGTCATCGTCCACGACATCGCCCTGCTCGACCTGACCGGGGCGGCGGGGCTGGTCGTCTCGCCCGGCGTGCCGCTCAACACGCATCCGCTCGTCGCCCGGGCCCGCGCGGCGGGGGTGCCGGTGATCGGCGATATCGAGCTGTTCGCGCAAGCGCGCGGCGACCTGCCGCCGCACCGCGTCGTCGGCATCACCGGCACCAACGGCAAGTCGACCACTACCGCGCTCGTCCACCATATCCTTGCCGGCGCGGGCGTGCCGACGCTGATGGGCGGCAACATCGGCCTGCCGGTCCTCGCGCAACAGCCGCTCGCCGAGGGCGGCGTCTACGTGCTCGAACTGTCGAGCTATCAGCTCGACCTGACCGAGCGGCTCGATTGCGAGGTGGCGGTGCTGCTCAACATCACCCCCGACCATCTCGACCGCTATGACGGCTTCGACGCTTATGCCGCGTCCAAGGCGCGGCTGTTCGCGATGCAGTCGCCGCAGCATGACGCGATCATCGGCATCGGCGACGCCGCCTCCGCCGGCATCGCCCGAAGCCTGTCGGCGCGCGGCGAGCATCTCACCAAGATCGCGCCGGGCGTGTGCATGGATCAGTCGCGCTGGCCGGCGCTGCAGGGTCCGCACAATGCGCAGAACGCGCTCGCCGCGATCGCCGCGGTCAAGGCGCTCGGCGTGGCGGAGGCGGCGATCGACGCCGGCCTCGCCAGTTTCACCGGCCTGCCGCACCGGATGGAGACGGTGGCGATCCGCGACGGCGTCCGCTTCGTCGACGACAGCAAGGCGACCAATCCGGAAAGCGCCGCCCCGGCGCTCGGCGCGTTCGATCGCGTTCACTGGATCGTCGGCGGCAAGCGCAAGGGCGACGACCTCGACGCCTGCGCTCCCTATTTCGACCGGATCGCCGCCGCTTATACGATCGGCGAGGCGGCGGCGCTGTTCGCGTTGCTGCTCGACGGACGGGTTCCGGCGGTGACGCAGAGCGGCGATCTCGCCACCGCGGTCGCGCAGGCGGCGGCAGCGGCGCGGGCGGGAGATATCGTGCTCTTGTCGCCGGCCTGTGCTAGTTTCGACCAGTTCCGCGATTACGAGGAGCGCGGCGCCGCGTTCCGTGCTGCGGTGGAGGCTCTCGCATGACCAGTGCCGGCACGACCGAGGCTCCACGCGACAGCCTGATCGCCAAGGTCAAGCGGCGCGGCGGCCGCGGCGATCGGTCGCCGCTCGGCACCTGGTTCTGGGACATCGACCGGATGCTGCTGCTGCTCACCCTGTTCCTGATCGCGATCGGGCTGGTCGCGGTCGCCGCGGCGAGCCCCGCCACCGCGGTGCGCTATTCGGGCGAGCATCACCAGTTCACCCCGCTCTATTATTTCTGGCGGCAGCTGATCTGGGTCGGCGTGTCGCTGCCGGTGCTGTTCGGCGTGTCGATGCTGCCGGTGCCGCTCGCGCGGCGGCTGGCGATCAGCGGGGCGATCGTGCTGATCGCCTGCCTCGCGCTGACACCCTTCGTCGGCAACAGCATCAACGGCGCGCGGCGCTGGGTCGGTTACGGCTTCGCGCAGTTTCAGCCGTCCGAATTCCTCAAGCCGCTGTTCATCGTCACCGTCGCCTGGCTGCTGTCGCTGAAGGCCAAGGACCCGGAGCTGCCGACGGTGGCGATCACCGGCGCGCTGACCGGGCTGATCGCGGTGCTGCTGATGATGCAGCCCGATTTCGGCCAGACCGTGATCTTCTGCACCGTATGGATGGCGCTGCTGATGATCGCCGGCACGTCGATGCGCGTGCTCGGCGGGATCATCGCGCTGGTCCCGATCGGGCTGGGGGCGGCCTACATGTTCTACGGCACCGCGCGCAATCGCATCGACGCCTTCCTGTTCCCGAGCGTCGAGGGCGAGGGGGCGAGCGACCATTTCCAGACCAACGCCGCGCATGCGACGATCACCAGCGGCGGCTGGACCGGCACCGGACCCGGCGGCGGCACGGTCAAGTTCGGCCTGCCCGAAGCGCATACGGATTATATCTATTCGGTGATCGGCGAGGAATTCGGGCTGATCGCCTGCGCGATCATCGCCATCGTCTTCCTCGCCATCGTCGTGCGCGTGTTCGTCAAGCTGCTCGACGAGCAGGACGAGTTCAAACTGCTTGCCGCCTCGGGGCTGGCGGTGCAATTCGGCGCGCAGGCGTTGGTGTCGATGGCGGTGAATACCGGGCTGGCGCCGTCCAAGGGCATGACGCTGCCGTTCATCAGCTATGGCGGATCGTCGATGATCGCGCTGTCGATCGGCATGGGGCTGCTGCTCGCATTCACGCGGCGCAATCCGTTCCTGACGCGCAGCCCGTATGTGGTGAGATGGGGATCCAATTGAGCAAGCATTACGTCCTCGCCGCAGGTGGCACGGGGGGGCATATGGTCCCCGCCGCGGCGCTGGCCGAGGAACTGACGCGTCGCGGCCATCGCGTCGCCTTGATCAGCGACCAGCGCGGCGTGCGCTTCCCCGGCCTGTTCGACGGTATCCAGACGCACGTGCTGCCGGCCGGGCGCTTCCAGGCGAAGCGGCCGCAGGGCTGGCCGTCGGCGGTGCGCGAGATGCTGCGCGGCCGGGCGATGGCGCGTGAATTGTACCGGACGTTCAAGCCCGCGGCGGTGATCGGCTTCGGCGGCTATCCGGCGATGCCGGCGCTGCTCGCCGCCTTCGCCGACAAGATCCCGACCGCGGTACACGAACAGAATGCGGTGCTCGGCCGCGTCAATCGCCTCGTCGCCGGCAAGGTGGATGCGATCGCCACCTCATATGCGACGACCGAGCGGCTCGCCGCCAAGCACGAGGGCAAGGTCCATCTCGTCGGCAATCCGGTGCGCGACGCGGTGCTCGCGCTGCGCGACCGGCCCTATCCGCTGCTGGAGGAGGACGGCATCTTCCGCGTCCTCGTCACCGGCGGCAGCCAGGGGGCGAGCATCCTCAGCCAGGTGGTGCCCGACGGTCTGGCGATGCTGCCGATCACCTTCCGCCGCCGCCTGCAGGTGACGCATCAGGCGCGGATCGAGGATATCGACGCGGTGCGCGCGCAATATGCCGAGCATCAGATCCCGGCCGAGCTCGCCACCTATCTGCCCGACATGCCGGAACAGCTCGCTTGGGCGCATCTCGTCATCGCCCGCGCCGGGGCGTCGACGATCGCCGAACTGACCGCGGCGGGACGGCCGGCGATCCTGGTGCCGCTGCCCGGCGCGACCGACGATCACCAGACCGCCAATGCGCGTGAGATCACCCGCGCCGGTGGCGCGCGCACGATCCCGCAGCCGGAGTTCACCGCGGTCGAACTCGCCAAGCAGATGCAGAAGCTCGGGCTCGACCCGCTCGCGCTCGAAAATGCCGCATCGCGGGCGAAGAGTGTCGGCCGCCCGCATGCGGTGCGCGACCTCGCCGATCTGGTCGAGAGCCTCGATTCGCCGCGCGCGCGCCTGCCGGTCGGCAAGGCCGCCCCGCGGCAGGAGGCATTCGCATGATCCGCGGCGTCGCCACCGACATCGGTCCGATCCACTTCGTCGGGATCGGCGGCATCGGCATGTCGGGCATCGCCGAGGTGATGAAGAACCTCGGCTATACCGTGCAGGGCTCCGACGTCGCCGAAAGCTATGTCGTGCAGGGCCTGCGCGACAAGGGCATCGCCGTGTCGATCGGCCATGCCGCCGGAAACGTCGCCGACGCGGCGGTGGTGGTGGTCTCGACCGCGATCACCCGCTCCAATCCGGAGGTCGAGGCGGCGCTGGAGAAGCGCATCCCCGTCGTCCGCCGCGCCGAGATGCTCGCCGAGCTGATGCGCCTCAAATCGACCGTCGCGGTGGCGGGGACGCACGGCAAGACGACGACCACCTCGATGGTCGCAGCGCTGCTCGACGCGGGCGGAGTCGATCCGACCGTCATCAACGGCGGCATCATCAACAGCTATGGCTCGAACGCCCGGCTCGGCGCGTCGGACTGGATGGTGGTCGAGGCGGACGAGAGCGACGGCAGCTTCCTGCGCCTCGACGGCACGATCGCGGTGGTCACCAATATCGATCCCGAACATCTCGATCATTATGGCAGCTTCGACGCGGTCAAGGACGCCTTCGTCGAATTCGTCGAGAACGTGCCCTTCTACGGCGCGGCCCTGCTTTGCCTCGATCACCCCGAGGTGCAGAACGTGCTGCCGCGGGTGCGCGACCGCCGCGTCGTCACCTATGGCTTCTCGGCGCAGGCGGATATCCGCGGCGTCGACGTGACGCCGGTGCCGGGCGGCAACCGCTTCGCCTGCGTGGTGCGCGAGCGCGACGGCAGCGTGCGCACGATCGAGGGGATCGAACTGCCGATGCCCGGTCGCCACAACGTCCAGAACGCGCTGGCCGCGATCGGTGTCGCGCTCGAGCTCGGCATCCCCGATGCGACGATCCAGCAGGGCTTTTCCGCCTTCGGCGGGGTCAAGCGCCGCTTCACCAAGGTCGGCGAGGTCGCGGTCGACGGCGGCTTCGTTACGATCATCGACGATTACGGCCATCATCCGGTCGAGATCCGCGCGGTGCTCGCCGCGGCGCGCGAGGGCGCGAAGGGGCGGGTGATCGCGGTCGTCCAGCCGCATCGCTTCTCGCGGCTCGGCAATCTGATGGAAGACTTCCAGACCGCGTTCAACGATGCCGACCGCGTCCTCGTCACGCCGGTCTATGCCGCAGGCGAGGCGCCGGTCGCGGGAGTCGACGCGCAGGCGCTGGTCGACGGCCTCAAGCGCCGCGGCCACCGCTCTGCGGCGACGGTCGCCGATGCCGCCGCGCTGGCGGAGGAGCTCGCCGCGACCGTGCAGGCGGACGATATGATCGTCTGCCTCGGCGCGGGGGACATCACCAAATGGGCGGCGGGGCTGGCCAAGGCGATCGGAGAGCGGCGATGAAGGACTGGTTCGACGCGGGGATCACCCTGCAGAAGCAGATGCTCGACGCGCAGCGCAAGACGCTCGAGGCGAGCGGCCAGGCGGTCGGCGCGGGCGAGGCGCTCGTCCAGGCGCAGGAGGCGACGCGCAAGGCCGCCGAGGCCAATCTCGCCGCCTTCCAGGCGTGGACGCGACTATGGGGCGTCGGCCCGTGGTGATCGACCTGCCGGCCGTGCGCGGGCGCCTGACCGAGCGCGCGCCGCTGGCGCCGCTCGTCTGGTTCAAGGCGGGCGGCGCGGCGCAATGGCTGTTCGAGCCGCAGGATGCCGACGATCTCGCCGCCTTCCTGCGCGACTGCGACCCGGCGGTGCCGGTGATGCCGCTCGGGCTGGGTTCGAACCTGATCGTGCGCGACGGTGGCGTGCCGGGCGTGGTGGTGCGGCTCGGCAAGGCGTTCGCGCAGGTGCAGCGGATCGACGCGACGACGTTGCGCTGCGGCGGCGGTGCCAGCGGTATCCTCGTCTCGTCGACGGCGCGCGATGCCGGGATCGGCGGGATCGAATTCCTGCGCTCGATCCCCGGCACGGTCGGCGGCTTCGTGCGAATGAACGGCGGCGCCTATGGCCGCGAGGTCAAGGACGTGCTGGTCGAGGCGGAGGTGGTGCTGCGCTCGGGCGAACGCCGGACGCTGTCGCTTGGCCAGCTCGGCTATACCTATCGGCACAGCGAACTGCCGCCCGGCGCGGTGGTGGTCGCCGCGACCTTCCGCGGCCACGCCGCCGAACCCGCCGCGATCGCCGCGGAGATGGACCGGATCGCCGCCGAGCGCGAGGCGTCGCAGCCGCTGCGCTCGAAGACCGGCGGATCGACCTTCAAGAACCCGCCCGGCCACAAGGCCTGGGCGCTGATCGACGCCGCCGGCTGTCGCGGGCTCACCCGCGGAGATGCGCAGGTGTCGGAGAAACATTGCAATTTCCTGCTCAACCTCGGCACCGCCAGCGCGGCGGCAATCGAGGCCTTGGGCGAAGAGGTACGGGACAAGGTGAAGGCGCATTCGGGGGTGACGCTGGAATGGGAAATTCAGCGGGTCGGGGTGGCGAAGTGATGCACATCGCGGTCTTGATGGGCGGCTGGTCCGCCGAACGGCCGGTGTCGCTGCAATCGGGCAACGGCTGTGCCGACGCACTCGAATCGCTCGGCCATCGCGTCACCCGGATCGACATGCAGGCCGATGTCGCGCTGCGCCTCGCCGAGGCGAAGCCCGATCTCGTCTTCAACGCGCTGCACGGTTCGCCGGGCGAGGACGGCAGCGTGCAGGGCATGCTCGACCTGATGGGCATCCCCTATACCCATTCGGGCCTCGCCACGTCGGTGATCGCGATCGACAAGGTGCTGACCAAGCAGGTGCTCGTCCCCGCCGGCGTGCCGATGCCCGGCGGCCGCATCGTCCGCTCCGCCGAGATCTTCGAGCGTGATCCGTTGCAGCGGCCCTATGTGCTCAAACCCGTCAACGAAGGCTCGTCGGTCGGCGTCGCGATCGTCACCGACGACGGCAATTACGGCAATCCGATCGGGCGCGACGTCGCCGGTCCGTGGCAGGAATTCAGCGAATTGCTCGCCGAACCCTATGTCCGCGGCCGCGAGCTGACCACGGCGGTGCTTGGCGAGCGGGCACTCGGCGTCACCGAGTTGAAGCCCAAGACCGGCTGGTACGATTTCGACGCCAAATATACCGACGGCCTGACCGAACACGTCTGCCCCGCCGACATTCCCGATGTGATCGCCGACGCCTGCAAGAGCCTCGCGCTCGAAGCGCATCGCCTGCTCGGCTGCAAGGGCGCGTCGCGTTCCGATTTCCGCTGGGACGACGAACGCGGCGTCGACGGCCTGTTCCTGCTCGAGGTCAATACCCAGCCGGGGATGACGCCGCTCAGCCTCGTCCCCGAACAGGCGCGGCATATCGGCATGAGCTATGCCGAGCTCGTCCAGGCGATCGTCGACGAGGCGCTGCGCGACGGCGCGCTCAAGGTCCGTGCGGGATGAGCCGGACGATCAAACGCGGGCCGCCGCCCAAGCGGCCGACCGGCCGGCGCAAGCAGCCGGTGCGCAAGGCGTCGCTGTTCGAGCGCGCCGTCGCCGCCGTGCCGGTCAGCGAGGAGACGATCCGCAAGGCGGCGACCTGGACGATCACCGGCGGCGGCATCGCGCTCGCGCTCGCCGCGGTGACGTGGATCGGCATCCCCGGCATGATCGGCTCCGCCATCGCCGAAGGGGCGGGGCAGGCGGGCTTCCGCGTCGAGCAGATCGAGGTGACCGGCCTCAAGCGGATGGACCGGATGAGCGTCTATGCGGTCGCGCTCGATCAGCAGAGCCGCGCGATGCCGCTCGTCGATCTGGAGGCGGTGCGCCAGAAGCTGCTGCGCTACGGCTGGATCGCCGACGCGCACGTCTCGCGCCGGCTGCCCGATACGCTGCTGGTCGACATCGTCGAGCGCAGCCCGGCGGCGGTGTGGCAGGACAATGGCCAGTTGACGCTGATCGACAAGGACGGCGTGCTGCTCGAACCGGTTCGGCCCGACGCCATTCCCGACCTGCCGCTGGTGATCGGCCCCGGCGCGGACCGGCAGGAGGCGGGCTATCAGGCGCTGCTTGCCGCCGCGCCCGCGCTCAAGCCGCGCGTCAAGGCGGCGACCTGGATCGGCAACCGCCGCTGGGACCTGACCTTCGACAGCGGCGAGACGCTCGCGCTGCCCGAGGATGGCGCGCCCGCGGCACTGCTCAAATTCGCCGAGCTGGACGGCGCACGGCCGCTGCTCGGGCGCGGCTGGATCCGGTTCGACATGCGCGATCCGAGCAAATTGGTCGCACGCAAGCCGGGGGCGAGCATGGCGCATAACGTGCCGGACCCGAGCGAGGTGGCGACACCATCGACCGACACGACCAACACGCGAGCGGGGGCTGAGGGGTAATGGCGAAGGTTGCACCGGAAGGTTTGATCACGGCGCTCGACATCGGGTCGTCCAAGGTCTCGGCGATGATCGCGCAGAAGGGCGACGGCGGCGAGCTGATCGTGCTCGGCACCGGCCAGCGCGAGAGCCGCGGCGTCAAGCGCGGCTATATCGCCGACATGGGCGCGACCGAGGCGGCGGTGCGCGAGGCGGTCGAGCAGGCGGAGCGGATCGCCGGCATCAACATCGAGAACGTCTGGGTCGGCTTCTCCGCCGGCGGGCTGGTCAGCGACGTCGCCGAGGTCGAGTTCGAACTGGGCGGCCATCGCGTCGAACAGCAGGACATCGACGCGTTGCTCACGGCCGGACGCAATTCGATCGACCCGCAGGGGCGGATGGTGCTGCACGCGCAGCCGGCGCTCTACACGCTCGACGGGCTGACCGGCGTCAAGAAGCCGCTCGGCCTCCATGCCGACCGGCTCGGCGTCCACATCCACGTCGTCGCGGCGGACGGATCGCCGGTGCGCAACCTCGATCTGTGCGTCCGCTCGGCGCATCTCGAGGTCAAGTCGATCATCGCCTCGCCGGTCGCGACCGGGCTCGCCTGCCTGTCCGACGAGGAGCGCGAACTCGGCGTCGCCCTGGTCGAGCTGGGGGCGGGGATCACCAACGTCTCGCTGTTCGCGGGCGGCATGCTCGTCGGCCTTTGCTCGATTCCGATGGGTGGGCAGGACATCACCGACGACATCGCCTCCGCCTTCGGCACCCGCCGCGCGCAGGCCGAGCGGATGAAGTGCTTCCACGGCTCCGCCAATGCGAGCCCGCGCGACAATCACGAGATGATCCCGGTAATGCCGATCGCCGCCGAGGACGACGTGCACGGCGGCATGCAGATCACCAAGGCGCAGCTGATCGGCATCGTCCGCCAGCGGCTCGAGCATCAGATGGACGAGATTCGCAAATCGCTCGCCCAGTTGAAGTTCGAAGGGCCGGTCGGGCGGCAGGTGGTGCTGACCGGTGGCGGCGCCGAGTTGAAGGGCATCGCCGATTATGCGCAGCAGGCGCTCGGCCGCTCGGTGCGGATCGGCCGCCCGCGCGGGCTGACCGCCTTGCCCGAGGCGCATGGCGGCCCGGCCTTCGCGACGCTGGCCGGGCTCGCCTTCTACGCGGCGGCGGATCCGATCGATCTGCGCGGGGTCGCGCCCCAGCAAACTACGGTTCATCGCCAGCGTGGCATGGGCATGATGCGCAAGCTCATCCAGGCGGCGCGGGCAAATTATTGAACGCCGATGACGGCTTAGGCGCGTTTTCAGTGGCACCGCATGAGTCGTTGAGGCAAAAGGTTAAATCAGTGTCCCGGCGCGTTTTCCCGGATGGGGCGGAGAAAGTTAGGCCATGAGCATCGAATTCATCACTCCCGAGGTCGACGAACTGACCCCCCGTATTGCCGTGATCGGCGTCGGTGGCGCCGGCGGCAACGCCATCGCCAACATGATGCGGGCGGACGTGCAGGGCGTCGACTTCCTCGTCGCCAATACCGATGCGCAGGCGCTCAAGTCGTCGATCGCGCCGCACCGCATCCAGCTCGGCGCGAAGATCACCCAGGGCCTCGGCGCCGGTTCGCGGCCCGAGATCGGCCGCGCCGCGGCGGAAGAGACGATCGACGACCTCGCCAAGCGGCTCGAGGGCGCGCACATGTGCTTCATCGCCGCCGGCATGGGCGGCGGCACCGGTACGGGGGCGGCGCCGGTGATCGCCAAGGCGGCGCGCGACATGGGCATCCTTACCGTCGGTGTCGTGACCAAGCCGTTCAGCTTCGAAGGCAACCGCCGCGCCAAGAGTGCCGACGGCGGCATCGAGGAGCTGCAGAAGTACGTCGATACGCTGATCGTCATCCCCAACCAGAACCTCTTCCTGATCGCCAATGCGAACACGACCTTCAAGGAAGCGTTCGAGATGGCGGACGAGGTGCTGCAGCAGGGCGTGCGCGGCATCACCGACCTGATGGTCATGCCCGGCCTCATCAACCTCGACTTCGCCGACGTCCGCTCGGTGATGCAGGAGATGGGCAAGGCGATGATGGGCACCGGCGAGGCAAGCGGCGACAATCGCGCGCTCGAGGCGGCGCAGAAGGCGATCGCCAACCCGCTGCTCGACGGCGTGTCGATGCAGGGCGCCAAGGGCGTCATCATCTCGATCACCGGCGGCGACGACATGCGCCTGCTCGAAGTCGACGAAGCCGCGAATCACATCCGCGATCTGGTCGATCCCGATGCCAACATCATCTGGGGCTCGGCGTTCAATCCCGAGCTGGAAGGCCGCATCCGCGTGTCGGTGGTCGCCACCGGCATCGATTCGGAGGTCAAGCCGGGCGCTGCCGCGCCGGCACCGGAAGCGACCAAGTCGTTCAGCTTCGGCATGGGCCGCAAGACCGACGACAGCACCTCGTTCCGCCCGACCGGCACGAGCGCGCCCGAAGCCCCGGCGGCGCCCGCGCCCGTCGCTGCGCCCGCACCGGCGCCCGCGCCGCTCGACCTCCAGCAGACCGACGCGGTCAAGCCGGAGCCGGCGGCGAGCGACGACGAGCTGGTGCTCGGTGCCGAGACGATCGTGCCCCCGGCGCCGCAGCCCAAGCCGTATAGCGAGCCCTATTCGCGCGCCGCCGCGCCCGAGCCGGCACGCCGCTATATCGCCCCCGGCAGCGAGGCGGCAACGCCCGACGTCACGCCGCAGCCGCGCGTCAAGCTCGGCGGCACGCTGTTCGAGCGGATGTCCAATGCCGCGCGCGGACCGGCGCGCGACGACAGCGGCGAAGAGGCCAAGGACCCGATCGACATCCCGCGCTTCCTGCATCGCCAGAACAACCAGTAACGCTGTTCCTCGACTCCGCGCCGCCGATCCGTTCGGGATCGGGCGGGGCGGCGTCGGGCTGGTCCCATCCCCCCGCAGCGCCCACAGGCGAGGGTTCGTCGCCGCGCAGCCACCGTTCGCCGCGGCGGCGCGGCCCGGACATTGCCGGTTCAGCACCGCTCGGCTCTAGTCGCCCAGACCCCATGCGCCCTTCGATCCTCGCCCTTCTCGCGTCCGCCGCCTGCGTGCTGGCGACAGCGCCTGCCGTTCTGTCCGCCCAGGAAGTGGTGCAGGCGTTGCCCGGCACCACCGATGCCGACCGGCTCGCCGAGCAGATGCGCGCGCTGGCCGCCAATCCACGCGACCTCAACGCACTGATCGCCGCGGCCGATCTGTCGCTGTCGCTCGGCGATCTCAGCGGCGCGGCCTCGCTCTATGCGCGCGCCGAGAAGATCGCGGCGAGCGATCCGCGGATCAAGGTTGGCGAGGGCGCGATCCTGGTCCGCTCCGAACGGCCCGGCGAGGCGTTGCGCTATTTCGCGCAGGCCGAGGCGGCGGGGGCCGATCCGCGCGGCTTCGCGGGCGATCGCGGCCTCGCCTACGATCTGATCGGCCAGCAGGAGCGCGCGCAACGCGACTATCGGCTCGCGCTCAAGACGCGCCCGGACGACGAGATCGTCAAGCGCTACGCCCTGTCGCTCGGCATTTCGGGCAAGCGCGACGCCGCGCTCGAACAGCTCGATCCGCTGCTTCGCAAGACCGATCGCAGCGCCTGGCGCATCCGCGCCTTCATCCTCGCGATGGGCGGCGATCAGGCCGGCGCCGAGAAGATCGCGACGACGATGCTGCCGGCGGGCATGGCGCAGGGTCTGCTGCCCTTCTTCCAGCGGCTGCCGACGCTGCCCGCCGCCGACCGCGCCTTTGCGGTCCATTTCGGCGAGGTGCACAGCACGCCCGAGCGGATCGCCGACGCGCGGCTCGCGCCGGCGCTGCCCTATCTCGCGCCCGAAGTCCTACCGGTCGCGGTGGCCGCGGCGCAGCCCGCGCCCGCGGTGCAGACCGGCAAGCGCCGCCGCAGCAATGGTCGTGACGAGCGGGTGGCGCTTGCCGCCAACAGCCGGGCGGCGCGCAGTGCAACACCCGCGCCCACACCCACGCCGGCGCCTGTGGCGGCTGCTGCGGTCGCGCCGCCGCCGAGCTACCAGCAGGCGGCCGCCGCGCTGACCCGCATCCAGCCGCTGCCGACGACGACGCGCGCGCCGGTGACCTATGCCGGCAACGCGCCGGCCGTTCCGGTGCGCAGCGCTACCCCGACGCCGACGCCGACCCCCGCGACGACCACCGCACCGGTGCAACTCGCGGCGGTGCAGCCGCGCGCGACGCTGCCCGCCGCGGTGCCGTCGCCAACGCGCGCGCCCGCCACCAGTTATACGCCGGCCGCCGCAGAAGCCGCGACGCCGGCCACCGCCACCGCGGTGACGAACGCCCCCGCGCCGGGCTTCACGAGCACGCCGGCCGCGACCGTCACGCCGTCGCCAGCACCGGTTGCGTCAATCAAACCGACACCCGCACCCGGCTTCGTCAGCGCGCCTGCGACGGCGACGACGCAAACCGCCTCGACACCGGCGACGACCCCGGCAGCCGCGCCGAACTTCACCGCGCCGCCCTCGCGCGCCGAGGCGGACAGCGTGCTCGCGCGGATCGTCGCCGGCCTGTCGATCCCGGCGTCGGAACTGGGCGTGGTCGAGCCGGCCCGCGCCGCGCCAGCGACGGTGCCGCCCGCCGACACCGCCGCGCGCGTCCTCGCCGAAGCCAAGGCCAAGGAGGAGCGCGACGCCGCCGCCGAGCGCGCGCTCGCGGCGCAGGCCGTGGCCGACAAGCGCGCCGCCGACCGCAAGGCCGCGGCGGACAAGAAGGCGCTCGCCGCCAAGAAACTCGCCGACGAGAAGAAGGCCGCCGACGCCAAGGCCGCGGCGGAGGAGCGCAAGGCCGCTGCCGAGGAGAAGCGGCTCGCCCGCGCCAATCCGGCACGGATCTGGGTCCAGGTCGCCGGCGGCGCGAACGAGAATGATCTCGCCAAGGCCTATAGCGCGGTCAAGGCCAAGGCGCCGGCGGTGTTCGGCAGCCGCAGCGCCTGGACGACGCCGCTGCGCGCGACCAATCGCGTCCTCGTCGGCCCGTTCAAGACCGATGCGGAGGCGCGCAGCTTCGTCAACCAGCTCAAGAAGGAAGGCGTGTCGACCTTCACCTTCACCAGCGACGCCGGGCAGGTGGTGAGCCGGCTCGGCAGCGGCGGATCATCGGGCAAGTGAGCGTGCGCGCGCCCTGGGCTTCCAACCCGGCGCGCAGCAGAGGTCGCCTTCACGAGGAACAGAACGGGATCGCGCCGCAGCCGGTGCGCGGCCCACGCGACGATTTCCAGCGCGACCGCGACCGCATCATCCATTCGATCAGCTTCCGCCGGCTGCGCCACAAGACGCAGGTGTTCATGGCACCGGACGGCGATCACTTTCGCGTCCGCCTGACCCACAGTCTCGAGGTCGCGCAGATCGGCCGCACCATCGCGCGCGTGCTCGGGCTCAACGAGGATCTGACCGAGGCGCTGTGTCTGGCGCACGATATCGGCCATCCGCCGTTCGGCCATGCCGGCGAGGATGCGTTGCGCGCGGCGCTCGCCGAGGCCGGGGGCTTCGATCACAACGGCCATACGCTGCGCACCTTGACGCGGATCGAACGGCCCTATCCGCGCTGGGACGGGCTCAATCTGACGTGGGAGACGCTTGAAGGACTGGCCAAGCATAACGGGCCGGTGCGGCATCCCGGCTGGGCGCTGCGCGCCGCGGACGCCGACTTCCCGCTCGATCTCACCAGCCACGCCAGTCTCGAGGCGCAGGTCGCGGCGCTGGCGGACGACATCGCCTATGACAATCACGATATCGACGACGGTCTGCGTGCCGGGCTGCTGACGCTCGACCAGCTGCTCGAGGTACCGGTGGTGGCGCGCGGCTGGCGGGCGGCGTGCGCACGCTTCCCCGACGTCGCGCCCAAGCGGCTGGCGAGCGAATTGATCCGCAGCCAGATCGGCACGATGGTCAACGACCTGATCGAGGAGACGCGCGCCCGTATCGCCGCCTCGGGCGTGACCAGCGCCGACGACGTCCGTCAGGCGGGCGTCGCACTCTGCGGCTTTTCCGCGACGATGCGCGAGGAGGAGCGGGACCTCAAACGCTTCATGTACGCCAATCTCTACCATCATCCGCGCCAGCTCGCCGCGGCGGAGGCGGCGCATGGCATCGTCGCCGGCCTGTTCGCCGTTTATCGCGACGACCCGAGCGCGATGAGCCCCGAATGGGCGGAGGAGGTGCCTAATGCCGAACCCGACCGAAGCCGCCACATCGCCGACTTCATCGCCGGCATGACCGACCGCTATGCGATTTCCCGCTATCGTGCGCTGATCGGCGACATCGCACTGCCGGAAGGCTTCTAGGACCGCTGTCATGGGTCAGCCCGGTGCCGGGCGAAGAGCCGCGCCGACGCACGCGATAACGCCCGCATTTGAACCATCCCCGCGACTAAGCTAGAGCGATCCCCTTCCACCGAACGGACGCTGATGACGCTTTACACCCGCTTTGCCGCGCATGTCGCCGCGGCCCTCGACACGCTGACCGCCGCCGGCACGCTGCCGGAGGGGATCGATCGCCGCAACGTCACGGTCGAGCCGCCGCGCGACGCGTCGCATGGCGATCTCGCGACCAATGCGGCGATGGTGCTCGCCAAGCCCGCCGGGCTCAACCCGCGCGCGCTCGGCGAGGCGCTCGCCGGCGAACTCGGCAAGCTGCCCGAGGTCGCCGAGGCGAGCGTCGCCGGCCCTGGCTTCATCAACCTGCGGCTTACCGACGCCGCCTGGCGCGACGAGCTCGCGACCATCCGGGCGGCGGGCGACGATTACGGCCGCTCGACGCAGGGGCAGGGGGTGACGGTCAACATCGAATATGTCTCGGCCAATCCGACCGGGCCGATGCACATGGGCCATTGCCGCGGCGCGGTGGTCGGCGATGCGCTCGCCGCCCTGCTCGAATTCGCCGGACATACGGTGATCCGCGAATATTACGTCAATGACGCCGGCGGGCAGGTCGACGTGCTCGCGCGCTCGGTGCACCTGCGCTACCGCGAGGCGCTCGGCGCGACGATCACCATTCCCGAAGGCCTGTATCCCGGCGACTATCTCGTCCCCGTCGGTCAGGCGCTGGCCGCCGAATATGGCGATCGCTACGTCGACGCGCCGGAGAGCGAATGGCTCGCGCTGTTCCGCACCCGCGCGGTCGCGGCGATGCTGGTGATGATCAAGGACGATCTCGCGCTGCTCGGCATCCACCACGATCTGTTCGCGTCCGAGGCGGACTTGCAGGCGGCGGGCAAGCCCGAGGCGGCGGAGGCGGAGCTGCGCGCGCGCGGCCTCGTCTACGACGGCGTGCTCGAAGCGCCCAAGGGCGAGACGCCCGAGGATTGGGAGCCGGTCGAGCTGCCGCTGTTCCGCTCGACCGCCTTCGGCGACGATCAGGACCGGCCGATCAAGAAGTCGAACGGCCAGTGGACCTATTTCGGTGCCGATCTCGCCTATCATTTCCAGAAGGCGCAGGGCGCCGACCAGCTGATCGACATCTGGGGCGCGGACCATGCCGGCACCGTCAAGCGGATCGTCGCGGCGGTCGCGGCGCTGACCGGCGGCAAGACGCGCTTCGACGTCAAGCTCGTCCAGATGGTGCGGCTGCTGCGCGGTGGCGAGCCGGTCAAGATGTCGAAGCGCGCCGGCAATTTCGTCACGCTTGCCGACGTGGTGCGCGAGGTCGGCAAGGATGTCGTCCGCTTCACCATGCTGACCCGCCGGTCGGACGCGCAGATGGACTTCGACTTCGCCAAGGTGGTCGAGGCGTCGAAGGACAATCCGGTCTTCTACGTCCAATATGCCCATGCCCGCGTCGCCTCGTTGCACCGCCGCGCCGAAGAGGCGGGGATCGTTGCGGAGGCGGCCGACCTGTCCCGGCTTGATACGGAAGAGCTGGCGCTGGTGAAGCTCGCCGCGCAATTCCCACGCATCGTCGAAACCGCCGCGGCAGCGCGCGAACCGCATAGAATTGCCTTCTATCTGTATGACTTAGCTGCTGCCTTCCACGCTGCCTGGAATGTCGGCAACGACCGGCCCGAGCGCCGCTTCCTGGTCGCCGACGACGCCGCCGTCACCGCTGCGCGTCTCGCCTTGGCGACGGCGATTGCACAGATTATTCGTAACGGTCTCAGCATCATGGGTGTTGTCGCGGTTTCGGAGATGAAGTGATGGGGGACGGGTTGGAGTTACGCGACGAGGATCGGCTGCCGTGGCTCGAAACGGTCGAGCCGGATGAGGAGCGTCGCGCCCCCATCGGCAAGACGATCGCGCTCGTCGTCGTCGGCCTGGCGGCGCTCGCCGCGATCATCTTCGGCATCTACAAGGTGCAGATGCGCGCCTCCGCCGACGGTCAGCTGATCGCCGCGCAGCCGGGCGACTATAAGGTGCGTCCGGAGGAACCGGGCGGCCTCAAGGTCAAGGGCGAGGGCGATGCCGCGATCGCGACCAGCGCCGGCAAGGCGGGCAATGGCTCGATCGACCTGTCGGCGGTCCCCGAGAAGCCGATCGACGGCCACCGCGTCACCCCGAGCGCCAAGCCGGCGGGGCCGGGCGGCAGCAACGCCGTCGCGCAGGTGCCGGCGTCGAGCGGCAAGCTCGTCGCCGCGCCGCCGGTCAGCGTCCAGGCGCGGCCGGTTGCCAGCGGCGGCGGCGGCTCGCTCGTCCAGCTCGGCGCCTATCCCAGCGAAGCGCTCGCGAACAGTGCGTGGGACGGCTTCTCCAAGCGGTTCAGCTACCTCGCGCCGCTCGGCAAGTCGGTCCAGTCGGTCGCCACCGGTGGCCGCACGCTCTACCGCCTGCGCGTCAACGCCGGCAGCGCCAACCAGGCGGCCGACATCTGCGGCCGTCTGCGCGTCGCCGGGGAAAGCTGCTTCGTCGCAAGTTGACGGGGCGGCGTGGCGATCATGCGGGAGGATGATGTCTCTTCGCCAGCGTGGCGATGGCGCTAGTCTTCTCGATTTCGTTACCGCCCCGGCGGAGGCCGGGGCCCAGCTGGATGACCGTCGCCGGGCTTCCTCGGCGTTCACCCAATTAGATTCCGGCCTCCGCCGGGGTGGTGTGGTGGTCGGGACGGCCCTCCTCCGATCCCGCCGGCCGGCTCGCTGCCGTCGCGATTTACGGTCGAGTGGGGCAGGGGCGTCGCGCCGCTCCCCCGAACCCCCACTCGCTTCTTCCGCCTGCGCGCGCTAACCAGCGACGATGAAGCCCGTCATCTTCGGTCTCGCCGGTCCGGTTCTCACCCCCGGCGAGCGCGCCTTCTTCGCCGCGGCGGCGCCCGCCGGCTATATCCTGTTCAAGCG
Source organism: Sphingomonas kyungheensis (assembly GCF_037120395.1). Taxonomy (NCBI): domain Bacteria; kingdom Pseudomonadati; phylum Pseudomonadota; class Alphaproteobacteria; order Sphingomonadales; family Sphingomonadaceae; genus Sphingomonas; species Sphingomonas kyungheensis. The sequence continues at coordinate 776,546 of NZ_JBBBDM010000001.1, forward strand.
CAACATCGAGGATCGCGCCCAGTTGCGCGCGCTGACCGATTCGCTGCGGGCGCTCGCCGGGCGGGACGATCTGCCCATCCTGATCGATCAGGAGGGCGGACGCGTCGCGCGGATGGGGCCGCCGCACTGGCCCGCCTTCCCCGCCGGACCCGCCTTCGCCGCGCTCTATGAGGTCGCGCCGATGTCGGCGATCCAGGCGATGCGCGCCAATGGCGAGGCGCTCGGGCTGATGCTGGCCGAGGTCGGCATCACCGTCGATTGCGCGCCGTTGCTCGACGTCGCGCAGCCCGACACGACCGAGGCGATCGCCTGCCGCGCCTATGGCAGCGCCCCGATGCCGGTCGCCGCGCTCGGCCGCGCGATGCTGGAGGGGCTGGCCGCGGCCGGAATCGTCGGCGTCGTCAAACATATGCCCGGTCATGGTCGTGCGCGGGTCGACAGCCATCATCTGCTGCCCACCGTCACCGCCAGCGCCGACGAGTTGGAGATCGACCTCGAACCGTTTCGCACCCTCGCCGACGCGCCGATGGGAATGACCTCGCACATCGTGTTCGAGGCGTGGGACCGCGAGCGTCCCGCGACGCTGTCGCCGGTGGTGATCGAGCAGGTGATCCGCGGCGCGATCGGCTTCGACGGGCTGCTGATGACCGACGATATCGACATGAAGGCGCTGTCGGGCAGCGCCGGCGACAAGGCGGCGGCGTCGATCGCCGCGGGCTGCGACCTCGTGCTCGACTGCTGGGCGCGGATGGACGAGATGGTCGCGATCGCCGACCGTCTGCCCGAGATCACCGACGCCGCGCGTCGCCGCCTCGACCGCGCGATGGCGAGCGTGACGCCGGGCCAGGGTGATTTCGCCGAGCTGATCGCGCGCCGCGACGCCTTCCTCGCCCTGGTCTGATCCGGCGGCGATGGCGGAGCCCGAGCAACTCACGCTCGATCTGGAGGGATGGGAAGGGCCGCTCGACCTGCTGCTGTCGCTCGCCCGCGCGCAAAAGGTCGATCTGCGCAAGCTGTCGATCCTCGCGCTGGTCGAGCAATATCTCGCCTTCATCCGGCAGCGGCAGACGCTGCAACTCGAGGTCGCCGCCGATTATCTGGTGATGGCGGCGTGGCTCGCCTACCTCAAGTCGGCGCTGTTGCTGCCGCGCGTCGCCGACGACGAGGAGCCCGACCCCGAGGAACTCGCGCTGCGCCTGCAATTGCGTCTTGAACGGCTGGCGGCGATGCGCGAGGCGGGGGCGCGGCTGATGGCGCGCGATCGGCTCGGCCGCGACGTCTTTCCGCGTGCCGCGCCGGAGGGGCTGCGCACGATCCGCCATGCGCAATGGCGGGCGGAGATCTATGACCTCATCGCCGCTTATGGCCGGGTGAGCGCGCGGACCCGGCCGGTGATGCATGTCGTCGCCGATCGCGAGGTGATGACCCTGGAAGCGGCGTTGGCGCGGGTCGCGCGGCTGGTCGGCATGACGCTCGACTGGGCGACGCTGGAGAGCTTTTTGCCCGATGGATCGGGGCGGCTGCGTAAGTCGGCGCTCGCCTCGTCCTTCCTCGCCGCGCTCGAACTCGCCAAACAGGGACGGGTCGAATTGCGCCAGCAGGCGCCGTTCGCGCCGCTCCTGCTCCGCGCGGTGCGATGACCCCGCCCGACGATGCGGTGCGCGCGGTCGAGGCGCTGCTGTTCGCCGCGGCCGAGCCGCTGTCGGTCGATTCGATCCGCGCCTATGTCGGCGGCGTCGACGTCCGTGCCGCGTTGGCACAGCTCGAACGCGATTATGCCGGGCGCGGCATCGCCCTGGTGCGGCGGGGCGAGCGCTGGCATTTCGAGACGGCGGCGGACCTCGCCCATCTCCTCCGCCGCGACCGCGACGAGGTGCGCCGGTTGAGCCGGGCCGGCATCGAGGTGCTGGCGATCATCGCTTATCACGAGCCCGTCACCCGCGCCGAGATAGAGGCGATCCGCGGGGTTGCCACCGCCAAGGGGACGCTCGACGTGCTGATGGAGACCGGCTGGGTACGCCCGGCGGGGCGGCGCGAACTGCCCGGCCGGCCGCTGCTCTATGCGACGACGCCCGACTTCCTCACCCATTTCGGCCTCTCCAGCCGCCGCGATCTGCCCGGGATCGACGATCTGCGCGCCGCCGGCTTGCTCGATCCCGTCGACCTCGCGCTCGAGGAAGCATTGGAGGTGGCAAAGGCGGCGGATAGCGATTAGATAAGGGGACATTCTAGGAGATACGCCATGGGCAGCTTCAGCCCGATCCATCTGCTCGTCCTCGCCGTCGTCGCGATCCTGCTGCTCGGCGGTGGCCGCTTCTCCAACCTGATGGGCGATGTCGCCAAGGGCGTGAAGAACTTCAAGAAGGGCATGGCCGAGGAAGACGGCGACGGTCCTGCCAAGCCGGCGCCGCGGATCGAGGCGCAGAAGGCCGCCGAGCCGGCGTTCGATCGTGACGGCGAGCGCGTCCGCGACGACCGCTAATTCCCGCGATCCCCTGACCGCATCCGATGTTCAACATCGATTCGAGCGAGTTCCTGCTGGTCGCCATCGTGGCGCTGGTGGTGATCGGCCCCAAGGACCTGCCCAAGGCGATGCGCGTCGTCGGCTATTGGGTCGGCAAGGCGCGCGGTGTGTCGCGCAGCTTTCGCCAGGGTTTCGACAATATGGTGCGCGAGGCCGAGCTGGAAGAGATGGAGAAGCGCTGGGCGGCGGAGAATGCGCGGATCATGGCCGAGCATCCCGCCACCTCCGACGCGGAATCCGCTGCCGCCGCTGAGCCGGCGACGCCGCTGCCGGATCACGCCGCGCCCGACCATCAGGAGCATGATGCGCCGGTGATGGTCGAAAAGCCCGTCGTCGTGCCTGCCACCGAGCCGCGGCCGGCGCCGCATCTTTCGACGCCGCCGACCGACGTGACGCCGTCATGAGCGATCCGGTCGTCGAAGACGAGATCGACGCCAGCCGCGCGCCGCTGCTCGACCATCTCATCGAACTGCGCCGGCGGCTGCTCTATTGCATCGCCGCGATCGTCGTCGCCTTCGGGGTGAGCTATTGGTTCGCCGAGGACATCTTCGGCTTCCTCGTCCAGCCGCTGCTCCACGCCGGGCAGAAGACGGTGATCTACACGCAGCTGTTCGAGGCGTTCCTCGTCAAGCTCAAGGTCGCCTTTTTCGCCGCGGTGATGATCTCCTTCCCGGTGATCGCCAACCAGCTCTGGCAGTTCGTCGCGCCGGGTCTCTACCGCAAGGAGCGGCGGGCGCTGCTGCCGTTCCTGCTGGCGACCCCGGTGCTGTTCATCTGCGGCGCGGCGCTCGCTTATTATATGGCGATCCCGATGGCGTTGCATTTCCTGCTCGGCTTCCAGGGCGATGTCGGCGGCGTGCATCAGCAGGCGCTGCCGGCGATCGGCAATTACCTGTCGATCGTCATGCAGTTCCTCTTCGCCTTCGGCATCGCCTTCCTGCTGCCGGTACTGCTGATGCTGCTCGAACGCGCCGGCATCGTCACCCGCAAGCAGCTGATCGGCGCGCGCCGCTACGCGATCGTCGGCGCGACCGCGGTCGCCGCGGTGCTCACCCCGCCGGATCTGATGAGCCAGGTGCTGCTCGCCGTGCCGCTGATCCTGCTCTACGAGATCGCGATCATCGGCATCTGGTTCACCGAGCGCAAACGCGCGCGCGAGGCGGGCACCGACATCGTCGAGGTCTGACGGCGGGCGCGTCGCGCGCCGCCGATCGCAGCCACGAAAAAGCCCCCGCCGGATGACCGACGGGGGCTCGTTCACCCGAACGGGTTTTGCTTACTTGGCGTCGTCGGCAGTCTTCGCGACGGTGCTGCCGGCCGACTTGACGTCCTTGCCGACGCCTTCGACCGTGTTGCAGGCGCTGACCATCAGCGCACCCGCGACCACCACCATTCCGAGAACCTTACGCATAAAACCTCCTGGGCATGAATACCGCTAGCTCGAATGATCGGACGCGCCATTCGTTCCGGACGCGGAACCGATGGCGGCAACAAACAGCGGCACTGGGTAGAAAAGGATAAGGCCCGAAAGCGATCACCGGGGGGGGGGAGGGTGAGCGCTTTCGGGCCTATGTCGTGGATCGCGAAAGCGGGGGGGCATAAAGTCGCGATCCGTACTGCTCAACCCTGACCCGCGGGCTTGGTTCCGCAATAAATCGCGCGGCCGGACGATTATTTTTTTCCGCTCTCAGTCGCGTCCCAGGACGGCGATCGCGATCTCATAGGCGCCGGTCATCGGATCGTGATGCAGCGGCGCGCGCAGCTGCCGCGACAGCCCTTCGATCACGCGGCCGTAGCGGGTCGAGAGCAGCGTTTCGAGCGCCTCGCTGGCGACGAAGGCGCGGCTGACCACCCGGAGCTTGGCCTTTTGCGTATCGTCGCCCGGCTTGACGGCAACGCGGATCTGCGCCGCCCGGTCGCAGTTCATCGCCAGTTCGATCGTCTCGGTGACGAGGAAGGCGACCGCGACCGCGACGTCCTGATTGACCAGATAGGGGTCGACGTCGAGCGCGATCGACAGGCTCGACGCGCCCTCCGGCGCGGTGGCGCGGATGTTGGAGGCGAGTTCGCCGATCACCGCGCGCAGGTTGAGCCCGCGATTGTCCTCCATCTCGGCGAAATGATTGCGGTGCACCACCGCCAGCGCATCGACGCGGCGCTGGATCGAGGCATAGGCCGCAGTCGCATCCGCGCTGGGCGCACCGCGCGCGTGGAAGTTGATCAGGCTGGAGATGACCTGCAGGTTGTTCTTGACGCGATGATGCACCTCACGCGTCAGCTTGGTCTGCCGCACCACCGCTTCGGCGAGCCCCGCCTCGTGCAGCGCGACGGTGCGGCTGATCGCGCGGAAGGTGTCGCCGAGCTCGCGGATCTCCTGCGCGGGGAGCGGCCCGAGCTTGCCGGGATCGATCACCTCGCCGGGCGTATAGGCGGCGACGCTCGCGCGCAGCAGCCGCAGCGGACGGATCAGCAGCCGGTCGACGATGAACCACGACAGGCCCGCCGCCGCCGCCCACATCAACAGCGGCAGCATCAGCGCGACGAGGAAGGACGAGGTGATCGGCGCGCTGCGGGTGCTGGTCCGCAACGTCAGTCCGCCGAGGCCGAGATCGGTCTCGACCGTATCGAGCCGGTCGAGCGGGCCGAGGTCCGGAATGGCGGCGAGTTCGAGCGTCGTGTCGTCGTGAACCAGCGCGCTGGCGAGCGGCACCGCCCGGCTGGTCGGGGTGGCGAGGCGCGTGAGGAAGGCACGCGGGAAGAAGACGCGCGCGCTCGGCCCGCGACGCGGCCCGGCGACCGACAGGATCAGGCCCTGATCGGGGACGATCGCCGCGCCGACCGCAGTGCTGGTGTCGATCGGCACGTCGGAATGGAAAGCCTCGCCGCACAACAGCCGGCCGCGCCGGTCGATGATCGAAAAGCGCGTGCCGGTCGTCGCCTGTTGCGCGAACACGCCCTGCGCACGGGCGCAGCTCGGCGCATCCCCCGCATCGGCTTCCAAGGCATTCACCGCGACGCGCAACGCGGTCATGTCGCCGATCAGCTCGATCGCGATGCTGCGAGCGCTTTCATTGGCGGCGATGCGCAGTCGTGCGCGCGCCTCCGCGTCCGCGGTCCGCCCGGTCTGCAAGGTGGCGCCGATCGCGATCAGCGCGAGCAGCAGCAGCGCGACGCTGAGCATGACGAACAGCTTGGCGCCGGTCGGGAAGCGCGACAGCGCCGACACCGGGGCCATCGCCGCGCGTCGTGTGGTGGAGGCGGCGGCGTGCGAGGTGGCCATGCCCGCTGTTAGGCGAGCTTGTTCAGCAGGTCGAGCATCTCGTCCGGAACGCTTTCGTCAATCGTCCGCTGATAGGCGGAGCGAAGCGCTGCGCCCATATCACGATCCTTGCTCTGGACCTTCGCAGGAGACTTTTTGGACGACGTTTTCTTGTCCTTGTCGCTGGGCAATTCCAACCTGTCCCCCTGGTGGCCCGCTGAAGCCGGGCAATCGACGCATTACGGATGAACACGGCCCTCGCGGCTGCGACGGACCCATTCGAACGGCGATGAAACCAAATTCGCCTTCGTTAGTTCCATCATAGCGCGAATTTTCCAGGCGGCCACCGTAGCCGCCGGGCTCTTCGACAAACAGCGTTGCAAAGCGGTCGCCGCCCGCACAGATCAGGCGTCCGCTCGATTCTCAGCCCCCTCGGGCAAATCTTCAGGGAGTGATCACCACCCATGTCGCTTGGACAGCAACTCGCACCGCACCTTCCCTTCCTGCGGCGCTATGGCCGGGCCCTGACCGGCAGCCAGCAGCAGGGCGACAAATATGTCCGTGCCACGCTCGAAGCGATCGTCGCGGCGCCGGACCAGTTTCCCCGCGACGTCGATCCGCGGCTCGGCCTGTATCGCATGTTCCAGGGCATCTGGGCCTCTGCCAATTCCGATGGTGAGGAGCAGACCTCGCAGAGCGATGCCGAGGGCACCGAAGCGGTCGCCCGCGCGCGCCTCGCGCGGATGACGCCGCTGTCGCGTCAGGCGCTGCTGCTCACCGCGATGGAAGGTTTCACGCCCGAGGATGCCGCCTATCTGATCGAGGTCGATACCAGCGAAGTCGAATCGCTCGTGTCGGAAGCGCTCGCCGAGATCGAGAAGCAGACGCGCGCGCGCGTGCTCATCATCGAGGATGAGCCGATCATCGCGATGGACATCGAGACGATCGTCCGCGATCTCGGTCACGAAGTCACCGGCGTCGCCGTCACCCGCGACGAGGCGGTGGCGCTGGCGATGGAGGATCGCCCGGGTCTGGTGCTCGCCGACATCCAGCTCGCCGACGACAGTTCGGGGATCGACGCGGTCAAGGACATCCTCGCCGAATTCGAAGTGCCGGTGATCTTCATCACCGCGTTCCCGGAGCGTCTGCTCACCGGCGAACGGCCCGAGCCGACCTTCCTGATCACCAAGCCGTTCCAGCGTTCGACGGTGAAGGCGGCGATCAGCCAGGCGCTGTTCTTCGACGAAGCGACGGTGCCGCAGGCGGCCGTCTGACAATTGTGAGGTGCGCGTGGTCGGGGCTTTGCTCCGTCCACGTGTGCTTCTTCGCAGACGAGATCTCTGCAAAGGGTGGCACTCTCAGGACCCGTATTCGCGCGCAGGCGGAAATACGGTGGTCAAGCCGAACGACGGCAGGCGGTGAGCGGAGGGCCTTGGCTTCCGCCTCGGCGATACCTCTACGCAACGCCCTCCGTCATGCCGAGCCCGTTCCGGCATCCACGGTTCCGCAGGAGCATAAGCCTTTGGTTGTGCGACGCGGTGGACCTCGGACCAGATCCGGAGTGACGGCTCGTCTGGGGTGACGTCGAGCTTTTCGCAGGCGTCCAGATTTGGCGGGAGCGCCGGCAGGCCGCCGCCGCAGAAAGTTTCGGACCCAAAACGGATGTCATGTGTTTGACGTTCATGGCTGATCCCGATGAACCCATCCATGTCTCCAAAACCGAAGCGCGGGCGGGGTCGACACCGGGGGTTACCCGCTACGTCCTGGCGATCTCGCTCGTCCTGATCATCGTGATCTTCGCCTTTCTTATCTTGCGGTAAAACGGCTCACCCCGTCTCACTGGCATTTGCCGGCGCGGACCCTTATCTTGCCCCTCGAGGCGGCGATGATGTCCCCGGCTTTGAACGGAATTGCATGACCCAGCCCGCTACGCGTACCGATGATTACGAAGACGACGACGCACCCGTGGCGCCGGTGGAACATGTCGCGCTGTCTGATCCGGAGTTCAAGAAACAGCTCGCCCAGGTGATTCCGCACCTGCGCGCGTTCGGCCGTTCGCTGTCGGGCAGCCGTGATCTCGCCGACGATCTGGTGCAGGAAACATTGCTCAAGGCCTGGGCGGCGCGGCAGCGGTTCCAGGCCGGCACCAATATGCGCGCCTGGACCTTCATCATCCTGCGCAATCTCTACCTGTCGCAGATGCGGCGTGCGCGCTTCAAGGGCGAGTGGGACGATCTCGTCGCCGACCGCATCCTCGCCGCGCCCGCGAGCCAGGACCGCCATGTCGAACTGGGCGATATGCAGCGCGCGCTGCTCCATCTGCCGCAGCCGCAGCGCGAGGCGCTGATCCTCGTCGGCGCCGGCGGCTTCGCCTATGAGGAAGCGGCGGAAATCTGTCAGGTCGCGGTCGGCACGATCAAGAGCCGAGTCGCGCGCGGTCGCGTCGCGCTGGAGGCGATCCTCAGCGAAGGCTCGCTGCCGTCGCGTCGCGAGCATGAGACCGACGTCAACAAGACCGCGCTCGATACGATCATGGGTGAGGTCGACGAACTCAGCCGCGGTCATTGACGACGCGCGCGTCGGGCGGGTGTTGACCCGGCCCGGTCGCCACCGGTAAGACGAGATCGGGCGGTCCATGCAAGGGCCGCCCTTTCTCGTTTCGAGAGACAGGAGACGTCCCGTGACCATGACCCCGCTGATGCCCGTCTACCCACGGTGCGGGGTGCGTCCGGTCCGCGGCGAAGGCTGCTATCTGATCAGCGAGGACGGCAGCCGCTATCTCGACATGGCGGCAGGCATCGCGGTCAATGCGCTCGGCCACGGCCATCCGCATCTCGTCAAGGCGATCGCCGAACAGGCGGCGACACTGATGCACGTCAGCAATCTCTACGGCTCGCCGCAGGGCGAGGCGCTCGCCGAGCGGATCGTCGCAAACAGCTTCGCCGACACGGTGTTCTTCACCAATTCGGGCACCGAGGCGGTGGAATGCGCGATCAAGACCGCGCGCCGCTATCATTATGCCGCAGGCAATCCGCAGCGTACGACGATCATCACCTTCAACAACGCCTTCCACGGCCGGACGATGGGCGCGATCTCGGCGACCAACCAGCCGAAGATGCGCGACGGCTTCGAACCGCTGCTGCCCGGCTTCGCTTATGCGCCGTTCAACGATCTCGACGCCGCGCTGGCGCTGATCGACGACACCACCGCCGGCTTCATGGTCGAGACGATCCAGGGCGAGGGCGGTGTCTCGGTCGGCACGCCCGAGTTCATCACCGGGCTGCGCAAGGCGTGCGACGAGCATGGCCTGCTGCTGATCCTGGACGAGGTGCAATGCGGCTACGGGCGCACCGGCAAGATGTGGGCCTATGAGCATTACGGCATCGAGCCGGACATCATGTCGGTCGCCAAGGGCATCGGCGGCGGCTTCCCGCTCGGCGCGTGCCTCGCCACCGAAAAGGCGGCGAGCGGCATGGTGATCGGTACGCACGGCTCGACCTATGGCGGCAACCCGCTCGCGATGGCGGCGGGGCAGGCGGTGCTCGACGTCATGCTCGCCGACGGTTTCCTCGCCCGGGTCGAGACGATGGGCGAGCGGCTGCGCGGCGCGCTCGAGCAGATGATCCCCAATCACGACCAGATCTTCGACAGCGTGCGCGGCAAGGGGCTGATGCTCGGCCTCAAGCTCAAGGCCGGGGTCGAGCCGCGCGAGTTCGTCGCGCATGCCCGCGACAATCACGGGCTGTTGCTGGTCGCGGCTGGCGAGAATGTCGTCCGCATGCTGCCGCCGCTGGTGATCGAGGATGCGCACGTCAGCGAATGTATCGACAAGTTGAGCGCCGCCGCGCGGGTGTTCGTCCCCGCCAGCGACGATTGAGACGATCCCCTCTCCGCCGCCGGAGAGGGACGGAAGGACCGATATGCGCCATTTCCTCAACCTCACCGCCGCCGGGGCCGATGGCGTCGCCGCGATGCTCGCCGAGGCGATCGACCGCAAGGCGGCACGCGCCGGCTTTCCCAAGGGACGGGCCGATGCCGACGCGCCGCTCGCCGGCCATGTGCTGGCGATGATCTTCGAGAAGAATTCGACCCGGACCCGCGTCAGCTTCGACATGGCGATCCGCCAGCTTGGCGGCAGCTCGATCGTCATGGATGCGGGATCGATGCAGCTCGGTCGCGGCGAGAGCATTGCCGATACGGCACGCGTCTTGTCGGGCTATGTCGACGCGATCATGATCCGCACCGACGATCATGCCAAGATCGAGGACATGGCGCGGCATGCGACCGTGCCGGTTATCAACGGCCTCACCGATCAATCGCATCCGTGCCAGATCATGGCCGATCTCCAGACCATCCTCGAAGACGGCAAGGCGCTGCCCGGGCTCAAGATGGCGTGGCTCGGCGATGGCAATAACGTGCTCGCCTCGCTGATCGAGGCGGCGGGGCTAATGCAGTTCGACGTCGTCGCCGCCTGTCCGCAGGGCTTCATGCCGAGCGAGGCGGATGTCGCCTTGGGACAGGGCCGCGCGCGCGTCGTCGCCTCGCCGCAGGAGGCGGTGGAGGGCGCGGACGTGATCGTCACCGACACCTGGATTTCGATGGGCCAGGCGCATGCCGAAACCAAGCTCGCGGCGATGATGCCCTATCAGGTCGACGAAGCGCTGATGGCGCGCGCCAAGCCCGATGCGCGCTTCCTCCACTGCCTCCCCGCGCATCGCGGCGAGGAGGTGGTCGACGCGGTGATCGACGGTCCGCAGTCGCTGATCTGGCAGGAAGCGGGCAATCGCCTCCATGCCCAGAAGGCGGTGCTGCGCTGGGTGTTCGGCCAGATCGGCTGACGCGGCGGGGGCGGGGCAGGCCAGTGCCCGCGGTTGACCGATCCGCATCGACCCCCCATTTTCCGCTTATGCAACAACCCCATGATATCGATCGCGCGCTCGGTTTCGCGATTCCCTCCCGCTCGGCGCGCGGACGGATCGTGCGGCTCGGGCCGGCGCTCGACGCGGTGCTTGCCGCGCACACCTATCCGCCGGCGATCGAGGCCTTGCTCGCCGAGGCGCTGACCTTGGTCGCGCTGATCGGCTCGACGCTCAAGGACCCGACCGCGCAGCTGACGATGCAGACGCGCACCGAACAGGGCGTCGTGCAGTTGATGGTCTGCGACTATCGCGGCGGCGAGGTGCGCGGCTATATCGATTACGACGCCGATCGGCTCGCGGCCGCGCCGGAACAGCCGACCTTGTTCGCCCTGTTCGGTCAGGGCTATCTGGCGATCACCTTCGATCTCGCCGCCACCGGCGAACGCTATCAGGGCATCGTCCCGCTCGACGGCGAGACGCTGGCCGAGGCGGCGCAAAGCTATTTCGTCCAGTCGGAGCAGATCCCCAGCCTCGTCCGCGTCGGCATCGGTCGCGACGGGGAAGGGCGCACGGTCGCCGGCGGTCTGTTCCTCCAGCATCTGCCCGAGGGCGAGGTCGGCCGCGAGCGGTTGCACACGCGGCTCGATCATCCCGAATGGGAGCATGTCGAGGCGCTCGGGCAGACGATGGGCGCCGACGAACTTGCCGATCCGTCGCTGTCGCTCGAAACGCTGATCTGGCGATTGTTCAACGAGGAACCCGACGTGCGCGTTCTCGCCGCGACCCCGCTGTCGCGCGGCTGCCGCTGCAACGGGGACTATATCGCCAGCGTCATCGCCAAATTCTCGCCGGAGGAGCGGCGCGAGATGGCCGATGAGAATGGCCTGATCCACGTCGATTGCGCCTTCTGCGCGGTCAAATTCCCGGTGCCCGCCGAGGCGGGCCCGGTCGCCTGACGCCGCGGCGTTAATCTCTTTTTAGGGCGGGCGGCCTAATGACGGGGTGTACCAGTTTCTACCGGTACGCTTTTCTCCTTGGGGATGCTGGTCGCGTCCCTCTCCTTCAAAAGGGCCGCCTGATCCGCGGCCCTTTTCTTTTGCTCCGCTTTGGCCTAGCGCCGCGGAGATCATGACCATGTCCAACGAGGCCCCTCTGGCCGTCGTGCTCGTCTCGGGCGGGCTCGATTCGATGATCTCCGCCGCCAGCGCGCGCGAGGCGGGCTATCGCCTGCTCGCGCTGTCGGTTGATTATAACCAGCGTCACCGGGTCGAACTCGCCGCCGCGCGCCGTGTCGCCGCGACGCTTGGCGCGGAACGGCATATCGTGCTGCCGCTCGATCTGTCGGCCTTCGGCGGCTCGGCGCTGACCGACGATATCGCCGTGCCGAAGGACGGCGTCGGCGAGGGCATCCCCGTCACCTACGTGCCGGCGCGCAACACGATCTTCCTCAGCCTCGCGCTCGGCTGGGCCGAGGCGGCGGGATCGCGCGACCTGTTTATCGGCGTCAACGCGCTCGATTATTCCGGCTATCCCGATTGCCGCCCCGAATTCATCGCCGCCTTCGAAGGCCTGGCGGAGATCGCCACCAAGGCGGGGGTCGAGGGCGAGCCGTTCAAGATCCACGCGCCGCTCCAGCATATGACCAAGGCGGATATCGTCCGCGAGGGCAGCCGACTGGGCGTCGACATGGGATTGAGCTGGTCGTGCTACGATCCCGCACCGGGCGGCGTGCATTGCGGCGATTGCGACAGTTGCCGGCTGCGCGCCAAGGGCTTCGAGGAGGCCGGTATCGCCGACCCGACGGTCTACGCCGTCCGGCCCTGATCCGATGTCCTATGCGGTCAAGGAAATGTTCCTCACCCTGCAGGGCGAGGGCGTCAACGCCGGGCGGCGCGCGGTGTTCGTGCGCTTTGCCGGTTGCAACCTGTGGAGCGGACGCGAGCAGGACCGGGCGAGCGCGGTCTGCCGCTTCTGCGATACCGATTTCGTCGGCGTCGACGGGCTCGGCGGCGGCAAGTTCGCCGATGCCGATGCGCTCGTCGCGGCGGTGATCGGCTTTTGGGGCGCGGGGCAGGGCGACCGTTTCGTCGTACTGACCGGCGGCGAGCCGATGTTGCAGGTCGACGATGCGCTGGTCGAGGCGCTCCATGCCGCGGGCTTCCGCATCGCGATCGAGACCAACGGTACGCTGGCCGTGCACCCCGGGATCGACTGGGTCTGCGTCAGCCCCAAGGCGGGCAGTCACGTCGTGCAGCGCTCGGGCGACGAGCTCAAGCTGGTCTGGCCGCAGCCCGGCAGCGACATCGACGCGATCGAGGCCTGGGATTTCACCCACCGCCTGTTGCAGCCGATGGACGATGCGCGCGGGGCGGCGAATATCGAAGCGGCGATCGCCGTGGTGATGGCGCGGCCGCAGTGGCGGCTGTCGCTCCAGACGCACAAGCTTCTGGGGCTGCGCTAGGCCGAGCGGGGCTGGTGCCCACTTAGGGGCGAGACCTCTGCAAAACACCCTCCACGCCGGGCCCGTTCCGGCATCGACGGTTCCGCAGGAGTTTCAGCCGATCATTTCGTGGCACGGTGGACCCCGGACCAAGCCCGGGGTGGCGGCGCGTGATGCACGAGGCCGGGACGTTCGGGGTGTCGCACGGGCGGCAATTCAGTGGCCCGGCTAAACCGCTGTCACACGTAATATTCGATCGCCCGCTGCGCTCGATCCCGGTCTAGGTTCGGTGACCGCCCCGAAGCCTGCGCCGGAGCGGTGCACGACAGTCAACCGGCGCCGCGAAGAAACCCCCGCGGCGCCCGTCGATCACCGCTGCGCGGTCTGCGTCGCCGATACATCGGCAGCGGCGGTCGCGGTCGCCGGCGCGGCGGGCGGCCAGTTGAACGCGCCGCACTTCTTGGTGACCCACTCGCCCTTCTTGTTCCAGCAGATCGCATCCAGCCGCGGCTGCGAGGCATAATCGCGGCCCAGGTAGCGCGTGAACTGCTGCTCGCCATAGGGGGTCAGGCTGTTGCGCAGCTCGCGGACGTGATCCATCGCGAAGTCGCCGAAGCTGCCGCGCGGCACGAAGGTCGCGTCGCGGCCGATCGCGCTCGCCGTCTGGCAGAAGCCGTATTGCGCGGCGACCGTGGCATAGCCCGAATAGGTGCGCGTGCCGAACTGGTCGAGCGCGGCCTGGCCGGCCTTGGGCGTCTTGTTGATCCGCGTGAAATATTTGGTGAGCGTGTCGAACGAGGTCTTGAGCTCGGCCTCGTGGTCCTTGAGCACCGCATTGTAGTTGGGCACGGTGAGCAGCGTCGGCTCGAACTGGCATTGCAGGGCGGCGACGTTGAGCCCGGCGCGGACGTTCCAAGCCATGGCGGCGCGCAGTTCGGCCTCGGTCGCGCCGGGCAGCACCTGGCCGAGCCCGTCCTCATGACCCTTGACGGTTTCGCCGCGGAAATCGTGTGAGCGCAAGAAGAATTGGGCCGAGGCGGGCGCGGCCGCCACCAAACCGACCGCGGCGCCGCCAAGCGCCAGCGCGATACGCAACACATTCATCTCTCGTCATCCTCACCGAGGGGGTAATGTGTCGCGATTCTAGACGCTTTTGGGCGAAGACCCAATCCCCGATCGAAGGCGGACAGCATAAAATCCGATGAACTGCGCTCCGGCGCCGAAGCCAAAGAAAAAGCCGCCCGGTTGCCCGGACGGCCGTTTCACGTACGTAATATCCCGAAGGGGAGATTACATCGCGTTCGTGGTCATGGTGTCGTTCGACATCATGGTGTCGTTCGACATCATCGTGTCGTTGGCCATCATGCCACCGTTCGACGCACCGTCAACGGCGGTCATGTTGTCGCTCATGGTGCCCATGTCGTCGGTGGTGTTCATGTCGGTGACCATCGTGTTGTCGGTGGTCGTCTCGGTCTTCGGGCCACACGCCGAAACCGCGAGAGCGGCGCCGGCGATCAGCGAGCCGGTCAGGACCTTGGAGATGAGTGCACGCATTGGAAGCTCCCTAGAATAGGATTTGGACGGCTTGCTGGCCCTTTAATACCCAAATCGCAGTGGACATTAATCGCATAATGCCCGGCCCTCAAGCCTCGTTTTCTTTCCCGCTCGTTTCTGTCGGACAAGAGAGGGACTTGAGGAACGCCGGAGCGCTCAACGCAAGGGCTGCGTCGAAGGTTTCCAGCCCCGCATCGCGGCCGAGCGCGGCGAGGCTGGTCACCGGATATTCGGGCAGGCCGCACGGGACGATCCCGCCGAAGTGGCTGAGATCGGGCGATACGTTGACCGCCAGGCCATGCATCGTGATCCACCGGCGGACGCGCACGCCGATCGCGCCGATCTTCGCCTCGCTGCCGCCGTCCCGCGTCCAGATGCCGACGCGCCCCTCTGCGCGGAACGCAGCGACGCCGAGCTGCCCCAATGCCGCGATCACCCAGCCCTCGACCGCATGGACGAAACAGCGCACGTCGCGCCCGCGCCGGTTGAGGTCGAGCACCAGATAGACGATCCGCTGGCCGGGGCCGTGATAGGTATATTTACCGCCGCGCCCGGTCGTCACCACCGGGAAGCGCGGGTCGATCAGATCGCTGGCGACCGCGCTGGTGCCGGCGGTGTAGATCGGCGGATGTTCGAGCAGCCAGATCAGCTCGCGCGCCTCGCCCGCCTGCACCGCCTCGCTGCGGGCCTGCATCGCGGCGAGGGCTTCGTCATAGGGCGTGAGCCCCGGCGCCACGCGCCATTCGATGCCATCGAGATCATCCATCGCCCGCGCTGTGAACCGGTCGCCCGGCGCTGGCAAGTTCCACGCGTTGGCGAGTGGCCAAGTCGGCGCGGCTGCGGTAACCGGTCGCAAACGCCGTCATAAGGGGGTGCCGATGGTCAAGATGGGCAATGTGTGGGACCGCAGCGTCGCGGTGCTCGACGGGCGCGGCGGCATGCTCGCCGGCGTCGCGGCGCTGACGCTGTTCGTGCCGCAGGTGATCGCCGCCGCCTACACGGCCTATGCCGCGCCAAGCACCGCCAAGGTCGTGATCGCCGTGGTGATACAGATCCTGGTGACCGTCGCGGCGTTGTGGGGACAATTGGTCATCACCGCCGCCGCCTCCGATCCCGCCCTCGACCGGCCCGCCGCGGGGCGGCTGGCGCGCGTGCGGTTCGGCCCGGCGCTGCTCGTCGCGCTCGTACTGGCGCTCGCTTTCTCGTTGCTGTTCCTGCCGGCGGCCCTCCTGTTCTCCTATGCCGGGATCGACGTGACCCATCTGGGGGATCGGGCGACGCCGGTGATGTCGTCGCCGGGCGCGGCGGGGGCGGGCGGGCTGTACACCGTGGTCATGCTGATCGTGGTGCTGTTCGTCGCGGTGCGATTCCTGCCGCTCTATGCCGTCGTCCTGCACGAACGGCTCGGGTTGGGCGCGATCGCGCGCAGCTGGCGGCTGACGCGGCGGCATACGTGGCGACTGATCGGCGCGGTGCTGCTGTTCCTGATCGTGCTGCTCGTCGCGACGATGGCGGCGCAGTCGGTCAGCGGGCTTGTCCTGCGGCTGGCGCTCGGCGCCGATTCGGCGGCGACGGTCGGCTTCCTGTCGGCGAGCATCGCGCAGGGGGTGTCCACCGCCCTGACCTTGATGGCGATCGTCTTTTCGGCGCAGCTTTACGTCGCGCTGGTCGCCCGTGAACAGCTGTTGCGCGACAAGGCCGCACGGACCTGGACCGACGTATGAGACTGACCCTTGCCGCCCTGCTGAGCGATGCCTGGGCGATCTTCCGGCGCGACGCCGATCTGTTGCTGCGCATCGCCGGCCTGTTCTTCTTCGTGCCGACCTATGCGCTGCTGCTGCTCACCGCTCCGCTGCCCACCCCGGACGAGACGATCGTCGACACGCAGGCGCGTGCGCAGGCGTGGATGACCGCGCTCGACGGCTGGGTCGGCGATTACGGGCTCGGCTCGGTCGGCGCCTATGCCATCACCTATCTCGGGCTGGCGGTGATCTTCTGCCTGCTGCTCGATGCGGAGCGGCCGACTCTCGCCACGGCGCTGCAACGCGCGGCGCGGCGGTTCCCGCGCTTCATCCTCGCGATGGTGGTGGTGTCGATTCCGGCGGGGGCGGGAATGTACGTACTGCTGCTGCCGGGCCTGTGGCTGATGAGCCGCTTCATGCTCGCCGGGCCGATGCTGTTCGCCGAGCCGCAGCTCGGCGCGATGCAGGCGGTCGGCGGGTCGTGGCGGCGTACCCGCCGCGGCCAGCTGGGGCTGCTCGGCGCGGTGGTCACCGTCTATCTCGCCGCGATCCTCGCCGGTCAGCCGTTCATGCTGCTGTCGCACTATCTGCGCGGCGACGGCGGCGGTAATCCCCTCGGCGTCGCGCTCGCCGAAGCCTGTGCCGCGGGAGTGGCGACCTGCACCCAGCTCGCCGGCGGTCTGCTCGCGGTGGCGGCCTATCGGCGCATCGTCCGCGCCCAAACTCCGTCCTAGGCGCGGCGACTAGGCCAGATACGGTACGTGCGCGCCGGCCTCGACCGGCAGCAGGCCGATCGCCCGCGGATCGGCGAAGGTCTCGATCGTCCGCTTGACCGCGGTGAACCCCTGCGCGCGATAGAAATTGAGCGCCGACGGGTGATCGAGCGTGCAGGTATGCACCCACAGGCGTGTCACGCCGGGCAGCCAGGCGCGCGCGATCGCCTCCGCCATCAGCCAGCGGCCATGGCCCTGGCCGGCAAGCTCGGGCACCAGCCCGAAATAGGAGAGCTCACAGGCGCCGGCGTGGCGGAAGTCGAGCTCGAGCAGGCCGATCTCGATCCCGGCGCGGTCGACGACCGCATGGACCTGCACCTGCGGATCATGGATGATCGCGGTAAGCGTCGCATCGTCCATCGCCAGCCGCGAATACCATAGCCACGGGCCCCCGACACGGCGGAACAGCGTGCGATAGCGGTCGGGCTGCGGCTCGGCCCAGCGCACCAGCCGCAGCGGAGAGGCGGGCAGCGGGCGCAACGGCGGCCGCCGCGTCATCTCCAGCGTGGTGACGATCGTCGCCAGCAGGTCGGGGGCGACCGCGATCAATCCCATGTCGCGACCGGCGGCAGGCTCATCAGGATCGCATCGATATTGCCGCCGGTCTTGAGCCCGAACAATGTGCCGCGATCGTAGACGAGGTTGAATTCGGCATAGCGCCCGCGCCACGCCCGCTGCGTCGCCAGATCGGCGGCGTCGAACGGATCGTTCATCCGCCGCCGGACGATGCGCGGATAGGTGTCGAGGAACGCCTCGCCGACCGCGCGGGTGAAGGCGAAGTTCGGCGCGAAGTCGCCTTCGAGATGATCGTAGAAGATGCCGCCGACGCCGCGATGCACCTTGCGATGCGGGATGTAGAAATAATCGTCCGCCCACGCCTTGAAGCGGGGGTGATACGCCGGGTCGAAGGCATCGCAGGCCGCCTTGAGCGTCGCGTGGAAATCGGCGGTGTCCTCGGCGACCGGCAGCGGCGGGTTGAGATCGGCGCCGCCGCCGAACCAGCGTTTGGTGGTGACGAGGAAGCGGGTGTTCATATGCACGGCGGGCACGCGCGGATTGGCCATATGCGCGACGAGGCTGATCCCGGTGGCGAAGAAGCGCGGATCGTCGCCGGCACCGTGGATCGACTTGCCGAACTCGCCGTCGAGCAGCCCGCCGACGGTGGAGACGTTGACGCCGACCTTCTCGAACACCTTGCCCTTCATCAGCCCGCGCACCCCGCCGCCGCCCGGCGCACCCGAGGGGTCGGTGCGGTCCCAGGGGAGGTAGTCGAATCGCGCGTCGGACCCGGCCTCGCGCTCGATCGCCTCGAATTCGGTGCAGATGCGCGTGCGCAGTGATTCGAACCAGGTGCGGGCGGCGGTCTGTTCGGCGTCGAGGGTCAGCATGGCGGGCTTGTGGCAAGAGCCTCGTCGGAAGTCGAGCGCTGGTCATCCGCGCGCCGGGCTGGCAAGCGGCGGTGATGAGTCGCGTCACCCGCCGATCGCTGCTGCGCGGGCTGCGCGTCACCGCGGTCAGTTCCGCCTTCGTCTGCGCGTTCGTCTGGGCGGCGGGCTATTTCGACGTCGACCCGGTCCATGTCTATGCCGCACGACCGCCCGCGGCGGGGCGGGTCGCGGTGGTCAACGTCTCGGGCGACATGGGGCTGCGCTTCCTGCTCGGCGCCTCGACCTCGCACGGGCTGACCGCAGCGCATATCCCGGTGGTCGGCATCGCGACGCCGGTGCTGTTCCGCCGGCACCGCAGCGCCGCCGATGTCGACCGCATCGTCGCCGGAACGATCCGCACAGCGCTCGCGCGCACCGGCGCGTCGCGCGTCGTGGTGATGGGACAGTCCTATGGCGCCGATATCGTCCAGACCGGGCTGGCGCACCTTCCCGCCGACCTGCGCGCGAAGGTCGCGGCGATCATCCTCGTCCTGCCCGGCGATTCGGTCTATTTCCGCGCCGACCCGACGGGCTGGTCCTATGGCGACCATCCCGACAGCCGCGCCGTCGCCACTGCCGACACGCTGACCTGGGCGCCGCTTACCTGCATCTATGGCGTCGAGGAAGACGACAGCCTCTGCCCGCTGCTGCGCGTGCCCGGCGCGCATGTCATCGGCATGCCCGGCGGCCATAACATCCACCATGACGAAGCCGCGTTGCTCGCCCATGTGCTCGCGGCGGTGCGGGCGGTCGGCGGATGATGCTCACGCGAAGGCGCGCACACGCGAACATCGTCCAGGCCGGCGCAGCCCTTCGGATCCCGCAGGGCAAGAGCGGGCCGCGTCTGCCGTACGGGCCCGCAATGCCCGCATCCTCTTGGCGTCTTCGCGTTTTATCGCGCTCTACACATTTTGGGGGAACCCGCCCAATTGCCGCAACGCCTCCGCCGCGACGATCCCGGCGGAGACCGACAGGTTGAGCGAGCGCAGCGGCGGCGCCATCGGGATGACGACGCGCGCGTCGGCGCGGGCGTGCACCTCGTCGGGGACGCCGGCGCTCTCGCGGCCGAACAGCAGCACGTCGCCTGGCGCGAAGGCAAAGGCGGGCAGGGGAGTCGCGCCCCGCGTCGTCGACAGCACCAGCCGCCCGCGCAAGGCGGCGAGGAACGCGCTCCAGTCGGCATGGCGGGTGATCGCGACGTGATCGATATAGTCCATCGCCGCGCGCGCGACGCGCTTGTCATCCCATTGGAAGCCCATCGGTTCGATCAGATCGAGGCCGATGCCGAAACAGGCGCAGGTGCGCATCACCGCGCCGACGTTGCCGGCGATGTCGGGCTGATAGAGGGCGATGCGGAGCGGCGGGGTCATGGCCGGCTTCCTTAGCGGCGCGCCCACCGAGGTCAAAATGCTGTTGGCAAAGCGCCGGCCCGCCGTCTATCAGTCCTGTGGCTCGCCGTGGGGACGGCGGGGTTCGGTGGCGCGGCATGACCGGTTCCTCCGCAATAACGAGAGAGACGAGGGCAGAGACGAATGGCGACTGACAGCATGGTACCACCCGGTGAATCACCGGAACCGTTCCACGAGGAAGTCCACGATCCCCGCCGTCGCGATTTCATCAATATCGCCGCCGTGTCCTTCGCCGGAGTCGGTGCGCTGGCAATCGTGCTGCCACTGATCAACCAGATGAACCCCTCGGCCGACGTACTCGCCCAGTCGACCACCGAGGTCGATCTGTCGAAGATCGCGCCGGGACAGGCGATCAAGTCGCAATTCCGCAAACAGCCGCTGTTCGTCCGCAATCTCACCCCCGCCGAGATCGCCGAGGCGAACAAGGTCGACGTCGCCAGCCTGCGCGATCCGCAGACGCTTGCCGAACGGACCAAGCCCGGCAAGGAAAACTGGCTGATCACGCTCGGCGTGTGCACCCATCTCGGCTGCGTGCCGCTCGGTGCGGGCGAGGGCGAGAACAAGGGGCCGTTCGGCGGCTATTTCTGCCCGTGTCACGGCTCTGCCTATGACACCGCGGCGCGCATCCGCCAGGGACCGGCGCCGAAGAACCTCTTCGTCCCCGACTATACGTTCAATTCCGACACCGCCGTCACGGTCGGCTGAGGGAGATCCGGATCATGAGCTTTCCCTGGGCCAAACATTACGAACCGAAGCAGCCGCTGATGCGCTGGCTGGACGAGAAGCTGCCGCTGCCGCGCCTCGTCTACAATGCCGTCGGCGCGGGCTATCCTGTGCCGCGCAACCTCAATTACTTCTGGAATTTCGGCGTGCTCGCCGGCGCCGCGCTGGCGATCCAGATCATCACCGGCGTCGTGTTGGCGATGCATTATGCCGCCAATGCCGGGGTCGCCTTCGGTTCGGTCGAAAGCATCATGCGCGACGTCAACGCCGGCTGGTTCCTGCGCTATGCGCACGCCAACGGCGCGTCGATGTTCCTGCTCGTCGTCTACATCCATATCGGTCGCGGCCTCTATTACGGCTCGTACAAGGCGCCGCGCGAGATGGTGTGGCTGCTCGGCGTCGTCATCTTCCTGCTGATGATGGCGACCGCCTTCATGGGCTATGTGCTGCCCTGGGGTCAGATGAGCTTCTGGGGGGCGCAGGTCATCACCGGCTTCTTCTCGGCGATACCGCTCGTCGGCGATACCATCCGCATCTGGCTGCTCGGCGGCTTCGCGCCGGATAACGCCGCGCTCAACCGCTTCTTCTCGCTCCATTACCTGCTGCCGTTCGTCACCGCGGGCGTCATCATCCTGCACATCTGGGCGCTGCACATCCCGGGCTCGAACAACCCGACCGGGGTCGAGGTCAAGGGCGAGCAGGATACCGTGCCCTTCCACCCCTATTACACCGCCAAGGATGCGGTCGGCCTCGGCGTGTTCCTGCTGGTGTTCGCGGCGCTGATCTTCTTCAGCCCGAACCTGCTCGGCCACCCGGACAATTACATCGAGGCGAACCCGCTCTCGACGCCGGCGCATATCGTCCCCGAATGGTATTTCCTGCCGTTCTACGCGATCCTCAAGAGCTTCACCGCCGACTTCATCCTGCCGGCGAAGCTGTGGGGCGTGCTCGCGATGTTCGGTTCGATCCTGCTGCTGTTCTTCCTGCCGTGGCTCGACAGCTCGCCGGTGCGCTCGGCCAACTTCCGGCCGAAATACCGCATGTTCCTCGGCATCCTGCTGTTCGACGTGCTCGTGCTCGGCTATGTCGGCGGGGCGGAGGCGAATGCGCGCAACGTCATCCTCGGCCAGCTCGCCTCGGCCTATTATTTCGCGCACTTCCTGATCATCCTGCCGTGGGTCGCCCGTTCGGAACGGCCGCGCCCGCTGCCCAATTCGATCACCGAAGCCGTGCTTGCGAAACATGGCGGCACCAGCCCGGCGAAGTCAGCGGTCGCAACCGCGGCGCACGCCTGAACCGACCTGGGGGACAACAGAACATCATGCCTCGCATCATTGCCTCGCTGATCGGTGCCGCCTTCGTCTTCGTGCTGGCGATCGCGCTGTTCGGCACCGCCAAGACCGCGATCCAGGATCCGGCCGCGGAGTCCGCCGAACACGTCTTCCACCTCCATCCGGAGAATATCCACCTGCCGTCGAACGGCTTTTTCGGGAAGTTCGACAATCGCCAGCTGCAGCGCGGCTTTCAGGTCTACAAGGAGGTCTGCTCGGCCTGCCACAGCCTGAAGTACGTCGCCTTCCGCGACCTGACCAAGATCGGCTATACCGATCCCGAGGTGAAGGCGATTGCCAACCAGTGGGTGATCGAACAGCCGTCGATCAATCCGGAGACGGGCGAGGCGGCGACGCGCAAGAACGTGCCGTCGGATCATTTCCCGTCGCCCTTCGCCAATGAGGTCGCCGCCCGCGCCGCCAACAACAACGCGCTGCCGCCCGACCTGTCGCTGATGACCAAGGCGCGCGAGGACGGCCCCAATTACATCCACGCGCTGATCACCGGCTATCGCCCGCAGCCGGCGGCGCTTCTCAAGGAATTCCCCGGCGCCAAGACGCCGCAGGGCCTCCATTACAATCCCTATTTCGCCAACCTCAACATCGCCATGCCGCCGCCGCTGACCTCGGACGGGCAGGTGACCTATTCGGACGGTACCAAGGCGACCAAGGACCAGATGGCGCGCGACGTTGCCGCCTTCCTGACCTGGACCGCCGAGCCGAACCTCAACGCGCGTCACGCCGCCGGGCTCGCCGCCGGCATCTTCCTGCTGATCTTCTGCTTCCTCGCCTGGGGCGCGTATCAGAACGTCTGGCGCGACGTGAAACATTGATCGGGCGGGACCGGTGCGCAGGGGGCGACCGGTCCCGTCGACAAGCGCATTGACCCCGCCGGGTGGGAGCGGCAATCGCTCGGCGATGAACGACGATCTCAAGGCGCTGATCCGCACCATCCCGGACTTTCCCAAGCCCGGCATCCAGTTCCGCGACATCACCACGCTGCTGCTCGATGCCGGCGGCTTCGCGCAGACGATCGCGCGGATGGCGGCGGCGACGCTCGGGCCGGTCGACCTGATCGCCGGGATCGAGGCGCGCGGCTTCATCTTCGCCGCGGCGCTGGCGGCACCGCTGAACGCCGGCGTGCTGCTGATCCGCAAGGACGGCAAGCTGCCCGGCGCGACGATCGCCGAGGATTATGCGCTCGAATATGGCGAGGACCGGATCGTCATGCATGAGGATGCGCTGGTGCCCGGACAGCGCGTGCTGCTCGTCGACGATCTGATCGCCACCGGCGGCACCGCGCGCGCCGCGGTGCGGCTGCTGCGCAAGGCGGGCGCCGAACTGCGTCAGGCGCAGTTCGTCATCGACCTGCCCGAGCTGGGCGGCGCCGACGCCCTGCGTGCCGAAAAGATACAGGTAGATTCGCTACTTAGCTTCGCCGGTCATTAACGGTTCAGCCGGAACCTGCGATAACACGCCCTCGTTGAGCGACGAGTTGGCGCGTATCGGCCTGAAGCTCGCGCCCGTCTTTTGGGAGAGCATCATGTTGCTCAAGCGTCTTGCCCTGGTGGGCCTGTTGTTCGGCGCCGGGCTCGCCACCTCCGCCTGTACCGATGGTTACGGTTATAGCGGCGTCGCGGTCGGCTATGGCGGCGGCGGTTACTATGACGGCGGTTATGGCGGCTACGGTTATGCGCCGGGCTATGGCTACGGCTATGGCGGCTATCCGAGCTATTTCGGCTGGTACGGCGATTATTACTATCCCGGCACCGGCATCTACGTCTACGATCAGTATCGCCGGCCGTATCGCTGGAATGACAGCCAGCGCCGCTATTGGGAGCAGCGCCGCAACGGCTGGCGAGGCGATCGCAATTTCCGCAACGACTGGAACGGCTTCGACCGCAGTCGTCCGAATGGGTTCGGCGGCGATCGCGGTCCTGGCTTCCGTGGCGATCGCGGCCCGGGTGTCCGCGGCGACCGTGGTCCCGGGGTGCGCGGGGACGGGGTGCGCGGCGATCGTGGCGGCTGGCGTGGTCGCCAGAATTTCTCCGCTACGCCGGGGGCTGTGCCGCAGGCGGTCGCGCCCGCCGGAACCGGGCAGCCACGCACCTGGGGCGGCTATCGCGGCGGAGGCGGCGCGCGCATGGGCGGGCCGCGTGGCGGCGGGTTCCACGGCGGCGGGCGCGGACGGCGCTGAGCCGCGCTGCGCGGCGCGGTGGCGTTGCTGGCGCAGCGCCACCATAAGCCTATGGGTGACGGGTCGCGATCAGTCCGTTGGACACGAAGGTCATCACCGCGACATCGTCCTGATTGAACACCGTCATCCGGCTCTTGACGATCCCCATCTCGGGCCGGCTCGTCGAGCGTCGCGCCTCGATCACTTCGGTCTCGCAGCGCAACCGGTCGCCGGGATAGACCGGCACCAGCCAGCGTAAGGCATCGATCCCCGGCGAACCGAGCCCTGCCTGCTCGTCCGCCTTGAGATGGCCGACCAGCATCGCCATCGTCATCGCGCAGGTGTGCCAGCCGCTCGCCGCTAGCCGGCCGAAATGCGTCTGTGCCGCCGCCTCGTCGGACAAATGGAAGGGCTGCGGATCGAAGCGCTCGGCAAAGGCGATCACCTCGTCGCGCTCGACCGGATAATCGCCGAAGCGCGCGGTCTCGCCGACTGCGATGTCCTCAAAATAGCGCATCCGGTCAGCGCCGCAGCACGGCGCGGAAGGGCGCGTCGTCGCCATCGAGGCCGCTGCCTGCCGGAAGTCCGAGCAGATCGCGCAGCAGCGGATTGACGTCGGTATTGTCGAAACTCGCCAACCGCTTGCCGCCGACAAAAGCGGGACCGTTGGCGATGAACAGCGCCGCCATGTCGGGGGCGCGATTGTCATAGCCGTGCGCGCCGCCATGGAAGGGGGCGGTCGGGGCGGACTTGACGATCAGCCAGCCGGGCTCGGCCAGGCAGATATAGGGCGGGATGCGCGGGCTGGTGCCGTAGCGGAAGCGCGCCGGCACCTCAGCCTTGCGCCAGCATTGCATATGCGGCCGCGGTGTGAGCAGTCTCGCCTCGAGCGCCGCCTCATGCCCGGCGACGGGGTAGATCGTCGCATAGGGGCCGCTTTCCGACAGCAGGCGGTAATCCGCGGAGTCGGCGATCGTGTCGAGCGCGATCGTCCGGCTGCTGTCCGTCGCCGCCATGCCGTGATCGGCGACGATCACCAGATTGGCGGGCTGCTGCAAGGCGCGCAGCCCCTCGACCAGCCGGCCGATCTGGACGTCGACCGCGGCGACCGCCTGCGTCGTCGCTGCCGCCTGCGGGCCATTGGCATGGCCGGCGCTGTCGACCGTATCGAAATAGAGCGTGACGAAGCGCGGGCGCATCGTCGCGGGTCGGCGCATCCAGTCGATCACCGCATCGACGCGCTGCGCGCCGCTCACCGCCTGGTTGAACTGCTGCCAATCCTCGGGCCGCGTCGCGTTGGCGACGGTGCCGTGGCTGTTGGGCAGCAGCGTCCCGCCCCAGCCGACGTTGGCGCCGGGCCAGAACATCGTCGCGGTGCGGATGCCGGCCTTTTCGGCGGTCACCCAGATCGGCTCGGCGGCGTTCCACCAGAAGGGATCGTCGCTCGCCATCGTGAAGGTCTCGCCGGGGCGGGTGGGGTCCTCCATCCGGTTGCCGACGATGCCGTGATGATCGGGCACCTTGCCCGTCACCAGCGTCCAGTGATTGGGGAAGGTGACCGAGGGGAAGGAGGGCCGCATCGCCGCGCTCACCCCGTTCGCCGCCAGCGCCGACAGATTGGGCGTGACGCCGCGGTCCAGATAGTCGGGGCGGAAGCCGTCGATCGAGACGAGGATGGTGACCGGCGCGGTCTGCATCCGCGGCAGCGGCGCCGGCGGCAGGCTGGCCGTCGCGCCGGCCGGTTCCGGCCGCGTCACCGGCGACAGCGCCGGCGGCGTATAGGGAAGGGCGCAGCCGGCGAGCGCCGACAGGGCGAAGGCAAGCGCGGTGGGAATCAGTCTCACAGGCGGATCATCCCGAACGTGGAGGGCGCCGCTCCTCTACGCGGGGCAGGGGTGCTGCCACAAGTCGGCGCGCACCCCGTTCAAGCCTCAGACGTTGAAGCGGAACAGCATCACGTCGCCGTCGTGGACGACATAGTCCTTGCCTTCCTGGCGCAGCTTGCCGGTATCGCGCGCACCGGCTTCGCCCTTGCAGGCGATGTAATCGGCGAAGGCGATCGTCTCGGCGCGGATGAAGCCGCGTTCGAAATCGGTATGGATCTCCCCCGCCGCCTGCGGCGCCTTGGCGCCGGCATGCACCGTCCACGCCCGCGCTTCCTTCGGGCCGACGGTAAAGAAGGTGAGCAGGTCGAGCAGCTTGTAACCGGCGGTGATGACGCGGGCGAGGCCGGTCTCCTGCAGACCCAGTTCGGCGAGGAACTCGGCGCGATCCTCGACCGGCATCGTCGCGATCTCCGCCTCGATCGCGGCGGAGACCACCACCGCCTCCGCCCCTTCCGCCTTGGCCTTGTCGAACACCTTGGCGGACAGGGCATTGCCGTTGGCGGCATCGGCCTCGTCGACGTTGCAGACATAGAGCACCGGCTTGGCGGTGATCAGCTGCGCCTGGGCGAAGACGCGCGCTTCCTCGGCGTCCTTGGGCTGGGTGAGCCGCGCCGGCTTGCCGTCGCGCAGCAGCTCGAGCGCTTGGCCGAGCACCGCCGCGCCGATCTTGGCCTCCTTGTCGCCCTGCTGCCCCTTCTTGACGAGGTTGGGGACGCGCTTTTCGAGGCTTTCGAGGTCGGAGAGCATCAGCTCGGTCTCGACCGTCTCGGCATCGGCGATCGGGTCGACCTTGCCCTCGACGTGGGTGACGTCGCCGTCGGTGAAGCAGCGCAGCACGTGGACGATCGCATCGACTTCGCGGATGTTGCCGAGGAACTGGTTGCCGAGCCCTTCGCCCTTGGACGCGCCACGCACCAGCCCGGCGATGTCGACGAAGGCGAGCTGCGTCTCGATGATCTTGGCCGATCCGGCGATCGCGGCCAGCTGGTTGAGGCGTGGATCGGGCACCGCGACGTTGCCGACGTTGGGTTCGATCGTGCAGAACGGATAATTGGCCGCCTGCGCCGCCGCCGTCTCGGTCAAAGCATTGAAGAGGGTGGACTTGCCGACGTTGGGCAGGCCGACGATGCCGCAGCGGAAACCCATGATGCGCTCTATTCTGATGGTGGGGAAAGCGCGCGCCTTACCGTCCGGGATCGGATTTGACCAGACGCCGCCGCGGCAGCGTGTCGCCGCTCCCGGCAAGGGACCGAATTGAACCTGTACCTGGTGTGAATATTTGATAGCATGTGGCGAAAGGACAGGCCGCCCGTGTGGCGGGAGGGGGAGCGAAGGTGCGGATCATGGGGGTGATCGCGGCAGTGGCGCTGGGGGCGATGCTCCCCGCGGCGGCGCAGGGCATCGGGCAGCAGACATCCGCGCAGACCGCGCCACTGCACCCGCTTGCGCTCGGCAGCGGCGTGGAACGCGATACGCGGCTCAGCAGCCGGTTACGGCTGCGCGTCACCACCGTCGCCACCGCCGCCGGCCCACGCGAGAAGATGCGCGAGCGCGTCGGCGGATCGATGATTGACCTCTATCCTTCGGATACGAGCGGTTTCCATATGTCGGCGGGGACGCGCATCTATGACACGCGACTGGCCGAGCAGGGCAATCGCGGGCCGGTCGGCGCGCCGCGGCAGAGCAATATCCCCGGCGGCCGAGTCGCGCTGCGCCGTACGCCGGCGCTGACGATGGGCTATAGCGACGAGGTCAGCGACCATCTGCACGTCGGCGTCGAGGCCGGGGCGATGCTCGGCCGCGCCTATAATACCGCCACCGATTCGACGCGGCGGCTGCGCGGCGAGCGCGTTGGCGGTGACCCGGTCAATCCGGTCGTCCAGCTCGTCATCGGTCGCCGCTTCTGAGCGCGGCGCTTTCGGCGGCGACCGTCCTGTATTAGGCGGACACCATGCTGCCCTTGCCCAATCCTGACCTTTTGCTGCCCGCCTTCGCGCCATGGTTCGACGTCGCGGGGCTGGCGGTGTTCGCCGTCTCCGGCGCGCTCGCCGCCGCCAAGCGCGGGCAGACCGCGGTGACGCTCGCCTTTTTCGCGCTGATCACCGGGGTCGGCGGCGGCACCGTGCGCGACCTGCTGATCGACGCGCCGGTGTTCTGGGTGCGCGATCCGCGCGCCGCGACCGTCTGCCTGCTGATGGCAGCGGTGGTGTGGGTGACGCCGGAACACTGGTGGCGGGACGGCGCGCTCGCCTGGTTCGATGCGGTCGGGCTGGCCGCTTATGCGGTCTATGGCGCGGCCAAGGCGGTCGGCTATGGCGTGCCGCCGGTGCCCGCGGCGCTGATGGGGGTGATGACCGCCTGCGTCGGCGGCATCATCCGCGACGTGCTGGCCGGCGAGCCGTCGATCCTGATGCGGCCCGAACTCTACGTCACCGCCGCTGCCCTTGCCGCATCGCTGTACGTCGCGCTCGGGCTGATCGGGGTGGCGCCGGCGCCCGCGGCGGTGATCGCGGCGGCGGCGGGCTTCACGCTGCGCGCGGTGGCGATTCGCTTCCGGCTTGCGCTGCCCGCCTATCCCGGCCGCGACACCGCCGGTTGAGCGTGGCGCCTCAGCTGCGCCGGACGCCGATGTCGGTGAAGCGGCGCGGTTCGAGCGGGGGTGAGGCGGGCTCGGCGAGCATGCACTGCCAATAGCCGACGTCGATCCACTGGCCGTGCTTGTGCCCGATCGCGCGGAACACGCCGGCGCGGCGGAAACCGACCTGCTCGTGCAAGGTGATCGAGGCATTGTTGGGCAGGGCGATGCGCGCGATCGCCTGGGTGAAGCCCTGCGCGCGCAGCGTGTGGATCAGCCCCTGGTAGAGCAGCCGGCCGACGCCCTGCCGCTGCGCGACATCGGCGACGTAGATGGTCGTTTCGACCGCCCAGCGATAGGCATCGCGTTCCGAGAAGCGCGTGGCATAGGCATAGCCGAGCACGCCGCCCTGATCCGCGCCGGTGGTCGCGACGATCCACGGATAGAGCCCGTCGGCGCGCGCCATCCGCGCCTGCATCGTTTGCGGATCGGGCGCCTCGACCTCGAACGACACGGTGCCGGCGAGGACGTGCGGGGCATAGATCGCCGCGATCGCCGCGGCATCGTCGCCCGTCGCCGGTCGCAGCGCGATCATCTACAGCCCGACGCGGGCGAGGATCAGGTCGAGCAGCCGCGCATCCGCCGCGCCGCTGTCGCTCGGCCCGAGCCCGCCGCATTCGAGGCAGCGCGCCTGGACCGATCCGGCGCTCGCCAGCCGGCGCACGTCGCCGATCGCCTGGGCGAGCAGCCCGCGCCGCTCCGCCGCGATCCGCGCGAAGACGTCGCCGCCGGCCTGCTCGGTCGCGTCGTCGTCGTCGCGATCGGCGAAGCTCGCGGCGAGCTGTGCCGCGACGCTCGGCTCCTTCTCGAGATATTCGGCATGGACCTTGGCCGGATCGAGCTTGGCACGTTTCGCCGCCTCGCCGACCGCGTCCTGCAGGGTGCCGAAACGGTCGACGAGGTGGAGCTGGCGCGCCGTGCCGCCGTCCCACACCCGGCCCTGCGCGATCGCATCGACGCGCTGCGGCGTCATGCCGCGCGACTGGGCGACGCGCGCGAGGAACTGGCGATAGCCATTCTCGATCCCCGCCTGCAGGATGGTGTCGAGCTGCGGCGTCGTGCCGGCATAGACGTCGGGCTGGCCCGACAGCGGCGTCGATTTCACCCCGTCGGCGGTGATGCCGATCTTGGCGAGCGTCTTCTCGAAGGTCGGGATGATGCCGAAGATTCCGATCGAGCCGGTGATCGTACCCGGCTCGGCGAAGATCACGTCGCCCGGCGTCGACACCCAATAGCCGCCCGATGCGGCGAGCCCGCCCATCGACACGACGACCGGCAGCCCCTTCTTCTTCGCCTCCAGGATGGCGAGGCGGATGCGCTCGGAGGCGAGCACCGATCCGCCCGGCGAATCGACGCGCACGACCAGCGCCTTGAGGTTCTTCTTGGCGAGCCCGTCGAGGATCAGCTTGGCGATCGTGTCGCCGTGCGCGCTGCCGGGGCCGCCTTCGCCGTCGACGATGTCGCCGGCGATCGTCACCACGCCGATATTGTCACCGGTCCTGGCGAGCGGATTGGCGCCGACCCAGGCATCATATTTGATCGTGTTGAAAGTGCCGACGGGCTTGTTCGTATCGCTGCCGACCAAAGTGGCGACGCGGCGGCCGAAGGCGATGCGGTCGCCGAGCATATCGACGATGCCGGCGGACAGATTGGCCTTGGCGATATCGCCGTTGGCGGCGACGATCATCCGGTCGGGGCTGGCGAGGAATTGCGCGACCTGCGCCTTGGGCCGCGCCTTGGCGATCGCCTCGCGCCACTGACCGAACAAGGCGCCGAGCAGCTGCTGGCTCGCCTCGCGTGCCTCCGGGCTCTGGTCGGCGCGGGTATAGGGTTCGACGAAGCTCTTGAACTTGCCGACGCGATAGACGTGCGTGGTGACGCCGAGCTTGTCGATCAGCCCCTTATAGTAGAGCTGGTTGCCGCCCGGCCCGGTGAAGATCGTGCCGCCGAGCGGATTGACCCAGATCTCGCTGGCATTGGCGGCGAGGCGATAGCCCGCGTCGGTATAAGCGGTGGCATAAGCGAGCACCGGCTTCTTGGTGTCGCGGAAGCGGCGGATCGCCTCGGCCACCTCGTTGAGCGTCGCGGGATAGCCGCCGGCGAAGCTGTCGAGGTCGAGCACCAGCGCCTTGACGCGGTCATCGGTGCGCGCCGTGTCGATCGCGCGCAGCACGTCGCGCGCGCGATATTCGCGCGGCATCGCCCGGCCGGAGAAGGCGGCGAACGGCGTCTGCTCCTCCGGCTGTTCGACGATCGTCCCCTTGAGGTCGAGCACCAGCGCGCCCGGCACGATCGCCTTCGATCCCGGCCGCGCGTTGAGCGCCGCGAACAGCAGGCCGAAGAACAACAGCATCGCGATCAGGACCAATCCGTCCTTGATCGCCACCAGCAGCTTCCATGCGCCCCGAACCAGCTTCACCCGATGCTCCTTGTGTTGCCGACCAGCGCTAGAACAGCCGGAGGCGGCACGCAACGGTCCGTATTAGCGTGGCAATACAGGAGTGGCGGCGGGTGCCGCTATCATGCGGAAGGAGTGGCGGGGGAGGATCTCCCTGTTCCGCGTCGCGGCGGTGCTGGCGCGTCACGCCTCTTGGTGATCCGTGAGAGGCGATCGAGCGAAGCTTGCCGTCCGAGGCACTCTCCTGATGCCTGCCATGCCATCGACGCCGCCCGGCAGCCAATTGTGCAGGGCGCGACGTGCAACGGCACTCTCGTTCCTATGATACGGAGACCCGTTCGAAGGATCCGGCCACGTCCATGACCCATATCTTCCCCAACAGCATGGCGAAGCTGCGCGACGATCGCAGCGATGACAGCGTCGACATCGTCATGCGCACCAAGAACCGTCCGGCGCTGCTCGGCCGCGCGCTGAGCAGCGTCGTCAATCAACAGCATCGCCAGTGGAACCTGTACCTGATCAACGACGGCGGCGATCCCGCGCCGGTCGACCAGCTCGTCGCCACCTTCGCCGACGAGCTCGCCGGCCGCGTCACCGTCGTGCATCATCCGGACAGCCTCGGCATGGCCGCCGCGGCCAATCGCGGCATGACGCTCGGTACCGCCGCCTTCGTCGCGGCGCATGACGACGACGATAGCTGGGACGAGACCTATCTGGCCCGCTGCACCGGCCATCTGCTCGCGCCGGAGAACCGCCGTTTCGGCGGCGTGCTGACCAAATGGAACAAGATCGGCGAGGTGTTCGACGGCAGTCAGGTCGAACTGCGCGAGGCGTTGGTCGACGGCTATGACGGCACCGTGCTCGACTTCCTCGAAGTCATCCGGACGCCGCGCATTCCGCCGATCGCGCTGCTGTGGCGGCGCAGCGTCGTCAATCATATCGGCTTCCTCAATCCGCATCTGCCGATCTTCGACGACTGGGATCTGATCATGCGCGGCCTGCAGATCGCCGACATCGCGCTGCTGCCCGACGCGCTGGCCAATTATCACCTGCGCATCACGGCGGATGCCGGCGATTACGCCAACACCATCACCGAATGGCAGCCGATCTATCACACTTATGACATCCTCTATCGCAACGGCCTGTTGCGCGCGCTGTTCGATCGCGATCCGACCCAGCTCGGGCTCGTCGTCAATCTGCTGAAGAACGCGGAGCATGTCCGTGGCCAGGTCCAGTCGATCCAGATCGCCTCGCACCGCGAATTGTCCGGCAACGACCATCATCTCGACGGTCGCCTGACCACGCTGGAGACCGAGGTGCGCGAATCGCGGCGGCTGCTCGAACAGCTGTGTGCCGCGGTCGGCCAGCCCGCCTGAGGCGGGGGCTTGCCGGTGGCGGGCGGTCGCGCGACAAGGCGCTATGCCGCCGATCCAGCCGCCGCCGTCCGGGTTCGACGGGCCCGTCAAACGATCGATGACGATCGCCGGCCACCCGACCTCGATCAGTCTCGAGCCCGTCTTCTGGACGGCGCTCGAGACGGCGGCGCAGGCGCGCGCGCTGCCGCTGTCGGCGCTGGTCGCCGAGATCGACGTGCTGCGCATCGCCGCCAACGATCCGCCCAATCTGGCCAGCGCGTTGCGGACCTGGCTGTTCGCCTTCGCCGGCAGCGCCAATGTTGAGAATGCCACGCATTAACGTTGACAGTGCGAACGACTCTCAATAGCGAGTTCCCAAAATAAGGGGGCTTCATGTCGAAATCGTCGGTCTCGTTTCTGGCTCTGTCATGTGTCGGAGCGTTCCATACCTTGCCCGCCTATGCGGACGATCTGCCCAGGACGCCGGTCGCCGGCGATCCCGACCAGCGCCGCGACGACGACATCCTCGTCACCGGCGAGCGCCTCCGGCGCAGCGACGATCCCAAGGCGGTCGCGCCGGTGCTCGATACGCCGCGCTCGATCGTGCTTATTCCCAAGGAGGTGATCCAGCAGACCGGATCGGTCAGCCTGCAGGATGCCCTGCGCACCGTGCCGGGCATCACCTTCGGCGCGGCGGAGGGCGGCAATCCGCTCGGCGACCGGCCGTTCATCCGCGGCTTCGATACGCAGGGCAGCATCTATGTCGACGGCGTCCGCGACCTCGGCGCGCAAAGCCGCGAAGTCTTCGCCACCGAGACGATCCAGATCGTCCGCGGCTCCGATTCGACGCTCGGCGGTCGCGGTTCGGCAGGCGGCACGATCAACATCATCTCCAAGCTGCCGCAAGTCGACGACTTCGGCAGCATCTCCGGCAGCTATGGCAATGCCGACTTCAAGCGCGTCACCGCCGACGTCAATCTGCGGCTCGGCGCGATGGCGGCGTTCCGGATCGAAGGGCTGTGGCACGATCAGGATATCGCCGGTCGCGATGCGCTCTATGCGCGCCGCTGGGGTGTCGCACCGTCGCTGTCGCTCGGGCTCGGCACGCCAACGCGGCTGACGGTGAGCTATTATTATCTGGAAAGCCACGAGCTGCCCGATGCGGGCATCCCCTATCTCTACACGATCGGCAATGCGCCGGGGACGGGGACGATCGCCTCGCGTCCGGCGCTGGGCACGATCACCACCGCGGGCGGCACCACGGGCTATGTCGACCGGTCGGTCTTCTACGGGCTGACCGGCCGCGATTTCCGCGACAGCTCCACGCATCAGGCGACGCTGCGTGCCGAACACGACTTCGGCGGGATCACGCTGCGCAACACCGCGCGTTTCACCCGCAGCGAGCAGAATTACATCATGTCGATGCCCGACGACAGCCAGGGCAACGTCTATGGCACCGCGGCGTCCGATCCGACGACCGGCGCGGCCGGGCTGCGCGGCGATCGCACCAGCGGCGGCTACGTCTGGCGCCGCACCAACACGCGCTATGGCTATACCCAGAGCATCGTCAATCAGACCGACCTCTACGGCCAGTTCCACACCGGCAGCATCGCGCACAGCGTAGCTGCGGGCGCGGAGCTGAGCTGGGAGCAGGCGCGACGCGGCACCTATGTGACGCCGGGTCTGTTCAACGCGGCGGGGACGGCGATCCTCGCCTCGGGCAGCACGATCACGCCGCGCTGCAACACCGCCACGCTCGCGCGGAGCTATTGCACGACGCTGTTCTCGCCCGATCCCAACGACCCCTGGGTCGCTTATGCCAGCGACACCGCGACCAACGTTCTGCCGGTCGCACGCATCGGCCTTGCCGGCGAGACGCAGAACGACGCCAATACGCGGGCGCTCTATGCGTTCGATTCGATCACGCTCGTGCCGCAGCTGATCCTCAACCTCGGCGCGCGCTACGATCGGTTCGCCTCGACGACGCGGCTGCCCGGCACCGCGGGGGTGCGGTTCCGGCGGACCGACAGACTGTTCAACTGGCAGGCGGGCCTGGTCTTCAAGCCGACGCCCGACACCAGCCTCTACGCCAGCTACGCCACCGCGGCGACGCCGCCCAACAGCCTGCTCGGCGAGGGGCGCGAGGACAATGCGCTGCCGACCACGGCGCAGACCGCGGCGATCCTCGACCTGCTCAAGCCGCAGAAGACCAAATCCTACGAGATCGGCGCCAAGGCGACGCTGCTCGGCGAGAGGCTGCTGCTCACCGCCGCCGCCTTCCAGACGCAGATCGACAATGCCCGCGTTACCGGTCCCAACAACACCGTCGAGTTCATCGGCGAATCGCGCATCCGCGGCATCGAACTCGGCGCGACCGGCACGATCCTTCCGGGCTGGACGGTGTTCGGCGGCTATACGCATCTCGACCCGAAGGTGATCGACGGCGGGTCGACGGTATTCGGCACCGTCGCCGTCCCTTCGGTCAACACCGGCCGGCAGATGCCGCAGACGACGCGCAACAGCTTCACCGCGACCAGCAACGTCAGCCTGTGGCACCGGCTTGAGCTCGGCGGCACCGCCATCTATATGGGCAGGCAGATCGCCGGCTATTCCGACGACCGCAGCGCGACGCGGCTGGTCGCGACCAAGCTCGTCGTGCGCGAGGCGCCGGCCTATTGGCGGTTCGACGCCCGCGCCAGCGTCAAGCTGACCGATCGGGTCGACATCAGCGTCAACGCGCAGAACCTGACCGACAAGGTCTATTACACGCAGCTCTACACCACGCATTTCGCGCAGGTCGCGGCGGGGCGGACGGTGTTCGGCACGCTCGGGCTGCGGTTCTGATGCTTCGCGGCGTGCGGCTGTGACCGCGATCACCGCAGCGGATGCCGCCTTGATCCGCCGCGCGGCGGTGGCGGGGCTGGCCGAGGCACAGGCGATGCTCGGCCAGCTGCTGCTCGACGGCAATGGCGTCGATAGGGACGAGGGCGCGGCGCTCGCCTGGTTCACCCGCGCGG
This sequence comes from Sphingomonas kyungheensis, assembly GCF_037120395.1. Lineage (NCBI taxonomy): Bacteria > Pseudomonadati > Pseudomonadota > Alphaproteobacteria > Sphingomonadales > Sphingomonadaceae > Sphingomonas > Sphingomonas kyungheensis. Next base: position 812,054 of record NZ_JBBBDM010000001.1, read on the forward strand.
CGGCGCAGCAGCATCTGATGGCGCTCAACATGGTCGGGCGCTGCTACGATCTCGGCTGGGGCACGGCGGTCGACAAGGCGCGCGCCGCGGCCTGCTATCGTGTCGCCGCCGAACGCGGGCTCGACTGGGCGATGTACAATTACGCAACCCTGCTCGCGCTCGGCGAGGGTGTCGACGCGGATCGGCCGGCGGCGCTCGGCTGGCTCGAACGCGCGGCGGCCCTGGGCAATGCCAAGGCGATCAACTTCGTCGGCAGCTTCGCCGAGGACGGCTGGGTCCATCCGCAGGACATGGCCAAGGCCGCGGACTGCTACCGTCGCGCCGCCGCCGGCGGTGATTTCCGAGGCTGTTTCAACCACGCACGGATGCTGGCACAAGCAGGCCGGATGGACGAGGCCCTTCTCTGGATCGAACGCGCGACGGCGACGGGCCATGCGCGCTTCGTCGCGCAGATGCGCGGCTGGCTGGCGGACTGCCCCTATCCGGCGCTGCGCAGCCGTGGCCCCGCGGCGGTGGCACGGGCATGGCCATGCTGATCGCCATCCCCGATCTGCTCGACGCCGCCGCGGTCGCCCGTCTGCGCGCGCGGATCGACGCGGCCGAGTGGATCGACGGCAATGCGACCTCGGGCCATCAGTCGGCGCTCGCCAAGCGCAACGAGCAATTGCCCGAAGACAGTCCGGCGGCGCGCGAAAGCGGCGCGCTGATCCTCGATGCGCTTGCCGCCGCGCCGCTGTTCGTCGCCGCGGCGCTGCCGCTCAAGGTCTTTCCGCCGCTGTTCAACCGCTATGCCGAGGGCGCGACCTTCGCGACGCATGTCGATGCCGCGATCCGCATCCGGCGCGGCAGCGATTTCCGCATCCGCGCCGATCTGTCCGCGACCCTCTTCCTCAGCGACCCCGCCGATTACGACGGCGGCGAGCTGGTGATCGAGGATCGCTTCGGTCCGCAGCGCGTCAAGCTGCCCGCCGGGCATTGCGTCGTCTATCCCGCCTCCAGCCTGCATCATGTCACGCCGGTGACGCGCGGCTGCCGCGTCGCATCCTTCTTCTGGATCGAATCGATGGTGCGCGACGATGGCGCGCGGCGGCTGCTGTTCGATCTCGACGCGGGCGTGCAGGCGGCGGCGGCGTCGCTCGGGGCAGGGGACCCGGCGGTGGTGCAACTGACCGGCGTCTATCACAATCTCCTGCGCCGCTGGGCGCGGGTCTGAGCCGGTTGACCGTGCGCGGGGCGCCATGCCACGCCGCGCCCGACCCCTGGTGGAGCAAGCGATGACGAAACTGGCCTGGCGCAGGACGTGGTTCCAGATCCACAAATGGATCGGGCTGATCCTCGCGATCCTGATCATCCCGCTGTCGCTCTCCGGCGCGGCCCTGGTCTGGCACGACACGCTCGACCGGATCGTCAATCCGGCGCGCTACCAGATCAGCGGTACGTCGCAGCGCACCCCCGACGTCTATGCCGACGCAGCGCGCGCGGCGCTCAGGCCAGGCGAGCGGATCGCGCAGCTCGGCCTGCCGGAGGGCCACGGGCCGATCACGCTCGCCGCCGCGCCGGCGAGCGCCGATCCCGGCCGCCGCGGCCCGCCGCCGCGGACGATGATCTACCTCGATCCGCCGACCGCGCGCGTACTCGACGTCGCGGGCAGCCAGGCGGGGCTGGTGCGCTTTCTCCACATCCTCCACGGCAGCTTGCAGATACCCGGCCTCGGCCGCACCATCGTCGGCTGGATCGGCGTCGCGATGCTGCTGTCGAGCATGACCGGCCTGTGGCTGTGGTGGCCGACGGTCGGATCATGGTCGCGCGGCCTGCGCTGGCGGCGGCATCGCAATACCGACAGCAATCTCCACCATATGATCGGCTTCTGGATGGCCCTGCCGCTGTTCGTCCTGTCGTTGACCGGGGTGTGGATCAGCTTCCCCGGCGTGTTCGGCGGCGGTCGCGGCGGGCCGGATCGCGGCGGCCAGCGCTCGGTGCCGCTCGCCGAACCGGGCCAGCCGCTCGACCTCGTCGTGGCGCGGGCGGCCAGCGTCCGGCGCGGCGCGCTGCGCAGCATCGCCTGGCCGACCAGCGCCAGCGCCGACTGGACGGTGACCTACGCGAACGGACAGGTGGTCAAGGTCGCCGACGACAATGGCGTCGCGGTCGCGGCGCCGGCGCGGCGGCCGGGCGGGCTGGCGCGAACGATGCGTCGCCTCCACGACGGCGGAGGGATGGGGATCGTCTGGCAGATCGTGATCTTCCTCGGCGGCATCGCACCGGCGGTGCTGGCGGTGACCGGGATCATCATGTGGTGGCGCGCCCGCGAATGGCGCAGCAAGGCCGCCTCGGCTCGCGGCGGTCGCACCGCGACGCGGTGACGAAGGGGACTTCCGCGATCGAAACCGGTCGCGGAAGCCCCCTTTGGATCAGCGTCAGCGCCCGAGCAGCACCCGCGCCTGACCCGCGATCTGCGCGAGCATCGCCGCATTGGGCTGTGCCGCATGGCGGGCGCGATCGATCACCGCCTTGAACTGGCCGACACGCGCCGCATTGGCGGTGAGCCAGGCGATGACCGCGCCGCGCGGATCGCCGCCGCCGTTGCGGGCGAGGAACTCCAGCCGTTGCTGCTGGAAATCGCGGGCGAGCCCGGCGAGCAGCAGCCGCTCCCACGGATCGCTCGACACGATCCGCGCCGCAGTCGCCTGCGCCCAGTCGAGCCCGAGCGCCTGACCGAGATGCGTGAACGCCCGCGTCAGTTCGATCTCGTCGAAACCGAGCTGTTCGCCCAATGCCGCCAGACCGACCGCGCCGTCGAGGTCGAACAGGCGCACCACCCGCTGCGCGAGATCGGTCGGGGCACCCGCCGCTTCCAGCTGCGCGGCGATGCGCGCGCTCTGCGCACTGGCTTCCTCGAGCAGCAGCGAGGCGGTCTGCCGTTCGAGCTGCGCGACGCCGCTGCCGAGCCGGTCGAGCACCGCCCCCGGCAAGGTTCCCGGCGCCGACGCGCGCAGCAGATCAGCGATATGCGAACGCGTCGCCACCGCCACCTCGTTGAACAGCGCGATGCGCGCGCCCTCGCTGATCGCGGCGCGTTCGATCTCCGCCCACAAGGCGTCGAGCCCGAAGATGCGTTCGGCGACGACGAACATCGCCGCAATGTCGGCGATCGCCGCGCCCTCTTCTTCGGCGAGTTCGAACGGCGACAGGATGCCGAGCCGGTTGACGATGCGGTTGGCGAGCTTGGTCGCGACGATCTGCCCGCGCAGCCGGTGCGCGTCGATCGCCTGCGCGAAGTCGCGCTGCATCGCCGGCGGGAAGGCGCCGTGCAGATAGGGCGCGAGTTCGGGCGCCATCGCCAGCGGCGCATGTTCGATCCCGTCCTGCAACGCCAGCTTGGCGGTGGCGAGCAACACCGCGAGCTCCGGACGCGTCAGGCCCTGGCCTTCCTGGCCACGGCGCAGCAGATCCTCGTTGGCGGCGAGCCCTTCGACGGCGCGGTCGAGCCGGCCGCTCGCTTCGAAGATCTCGATGACGCGGACGTAGCTCGGGATCGCCGCCGCACCGTCCGCCTCGGCGATCGACAGCGCCAGCGTCTGCAGGCGATTGTCCTCGAGTACGAGGTGCGCGACATCGTCGGTCATGCTGGCGAGCAGCGTGTTGCGCTCCTCGAAGCCGAGCCGGCCTTCGTTCATCTCGCGGTTGAGCGCGATCTTGATGTTGACCTCATTGTCCGAACAATCGACGCCGGCCGAATTGTCGATGAAGTCGGTGTTGATCCGCCCGCCGCGGGTCGAGAAGGCGATGCGTGCCGCCTGCGTCACGCCCAGATTGGCGCCCTCGCCGATCGCGGTGACGCGCAATTCCTCGGCATTGACGCGCAACCGGTCGTTGGCCGGATCGCCGACCGCGACGTTGTTCTCCGCCGCCGCCTTCACATAGGTGCCGATGCCGCCGAACCAGAGCAGGTCGGCAGGGGCCTTGAGGATCGCCGAAATCAGCGCGGCCGGATCCAGCTGCGTCGCGGTGACGCCGAGCGCCGCCTGCACCTGCGGCGACAGCTTGATCACCTTTTCGCTGCGCGCCCAGACGCCGCCGCCTTCGCTGATCAGCGCCGCGTCATAATCCGCCCAGCTCGACCGCGGCAGCGCGAACATGCGCGCACGCTCCTCCCAGCTCGCCGCCGGATCGGGATCGGGATCGAGGAAGATATGGCGATGGTCGAACGCCGCGACGATCTTCAACGCCTTGGACAGCAGCATGCCGTTGCCGAACACGTCGCCCGACATGTCGCCGCAGCCGACGACGGTGATCGGCTGGCTCTGCACGTCGACGCCACGTTCGGCGAAATGCCGCTGGACCGAAACCCAGGCGCCCTTGGCGGTGATGCCCATCGCCTTATGATCGTAGCCGACGCTGCCGCCGCTGGCGAAGGCGTCGCCGAGCCAGAAGTCGCGCTCCAGCGCCAGCGCATTGGCGACGTCGCTGAACGTCGCGGTGCCCTTGTCGGCGGCGACGACGAAATAGGGGTCCTCGCCGTCGAGCACGCGGACGCCGGCCGGATGGACGACGTGGCCTTCGACGATATTGTCGGTGATCGACAGCAAAGAGCGGATGAAGATCCGATAGCTCTCCGTCCCCTCGGCCAGCCACGCGTCGCGGTCGAGCGCGGGGGAGGGGAGCTGCTTGGGATAGAAACCGCCCTTGGCGCCGGTCGGCACGATGACGGCGTTCTTGACGCGCTGCGCCTTCATCAGCCCGAGAATCTCGGTGCGGAAATCGTCGCGCCGGTCGGACCAGCGCAGGCCGCCGCGCGCGACCGGGCCGGCGCGCAGATGGATGCCCTCGACGCGCGGCGAATAGACCCAGACCTCGCGCCACGGCACTGGCGCGGGCAGGCCGGGGATGAGGTGGCTGTCGAGCTTGAACGCCAGCGCTTCCACCGCGGCGGGGGCGAAGGCGTTGGTGCGCAGGCAGGCGGCGATCAGGTTGCGATAGGCGCGCAGGATGCGATCGTCGTCGATCGCCGACACCGCGTCGAGCCCGCGCTCGATCACCTCGTCCGCCGCGGCGACGTCGCCGGCAACGGCCGGGTCATGCGCCGCGGCGAAGCGGGCGATCAGCGCCTTGGTCAGCTTGGGCGCCCGCCGCAACGCATCGACCACCGTGGTCAGGCCATAGGGCAGGCCCGCCTGCCGCAGATAGCGGAACCAGGCGCGCAGCAGCACCACCGATTGCGGCGCCAGCCCGACATCGACGATCAGCCGGTTGAACGCGTCGTTTTCCGCCGCGCCTTCCAGCGCCGCGGCGATCGCGCCCTCCAGCACCGCGGCGTCCTGCGCCTCGGCGGTCGCGTCGATCTCGACGACGAATTCGTGGACGAAGGTATTGGCGTCCTCGCGCAGCCGCGTCGGCAGTTCGCCGATCACGCGGAAGCCGAAATTCTCCAGCACCGGCACCGCGTCGGACAGCGCGAGCGCGCCGCCGAGCTTGTAGATCTTGAGCCGCCGGTCCTCACCAGGCACCGCCGGGAAGATGCGCACCGAGCGCGCCGCGGGATCGTCGAGCGTCGCGATGCGCAGGATGTCGGCGGCGGCCTCGCTAGCGGTGCTGACGTTGCGGTAATTGGCGGGGAAGGCATTGGCCCAGCGCAGCGCCAGCCGCGCCGCACGCGCCGCGGGCAATTGCTCGGCCAGCGCCGCCTCGACGTCCGACACCCAGCCGCGCACCATCCGGCGCAGGCGCTCGGCGAGCGGCTCGGTCTCCGGCATGCGGCCGTCGCCGCGCAGGTCGATCGTATAGCGCAGCAGGGCGACGACGCCGTCGTCGAGGCTGATCGACCAATTGAGCACGACGCCGTTCGACGCCTCGCTCAGCATCTGCGCGATCTGCACGCGACGCGCGGTGGTCAGGTCGTCGCGCGGCAGCCAGGCGAAGGCGAACATGTGCCGCCCCAGCGCCGATCGCACCAGCACCAGCGCCGGCCGCGGCCGGTCGGCGAGGCTCATCGCGGTCAGCACCACCTCTTCCAGCGCCGGCGCCGGGAAAGCGACGACGAGGTCGTGCGGCAGCGCGGTCAGCGCATGGGTCAGCGCCTTGCCGGTATGCCCCTTGGGATCGAAGCCGAATTTCGCCTCGAGCGCGGCGAGTCGGGCGCGCAGCACCGGCACGTCGCGCGGCCGCACGCTGAGCGCGGCGCTGGTCCACAGTCCGGCATGGATCGACAGGCCTTCGACCATGCCGTCGCTGCCGATCGGCACGATCACCAGATCGAGCGGCACGGCGCGATGCACCGTCGAGATCAGGCTCGACTTGAGCAGCAGCGGCGCGTCATTGCCTGCCTCGAACCATTCGATCGCCAGCGCGCGGCTCGCCTCGGCGAGCATCGGCGTCTGGTGCGGATGGCGGGCGATGCCGAGCGCATCACCGGCGCTGCCGTCGCGCCGCCACAGTTGATGGCCGAGCAGCGTGAACTGGCCGTCGAGGAACCATTGCAGCAGCGCCGCGCCTTCGCCCTGCGGCAACGCCGCCTCGTCGCGCGCCATCGCGCGCTGGAGCAGCGGCCAGTCGGTCACCGCCGCCCGCACGTCGGCGAGCACCGCGGTCAGCTCCTCGACCAGCCCGCGCCGGTCGCGCGCGTCGGCGCGTTCCAGCTCGATATAGATCATCGATTCGGGCGCGCCGGCACCGCCGATATCGGTCATCACGCCATCGGCGTCGCGCGTCACCCGCACCACCGGGTGGATGACGCGATCGATGTCGAGGTCCTGCTCGCCGATCGACGCTGCGATCGAATCGACCAGGAAGGGCATGTCGTCGTTGACGATCGCGAGTCGCATCCGGCGGCGGACGTCGTCCGACGGCAGCGGTTCGAGCGCGATCGCCGGTGTGCCCGGCAGGCGCTGCGCGGCGGTCTGCGCGACGAACGCGGCGGCGGCGGCGCGTTCGGCATCGCCGAAGCCCGTCAGCTCTCCCGGTAGCGCGCCCTTGGTCAGCCGGGCGGCAAGCGCCTCGGCCATGGTCTGATTATGGTCGGCCATGAATCGCCTATGCTCCCGCGGGTCGCGGACCTCAAGGCTTGCCGCAGTGCAAAAATTACGCGGTCAAGCAATATTCATGCGGGCAGGGCGATCAGTCGGCGGTCGCGTCCGCGATCGCCTCGACCGTCGCCGCATCGTCGAAGCGGCGAATCACATCGAGCGTCCCGTCGGCGCGCGTCCGTGCGAGCAGCACGAGGAATTCGGCATCGCTCGCAGGCAGTGCGACCGAGGCGAGCGCCGGCAGCGTCCGCCACGCGGCGCGGGCGCGGTGGCCGCGTCCCCCGGCGTCGCGCGGGCTGTCGAAACCGCCGCTCGGGCCATCCGCCCAAGCCGGCGTCGCGATCGGCGGGCGCGGCGCGGCGCGCACCGCGGCATCGAGCTCCGCGTCGAGCGTCGCCTGCGTCGCGTCGTCGACCATCTCCTTCCAGTTGATCACGCCGTAGATGAAGTCGATCACGTCGCCGTCGGACGAAAAGGGCATGAGGATGCCGCGATACAGGGTCGTCCGGCCGCGCGTGCCGACGAACTCCGCCTCGAACCCGATCGGCGCGCGATTCGCGATGATCTGCAGATAGTGATCGGTCAGCCGCGACAGCAGCGAGCGCCCGGGCACGTCGGCGACGCGGACGATGGCGGTGTCGAGCCCGCATTCCTCGCGCAGCGCCTGCCCGAGGAAGGCGATGGTCGCATCGTCGCTGCCGCCGGTGAAGTCGATCAGCACGCTGTGCGGCCCGAAATCGTCGATGCTTTCGGGGTGGAGATCGGCGATGCCCGGATAGGGGCGGCCTTTCAGCAGCGACACCCAGTGATTGTAAGCGCGCACGTGCATCCGCCGCTCGTCGCCGCCGAGATCGAACAGCGCATCGCCGACGCCGCCTTCATCGACGCCGCCCTCATCGCCACCCTGGCCGACGGCCGAATCGATCGTGCCGTCGCCATCGACCCGCTCGTCCTCATAGCCGCGCGCGATACCCATGAGCATACCTTCCTTCGCCGGGCCAGCCCCCGTCGCGACGCTTGTGCACGCTCCGTGGTAAACGGGTCGTAAAGCCGCCGATCAGCAATTTCGCTTCGCGACGATGCTTGTCAGCCGCGATCCGACCTGTTAGGCGCACCCCCGAACGGCGCTTCGCGTCGCTTCACCCCGTGCCGCTTTAGCTCAGCTGGTAGAGCATCGCATTCGTAATGCGGGGGTCACAGGTTCGAGTCCTGTAAGCGGCACCATCAAACATCACCGGCTAATGGTATGTCTCCCTCCCATCGTGCGACGAGGGAGCGTGCATCGGCATGTTTCCAAAGCGTATTGGCGAATTCGTCGCGCTCGCGGTTGAGGTCAACGGCGAGCGGCACGTCTTCCGGTTCCGCGTCGAACAGGTCTGACCGACGGAGCGGCGGGGGCGACCGCCAGTCCCGGGTTTCCGCCTTCGATCGAACGCTGTAGCGTGGCCCGCACCACCCTTGCAGGATCCGCCATGAAAATCAGCGCACGCAATCAGATCGCCGGTACCGTCACGGCGATCACGCCGGGAGCGGTCAACGGCGCGATCAAGGTCGACATCGGCAACGGCACGATCGTCACCGCCAATATCACCGAAGAGGCGATCGCCGACCTCGGTCTTGCGATCGGCGATACGGTCACCGTCATCGTCAAGGCGAGCGACGTGATGATCGGCAAGTGAGATGAAGCTCGGCCCGCTCTGGGTAAAGCTGCAGCTGGCCTGTGGCGATGCCCTCGCGCTCGGCCCGGGCAAGGCGGAGCTGCTCGCCGCGATCGGGACGCATGGCTCGATCTCCGCGGCGGCGCGCGCGATGGGGATGAGCTATCGGCGCGCCTGGATGCTGGTCGACGAAATGAACCGCTGCTTCGATCCGCCGGTGGTCGAGACGCTGCGCGGCGGCGGGCAGGAGCGTGGTGCGCGCATCACCGAAACCGGCGCGGCGGTGATCGCGGCCTATCGCGCGCTCGAGGCGCAGGCGGCGACGCTCGCCGATCATTCCGCTTATCATCAGCTACGCGATCTGTTGCGCACCGAGCCGCTGCCGCCGCCCGAATAAACCTCTATATACGCACGAATACATCGTCGATATACGGCCCGATATAGAGAGCGCGGAGTGTCCGCGCCAAAGGGGTGCGTGACGATGTCGAGAAGGTTGGCCGGCTTGCTGGCGACGATCGTTGTACCGGCGCTGGCCACGCCGCTCGCCGCGCAGACCACCACCGCTGGCGATCCGACGCGGGTCGAGACGGCCGATGACGGCATCGCCCCGGTCATCGTCACCGCCCGGCGTCGTGCGGAGGAGGAGCAGCGCGTCCCCGCGGCGCTGTCTGTGGTCGGCGGTGCGCTGCTCGACCGGAGCTATACGGTCAACACGCAGGGGCTGACGACGCTGATCCCCAGCCTTAATTACAGCTCGGCCAATCCGCGCAACACCGCCTTCACCATCCGCGGCCTCGGTTCGAGCGTGGTGGCGGTGAGTCAGGCCAATGACGGGCTCGAATCCGGCGTCGGCTTCTACGTCGACCAGGTCTATCATGCGCGTCCCGCCACCGCCGCCTTCGACTTCGCCGACATTGCGCAGGTCGAGGAGTTGCGCGGCCCGCAAGGCACGCTGTTCGGCAAGAACACCACCGCCGGCGCGATCAACATCACGACGCGCGCGCCGAGCTTCACCCGCGAAGGCTTCGCCGAACTGTCCTATGGCAGTCACGACCTCGTCCAGGCCAAGGGCTGGGTCTCCGGGCCGATCAGCGACAGCGTCGCCTATCGCCTGTCCGTGGTATCGACCCGCCGCGACGGCGTGATCGCCAATATCCGCACCGGGCGCGACACCAACACGCTCGGGACGCAGGCGGTCCGCGGCCAGTTGCTGTTCAAGCCCGATGACACGATCCAGATGCGGGTCATCGCGGATTTCACCAACTTCCAGGCCTATTGCTGCGGTCAGGTCTATCTGCGCACCGGCACCTCGCTGCGTGCGGCCAACCGGCAGTTCGGTGGCGCCGCCGGACTTGCCGCGCAGTTCGGCTATGCGCCGGCGAGCACCAACCCCTATGACCGCGTCACCGATATCGACGGTCCGCTCGGCACCGACACCAACGAGGGCGGGGTGAGCGCGATCACCGACTGGAACCTCGGCTTCGCGACGCTCACCTCGGTCAGCGCCTGGCGCTTCTGGAACTGGGATGCGGAGAACGACCGCGACTATACCGGCCTGCCGGTGCAGCTGTCGCAGCATATCCCGTCGCGGCAGGATCAATATAGCCAGGAGGTGCGCCTCGCCTCGAATGGCGCCGGACCCTTGTCCTACGTCGTCGGCCTTTACGCTTTTCGTCAGCGGATCACCGGCCGGCCGATCAGCATCTATGGTCCCGCCGCGGCGCGCTATCTGATCGGCACCACGACGGGCGCGAACAACACCGCCGTCCCGGCCAATCTGCTCGACGGCTATGGTCAGGACGGCCGCACTGATTTTCGCAGCCGCAGCTATGCGGCGTTCGGCGAGGTCAATTACCGCATCGTCCCGCGGCTGACCGCGACGCTCGGCCTGCGCTACACGCAGGAGGACAAGGACGGCTCCTATGCCACCACCGTCTCCGGCGGGCCCGTCGTCACCAATGCGGCATTGGTCAGCGCGCGGCTCGGCGTGCTGCGGCCGCAAAGCTATCGGGCGCATGACAGCGACGGCAGCCTGTCGGGGCGCGGCAATCTCGCCTGGCAGGTCAGCGACGCGACGCTGGCCTATGCGAGCTATGCGCGCGGTTTCAAATCGGGCGGGATCAACATGTCGGGCCTGCCGCTCGACAACAGCAACCAGCCGGTGCTCGCCACCGCCGTGGTGCGGCCCGAGCGTAACGAAACCTATGAGGTCGGACTTAAGAACGATCTGTTCGACCGGCGGCTGATCCTCAACCTCGATGCCTTCTACACCAAGGTGCACGACTTCCAGGCGACGGTGGTCGAGAATTCGCTGACCCAGACGGTGCAGCTGCGCGGCTACCTCTCCAACATACCCGAGGTGGCGGTGAAGGGCGTCGAGGCCGATGTTACGGCGCTGCTGCTGCCGGGCCTCAGCGCGCGGGCCAATGTCGCTTATGCCGACGGGCGCTACACCGATTATCCTGCCGGACCATGCCCGCTCGAGGTGCAGACCGCCGCGACGACGCGGTGCAGTCTGACCGGGCGCCGGCTTGCCTCGCTGCCGCGCTTCGCGATCACCGCCGGGCTGGATTATACGCATCCGATCGGCCGCGGTGCGGTCGTGGTGCATGTCGATACCGCCTCGCGCAGCGGCTATAACGGCGATCCCAGCCTGTCGCGCTACACGACGATCGACGCGTACAATCTCACCAACGCCAATATCGGCTATCGCTTCGCCGACGGTACCGAGCTGATCGTCTGGGCGCGCAACCTGCTCGATGCGGATTATATCCAGAATCTGACCGTGCAGGCCGGCAATTCCGGACTGATCCTCGGTTCGCCGAGCGATCCGCGCACGATCGGCGGGACGGTGCGGTTCCGGATGTGATTCGCGCGTCCCCGAATGTGACAGGATTGATGTTCAATTAACCACTGAACCGACGCAAAACAGACGTAGAATGCCACCGCAGCGCCAAGCTGTACGTGCAGAAGGACGTCGTCATGCCCCTCGAATCCCCCCCCGTCGCGATAACCCAGGGCGTCAAGGCAGCCGATTGCGCCACGTCCGCCCAGATCGTCCCGCAGGGATCGGCGCGGCGGGCACCGTTCGAGCTGACCGACCTCGCCACCGCCTTCGATCCGGCGACCGGGACGCTCTGGACCTATATGGACCAGCGCACGCGGCCGAGCTTCAACCCCGACCTCCTCGCCGCCTTTGCGCATTGGCAGGACGATATCGTCACCGCGCATGACGCGGGGACGATGCCGATCCGGTACCTGGTGCTCGGCTCGCGCTTTCCCGGCGTCTTCTCGCTCGGCGGCGACCTCGACCTGTTCGCCGGTCATATCCGCCGCGGCGATCGCGACGCGCTCGTCCGCTACGGCCGGGCCTGCGTCCATATCCTCCACCGCAACATGCGCAGCCTCGACCGGCCGATCATCACCATCGGCCTGGTCGAGGGCGACGCGCTCGGCGGCGGGTTCGAGGCGTTGCTGTCGTTCAACGTCGTCATCGCCGAACGCGGCACCTATTTCGGCCTGCCCGAGACCAACTTCGGGCTGTTTCCCGGCATGGGCGCGCATTGCTTCCTGTCGCGGCGGCTCGGCTCGGCGCGGGCCGAGCAGATGATCCTCAGCGGCCGGTCGTACAGCGCCGAGGAATTGTACGACCTCGGCATCGTCCACGGCCTCGCCGCGCCGGGACAGGGCAGGGCGGAGGTCGAGACCTATATCCGCCAGAACCGGCGGCGGCACAGCGGCCATTGCGCGATCTACGAGGCATCGCGTTCGGTCAACCCGCTCGACCTCGCCGAGCTGGAGGCGGTGGTCGATCTGTGGGCGGACGCGGCGTTGCGGCTCACCGACACCGACCTCAAGCTGATGCGTCGGCTCGTCGGTGCGCAGTCCCGGCTGCGCGACAAGGCCGCGGTCTAGGCGCGGGCGCGGGTCAGGGCCGCGCCTGCGCCCTGACCCCTTCGTCGCGCCCCCCCGCTGCCTCGGCGAACAGCGCCGTGACCTGCTCGGCGGGGATCGGACGTGCGAGGAGGAAGCCCTGCACCGCATCGCACCGCGTCCGCCGCAGCTGATCGAGCTGCGCCTGCGTCTCCACCCCCTCGGCGACGGTGCGCATGCCGAGCTTGGCGGCGAGGTCGATCACCGTCTGGACGATCGCCACCGACGCCGGATTCTGTTCGAGGTCGGCGATGAACGACCGGTCGATCTTGAGCGTCTGGAACGGGAAGCGGGTGAGATAGCTCAGCGACGAATAGCCGGTGCCGAAATCGTCGAGCGTGGTGCGGACGTGCAGCCGGTTGATCGCGTCGAGCGCGGCAAGCGAGGCCTCGACATCTTCGAGCAGCACCGATTCGGTGACTTCGAGTTCGAGCCGGTCGGCGGCGAACCCGCTTGCGGCGAGCGCGCCGACGATGACGCTCGGCAGATTGTGCGCGCGCAACTGGATCGGCGACAGGTTGACCGCGATCTTGACCTCGGCCGGCCAGCGGCTCGCCAGCCGGCACGCTTCGCGGATCACCCAGCTGCCGATCGCGACGATCAGGCCGTTGTCCTCGGCGATGGGGATGAACTCCGCGGGCGAGATCGGCCCGTAATTGCGGCTCGTCCAGCGCAGCAGCGCCTCGCAGGACAGGATGCGCTGCCCTGACAGGTCGTAAATCGGCTGGAAGACGAGGTGGAATTCCCCGCGTTCGAGCGCGTCCTGCATCTCGGCGGCGAGCGTGCGGCTGCGTTCGATCTTCTCGTCCATCAACGGTTCGTAGAGGCACATCTGTCCCCGCCCTCCATCCTTGGCGCGATACAGCGCGAGATCGGCGTTCTTGAGCAACGTATCCGCGTCGCTGCCGTCGGCGGGGGCGATGGCGATGCCGAGCGAGGCGGCGACATGGAGCATCCGCCCGCCGTGCTCGACCGGACGCGACACCAGGTCGAGGATCTGCCGCCCGAGCGCGAGCGCCTCGTCATCCTGCGCGACCGCACAGACCACCGCGAATTCGTCGCCGCCGAGCCGCGCGACGATACCTTCTTCCGCAAAGGCCGTGTCCAGCCGCCGCGCGACCCCGGCGAGCAGCGCATTGCCGGCGAGATGGCCGAACGAATCGTTGATCTCCTTGAACCGGTCGAGGTCCATCCAGAGGATCGCCAGGCGCCGGTCGCCCTGGGCCAGCCGCTGCAACCGAGTCTCGAACTGTTCGCGAAAGGCGGTGCGATTGGCGACGCCGGTCAGGTCGTCGCGCCGTGCCATCGCGGCATGATGTTCGGCGAGCGCCGCTTTCTCGCGCGACGCCACCGTCGCCTTGAGGATGACGCCATAGGTCTGGAGCGTGATGTCCATCATCGCGACGATGAACAACAGGATCACCACCGCCAGCGCGATCTTGAGCGGATCGAACGAGGCGATCAGCCCGATCGCGATCGGCAACGACGCGAAGCATAATTGCGCGAGCGCGATCCACGGCCGCCCGGCGTTGCGCCCGGCGATGCCGGCGGCATAGCCGATCGACATCGTCACCGCGAGCAGGTGGAGCACGCCATTGTCGCTCTGGACGAGGGTCAGCATCGCAAAGCCGCCGAGCAGCGCCGAATAGCCGAGCGCGCCGAGGCGGTAGATCAGCTCCTGCCGCCGCGCCCACACGCCGCTCGGCAGCGACAGCGTCGCGGTGCGGCGATACAGCCGCACCGCATCGGCGATGCGGATCGCAGCGAGCATCGTCACCGCGACGGCGCAGGCGATCAGCACCGGCGCACGGCTCACCGCCGCGACGATGCCGACGATCGCGCTGCTGGTTAGCGCACCGATCACCAGCGACTGTGGCGAGGCATAGAGCGATTCGACCAGGGTTTCGCGCACCGCGGCGGCGATCGCCTGATCCGAATGGCGCAGCCGTCGCAAGCGGAAGATTAGGCCGGTCATGCAGCGACCATGCGCCCAAGATGGTATAGAAGTAGCGAACAAATCGGCGCCGACCGCGGCTAATCGCACCGCCGGCAATCTTTCATGTCCGTAACTGACATACTTTCGCCCGCGGAGTTTGCTTGCCGAGCGGAAAAGACCCGTATCAAGTTTAATATATTTTTTTGGCGGATGACGGTACGGCACGATCATGACCATGCCTTCCCCCCGCGGTGCTGCTGCCGAATCGGTGCGGAACGAGCTGCGTCACGCTCTGTTTGCCACCGCCTTGCCCAATGCGGCGATGGGCGCGATCCTCGCCGCGCTCGGCGGACGGATCGCCTGGGAGCTTTCCGATCGCCTCGCCACGGCGGCGCTTAGTGTCGCCGTCGCCTGCCTGCTCGCCAAGCTGGCGCTGATCGCGGCGCACCACGTCTGGGCCGGAGAGGCGGCAGAGGCGCATTCCGGCTGGGCGCAGGCCTTCGCCGTCCTCAGCCTCGGCACCGCGCTCGCCCTCGGCCTGCTCGGCGCCCGCGCCTTCACGTTCGATACGGTGCTGTTGCAGATGCTCGCGATGGGATTGCTGTTCGGCTATTGCTCGGGTCTGGTCGCGCATACCTCGATCCGGCCGTGGCTCGCCGCCGCCTGCCTCGTGGGCAGCGCCTTGCCGATCGCCGCCGCCGCGGCGCAGCATGACAATAGCGCGTACCGGCTGCTCGCCGTCGCGCTGCTTTGCTTCATGCTCGCCGCGATGCAGAGCATCCGCCACCTCTACCGGGCGACCCGGCAGCAGATCATCACCCGTCAGGCGATGGCGGCGCTGGCGCGCGTCGACCCGCTGACCCTTCTTCCCAACCGGCTCGGGCTGCGCGAGGCGTTCGTCAGCCGCCCGCGCGCCGCCCGCGACATCGCGATCCATTGCATCGACCTCGATGCGTTCAAGCCGGTCAACGATCATTACGGCCACCCGACCGGCGACGCGCTGCTCGCCGCGGTCGGCGACCGCGTCCGGTCGGTGCTGCATCCGCACGACACGGCGGCGCGCGTCGGCGGCGACGAATTCGTCATCCTCCAGTCCGACGTGCGGACCGCCAGCGAGGCGGACCAGTTCGCCCGCACGCTCGTCCGCCGGATCATGGCGCCCTATCAGATCAACGCGCATCAGATCGAGATCGGCGTCAGCCTCGGCTTCGTCACCGCCGATGGCGGCGCGAGCGACCTCGACGAACTCGTCGCGCGCGCCGATGCCGCGCTCTATCAGGCCAAGCAGAATGGCGGCGGCATCGGGCGGGCGGACACTCCGAGCCGCTAGCGCGAGCCCCGACACGTCAGGTCGCCGACGATCCGCACCCGCCGCGCGTCAATTCTGGTATCGGGCCTCCAGCAGGTCGAGCTCGCGCATCAGCTTCTGCGCGGTCGCGCTGCCGATCGCGCGTTCGCGCACCTGGGCGACCACCGTGGCGCGCTCCGCCTTGATCCCGGCGAGGCGGAAGTCGCGTTCGAGCTGGTCCTGCCGTCGCGCCGCCGCCGCGACGCGCGCGCCCTTGCTGCGGCTCTCGATCCGCTCGCGATACACGTCCATGACCCGCGTTCCCGCCGCGGCATAGACATCGGCATGGCCGTCGCGTTCGGCGAGCGCGTGCTGCGCGCGTTCGATCGCCATGATCGCCGCCTCCGCCGCAGCGACGCGCGCCGCATCCTCCTCCGCCTGGCGCGAGGGTTCGGCCGGCATGGTCAGGCCGTTGAGCAGGATCGGCAGGGCGATGCTGGCCAGCACCAGCGAGACGATGATGACCCCCGCGGCGAGGAAGATGGCGAGATCGCGGGCCGGAAAGGGGCTGCCGTCGGTCAGCGTCAGCGGGATGGTCAGCACGCCCGCCAGCGTGATCGCGCCGCGTACGCCGGCAAGCGACATTGCCGCGACCAGCCGCCAGCTCGGGCTGTGCAGCGTCGCCTCGCTCGTCCGCTGCCGGCGCAGCAGCGTCAGCCGCAGCGATACCCACACCCAGCCGAACCGCAGCAGCGCCAGCCCGGCGACGATCGCCAGCACGTAGAGGCCGAGCCAGCCCGCATCGTGATGCCCGGTCAGCAGCACGGTCGCGCGCGCGCCGGCCAGGATGCCGGGCAATTGCTCGCCGAGCAGCACGAAGATGATGCCGTTGAGCGCAAACTGGATCGTGTCCCACACCGAATGACGGCGCATCCGCGTCGTCGCCAGTGCCTGCCGCGAAATCTCCGCGAAGGTCATGGTGATGCCCGCCGCCACCGCGGCGAGGATGCCCGAGGCTTCCAGATGCTCCGCGAGCAGATAGCAGCCGAAGGGGATCAGCAGGCTGACGAGGATCTGCGACCCCGGCTCCTCGCCGAAGCGTCGCGACACCCACGCCTTGATCCGCGTCA
Organism: Sphingomonas kyungheensis; assembly: GCF_037120395.1. Taxonomy (NCBI): domain Bacteria; kingdom Pseudomonadati; phylum Pseudomonadota; class Alphaproteobacteria; order Sphingomonadales; family Sphingomonadaceae; genus Sphingomonas; species Sphingomonas kyungheensis. Next base: position 829,021 of record NZ_JBBBDM010000001.1, read on the forward strand.
CCACCAGGGTGACGCCGACGCCGATCGCCAGCCCGCCGCCCGCAACCCACAGGAAGCTCGTCGCCGCCGCGGTCAGCGAGAAGGTGCCGGTCAGCGCCGCGGCGATCGCGAAACGCAGGCAGACCAGGCCGGAGGCATCGTTGAGCAGCGATTCACCCTCCAGGATGTGCATCATCCGCTTGGGGATCGGCACGCGCGCGGCGATCGCCGACACCGCGATCGGATCGGTCGGCGACACCACCGCGGCGAGCGCGAAGGCGACCGCGAGCGGCATCGCCGGGATCATCCAGTGGATGAACACGCCCATGCCGAGCACCGTCAGCAGCACCAGGCCGAGCGCCAGCTCGACGACGGTCGACAGGTCCTTGAGCAATTCGTCCTTGGGGATGCGCCAGCCGTCGAGGAACAGCAACGGCGGCAGGAACAGCAGCAGGAACAGCTCGGGATCGAGCGCGACCCGATAGGAGGTCGACAGGCCGATCACCGCACCGAGCAGGATCTGCACCAAAGGCGTCGGCACCGCCACCGGCAGCATCCGCGACAAGGCGCCGCTCATCACCACGGCGAGCAACAGGAACAGGACGATCGATACGGCTTCCAACACGGGTCCTTCTGGGGAGGGGAGGCCTCAGTATCGGGCCTGCGCGCGGTCAGACAACCCGTCGATGGGACCGAATGGCCGCTGCTGGCGAAACAGTGCGTCTTGTGCGGGACGCGGGGTGTCGACCCTGTCCTAACAGGCTACGGACTGCTCGAGGATGCGGGACGTCTGCAAACTCCCTCCGTTATGCCGGAGATGGTACGGCATCCACAATTCGGTGGGAGCCTAAGCTGTCGATCGAGCGATACGATGAAGCCGGCACACGTTCGGGGATGACGACGGGTGTCGGGCAACGCCAAGACTTTCGCAGAGGTTTCGCTATGCGTGGCCGAGGATCAGGATGAGCGGTACGGCCCGAACGCCCGCACCGGCCCCGTCGCATGCGATCACCATGCCGGGACCGCCTGCAACGCGCGCGCCCGGGGCGTTGGGGGGCGACGGACGATCGCCGGCACGTCGCTCCTGCGCACGGCGGAGTCGGAGGGCAGGCGGAAATAGCCGATGGCCTGCTGCAACTGCTCCGCCTGCGTGGCGAGCGTTTCGGCGGTTGCCGCGATATCCCCCGAGCCGGCGGCATTCTGCTGCGTCACCGTGTCGAGCTGCTGGATCGCCTGGCTGACCTGCGTCGCGCCGACATCCTGTTCGCGGCAGGCGGCGCTGATCGTTGCGATCAGCTCGGCGGTGCGGCGGATGTCGGGGACGAGGCGCGTCAGCATCTCTTCCGCCTGCGACGCGGCGGCGACGGTGTCGGTCGCCATGCCGTCGATCTCGCCGGCCGCCTGCTGGCTGCGCTCGGCGAGCTTGCGGACCTCGGCGGCGACCACCGCAAAGCCCCTGCCGTGATCGCCGGCGCGCGCCGCCTCGACCGCGGCGTTGAGCGCGAGCAGATCGGTCTGCCGCGCCAGTTCCTGGACGATGCGGATCTTCTGCGCGATCGCATGGGTCGCCGCGACCGCTCGCTGGACCGCGGCGCCGGTCGTCTCGGCGTTGCGCGCCGAATGGCGGGCGATGTCTTCGGTCTGGCCGGCATTGTCGGCATTCTGGCGGATATTGGCGGCGATCTGCTCCATCGATGCGGAGGCCTGTTCGGCGGCGGCGGCCTGTTCGGTCGCGCCCTGGCTGAGCTGATCGGACGAGGCGGACAGCGTCTGGCTTCCCGCCGCGACCTGATCCGCGGCGCGATGCGTCCGGCCGACCACCTCCCGCAGCGTCGCGATCATCGTCACCAGCGCCTTGCCGAGCCGGTCCCGCTCCGACAGCGGCCGATGCTCGACGGTGAGATCGCCGCTGGCGATCCGGTCGGCGAGGTCGGCGGACTGGCGCAGCGCGGTCGTCATGTTCGCGACGCCGTCGGCCAGATCGCGGATCTCGTCGTTGCCGCCCAGATGCACCTGACGGTCGAGGTCGCCGACCGCCACGGCGTCGATCAGCCCGCGCACCCGGCGCAACCCGGTGATGATATAGGAGGACACCCACAAGGCGCCGCCGATCGCGGCGAGCAGCGCGAGCACCGCCGCGACGAGCAACGTCAGGCGCGAGCTGCTGCGCAGCCGATGCATCCTGCCGCTCGCATTGGTGAGCCGCTTCTGGTTGATCCGGACCAGCTCCTTGGAGATCGCGATCATCTCGCCGCCGAGTCGGCTGCCCTTGTCGGCCGCCAGTGCCGCCGCCTCGGCATTGCGATGCGCCAGCACCAGATGGGCGACCGCGTCATTGACGACGACATAACGCGCCCAGCGATCGGCGATCCCGGTCCATCGCGACCGGTTGAGCGGCGTTGCCTGCGCGAGCGCGGTATCGAGCAGGCGCTGCGCCACGGCGCGCTGTTGCTTCATCGTCTCATACCGGTGCTGGCTGCCGAGATCGTCGGTGGATCGCGTCATGTCGCGCGCATCCAGCATCACGTCATGCAGGGCTTCGTCAAAGCTCAAGGCGCGAATGGCGCGTGTCGTCGGCCCGGCGATGACGTCGCTGATCGCCCGATCCATGATCTCGAACCGCGAGATGCCGATGCCGACGATCGCCAGCAACAGCAGGATGAGGACGGAAAAGACGCAGACGAGCTTCGCCCGGATGGTGACGCGCATAAGTCAGCCTTGTGCAATGCAGGAATGCCCCCTCCGCTGCCGGAGCAGGCATCGTCATGGCACCGGTGGGTGGCGCCATTTGCGGTTCGACGGTCGGCGAGATGCGGCGCACCTCGTCGATCACGGATTCATTATAGAGGATTAGAAAGCGTCAACCACGTTGCCGTCGATTACGGCACGCCACCGACCAGGCGTCGCATCGCTCCCGCCGCTGGCGGCTAGATATGATCGGGCGAGGGTGGTCCGAAATAGCTGGGCTTGGTCGGCCCTTGCGACACCGCGATCGTCTGGATCACCATCGTCGGGTCGATCATCGCGACGACCAGCCGGTGGCGTCCCGCGCGGTGCGCGGTGACGGTGAAGCGCATCGTCCGCGCGTTGTTCGCGGTCGTCACCGGGTGCTGGTCTCCGAGGAAATCCTGCGCCACGCCCTCCGGCCCGCCGAACACCGATTTGACGGCGAACGGCCCGTCGTCGAGCGTCACCGCTACGCCGAGCGTGCGACCGGGGATCGTCTCCAGCGTCGCGCCGGTGACGAGATCGACGTGATACGCCCCGGCCGCGGCGAGGTAGACGTCATATTCCAGGCGCGGCGCGCGGGCCGGGTCGCTGACCGAAGCCGCATCGACCGGGAAGACCGACATCGCCGCCGCCACGCGGCCATAATCGGGGATCGCCTCCCAGCGCACGCCGTCGACGACCGTCCGCCTCGCGAAGGCGGTCACCGGCACCGCGAAGGCGCCGGCAAGCCCGCCGTAAGCGCCGCGCGCGTCGCGCTCCTGCTGCGCGGTGGCGCGGATCGCGGTCAGCTTGGCGGTGATCGTGACGCCCGCGTCGCTGACCGTCACCGCCGCCTCAGACCGGCCGACCGGCGCGTGTGCCCAGTCTATGTCGATCCAATAGCGCCGTTCGCGCGGCGAGACGCCGAACGCCGGTCCCTCGCGCAGCGTCACCCACGGCTGGTCCGCGCGCACGACCGGCGCGATCGGCGCTGCCCCGCGCGGATAGACTTCGAGATAGGTCGGCCGCCGCGTCAGGCTGTCGAGCGTCGGCAGCACCGGCGGCAGGTAGAAGCCGGGCCACGACCGATCGTCACCGTCGACCGCGACGCCGAACCCCGCGACCCCGGTGAGGTCGAGATCGGCGACCGGCGGCATGATGTCGTTCTCGGGCGGATACCAGTCGAAATAGCCGATGTGCGTCTGGTCCATCAGGTGGTTCCATTTGCCGCCGGCCAGGACGTGATTGTAGGTGTCGCGCAGCTGGTGATCGTAGAGGAAGCGCCGCCGCACCTCCTCCGCCTCGGCGCGCGTGCTGGCGCGCGCCTGCCGCGCGTTGCGGGCGTTGCGCGCCGCGGCGATGTACATCAGCGTGAGATTGGCGCAGGCGCGCACCGGATAGAGCACCAGCTGGTAATAAGCGTCGCGCTGATCGGGGCGGAGCAACGGCTCGAGCCGGTCGGCGCGGCGGAGCAGCGTGGTCCAGGCGTCGGCGACGCGCTCGGCCTCGCGATACTGGTCGAGGCTGAAGGTGTCGGGGCGGAGCTGCTCGGGTTTCCGCAGCGCGTTATATTTGGCGTAGCGGGTGACAAGGTCGGCGATCTCGGCGGCATGATCGGGGCCGAACTGCCGTTCCGCCCAGTCGCGCGTCCATTGCGCGATCCTGTCCTTGTCGACCGTCGCCGGCTTCCACGCCATCGCCAGGAAGAAGTCGATCGGCAGTTCGAGCGGCTTCAGGTCGCCGACATTGGCGATCCAGATCTCGTTCGCGCCATAGCGGTTGGCGAGGTTCATCTGCTCCCAGATCTTGGGCAGCGGATTGGAGTTGATCCATTGATAGGCGAACGGACCGCCGTGCATGTCCATGTGGAAATAGATGCCGAAGCCGCCACGCCGGCCGCGCTCGGCGGGAAGGGGCAGGCGGCGCAGATTGCCGACATTGTCGTCGGCGAACATCAGCGTGACGTCGTCGGGCAGCTTGAGCCCGGCGTCGTAATATTTGTAGACCTCGGTGAACAGCACCCACACCTGCGGTGTCTGATCGGCGGGCTTGCCGGTGCGCTGCGCGATGATGGCGCGCTGGTCGGCGATCACCGTTTCGAGCAGATGGATGTCGGACTGGAGGTTGCCGGTGCTCTCCAGCGCGACGTCGCCGTCGCCGCGCATGCCGATCGTGACGATCGATTCCCTGGCGCCGTTGCGGACGATGCCTTCGTCGAAGAAGCGGCGGACGCCGTCGCGGTTGGTCGCGTAATTCCACTCACCGTTGCCATAGTCGGCGCGGTGGTCGGTCCATTCCTTGTGCGCGCGCATCATCGGTTCGTGATGCGAGGTGCCCATGACGATGCCATAGTCGTCGGCGAGCGGCGCGTTGCGCGGATCGTCGACGGCAAAGGCGTTGTTCCACATCGCCGGCCACAGGTAATTGGCGCGTAGCCGCAGCAGCAGTTCGAACAACCGGCCGTAGAAGTCGGCGTTCATCCCGCCGAACTTTTCCGTCGTCCAGCCCGACAGGCACGGCGCCTCGTGACGTGACCCCTGTCTTTCATCCAGCTGCGACCAGAGACCGACGGGTGTTGTCGCGCATGAGCGCAGGTGAAGCAA